>NZ_JASJOE010000149.1 GCF_030163755.1 Roseicyclus amphidinii
CCGAAATCCATCACCTGCATCACCGGCCAGAAGATCGGGATGGTCAGCAGGATCATCGACAGGCTGTCCATCAGGCAGCCCATCACCAGGTAGAAGACGAGGATCAGGATCAGCACGGTGAGCGGCGCGTAGCCCTGGCTCACGACCCAGAGCGACAGCTCCTGCGGCAGCTGGGTCAGCGCGAGGAAGGAGTTGTAGAGCTTCGCGCCGAGGATGATGAAGAAGATCATCGCCGAGGAGATGGCGGTGGTGATGACGCTCTCCTTGAAGAGCGCCCAGGTCATGTTGCCCCGCGCCAGCGCCAGCAGCCCGGTGCCCGCGGCCCCCACGGCGGCGCCCTCGGTGGGCGTGAACCAGCCCGCGTAGATGCCGCCGACGACGAGGCCGAAGACGAGGATCACCGGCCAGATCTCGGCCAGCGCGCGCAGGCGCTCGGCGTAGGGAACCCGCTCCTTCACGCCGGCGCTCTCGGGGTTGAGGCGGACATAGACCGAGATGGTGATCATGTAGCCGATGGCCGCGAGGATGCCGGGCACGAAGGCCGCAAGGAACAGGGACGCGATGTTCTGCTCGGTCAGGATGGCGTAGATCACCAGGATCACCGAGGGCGGGATCAGGATGCCCAGCGTGCCGCCCGCCGCCAGCGTCGCGGTCGAGAAGCCGCCCGAATAGCCGTAGCGCTTCAGCTCCGGCAGGGCCACGCGCGACATGGTGGCCGCGGTCGCCAGCGACGAGCCGCAGATCGCGCCGAAGCCCGCGCAGGCCCCGACCGAGGCCATGGCGACGCCGCCCTTGCGGTGGCCGAGCCAGCCCTCGGCGGCCTTGAACAGCGCCGAGGACATGCCCGAGAGCGTGGCGAACTGGCCCATCAGCAGGAACATCGGGATGATGGTCAGCGAGTAGTTCGAGAAGGTGCCGTAGCTTTCCGCCTTGAGCAGGTTCAGCGCCATGTTCGGGCTGCCGGTGACCAGCCAGAGCCCGCCAAGGCCCGCGACGAACATGGCCAGCCCGATGGGCGCGCGCAAAAAGATCATCGCCAGCAGGACGGGGAAGGACCAGAAGCCCAGCTCGAGCGCGCTCAATGTCCCGCCCCCCCGTTGCCCGGCAGGATCGGGCGGCCGGTCAGCGTCTCGGTGACGCGCGCCGCGGCGCAATATACCGAGACGAGGGCGGCCACGGCGGCGGCGGCAAAGCTCGCGCCATAGGACCACCAGACCGGGTATTG
>NZ_JASJOE010000150.1 GCF_030163755.1 Roseicyclus amphidinii
GGGGCACCCCGGCGCCCGGTCACTCCAGGCTTCGCTTCACCGTCTGATCCTGCAACCTGGCCAGCATCTCATAGGGGCTGACGGTATCGCGGATCGTCTTGGTGGCCACGTGGGTGTATCGCGCGGTGGTCGTCAGCTTGGCGTGACCCAGCAGCACCTGGATGACCCGCACGTCCACTGCCCGGCAGGCGCATGCGCAGCATGCTGCCGAGAGGGGGTGTTGGCCTCCAGCAGGTGCGTGGCGAAGCTATGGCGCAACGTGTGCAGTGTCGCGGGCTTCGTGACGCCGGCCATGTGCTTGGCCGACGTGAAAGCGCGGTTCAGCTGGCGCGGTGAGATCGGGTTGATCTTGGGCTTGCCCGGAAACAGCCAGCCTTCGGGACGCGCCTCGCGCCACCACGCCCGCAACAACTCCAGCAGGCCGGGCGACAGCATGACCTTGCGGTCCTTCTGGCCCTTGCCCTGCTCCACGTGGATCAGCATCCGGTCGCTGTCGATGTCGCCGATCTTGAGGTTGCAGACCTCCGCCGCCCGGAGCCCCGCGCCGTAGGAGATGCTGAGCGCGGCGCGATACTTGAGCCCGGGTCCGGGCGCTGCCATCAGGATGTCGGACACCTCCTGGACGCTGAAGACGACCGGCAGCTTCCTCGGTTCGGTGCGGAATTGCATGTAGCGCTTCATCTCGTCCCGCCCGCAGGTCATGCCGAAGAAGAAACGCAGCGCCACGATCCGCACGTTGAACGTCGACGGCGTGACCCCGGTATCGGCCATGTGCAGTTGATAGGCCCGCAGATCCTCGGGCGTCGCGGTATCGGGTGATCGACCGAGAAAAGCTGCGAAATCCTTGATCGCCCGGATGTGGGACTTCTGGGCTTTCTCGCCCATGCCCCGGATGCGCATGTCCTCGATCATCCGCTGGCGCAGCGGGGTTACTCTCTCCTCTTTCATGGAAACCTCCTGTCTGACGATTGAGAAGGTCCCAAGCGTCAGACAGGTCGGACAGATCGCAAAATGCGCATCGTTACGGCAGGCTCACTCCATCAGCCCAATGCGCCAATGCCGCGGAGCGGCTTCGTCC
>NZ_JASJOE010000151.1 GCF_030163755.1 Roseicyclus amphidinii
TGGCAGGGCGGCGACTGGCCGCGCATCGCGCGGGACGCCCTGCCGCCGCATGCCGAGATCGCCGACCGCATGGCCGGGCTGCCCGCCGCATCCGCCGTAGATCGCCCGCCCGGATCGCCGCCGGTGCTCTCGGCCCTGGCGGCGCGCATCGACGACAGCCGCAGGCTGCGGGCCGAGGTGGCGGCACTGCTGGACAACCCGGCACCCCGCCCGGCGGAGGCCGCTCCATGAGCCTGTCGCAGATTGCCCTCCGGCCCACGGTCCTGTTCGCGCTGGCCCTGATGGCGGTCATCGTGATGATGATCCTGCCGGTCCCGAGCTTCGTGGTGGACCTTGGCCTTGCGGCCAGTTTCGGGCTGGCGATCCTGATCTTCACGGTCACGCTTTTCATCGAGCGCCCGCTCGATTTCTCGGCCTTCCCCACGATCCTGCTCGCCTCGCTGATGCTGCGGCTCTCGCTCAACGTCTCCTCCACCAAGCTGATCATCGGGCAGGGCCACACCGGGCCCTCGGCCGCCGGCGGCGTGATCGAGGGGTTCGCCATGTTCGTGATCGGCGGCAGCGTCGTGATGGGCCTCGTGATCTTCTGCGTGTTGCTGATCGTGAACTTCATCGTCATCAACAAGGGCGCCGCCCGCATGGCCGAGGTCGGCGCGCGCTTCGCGCTGGACGGGATGCCGGGCAAGCAACTGGCCATCGACAGCGACATGGCCGCGGGCGCCATCGACCATGCCGAGGCCAAGGCGCGGCGCGAGCGCGAGCAGGCCGAGACGAGCTTTTTCGGCTCGCTCGACGGCGCGTCGAAATTCGTCAAGGGCGACGCCATCGCGGGGCTTCTGATCACGATGCTGAACCTTGTCGTGGGGCTGCTTGTCGGCACGATGCTGCATGACATGCCGCTGGCGCGCGCCTTCGAGACCTATGCCATCCTGACGATCGGCGACGGGCTGGTCAGCCAGATCCCCGCGGTGATCATTGCCATCGCCTCGGCGCTGCTGCTGGCGCGGGGCGGCGCGACGGGGGCGACCGACAGCGCGCTGGTGGCGCAGCTGGGCCGCCACCCGG
>NZ_JASJOE010000016.1 GCF_030163755.1 Roseicyclus amphidinii
GAGGCCGCGCGCGCCGCCGTCATCGCCGCCGCCGACAGCGCGCAGCCCGACCGCGTCACCCTTGCGCTGGAAGCCTTCGGAGAGGCCATGCCGATGGCCTGCGATGACAACGACTGGGGCCGGGCGGTGAACCGGCGCGTCGAGGTCTGGCTGGAGTAGAGCATGTAGCGCACTGGCGGGAACCGGTTTTGCGCGCCTCGAACATGCGACGTCAAACCGTTGGAGCGGATCGCGTGGATGCGAATGAACGCGACTTGCTCAAGGCGGACGTGATGGCGGCCGTCATGGCGGCAAGCCGGGGAAACCGGGATATCCGGGCCGTCCCGACCTCTCACAGGTATCCTTCGCTGCGGAAACTCACGTGCCGCGCCTTGCCGATGACAAGGTGATCGTGAAGCACAAGGCCCAGAACCTCCGCGGCATCGCGGATGGCGTAGGTCATGTCGATATCCGCCCGGCTCGGCGCAGGGTCGCCGGAGGGATGGTTGTGAACCAGGATCAGGGCCGAGGCGTTGAGTTCCAGCGCGCGTTTCACCACCTCGCGCGGGTAGACCGGCACATGATCCACGGTGCCATCGGCCTGCGCCTCGTCCGCGATCAGCACGTTCTTGCGGTCGAGGTAGAGGACGCGGAACTGCTCGAGGTCCCTGTGCGCCATGGCGGTCTGGCAATAGTCCAGCAGCGCATCCCATGACCCGAGGAGCGGTTTCTTCAGCACCTTCGCCCGCGCCATGCGGTGACCCACCGCCTCGGTCAGTTTCAGTTCGAAGATGACACGCTCGCCCACCCCCTCCACCTCCTTCAGGCGGGGCGGAGGGGCGGCGAGAACGTGGTTCAGATCACCGAAACGCTTGAGCAGCCGCTTGGCCAGCGGCTTGGTGTCCCCGCGCGGGATGGCGCGGTAGAGGATCATCTCGAGCAGTTCATACTCCGGCACCGCATCGGCCCCACCCTCGGTGAAGCGCCGGCGCAGCCGGTCGCGGTGGGCATGGCGATGCACCTCCGCCCCGCGGGAGGGGCCGCCCGCCGGGGCAGGCCGTTCACCCCGCGCCACGGCCCTGCCGCCCGGCAGGAAGGACGGCGACATCTCGTCGAAGGAAAAGGCGGGCTGTTCGCTCATGCGGGCAGCCTGCCTCCGAAAGGTTAACAAACCGTGAGCAATGGATGCCGAGCAGCGATCAGCCCCAGGTCGGGTGGAACCGCCCCGCGGGCGAGAGGGTGAAGATCTCGCAGCCCGTAGCGGTCACGCCGATGGAATGCTCGAACTGCGCCGACAGGCTCTTGTCGCGGGTCACCGCCGTCCAGTCGTCGGCCAGCACCTTGGTTTCGGGCCGCCCGAGGTTCACCATCGGCTCGATGGTGAAGAACATGCCTTCCTCCAGCACCGGCCCGGTGCCGGGCCGCCCGTAATGCAGCACGTTGGGCGGCGCGTGGAACACCTGCCCCAGCCCGTGCCCGCAGAAATCGCGCACCACGCTCATGCGCTGCGCCTCGACATGGGTCTGGATGGCGTGGCCGATGTCGCCGAAGGTGTTGCCGGGGCGCACCGCCTCGATCCCCTTGAACAGCGCCTCGTGGGTGACCTCGATCAGGCGCTCGGCCTTGCGGCCCAGCTTGCCGGCCACATACATCCGGCTGGTGTCGCCGAACCAGCCGTCGACGATCACGGTCACGTCGATATTCAGGATGTCGCCATCCTTCAGCACCTTGGGCCCCGGAATGCCGTGGCAGACCACGTGGTTCACGCTGATGCAGGAGGCGTGCTGGTAGCCGCGGTAGCCTATGGTGGCCGAGGTCGCCCCGGCCTCTTCGACCATGTGCTCGATCGCGGCGTCGATCACGCCCGTGGTCTGACCCGGAAAGACCAGCGGCGCGACATCGTCGAGGATACGCGCGGCCAAGGCCCCCGCCCGGTGCATACCGGCGAAGCCATCGGTGTCGTGAATGCGAATGCCGTCTTTCGTCAGACGGCCCTTGAAATCGTCCAAACCTGGGCCTCCGAGCGCCGTTTCGTCCCTAACCTAGTCGCATCATGCGACAATTTCCAGTCAACCCGCCTTGACACGCACATGTGGCATCGCGCCTCGCCTCAACGTGCCTGCGGTTCCGCGTCGACGGGCAGCGGAGCGTCAAGCCATACCCCTTCGGTCGTGATCCGCGTGCCGTGGCACAGCATCTCGACCCCGGCGGCGCGGGCGGCGTCGAAGGCGCGCGCATAGGCCGGGTCGAGGTCGCCCGCAAGCCGGAAGCGCGCGCAATCGCTGCGCTGCACGATATAAAGCATCACCGCGCGCCCGCCGCCCTCGGCGATGCGGGCAAGCTCGTGCAGATGCTTGGTGCCGCGGGCGGTGACGCAGTCGGGAAACTCGGCCCAATCCCCCGCGCGCCGCAGGTGGACGTTCTTGACCTCGACGAAGGCGTCGGGCCGCCCCGACTCGGTCAGCAGGAAATCGATCCGGCTGTTCTCGCCGTAACGCTGCTCGGGGCGGATGGTGCCGTAGCCCCTCAGCGCGGGGATGCGCCCCTCGGCCAGCGCCTCGGCGACGATGCGGTTGGGCAGGTTCGCGTCGATGCCCGCCATGTGGCCGCCCTCCAGCTCCTCCAACCGCCAGCCGAAGCCGAGCTTTTTCCTCGGATCGTCGTTCGGCTCCAGCCAGACAGTCGCGCCCGGCCGGGCCAGCCCCATCATGCTGCCGGGGTTCGGGCAATGCGCCACCACCTCGCGCCCGTCCTCGAGCACGACATCGGACAGGAACCGCTTGTAGCGGCGCAACAGCGTGGCGCGAACGAGGGGGGTTGGAAACCGCATGGCCCCCCGCCTATACCGATCCGGCAGGGACGGACAAGCGAAGGGCAGGCCATGACATCCCCCACCGCCGCGATGCTGGTCATCGGTGACGAGATCCTTTCGGGGCGCACGCGCGACTCGAACATGCATTTCCTCGCGCGCGCGCTGACCGACCACGGCATCCGCCTGACCGAGGCGCGCGTGGTCGCCGATGAACACGACCGGATCAAACAGGCGGTGCAGGCCCTGTCAGCGGCTTACGATCACGTCTTCACCTCGGGCGGGATCGGGCCGACCCATGACGACATCACCGCCGATGCGGTGGCCGACGCGATGGGAGCCTCCATCGACATCCGCGACGACGCCCGCGCGATCCTTCAGGCGCATTACGACCGGCAGGGGCAGGAGCTGAACGCCGCCCGCCTGCGCATGGCGCGCATCCCCGAGGGGGCCAGCCTGATCGACAATCCGATCTCGGCCGCGCCGGGGTTCACCATCGGCAACGTGCATGTCATGGCCGGTGTGCCCACCATCTTCGAGGCGATGGTCGCCTCGGTCCTGCCGACGCTGACGGGCGGCGCGCCGATGCTGTCGCAATCGCTGCGCGTGGTCCGTGGCGAAGGCGACATCGCCGAGGCGCTGGGGCAGCTGGCCGCCGCACATCCCGAGGTCTCCATCGGCTCCTATCCGTTCCACCGCGACGGGGTGCATGGCTCGAACATCGTGGTGCGCAGCCAGGACGGTGCCGCCGTCGATGCCGTGATGTCGGACCTGACGCGCCTGTTCCCCGAAGCGGGATAAGCGGCCATGCGCATCGCTGACCTCGCCCCCGTCATCGCGGCCACCTGGCCCCCGGCGGCGGCGCGGGCGGTCGGCCCCTTCACCGTGCCCGAGGGCGCAGGCGGCGGCCAGCGCGTCAGTGCCGCGCGGCTCACCGATCCGCAGGCGGGCGACGCCACCGAGGCCGAGATCGACGCGGCCCTTGCCGCGCTGGCCGAGGCCGGGCAGCCGCCGCTCTTCATGGTGCTCGACCACCAGACCGCGCTCGACGACCGCCTCGCCGCGCGCGGCCTTTCCGTCCGCGACACGACCAACGCGCTGATGACCGACAGCGCGACACTGGCCGAGGTGCCCCCGCCCGTCAGCTGTTTCGCCGTCTGGCCGCCGCTTGCGATCCAGACCGAGATCTGGGCCGCGGGCGGCATCGGCCCCGCCCGCCTTGCCGTGATGGCGCGCGCCGCGGGGCCGCGCATGTCCTTCTTCGGGCGCATCGACGACCGACCCGCGGGCACCGCATTCGCCGCGATCCTTGAGAGCACCGCGATGCTCCACGCGCTCGAGATCCTGCCGCAGCACCGGCGCAAGGGGCTGGCCGGGATCATGATGCGCGCCGCGGGCGATTGGGCCGTGTCGCAGGGCGCGGCCCGCTTCGCCACACTGGTGACCGGCGAAAACCGGCCGGCGCAGGGGCTTTACGCTTCCCTGGGCTTCACGCCTGTGGGACGGTATCACTACCGAAGCAACGACGCCTGACACGACATGACGCTTGCCCGCCGCGCGCCACGCGGCCTGTCCTGCCTGATCCCCTGCCTGCTGGCCCTGCCCGCCGCCGCGTTCGACGCGTCATGGCCCGCAGGGGCCGAGCGCGTTCTGTCGCGCAGCGAGACGGTGGTGGGCTACCCGCTGGCCACCGGGCCCTTCACCGAAAGCGCGGTGCCGAGCGCCCCCGGTGACGGGACGCTGCTGGAAGAGGTCTGGCAGGTGCCAGGCGCGCCGGGCGAGACGGCCGCGCTTTTGTCCCGACTGCGCGACCAGTTGACCGCCCAGGGCTACGAGATCGGCTTTGCCTGCGCCGATGCCGCCTGTGGCGGCTTCGATTTCCGTTACGCGCTGCCCATCGCCGAGGGGCCCGCGATGCACGTGGACCTCGGCGATTTCCGCTACCTCACCGCCACGCGCCAGACCACGGCCGGCCCAGAGCATGTCGCGCTCACGCTCTCGCAGGGCGGGCTGCTGGGCTATGCCCACCTGGCCCGGATCGTGCCGCCGGAAAGGGCCGCCCCGACCGTCGTGCCCTCCACCCGCGTGGCGGGCGATCCGGCCGATGGTGGCCTGATCGCGGGGCTGACGGCGCGGGGGCATGCGGTGCTCGAGGATCTGGACTTCGACACCGGGGCCTCGGCCCTGTCTGATCGGCGCTACGACAGCCTCGTCACGCTGGCCGACTGGCTGGCCGAAGGGGCCGAGCGGCGGATCGTGCTGGTGGGGCACACCGACACCGAGGGCGCGCTGGAGCGCAACATCGACCTCAGCCGGGCGCGGGCGCTTGCGGTGCGCGATGCGCTTGTCGAGGGGTTCGGCGCCGATAGCGCGCAGATCGAGGCCGCGGGCGTCGGCTACCTTGCCCCGCGCGCGGCCAACAGCCTGCCCGAGGGGCGCGAGGCCAATCGCCGGGTCGAGGTCGTTCTGCTCGCCCAATGAAAAGACGCCCGGATCGGACGGACCGACCCGGGCGCAGGTTGCCGCGCAGCCCCGGAGCAAGATACGGGGCGCGCAGGCACGGATGTCATGGGCGTCGCGTCACCAGTCGGTCGGGCCCTTGTCCTTGAAGGCATCGACGAGGAAGTCGATGAAGGCGCGCACCTTGGGCTGGGTGTAGCGGCCGGGCGGGTAGATCGCGTAGACCCCCTGGATATCGACCGGCAGGTCGGGGATCACGTCCTCGACAAGGCCCGCGCGCATCGGGTCGGCATAGAGGAAACTGGGCAGGTAGGCGATGCCGAGCCCTCCGATGGCGGCATTCAGCAGCGACTGGCCGTCATTCACCGTCAGCCAGCCACCGGTGCGGACCTGCCGTTGCTCGCCCGAGGGGGCGGTGATCTTCCAGACGTTCGCGTTCGCGTTGTTGGAGTAATGCAGAAGCTTGTGCTCGTTCAGATCGTCGATCCGTCCGGGCCGCCCGTATTTCCGGAAATAGGCCGGCGCGGCGATCATCCGGCGCTGCGTCTCGCAGATCTTGCGGGCGCGCAGGCTGCTGTCCTCCAGTTCACCCACGCGGATGGCCATGTCGAACCCTTCCGAGATCAACTCCACGTAGCGGTTGTTCAGCACCATGTTCACCGTCACGTCGGGAAACTCGTGCAGGAACTGCCCGAGGATGGGCGAGACGTGGTTGACCCCGAAGTCCGTGGCCATCGACACGCGCAGCGTGCCCGAGGGCGCCGATTGCATCGCGGTGACCAGCGCGTCGGCCTCGCCAGCGTCATTGAGAACCCGTCGGGCGCGGTCGTAATAGGCCAGCCCGATCTCCGTCGGGCTGACGCGGCGAGTGGTGCGGTTGAGCAACCGCGCCCCCAGACGGGTCTCGAGGCTCGAGACATGCTTGGAGACAGCGGATTTCGAAATGCCCATCTTCTTGGCTGCATCGGTGAAGCCGCCCTGGTCCACGACCATTGCGAAAGCTTCCATTTCCGTAAGACGATCCATCTGGGTATGACCTGCTCAAAATTCTCTGGTTCCGGTCTTCTCGCCCCGAAATGCGGCGCGATTGCGGAACGCACCGGGCCAAAGCCGGGTCATTCGGGGGATCGTTGATGACTTGGCATCAGTCCACGCCTCCCCGCTTGCCCCGACATGGCGGCGCGTCTAGCCTTTGTGCAGCCTGTTTCCGGAGATCGCCATGGACCACGCCACCGCCCGCACCGAGCTTGCCGCCGCCTTTCGCCTGACCGCGCGCGAGGGGATGCACGAGGGCGTCGCCAACCATTTCTCGCTGGCCGTGAACGACGACGGGACCGAGTTCCTGATCAATCCCAAGAAACACTTCAGCCGCATCCGCGCCTCGGACCTCTGGGTGATCGACGCCAACGATCCCGACAGCGCGCAGGGCGAGGATGCGCCCGATCCCACCGCCTGGGGCCTGCACGCAAGCCTGCACCGCCACGTGCCGCACGCGCGCTGCGCGATCCATGTGCATTCGACCTACGCGACGGTGCTGGCCTCGCTTGCCGACAGTCGCCTGCCGCCGATCGACCAGTCCTCGGCGATGTTCTACAACCGGCAGGTCGTCGACGAGCAATACGGCGGCCTCGCGCTGGAGGAGGAGGGAACCCGCTGCGCGCGGCTGTTCCAGGACCCCAGCGTGCGCACCATGATCATGGGCAATCACGGCGTCCTCTTCATCGGCGAGACCGTGGCCGAGACGGTGATGCGCATGTATTACTTCGAGCGCGCCGCGCGCACCTATATCCTTGCCCTGCAGACCGGCCGCCCCCTGCGCGAGCTGTCGCCCGAAGTGGCCGAGCTGACCGCCCGCCAGCAGGAGGGCGACGCGGTGGCCGAAGCCGATTTCCTGCGCGGCATGCGCGCGGTGCTGGATGCGGAAGAGCCCGACTATATTCAGTAACGCGCCCCCCTCCGATCCGCTTGCACCGATCCTGGCCGAGCACCTGCACGGGCAGGGGCGGCTGCGGGTCTGGTCGCTGATCGTGACGATCCTGGGCGACGCGGTCGAGCCGCGCGGCGGGCGCGTTCAGGCGGCGCGGCTGGGCGCGATCCTCGACCGGCTGGGCGTGGGGCGCGCGGCGCAGCGCACCGCCCTGTCGCGGCTGGTGGCCGATGGCTGGATCACGCGGGAGAAGGACCCCGAGGACGGGCGCGCGGCGATCTACGGCTTCTCCGACACCGGGCGGGCCGAGTTCACCCAAGCCGCCCGGCTGGTCTATGCCGCCCCCGGCGCGGTGACCGGCGGGGACTGGATCGTCACCCTGTCGGACGATCCGCGCGGCATCCCCATCGCGCCGGGCGTCGGCCTCTGGCCCGCGGAGTTCCCGCCGCGCGCGCTTGGCGTGACGCTGCGCGGCGCGATCACCCATGTGCCCGAGGGCCTTCGCACCGATGCGCCCGACGCCGGGCAACGGGCCGAGGCCGCCGCGATCCGGGCCTTGGCCGATCTCGTCTGCGCCACGGGTTTCGCCGGTGACGGGCTCGACGCCATGGCCGCGCGGACCGTCCTGATCCATCGCTGGCGGCGCTACGTGCTGCGCCACCCGGAATGGCCCGCCGCGCTGGTCGATCCGGGCTGGCCGGACCTCGACCTGCGCGCGCGGGTGGCGGGCGCCTATGCCCGGACGCGGCCCGCCTCCGGGCTGTGGCTGTCGCAAGCGGGCCCCGGCTTTCGCGGGCTGCCTGCGGGCGATGGCGCGGCGCGCTTCGGACAGGGCTGATTTTGCGTTACAAACATCCGTTGATTTCGTGTTTTTCGTAACATAAAATGCAGGGCACAGGCCGCAGGGAGGTGTGCGCATGTATTCGCAAGGTTTGATCGGCGCCGATGGCGCGACCGGGGAAACGCCCGAGTTCCTCGCCCGGTTCCAGGCGCGCATCGACGCCGAGGAAAAGATCGAGCCGAACGACGCGATGCCCGAGGGCTATCGACGCACGCTGATCCGCCAGATCGGCCAGCACGCCCATTCCGAGATCGTCGGCATGCTGCCCGAGGGCAACTGGATCACCCGCGCCCCCAGCCTGAAGCGCAAGGCGGCGCTGCTGGCCAAGGTGCAGGACGAGGGCGGGCATGGCCTGTATCTTTACGCCGCCGCCGAAACGCTGGGCGTGAGCCGCGAGCAGATGACCGAGGAGCTGTTGAGCGGCAAGGCCAAGTATTCCTCGATCTTCAACTATCCCACCCTCAGCTGGGCCGATATCGGCGTGATCGGCTGGCTGGTCGACGGGGCCGCGATCATGAACCAGATCCCGCTTTGCCGCTGTTCCTACGGGCCTTATGCCCGCGCGATGATCCGGGTCTGCAAGGAAGAGAGCTTTCACCAGCGGCAAGGCTACGAGATCGTCATGACGCTGGCCCGCGGAACGCCCGCACAACGCGAGATGGCGCAGGATGCGCTGAACCGCTGGTGGTGGCCGTCGCTGATGATGTTCGGACCGTCCGACGGCGACAGCCAGCATTCCGACCAGTCGATGAGCTGGAAGATCAAGCGCTTCACCAATGACGAGCTGCGGCAGAAGTTCATCGACGCGACCGTGCCGCAGGCCGAGTTCCTCGGGCTGACGGTGCCGGACCCGGAGCTGCGCTGGAACGAGGAAAAGGGCGGCTACGATCACGGCCCGATCGACTGGGCGGAGTTCTGGCGCGTGGTGAAGGGCGGGGGGCAGATGAACGTCGACCGCATCCGCGACCGGCGGAAGGCTTGGGAAGACGGCGCCTGGGTGCGCGAGGCGGCGTTGGCCCATGCCGAAAAGCGGCGGGCGCGGCGCGTGGCGCAGGCGGCGGAATAGGGGTCGAGGGGGTTTCGCCTGCTTTTCGGGCGACCCGGCGGGATATTTGAAAAACGGAGAAGGGGTGAGGGATGGCGCAGGAAACACCGCTTTGGGAAGTGTTCATCCGGCCCCGCAACGGGCTGAGCCACAAGCATGTGGGCAGCCTTCATGCAGCCGACGAGGTGCTGGCCCTTCAGGCCGCGCGCGACGTCTACACGCGGCGGGGCGAGGGGGTGTCGATCTGGGTGGTGCCCTCCAGGGCGATCACCGCGAGCGATCCCGACCACGCCGCCGAAACCTTCGAGCCGACCGCCGACAAGATCTACCGCCACCCGAGTTTCTACGACATCCCCGATGACGTGGGGCACATGTGATGCCGGCCCTCTTCGACGCCGTCCTCGAGCTGGCCGACGATCACCTGATCCTCGGACATCGCCTGTCGGAATGGTGCGGCCATGCGCCCATGCTGGAGGAAGACCTTGCGCTGCCCAACATGGCGCTGGACCTGATCGGGACGGCGCGCACGCTTTACGATTACGCCGCGCAGCTGGAGGGCAAGGGGCGCAGCGAGGATGACCTCGCCTTTCTCCGGGTCGAGCGGGAGTATCGCAACCTGTTGATCTGCGAGCGGCCCAACGGCGATTTCGCGCAGACCATGCTGCGGCAGCTCTATTTCGCCGCCTTCATGGAGCCCTATTGGGCAGCCGCGGTGGACAGCCCCGACGCCGTGATCCGCGGCGTCGCGGGCAAGGCGATGAAGGAAATGGCCTATCACGTCCGCCACGCGGGCGAATGGGTGATCCGGCTGGGCGACGGCACCGAGGACAGCGCCGCGCGGATGCAGGCCGCGGTGGCGGAGCTGCACCGCTTCACCGGCGAGATCTTCGAGGAGAGCGCGGCCTCGGCGGCGCTGGTGGCCGAGGGGGTCTTGCCCGCGCGTGCCGGGATGCGCCCGGCCTGGGACAGGGTCATCGGCATGATCTTCGCCGAGGCGATGCTCGAGGCACCGGAGGTGCCCTACCCCCAGACCGGCGGGCGGCGGGGGCTGCATGGCGAGCATCTCGGGCATCTCCTGGCCGAGATGCAGTATCTGCAGCGCGCCTATCCGGGGGCGACATGGTGAGCGCCGAGGCGCGCGCCTGGGCCGCCGCCGCCGCCGTGCCCGACCCCGAGGTGCCCTGCGTCACCGTGGCCGACCTCGGCATCCTGCGCCAGGTGCGGCTGGAGGAGGGCGTCGCCGTCGCGCGCGTCAGCCCGACCTATTCGGGTTGCCCCGCCACCGCGATGATCGAGATGGGGATCGAGGCGGCGCTGCGTGCGGCGGGCTTCGAGGTGCGGATCGAGCGGGCGCTCTCGCCGCCCTGGACGACCGACTGGATCACGCCCGAGGGGCGCGAGAAGCTGCGCGCCTATGGCATCGCCCCGCCCGAGGGGGCGGCGGGCAAGCGGGCGCTCTTCGACGATCCGGTCGTGAGTTGCCCGCGCTGCGCCTCCACCGCGACGCGGAAGATCAGCGAATTCGGCTCGACCGCCTGCAAGGCGCAATACGCCTGCACCGCCTGCGGCGAGCCCTTCGACTACTTCAAGTGCATCTGAGGGGGGCGGCGATGTTCCACGAACTGACCGTGGCCGAGGTCCGGCCCGAAGGGCCCGAGGCGGTGGCGATCCGCCTCGGTGTGCCGGATGGGCTGCGCGAGGCCTTCGCCTTTCGGCCCGGCCAATACCTGACCCTTCGTGCCGAGGTGGGGGGCGTGGATATCCGCCGCTCCTATTCCATCGCCTCCCTGCCGGGCGAGGGGCTTTGGGTCGGGGTGAAACATGTGCCGGGCGGTGCCTTCTCCGGCTTTGCCCAAGGGTTGCGTCCCGGCGACCGGCTGCAGGTGATGCCGCCCGAGGGGCGCTTCACCGATCCGGGCTGCGCCCGGCTGCTGCTGGTGGCGGCGGGTTCCGGGATCACTCCGATGGTGGCACTTGCCGGTGCAGCGCTGGCGCGGGGGGCTACGGTGACGCTGGTCTACGGCAACCGGGGCCGCGAGACGATCATGTTCCGCGAGGCGTTCGAGCAGCTCAAGAACCGGCACCTCGACCGCTTCACGATGGTCCATGTCCTGAGCCGCGAGGAACAGGACGTCCCGCTTTTGAACGGGCGGGTGGACGCCGAGAAGATCGCGCGGCTGGCCGGGGCGGGCGTGATCGACCCTGCCGAGGCGGATGGCGTGTTCCTCTGCGGTCCGGGCGAGATGATCGACGCGGTGGAGGGGGCCTGCCGGTCGCTGGGCGTGGCCCCGGAGCGGATCCACCACGAGCGGTTCTTCATGGCGGGCGAGGCCCCTGCGCGCGTCCCGCGCTCGCCCGAGGCCGAGGCGGCGGCGGCAGGCGGCGTGACGGTGGATGTCCTGCTCGACGGCGCGACGCGCCGCATCACCATGGACGCGGGCGATGCCAGCGTTCTGGACGCGGGCGAACGGCAAGGGCTGGAGCTGCCCTATTCCTGCCGCGGGGGCATGTGCTGCACCTGTCGCTGCCGCGTGACCGAGGGGCGGGCCGAGATGGCCGTGAACTACTCGCTCGAGCCATGGGAACTGGAGGCGGGCTTTGTCCTCGCCTGCCAGGCGCGGCCCCTGACCGGGCGGCTGACCCTTGATTTCGACGCCGCCTGACCGCGGCAAGGGGCGGGCCGCCCGACCCGCCCACGCGGACTACAGCAGGTCTTCCTCCTCGTCGGTGATGTCCATGCCGATGGCCTCGGCCCCGGATTCGAGGTGGTCCGCGAAATGCGGGCTGCCGAGCAGGTAATCGGCGGTCGGCGTCGTCGCCTCGGCCCGCGCGGTGGCCACGGCCTCGGCCCAATCCTCGGGCTCGAAACTGCCGCGCCCGATCCAGTAGATCGCCGTCAGCTCGGCCTGTTCGTCGTCGTTCATCTGCCCGATGAAGGCCCGAAGCTCTCCTTCGGCGCGTTCGATCTCGTGGCCCATCAGGATCACCTGCGCCACTTTCCTGACCGAGATTTCCATGCCCTGTTCCTCCTCGCGCGTCTGGTTCAACGAACACAGTAGCACAGGACAGGGCCGCCCCCGTCATTGATCGACGTCAAGTCAGCGGCGGAAGAAGATCGCCTCGTACAGCCCCGTCGGCAGGAACCGCGAGACGCGGAAGAGCAGGCTGAAGCCGAAGGGAAAGGCCTTGTGAAAGCTGTCGGTGTTCATCTGGTCGAAGACCTGCTGCGCGGCCTCGTCAGGGGACATGATGAAGGGCTTGGAATGCGGGTTGTCGTCCTGCATCCGGGTCTGGATGTAGCCGGGATTCGACAGCTGGACGAGAACGCCGGTGTGCCGCAAATCGCCATGCATCGATTCTGCCAGCGCCATCAGCCCGGCCTTGGAGGCCGAGTAGCCGATCGACCCCGGCAGGCCGCGATAGGCCGAGAGCGAGCCGATCATCATGATATGGCCCGCGTCCCGCGCGACCATGCCGCCGATCACCTGCCCGATGACGCGGGCGGCCCCCGTCAGGTTCACGTCGAACATCTGTTCCACGCGGTCGGCATCCCACTCGGTCGCCTTGATCAGCGTGGCGAGCCCGGCAAGGAACACCAGCCCGTCGATCTCGCCCACCTCCTGCGCCGCTTCCTCGACGCTGTCGCGGTCGGCGATGTCCATCGGCACCACATGGGTGCGCCCCGGCAATTCGGCGGCCAGTTCCCGCAGCCGGTCGCCCGAGCGCGCCGAAAGGATCAGCTCCGCGCCCGCGCGGCTCATCTTCATCGCCAGCGCGCGGCCCAACCCCTCGGAGGCGCCCACCAGCCAATACCGTTTTCCGCTCCACTCGCGCATGTCGTCTCCTTTTCAACTCGTCTCGGGGTGCCCGCCATCCGGCAGCGGCGTTGTCGCCAGCACCGCCATTGCGCCCAGTTTCAGGACGCAGGGCACCAAGGCATAAAGATAGGTCAGCAGGTCCAGCGCGCCCTGCGTGTTTTCGCCGCCCGAGGTGAAACCCGCCGCGTCGAGCGTCGGCAAAAGCACCACCGCGGCCAGCGCGAGCGAGGCTTTCGAGACGAAGGCCCAGAGGCCGAAGGCCGCGCCGGCCTCGGGGGCGACGGTCTCCATCCGGCGCGCGAAGAGCGCGGGGAGAAGGGCGAAATCCGCCCCCAGTGCCGCGCCGGAGGCGAGGCAGATCAACGCGAAAGCCGTCGTGTCGCCGGGGCCGAGCGTCAGGACCAGCGAGAAGGAGGCGATGGCCAGCGCCATGGCCGCCAGCAGCATGGGGCGCGGGCCGAAGCGGCGGGCGAGCCGCGTCCAGATGGGCGCGGTGCCCGCGGCGGCGAGGAAGAAGAGCAGCAGCAGCGGCCCCTCCCAGCCCGGTGCCGCCAGCACGCTTTCGACGTAGAACAGGAAGAGCGTGGAGGAGACGGCGACCGGGGCCGCGTTCATCAGCGCGACCAGCAGCAAACGTCGCGCGATGGCGTCCGACAGGACCGTGCGGAAGCCCGAGGTGCCCACCGCGCCCTCTGCCGTCCATTCACGGCGCATGAGCCAAAGCGCCGAAAGACAGACCAGCGCGAAGCCGAGCGCGAAATTGCCGTAAGGGTCGCCCGTCGCGTCCAGCGCCGTGGGCGCGACGGCGGCGACACAGACGCCCAGAAGCGCGCCGGTTTCCCGCCATGCGGCAAGGCCGAGGTAGCCTTGCGCCCCCAACCGCGGGGCGGCGGCGACGCCTTGGGCATACATGCAGATCGTCAGGAAGGAGAAGGCCGAGAAGAGCCCCGTCATCATCAGCGCGAACCACCAGAGCGGCGCGATGGGCGGTTCCACCGCGAAAAGCCCCAGCATCGAGCCCGCCAGCACCGCGACCCCGACCGCCACGGCCAGCCCGCGCCTTGCGCGCAGCCTTTGCGCCAGCCAGCCAAGCGCCGGGTCCTGCACCACGTCGAAGAGCCGCAGCGCGAACAGCACCCCCGCCAATGCGGTCAGCCCGACGCCGAACTCGTCGACATAGACCTTGGGCGCGTGGATGTAGATCGGCAGGCCCGCCGCGGCGAGCATCGCGGCAAAGACCGCATAGCCGGGGCGGGAAGGCGCTAGAGGCATGTCAGGAGATTTCTTGCTCCGGGGGCGCGGGCCGCACGCGGTAGGGCGCGCCCTTCCACCACAGCTTCAGCGCCTGCCAGTGGATCAGCGCCAGCACCCGGCGCGCGCCCAGCGGGCGGCGGAAGGCCGATGTGACGATGCCGAAGGTGGTCAGCGGCGCGCGCTTGCCGGTCAGCGTGGCCAGAACGCCCTCATTGCCCGTGGCGTAGTCGATCCAGACGCCGACGCGATCGCTGCGGATGTCGAAGCGGAAGGTGTATCCACCCTCGATCGGCTGGAACGGCGAAACGTGAAAGATCTTCTGCGCCGACAGCGTATCCTCGCGCGTGATCGGGCGCTGGTCGTGATGGGCGCAAAGGTAGCTGTGCCGGTCGCCGAAGGTGTTCGTCACCTCGGCGATCACGGCGCGCAGGCGGCCCTGCCGGTCATGGGCCAGCCAGAAGGACACCGGGTTGAACACATGCCCCAGCATCCGCGGTTGGGCCAGGAGCATCAGCTTGCCGTCCGTCACCTCGGCCAACCCATGCACCGCGAAGACCTCGCGCGCCCAGACCGCGCCGCGCCCCTCTTTCGGGGGGCCGCCGTGGTCGGCGTCATGCAAGGAGGTCAGACCGGCCCGGTTGCGCCCGAAGAGCCACGGGGCGCGGGGGCGGTCGGCCTCGGCATCCAGCATCACGTAGTCGATGGAATAGGTGAAGGCGTTCTCCACCGCGCCGCGCCGCCCGTGAAAGGTCGAGCCTTTGATATGGTCGACCGCACTCATGCGGCGACGGGGGCAGCGTCGCGTTCGGCCATGGCCTCGACCACGTCGATGGCGCTGGCATAGCCATCCTCGTGGAAACCGTTCTTCATCCAGGCCCCGCAGAACCACGTGTTGTTTTGTCCGTTCATCGCCCTGACCGTTCCCTGTGCCGCCAATGCAGCAAGGTCATAGACCGGGTGACGGAACTCCGCCGTGTCATAGATCAAACGCTCGTCGATGGGTGCGCGGCTGTTCAGCGTGACGAACAGCGGGTCGCTTTCCGGGATCGGCTGCAGGCAGTTCATCCAGTAGGTCAGGTCGATCGGCCCGCCCTCGTGCCCCTCGCGCTCGGTGTAGTTCCAGGACGACCAGGTGACGCGCCGCTTGGGCATCGCGCGGGCGTCGGCATGCAGCACGGCGGTGTTGGGCTGGTAGCGCACGGCCCCCAGCGCGGCGCTTTCGGTCGGCGTGGGGTCGGCCAGCATGGCCAGGCTGTCGTCGGAATGGGTGGCGAAGACGACTTCGTCGAAGACCTCCCAATGGCCCTCGCGCAGGATCTCGACGCCCAGCGCGCTACGCTTGACCGTCTCGATGGGGCTGGCAAGGCGGATATCCACGCCCTTGGTCACCATCGCGCGTTCCAGCCGGGTGACATATTCGATGGAGCCGCCCTGAACGGTATACCACTGGTGCTGGCCGGTGGCCTGCAACAGGTGGTGGTTGCGGAAGAACCGCACCAGCGCCTGCGCGGGGAAATCCATGATCTCTTCCTTGGGCGTCGACCAGATCGCGCCCGAGATCGGCGTCAGGTAATAGTCGCGGAACCAGCGGCCCATGCCCATCTCGTCCATCAGCTCGCCCAGCGTGACCGAGCTGTCATTCGCCACGCTTTCGGCGCGGGCGTTGAAGGTCATCAGGTCGCGCACCATCCGCAGGAAGCCCGGATTGGCCAGGTTGCGCTTCTGCGCGAAGAGCGCCTGCAGGCTGCGCAGACCGTATTCGATCCGCCCGTTGCCGATGGAAGCGGCGAAGCTCATGTCGGACTTGGCGACCGGCACGTCCAGCGCCTCGAACAGTTTCACGAGATTGGGGTAGTTCACGCGGTTGAACACGATGAAACCGGTGTCGACCGGCTGGTCGCCCCGCTTGCCGGCCACGACCGTGCGCGCATGGCCGCCAAGGCGCGGCTCGGCCTCGAACAGGGTGACGGAATGGGTGTCGGCCAGGTGGTAGGCGGCCCCCATCCCCGAGATCCCGGCCCCGATCACGGCGATACGTTTCGGCGCGGAGGCCGGCTGTTCGAATGGCATGCGTCTTTCCCTCGGAACGTCTCTTTGGCAAGTCCTGAGGGTTACGCGCCTCAAACCTTCCCAGATCAAAGAATTTATTTTTGATCCGGTCTAGGGGGAATCCCGTAACCCGCGTATGCTGTCACCGAACGACCACGCTGAGCAGACAGCTGACGCCTTGCAGGGGAACTTGCCGGACCCCATGATGCTGCGTCGGCAAGAAAGGCGTGCCAAGACCGTGACGGTGATGGACAAGACCGAAGCGCATTGGGTGGCGAGGATCGTCAGCATTGCGCAACACCAAGATCAGAAGGCCTTTGCCGAGGTGTTCAGACACTTCGCGCCTCGGGTGAAAGCCTTCCTCATCAAGTCGGGGGCCGATCAAGGCCTCGCGGAGGAGTGCATGCAGGACGTGATGGCCACGCTCTGGCACAAGGCGCACATGTATGATCCGTCGCGGGCCTCGGTTGCGACGTGGATCTTCACGATTGCGCGCAATCGCAAGATCGACCTGTTGCGCCGCTACGCCCGCCCCGAGCCCGAAGAGCTGCCCTGGGGTCCCGAGCAGGAGCCGGACCAGGCCGATGTCATCGCGCTGCACCAGGAATCGACGAAGCTCGCGGATGCGATCCGCAAACTCCCTCCGAAACAAAGGGAGCTCATCGAACGTGCCTATTTCGGCGACCTCACGCACAGTGAAATCGCAGCCGAAACCGGATTGCCCCTTGGCACGATCAAGTCCCGCATTAGGTTGGCGTTGGAAAGGTTGCGCCACGCAATGAGTTGAGGAGACCCGATGACCGCAATTCGTCATCATATCCCGGATGATCTGCTGATGGGCTACGCCGCCGGTGCCCTGCCGCAGGCGTTCGACCTCGTCGTGGCGACCCATGTCTCGCTCAGCGATGACGCCCGCGCGCGCCTTGCCGGTTTCGAAGAGGTCGGCGGTGCCGTCCTGTCCGAGCTGGAGGAATGCGATATCGGCGAGGACAGCCTGGAACAGACGCTGGCCAAGATCGCCGGAATGGCGCCGACGCCCAAGATCAAGCCGTCAAACGGCGTGTTTCCCAAGCCGCTGCGCGAGATCGTCGGCGGTGACGAGGATGCCGTGAAATGGAAGAGCCTCGGCATGGGGGCCAAGCAGGCCGTCCTGTGTTCCGAGGATGGCGTGACCGCACGGCTTCTCTACATCCCTGCCGGGCAGGCGATGCCGCAGCACGGGCATAACGGGATGGAGATGACGCTGGTTCTCAAGGGCGCGTTCCGCGACGAAGACGGCGTCTATGCCCGCGGCGACATTGAGGTCGCCAACCAGGAGGTCGACCACCAGCCGGTCGCCGAGCCGGGCGAGGATTGCATCTGCCTGATCGCCACCGACGCAAAGCTCCGCTTCCAGGGCCTGCTGCCGCGCATCGCGCAGCCTTTCATCGGGATCTGACATCGGCATACCGACACCCGGACAGGCCCGCTTCGGCGGGCCTTTTTGCATGTGTCGCAGTCCGTCGCTTCGGTCGTTGCATTTTCAACGTTCCTGTGGCATGTCGGCCCCCGATCCGCAGGAGAGACCGCGATGACCGAGCAAAGCACCCCCCGCCCGATGATCCAGGCACCATCGCTGCCGGGCCCGCACGAGGGCTACATGCCCGGCTTTGCCAATGATTTCGAGACCGAGGCGCTGCCGGGCGCGCTGCCGCAGGGGATGAATTCACCGCAGAAATGCAACTACGGCCTCTACGGCGAGCAGCTGTCCGGCACCGCTTTCACCGCCAACCCGCCCGAGCGGACCTGGACCTACCGCATCCGCCCCTCGGTCAAGCATTCGGCCCGCTACACCAAGATCGACCTGCCCTACTGGAAATCCGCGCCCAACGTGGACCCCGATGTCATCAGCCTCGGGCAATACCGCTGGGACCCGGTGCCGCTGGCCGACACGCCCCTGACATGGCTCACCGGCATGCGCACCATGACCACCGCGGGCGACGTGAACACGCAGGTGGGGATGGCGGCCCACGTCTACCTCGTCACCGCTTCGATGGTGGACGAGTATTTCTACTCCGCCGACAGCGAGCTTCTGGTCGTCCCGCAGGAAGGGCGGCTGCGCTTCTGCACCGAGCTGGGCATCATCGACCTGCAACCGCAGGAGATCGCCATCCTCCCCCGTGGCCTCGTCTACCGGGTCGAGGTGCTGGAAGGGCCCTGCCGCGGCTTTGTCTGCGAGAATTACGGACAGAAGTTCGAGCTTCCGGGGCGTGGCCCGATCGGGGCCAATTGCCTGGCCAATCCGCGCGACTTCAAGGCGCCGGTCGCCGCCTACGAGGACCGCGAGGTGCCCTCGCGCCTGACGATCAAGTGGTGCGGTCAGTTCCACGTGACCCGGATCGGGCAAAGCCCGCTCGACGTGGTGGCATGGCACGGCAATTACGCGCCCTACAAGTATGACCTGACCACCTATTGCCCGGTCGGCGCGATCCTGTTCGATCACCCCGATCCGTCGATCTTCACGGTTCTCACCGCGCCCTCGGGTGTGCCGGGCACCGCGAACATCGACTTCGTGCTGTTCCGCGAACGCTGGCTGGTGGCCGAGGATACCTTCCGCCCGCCATGGTATCACAAGAACATCATGTCCGAGCTGATGGGCAACATCTACGGCCAGTATGACGCCAAGCCGAGGGGATTCGTGCCGGGCGGCATGTCGCTTCACAACATGATGTTGCCGCACGGCCCGGACCGCGATGCCTTCGAGGGCGCGTCGAACGCGGAGCTCAAGCCCCACAAGCTCGACAACACCATGTCCTTCATGTTCGAGACCCGCTTTCCCCAGCACCTGACAGCCTTCGCCGCGCACGAGGCACCGTTGCAGGACGATTACATCGACTGCTGGGAGAGCCTCGAAAAGAAGTTCGACGGCACGCCGGGGCGCAAGTAGGCTTGGCCAAGGGACAAGCGGGCGGGGGCGCGGGATGGACACGGTGAACAGGCTGGTGCTGCTCGGCACCAAGGGCGGCCCGGCGATCCGGCCCGGCGGGCCGATGCCCACCGCCTCGCTGCTCGAGATCGGCGGGCGGCGCTGCGTGGTGGATTGCGGGCTGGGCGTGTCCAAGGGGCTGGTCGAGGCGGGCGTGAACCTCAAGACGCTCGACCTGGTCTTCATCACGCATCTGCATTCGGATCATGTGCTGGAACTGGGACCGCTCCTGCACACCGCCTGGACCACGGGCCTTGCGACCCCGGTGCAGGTCTTCGGGCCACCCGGCACGCAGGCCGTGTGGGACGGGTTCGTCGCCTCGCTGCGCTACGACATCGACCTTCGGATCGATGACGAAGGGCGCCCCGACCTGCGCGCGCTTGTGCAGGTGGAGGAGTATGCCGAGGGGCCGCTGGCGGTCGATGGGCTATCGGTGCGCGCGCTCCGCGTCGATCACCCGCCGGTCACCGACTGTTTCGCGCTGCGTTTCGACAGCCCCGACTGGTCGGTCACCTTCTCGTCGGACACCGCGTATTTCCCGCCGCTGGCGGAGTTCGCCCGCGGCACGGACATCCTCGTGCATGAGGCGATGCTGGAACGCGGCGTCGACCGGCTGGTTGCGCGCACCGGCAACGGCTCGCGGCTCAAGGCGCATATCACGCGCTCCCATACCGAGGCCGTGGATGCCGCGCGCATCGCGGCCGCGGCCGACGTCGGAATGCTCGTCCTGCACCACCTGATCCCCGCCGACGACCCCGGCATCACCGAGGCCGACTGGCTGGCCGCCGTCGCGCCCGCCTTCGACGGGCCGACCGTCGTCGCCACCGACGGCCTGAGCCTGTCGCCGAAGCCCGCCGCGTCATGAGCAGGTTCGGCCCCACCCGCGGCGAGATCAAGCTGCGCCTCGCCATCAGCCTTGCGGGGCTGGCCCTGCTGATCGGGGCCTATGCGTTCAACGGGATCGGCGGCATTGCGTCGCTGGAAATCGGGATCATCGGGACTGCCTTCTTCGGCGGCTCGGCCCTATGGTGTCTGCACAAGTTGACACGAAAGGACGACCCATGAGCACCGGGCAGATCATCCAGACCGTCCTGATGGGCCTTGTCTTCATCGCCTGGGCCGCGCTGATGCTGCGGGCCGTTTCGCTGTGGCGCAGCCGCGCGCATGAGGCGGGCGGCAGTGTGCCGCGCCAGATCGGCCATTGGCTGCGCGCGCCCGAAGACAAGTCCGAGCGCAGCACGCTGATGTTCCTCAGCGTGGTGTTGCTGGTGATGGTCGGAACGACCCTGACGCTGGGTTAGGCCGCGCTCGCCGCCGCCTCGCGGCGCAGGAAGGCAGGCTTGCCCGGCGCGCTGAGATCGGGGGCGTATTCATAGCCGCCCACGTCGAAATCGAGGATCGCGGCGGGATCGGTCAAGCGGCGCTGGATGATGAAACGCGCCATCGCGCCGCGGGCCTTCTTGGCGTAGAAGCTGACGATCTTGGGGCCGCCCGGCTTGTCCTCGAGGAACTGGGGCGTGATCACGTCAAGCGTCAGCGCCTCGGCATCCACCGCCGAGAAATACTCGACCGAGGCGCAGTTGATCAGCGTCTCGGCACCCAGCCCCGCCGCCTCTTCGTTCAGCGCGCGGGCCAGCCGGTCGCCCCAATAGGCATACAGGTTGGTCCCCTTGCCGGTCTTCAACCGGCTGCCCATTTCCAGGCGATATTGCTGGATCGCATCCAGCGGGCGCAGGATGCCGTAGAGCCCCGACAGGATGCGCAGCCGCTCCTGCGCAAAGCGCATGTCCTCGGGATCTAGGCTGGCGGCCTCGAGCCCCTGGTAGGTGTCGCCGGCAAAGGCCAGCGCGGCGGGGCGGACATCGTCCTGCGTCTCTTCGAAGCGTTGGAACCGCTCGGCGTTCAGCTTGGCGAGGGTCGGCGAGATATCCATGAGCTTGCCCAGCTCCGCCTCGCTCAACCCGCGTGCGGTGCGCGCCAGGGCCACGGCATCGCCGCCGAAGGCGGGGGCGGTCATCTCGACGTCACGCTCGGACCAGTCGAGGCGCTTGGCGGGCGAGATCACGGTCAGCATGGCGGCTCCTTTACGCGCGGCAGTCGGTCCGACAGGTAGCGCCGCCCGGCGCATGGGGCAACCCGACCGCACGCGCCGCACGCATCGCTTGAGATTGCGCGCGCGCCGTTCCACACTCGGCCAGACCCAGACGCCGGACCGAACCTTGACCGACCACCGATCCCCCCTCCCCAAGCCGGAGAGCCGCTCCCGGCTGCAAACCGCCGCCCTTGTCATCATCGCGGCGGCGGTGGTGCTGTTCCTGCTGGTGCAGGCGCGGTTCATGCTGACCTCGCTGGCGGTGGCGATCATCGTCTTCAGCCTGACCAGCGATGCCATCAGCTTCATCTCGCGGATCAAGGCCGGACCGCTCGGCATTCCCAACTGGCTGGCAAGCCTTGCCGCCGTGCTGCTGATCTCGACCGGGCTTTTCATGCTCAGTTCGCTGATCCTGTCCCAGATCAACACGGTCCTTTCGACGACGCTCACCTATACCGAACGCGTGCCCGCCGCGGTGGCCGACCTTTTCGCCTGGATGGGCCCCGAGGTGGAAACCGCCATCGCCGACGCGATGCGCAGCGTCGATGTCTCGGGCTACCTGCGCGCCCTGGCGGGGCAGGCGGGCGGGCTGATGCAGGGCACCGTTCTGGTGATCCTGTTCGTCGGTTTCCTCTTCGCGGAACGGCTCTGGTTCGACGTGAAGCTGACAAGCCTGATGGGCGGCGACCCCGAACGGGCCGCCCACGCCCAGCGCGTCATCGGCACGATCATGCACCGGGTGAATTACTACCTGTTGGTGAAGACCGTGGTCAGCGCGATCACCGGGCTGATGGTCTACGGCGTGGCGCTGATCTTCGGGCTGGAGCTGGCGGTGGCGATCGGGGTGATCACCTTCGTCCTGAACTACATTCCCAACGTGGGTTCCATCGTGGCGACCGTTCTGGCGACGCTGGTGACCTATGTGCAACTGGGCGAGCCAGGGCCGACGCTGGGCTTTTTCCTTGCCGTGGGCCTGATCCAGTTCGTCAACGGCAACATCATCGACCCCTGGCTCATGGGCCGCGCGCTGCGCCTGTCGACCTTCGGGATCATCGTGGCACTGGCCTTCTGGGGGTCGGTCTGGGGCATCGCGGGGATGTTCCTGTCGGTGCCGATCATGGTGGCCACGATGATCGTCTGCAGCCATGTGCCGGGGCTCAGGTCGGTCGCCGTGCTGCTCTCGCGCGAGGGGTTGCCGGACCTCGACACCGACAGGAAACGGCCGCTCGGCCCGGCCAAGATCATCGGCGAGGCGAAGCTGCCGGAGGCAAAGCGAAAGACCGGTTAACCCGCCTCGCGCAGAACCTCGAGGAAGGCGTCGCCGAAGCGCTCGGCGTGGCGTTCGCCCAGAAGCCGGGTCAGCGACGACAGGTCGCCCGGCTTGACCTCGGCCACCTTGGCGATCTGCGACGAGGAGCAGGTCATCGGCTTGTCCGTCCCCGTCTCGCCCCGCGCCAGGTCGGCCTGCACGGCAAGCAGCCGGTCATAAAGCGCGCCCGCGTCGCGGCCTGCCAGCCTGCGGCGGGCCGGGTGCTGATCCTCGGGCTGGTCGCCGGTGATGACCGACAGGAAGGCCGCGCCGTATTTCTCGAGCTTGGTCGCCCCCACGCCGCCGATCCGCGCCATGGCGTCAAGCGTCGCAGGCCGCGTCTCGGCCATCTCGATCAGGGTCTTGTCGGTGAAGATGACATAGGCGGGCACCTTGGCGGCTTCCGCCAGCGCGCGGCGCTTGGCCTTGAGCGCCGAGAGAAGCGGCGCGTCCTCTTCGCTGACCAGCATCTTCACCTGCGGGCGGCGCGGGGCCTTGGCGATGGTGTCGCGGCGCAAGGTGATATCGGCCTCGCCGCGCAGGATGGGGCGCGCGGCCTCGGTCATCCTGAGCGCGCCATGCCGCGCCGGATCGGGGCGCACGAGGTCATGGGCGGCCATCTGCCGGAACACGGCCTGCCAGCCGCGCTTGTCGAATTCCGTGCCGACGCCGTAGGTCGGCAAGCGGTCATGGCCGCGCTGGCGGATGCGGTCGGTCTCGGTGCCGGTCAGGATATCGATCAGATGCCCCGCGCCGAAGCTTTCGCCCGTGCGCAGGATCGCCGACAGCGCCTTGCGCACCGGCGTCGTGGCATCGAACACATCGGGCGGATTGGCGCAAAGGTCGCAATTCCCGCAAGGCTCCGCCTGCTCGCCGAAATACCCAAGCAGCACCTTCCGCCGGCACCCCAGCGCCTCGGCCAGACCCAGAAGCGCGTTCAGCCGCGCATGGTCGGCCTCCTTCCGCTCGGGCGGCGCAAGGCCCTC
This sequence comes from Roseicyclus amphidinii, assembly GCF_030163755.1. Classification (GTDB taxonomy): domain Bacteria; phylum Pseudomonadota; class Alphaproteobacteria; order Rhodobacterales; family Rhodobacteraceae; genus Roseicyclus; species Roseicyclus amphidinii. The sequence continues at coordinate 23,535 of NZ_JASJOE010000016.1, forward strand.
GTCGATCTGGGACCGGCGAAAGCGGATGTCGTCCGGCCCGAACAGCGTCATCGTGTCGGCGGGCGCGCCGTCACGGCCTGCGCGGCCGATCTCCTGGTAATAGCCCTCGATCGACTTGGGCAGGTCGGCGTGGGCGACCCAGCGGATATCGGGCTTGTCCACGCCCATGCCGAAGGCGATGGTCGCCACCACGATCAGCCCGTCCTCGGTGGCGAAACGGCCCTCGACGATGCGGCGATCCTCGGCCTCCATGCCGCCGTGGTAGTGGCAGGCGGTGTGCCCCGCCTCGCGCAGCGCTTGGGCCAGCGTTTCGGTCTTGGCGCGGGTGCCGCAATAGACGATGCCCGACTGCCCCTTGCGGGCGGCGGCGAAACTTAGGATCTGTTGCCGCGGGTTCTGCTTCACCTCGAAGGCAAGCGACAGGTTCGGCCGGTCGAAGCCGCGCAGGAAGCTTTCGGGCGCCTCCCCGTCGAACAGGCGTTCCACGATCTCGACCCGCGTCTCGGCATCCGCGGTCGCGGTGAAAGCGGCCAGCGGCACGCCAAGGTCGCGGCGCAGCGCGCCGATGCGCAGGTAATCGGGGCGGAAGTCATGGCCCCACTGGCTGACGCAATGCGCCTCATCGACCGCGATCAGGGACACGCCCGCGCGCTTCAGCATCCTCTCCGCGCCGGAAGAGGCCAGCCGCTCGGGCGCGATGTAGAGCAGTTTCAGGCTGCCGTCCTCCAGCGCCTCCCAGACGGCATCGGTTTCCTCGGGCGTGTTGCCGCTGGTCAGCGCGCCCGCGACCACGCCCGCCTCGCGCAGGCCCCGCACCTGGTCCCGCATCAGCGCGATGAGCGGCGAGATGACCACCGTCACCCCCTCGCGCATCAGCGCGGGCAGCTGGAAGCAGAGCGACTTGCCCCCGCCGGTCGGCATGATCGCCAGCACGTTGCGGCCCGTCGCCACCGCCTCGACGATCTCGGCCTGGCCGGGGCGAAAGGCCGAGAAGCCGAAGACGGAGGATAAAAGCGTCGTCGCGTCCTGCATGGGGGCCTGTCGGTCTCTCGTTTTTTGCTCGATTTTTATGGACTGTCCCATGTTGAGAAGCCGTTAACAAGCCTTCGAACGCCAGATCGGGGGTGCCATGCGGGGCCTTCCACAAGATATTCCCCACCTCGCGCCTATTGCAGCGTCAAACCGACCCCTTACATGAACCGGGCTGCGACGCTACCAGCGCAGCACCCGGAACCTGACAGAAGGAGGGGCGCGAATGACCTTCGTTAAGACCCTGACCGCCGCCCTTGCGGGCCTGACGTTCTCCACCGCCGCCCTGGCGCAAGAGGCCGAACCGGAGGTGACGCTGCGCTTCCAGCATTTCGTCTCGCCCGCCTCCGCCAACCCCACGCATTTCATGCAGCCCTGGGCCGACGCGATCGAGGAACAGTCGAACGGCCGCATCGCGGTCGAGATCTTCCCCTTCATGCAGCTCGGCGGCGCGGCCCCCGATCAATACGACCTGATCCGCGACGGCGTGATCGACGGAGGCTGGGTCATCCCCGGCTACCAGGCAGGCCGCTTCCCCGAGGCCGAGGCGCTGGAACTGCCCTTCATGACGACGAAATCGGCCGAGGAAGCCAGCCGCGCGGCCTGGGCCTTCACGCAAGACTTCCTGATGGACGATTTCGCCGACGTCCATGTCGTCGCCGTTCACATGCACGGGCGCGGGTTGATCCACCTGCAGGCCCCGCCGATCGCGGCGTTGGAGGATTTCAACGGCCTGCGCCTTCGCGGTCCGTCGCGCGCCGCCACGCTTCTGCTGGAGCGCCTTGGCGCGACGCCAGTCGGCATGCCCGTCCCCGCCTTCCCCGAGGCGCTGTCGCGCGGCGTGGTGGACGGCGGCGTGATCACCTGGGAACAGGCCCCGTCGCTGCGGCTGGACGAGCTGACCGAAAGCCACACCGACGTGGCGGGGGATCATTCGCTCTACAACCTCTATTTCCTCTGGGCGATGAACCGCGACAGTTACGAAAGCCTGCCCCCCGATCTGCGCGCGGTGATCGATGCGAATTCGGGTCTGATGGCCTCGGCCTGGGCGGGCCGTGCGCATGACATCGGCGACGCTGCGGGGCGGCTTGCGATGGAAGAGGCGGGCAACACGATCGCCGAGATGTCGCCCGAGCTGACCGCCGAGATCGCGGCGCTTGGGGACCAGGTGATCGCCGACTGGATCCTCGAGGCGAATGCCCGCGGTCTGGACGGTGCAGCCCTGGTCGCGGCCGCCCGCGCGGCGGTCGAAGCCGAAACCGGCAGCGCGCCGGGCCCCTACACCGACTGAGCCGGGGTCAGCCCGATATGAGGCGCGACGGCATCCATGTGCCGGATGACCGTCGCGCCCTCGGCGCTCAGCCGATCCTCGTGCCCCTCGGGCACGTAGCCAAGGCAGGCCATCCCGGCCCGCCGCGCGGCGATGGCGCCGCTGGGGCTGTCCTCGATGACAAGGCAGCGTGACGGGTCGGCCCCGTTCCGGGACGCCGCGATCAGGAACAGGTCCGGGTCGGGCTTGGACACGCCCAGCGCATGAGCCGAGTAGCGCCGCCCCTCGAGCCGCGCGGCAAGCCCGGTCGCGCCAAGGGTGATGTCCATCTTCTCGTCGCTGCCGTTCGAGGCGACGCAATAGGGGATGCCTGCGGCATCAAGCGCGTCCAGAAGCGCCGGGATGCCCGCGATCACGTCGACGCCTTGGCGAAGGGCTGCGTAGATCTCGTCATAGATCAGGTCGATCCAGTCCGCAGGCAGGTCGGCCCCCATCGCGCGGGCGATATCCTGCACGCCGGTCATGCTGCGGCCGACGAAGGTGTCCATCGTCTGCGCGAGCGTCATCGTCAGACCGTGCCGCGCGAGGTTCTCGGACAGGATGCGGTTCGAGACCGTCTCGCTGTCCACGAGAACGCCGTCACAATCGAAGATCACAAGATCGGGTCGCATCAGCTTGCCTCATGTCGCAACAGGGTGATGACCGTGCCGCCGTAGCTGCGCTGGTCGAGCAGGCTCAGGCCCGGCGGCGGCAGGGGCGGCGCGCTGTCTTCCCAGACCACCAGCGCGCCGGGCGCGATCCAGCCGCCTGCCAGCGCCGAGGCCAAGGCCCGTTCACCCAACCCCCGCCCATAGGGCGGATCGAGGAACACGAGGTCGAAACCCGCGCCCTTCACCGGCCCAAGGTCGGTCGCGTCGCGGCGAAAGACCTTGGTCACCCCCTGCGCGGAACACAGCGCCACGTTCTCGCGCAACAAGGCGCGCGCCGCCGTGCCGTCATCGACGAAGGTCACATGCGCCGCCCCGCGGCTGAGTGCCTCGAGCCCCAGCGCGCCGGTGCCCGCGAACAGGTCCAGCACCCGCGCGCCCGTGATCGGGTCGCCGTATTTGCCGCTGGTAATGACGTTGAACAGGCTCTCGCGGACCCGGTCGGTCGTGGGGCGCAGATGCGCCGCGGCATCGCCCGCGCCGACCTCGGCCAGCTTCTTGCCCCTCAGACGCCCCGCAACGATCCGCACCTGCGCCTAGCCCTTCAACAGCGGCTTCAGATCCGCCTCCGCGTCGCCCACCAGTTCGGGCGCGGGCGACTTGCCCGCTTCGATCAGGCGCTTGCCGATCATGAAACCGCGCGGGTCGTTCATCGCGTCGACGGCCAGCAGCGTCTCGCCCTTGTAATACCAATGCGACCGCGCCGCGCCGCCGTCGCGGACGACGACACGGTCATAGCCGGTGTTCAGCCCGGCGATCTGAAGCTTCACGTCGTATTGGTCGGACCAGAACCACGGCTGCGGCACGTAATCCGCGCCCGCGCCGAGGATGTTCTTCGCAACCGCCTCGGCCTGGTCGATGGCGTTCGGCACGCTTTCCAGCCGGATGCGGTCGCCCTTGTCGGGCAGGCTGGCGCAATCGCCCGCGGCCCAGATCGCCGGGTCGCTCGTGCGGCCCTGCCCATCGGTCCGGATTCCGTTCTCGATCGCCAGCCCCGCAGCCTCGGCCAGGGTGGTGGCGGGCGTGATGCCGATGCCGACGATCACCATGTCGAAGGGATGCTCGGTCGCGTCCGAGAAGATCGCGCCGGTGACGCGGCCATCGACGCCCACAAGGCAGGTCAGGCCGACGCCTTCGCGGATGTCCACATTGTGCGACCGGTGCAAAGCGCGGAAATAGTCCGAGGTCTCGGGCGCGGCGACACGCTGGAGGATTCGCTCGGACATCTCGATCAGCGTCACCTCCATCCCCCGCTTGCGGGCGACCGCGGCGGCCTCGAGCCCGATGTAGCCGCCCCCAACGATCAGCGCGCGGCGGCCCGGCTGCATGCCGGGTTCCATCGCGTCCACATCGCGCAAGGTGCGGACGGTGTGGACCCCGTCAAGGTCGCCGCCGATGGACGAGGGCAAACGCCGCGGGACCGAGCCCGTGGCCAGAACCAGCGCGTCATAGGGGTAGGCGGCATCGCCTGCCCTGACCTGCCGGCCTTCGCGGTCGATCCCGGTAACGCGGGTCTTGAGCAAAAGCTCGATCCCGTTCTCGGCGTAGTAGCTTTCGGGCCTGAGGTAGAGACGCTCCAGCGCCATCTCGCCCAGAAGGTAGGCCTTGGACAAAGGCGGGCGCTGGTAGGGGGGCGCGTGTTCCTCGCCGATCAGCGTGATCCGGCCCGCGAAGCCTTCGGCGCGCAGCTTGGCCACGCAGGCCGCCCCCGCCTGCCCGGCACCTACCACGACAATCTTCTCCATCGCTCTCACCTTTCGCGTTGGCCGCCTGTCGCGCGGACCCTATATGGCGGGCGAACGGATACACAAGCGAAGGGGACCCCCAAGATGACCATTTCCGTCGGCGACACGCTGCCCGATGCCACGCTCCTGATCTTCGGTGCCGAAGGACCGGAAGGCGTGAAGATGAGCGACAAGCTGAAGGGCCGCAAGGTCGTGATCTTCGGCCTGCCCGGCGCCTACACGCGCACCTGTTCCGCGGCGCATGTTCCCAGCTTCATCCGCACCAAGGGTGATTTCGACGCCAAGGGCGTGGACGAGATCATCTGCGTTTCGGTCAACGACCCCTTCGTCATGGCCGCCTGGGCCAAGGACACCGGCGCAGCCGAGGCTGGGCTGACCTTCCTCGGCGATGCGGGCGCGGAGTTCACCAAGGCCATCGGCATGAACTGGACGGCGGAACCGGCCGGGTTCTACGACCGCTCGCGCCGCTACGCGATGTATGCCGAGGACGGCGTCGTGAAGGTGCTGAACGTCGAGGAAGGGCCGGGCGCCTGCGACATCTCGGCCGGCGAGACGCTGCTCGAGCAGATCTGAGACAAGGGCTACTCGCCCGAGAGGGTGCGAAGCGTCTCGAGAAATCCTGTCGCTTCGCCCGTCTCGAGATAAGTCTGCGCGGCGATGACCACACCATGTTCGGTGAAGGCCCAAGGGGCCGTTCGCAGTCCGCCATGGCCGCTTGAAATCACGTTCTGTGATTTCAAGTCCTCCCACTCGGCGGTGGTCAGCTGAAAGGCGAAATCCTCGGAAAACCGGTCTATGTTGCGCCGGATCGTCTGGTTGAACGGGCGCTTCGTGCCGAACCGCTCGGCGATGTCACTGTCGAGGGCGACCGGATAGCCGCGAAACTGGTAGACGGGAATCGACGGCTGGGCGGACACGCGGGGCACCGGAAACTTGAAATCACAATTTGTGATTCCAAGAAGCCGGAGCGTCAGAGACCTGTCAACACGTCCCTACCCGGCCAGCCGGTCCATCTTGGACGCCAGCGCCACGTCGAGATTGCTCAGGCCCCCGACATCATGGGTGGCGAGGGTCACGTCCACCGTCTTGTAGACATTGAACCATTCGGGGTGGTGGTTCATGTGTTCCGCCACCAGCGCCACCCGCGTCATCCAGCCGAAGGCTTCGTTGAAATCGCCGAAGACGAACCGCTTGGTGATCGCCTCGCGCCCGTCGACCATGGTCCAGCCATGCTCGGCCAGTGCCGCGACGGCCTTGTCGAGGTCCGCCCCTTCCAGCTTCTGCGCTTGCATCAGTCCTGCTCCTCCAGTTGGGTCCGTTTGAACGGGCCGTAGCCCGTCATCACCTCGATCTCCTCGTCAATCGCCTCGCGCTCGGCCTCGAGGTAGCGCGCGATGGCCTCGGCAAAGCCCGCGTCGCGGACCCAGTGCAGCGAATGGGTCTGCACCGGCATGTAGCCACGTGCGAGCTTGTGCATCCCCTGCGCCCCCGCCTCGACACGCGAGAGGCCTTGGGCGATGGCGAAGTCGATGGCCTGATAGTAGCACAGTTCGAAATGCAGGCAGGGGTGATGCTCGGTGCAGCCCCAGTAACGGCCATACAGCACGTCGCGCCCGATGAAATTCAGCGCGCCCGCCACGGGCCGCCCGTCGCGCAGCGCCAGCACCAGGAGCATGTCGTCGCGCAGCCGGTCCTGCGCGAGGTCGAAGAAGGACCGCGTGAGATAGGGCTGCCCCCATTTCCGCGCGCCGGTGTCCTGGTAGAAGACCCAGAAGGCATCCCAATGCTCGGGCCTGATCTGGTCACCGGTCAGCGCAACGATCTCGCCGCCGAAGCCCTGCGCCTCGGCGCGTTCCTTGCGGATGTTCTTGCGCTTGCGCGAACTGAGCGAGGCGAGGAAGCCGTCGAAATCGGCGTAGCCGTCGTTTTCCCAATGGAACTGCTGGCTGGCGCGGGGCATCAGGCCCATTTTCGCCCCGGCCTCGGCCTCCTCCCCGGTGCAGAAGGTGATGTGGAGCGAGCTCAGCTCGTTCTCGTCGGCCAGTTGCACCGCGCCCTGCACCAGCGCGGCCATCCCCGTCTCGCGCCAGCCAGGGCGCGTCAGGAAGCGCCGCCCGGTGGCGGGGGTGAAGGGCACGGCCATCTGAAGCTTGGGGTAATAGCGCCCGCCCGCGCGCTCATAGGCGTGGGCCCAGTTGTGATCGAAGATGTATTCGCCCTGGCTGTGCCCCTTGGCATAAAGCGGGGCTGCGGCGATCACCTGCCCCTCGGCGCGGGCCACGATGTGCCGCGGGGCCCAGCCGGTGCCGGTGCCGACCGAGCGCGACTGTTCCAGCGCCCAAAGGAACCGGTGCGTGGTAAAGGGATCGTCGGGCCGCCCGCCATCACCCGCCTCGGGGCAGGCGCAGGCATCCCAGTCGGCGGCGTCGATCTGCGACAGCGACGACAGGACTTCGATCTCGATGGGCTGGCTTCCGTCCACGCGCGTGCCTCCGGCCTCTCGTTGGGGACGTCGCACCAGATGGGCCGCGCCGGGCGCGCGTCAATCCCGCGGCGGGTCGAGCGGCGGCAGGTAATCCTCGAACGTCACGTTGTCCGCGACGCGCCGGGCCTGCGCCTCGTCCTGTGCGCTGCGGATCGTCCAGCACAGGATCGGGACGCGCTGCGCCTTCAGTTCGGCCACCCGCGGGCTGCCGAGGTCTGTCCAGTCGTGGCTTATGAACCGCGCGCCCACCTGCCCGAAATGTGCGATGCTGCGCAGCGCGCTGCAGGTCTCGGGCGGCAGGTGCGGCCATTGCGAGGGGATGTAGCCGCAGGTCACCAACCCGCGCGGCACATCGGGGGCCAAGTCGCGCATCTGCGCGATCATGTAGGGGTTGAAGGACATCACGGCGACATCGCCGCCATAGCCCTCCAACTCCATCGCCACGGCACGCTCGAGCTCGGCCTCGGCCTGCCCCAGCCCGCCGGACTGGTCCTTGAGTTCCAGCAGGAGGGGCACCGCCCCGTCCACCATCTCCAGTACCTCGGACAGCGTCGGGATGTGATCCTCGCCGCCCCCGAGGCGCAGGTCGCCCAGTTCGCGCGCGGTGCGGCCCCGGACCGGGCCGGTGGTCTGCGTCAGCCGGTCGAGCGTGTCGTCGTGGAACACCATCGCCACGCCGTCCGAGCTGAGTTGCAGGTCCAGCTCGATGCCGTAGCCCGCCTGCATCGCCCGCCGGATCGCCGTCGGGCTGTTCTCGATCACACCACCCGCGGCATCATGCAGGGCGCGATGCGCGATGGGCCGCGCGGTGAAGGATCGAGGAAGCTCCGCCATGCTGTCGCCTCAGGCCGGGAGGATCTGGAAAATGCCCTCGACCTCGACCGCGCAGCCGAAGGGCAGGGCCCCCGCGCTGACCGCCGAGCGGGCATGCCGCCCCTTGTCGCCCAGCACCTCGACGAAGAAATCCGACGCGCCGTTCACGACCTTGGGCTGGTCGCCGAAATCGGGGGTGGAGTTGACGAAGCCGGTCAGCTTCACCACCCGCACCAGCCGGTCGAGATCGCCGCCGCAGGCAGCCTTGACCTGCGCCAGCAGGTTCATCGCGCACAGCCGCGCGGCGGCCGCGCCCGCCTCGATCTCCATGTCCTCGCCAAGGCGGCCCTTGATCAGCGTCGACAGCCCCGCCGAGGTCATCGGCACCTGCCCCGACACGTGAACGAGGTCGCCCGCGACGGCATAGGGCACGTAATTCGCGCCCGGTGCGGGCGGCGGTGCGTCCAACTCGATCCCGAGCTCTGCCAAACGTGCGTCGATCTCTCCGGCCATATCGGTTTTCCTTTGCCCGAACCCTGTTGCGGCGAAAGCTAGCCGCGCGCCGGGGAAAGGAAAAGGCCCGCCGAGGCCGCAACCCTCAACTTTCCCGGAAGGCGCGGGCGAAATAGGCCGTGAAGGGCTCCAGCAGATAGGCCAGCGGCGTGCGGTTCTCGGTGCGGATATAGGCCTCCACCGGCATGCCCGGCAAAAGCTGCCGCGGGGCAAGGCGGGCGATCTCGCCCTCGTCCAGCACGATCTCGGCCCGGTAGAAGGTCAGGCCCGACCCCTCGTCGGTGAAGACATCGGCCGAGACCTGGCTGACCTGTCCCATCAGGTCGGCCATGTTGCGCATGTCGAAGGCGGGGAAGCGCAGCGTCACCTCCTGCCCGACGAAGACCTGGTCGACGTCGATCGCGGGCACCTGCGCGGTGATCACCAGCGGCCGCCCCTCGGGCACGAGGAAGGCGACCGGATCGGCGGGGCGCACGACCGATTGCGGGCCGAAGACCCGCAGCCCGAGGATGCGGCCCGCGACCGGCGCGCGCAGCTCCAGCTCGGCGATGCGCCGCTCCAGATCGGCGCTGCGCTGGCGCAGCTCTTCCTCGGTGACGCGGATCTCGCGTAGCTGCGCGATGGCCTGTTCGCGGCGGGCGGTGTCGAGCTGAAGGATGGCAAGCCCGGTCTCGACGATGCGCTCGCCGGCCTCCGCTCGGCGGGCCTCCAGCTCGCCCAGCGATCCGCGCAACTGCGCGGCGTCGCGCTGCAGGCGCAACACCGGATCGGATTGCACGAGGCCGCGGTCAAGCAACCCCTGCTGCCGCTCGAGGTCGGTCTCGACCAGCGACAGTTGCTCGCCCAAGGCTGCCTCTTGCGCGTCGAGGGCGGCGATCTGCGCCTCGATCTGGGTGATGCGGCCCTGCAACTGCGCGGTTTCGCGCGTGAAGGTCTCGGCGCGGGCGTCGAACAGGTTCCGCTGCCCCTGCAGCAGGTCGGCCAGCTCGGCCTCGCCTGTGGAGCGCGCCACGAGATCGGGGGGGAAACCGACCTCGGACGCGCCATCGCGCTCGGCCTCGAGCCGGGCGCGGCGCAGCCGCACCTCGTGAAGCTGCGCCGCCGCAACGGCGCGGTCGCGGGCCAACTGGCCGGGGGCAAGGCGCAGGATCACCTCCCCCGCCGCGACCCGGTCGCCCTCGTCCACCAGAAGCTCGGCCACCACGCCACCCTCGGGGTGCTGGATCGCCTGCCGGTTGCGCTCCACCTCGATGCGGCCGGTGGCGATGACCGCGCCCGACAATTCGCTGAGCGCGGCCCAGCCGCCGAAACCGCCCAGAAGCAGTGACATTGCGACCAGCCCGGTCAGCAGGGGACCGCGCACCGACCAGGCGCGTGCGGGATCGTTGCGGGCGCTCATGACACACCTCCGGGGGCCGCGGTCCTCTGGATGTCGGCGTAATTGGTCAGCGTCTTCTGCAACACCTCCTGCGTCGGGCCGAACATCACGGGCACGCCGCCCGACAGCACCAGGAGCCGGTCGCATTCGCGGATCGCCGAGGGGCGATGCGCCATGATCAGCACCGCGCGGCCGTCGGCCTTGATCTCCTGCACCGCCTTGTTCAGCGCGACGGAGCCGTCGTTGTCGAGCGCCGAGTTCGGCTCGTCCAGCACCAGAAGCACCGGATCGCCGTACAGCGCGCGGGCCAGCCCGATGCGCTGGATCTGCCCCCCCGACAGCCGCGCCCCAAGGCCCGAGACGCGGGTCTCGTAGCCTTCGGGCAGGTTCAGGATCATCTCGTGCGCCGCCGCGGCACGGGCCGCCGCAACGACCTTGTCGGTATCGGGCGTCTCGGTCAGGCGGGCGATGTTCTCGGCGATGGTCCCCTCGAACAGCGTCACCGCCTGCGGCAGGTAACCGATGTGCAGCCCCAGCTCGTCGGGGTCGTACTGGTCCAGCGTCGCGCCATCGAGGCGGATCTGCCCCGCCGCGGGCAACCAGACCGAGGTGACCGCGCGCGCCAGCGTCGACTTGCCCGAGCCCGAGGGGCCGATCACGCCCACCGCCTGCCCCGGTTCGACGGCGAAGCCGACCCCGCGCAGTGTGGGCGCACGCGCGCCCGGTGGCACGACCGACAGCTGCGTCACGTCGAGCCGCGCCTTGGGCCTTGGCAGGGACATGCGCGGCGGCGGCGCGCGCTCGGCTTCGAGCAGCGCCCGCAGGCGGCCCCAGCCCTGTCCGGCCTCGGCAATCGCGCTCCACTGGCCGATGGCCAGCTCGATCGGTGCCAGCGCGCGGCCCAGCAGGATCGAGCCCGCGATCATCGCGCCCGCCGTCATCTCGGCCTGCAGCACGAGATAGGCGCCAAGGCCGAGGATCGCCGATTGCAGGAACAGCCGCAGCGTCCGGGTCATGGCGGTGAACCCGCCGACCCGGTCGGCGGCGCGCATCCCCTCGGCCAGCGCCGCGGCGCGTTGGCGACGCCAGCGGGCAAAGGCGCTGCCCTGCATGCCCAGCGCGCGGATCAGCTCGGCCTCAGCCTGCATTTCGCCGGCCATGCGGTCCGCGAGATGCGAGGCCGCCGCCGAGGTGGCGATGGGCCCACGCGTCAGCGCGCGGTTGACCAGCGTGATCACGATGAGCAGTGCCGCGCCGCCGACAGCCAGCCAGCCGAGCCAGGGGTGAAACAGGAAGATCGCCGCGATGAAGAGCGGCGTCCAGGGCAGATCGAAAAGCGCCATGAAGACCGGTGCAGCCGCGATTCGCTGCACCGAGCCAAGATCCTGCAGCGCGGTCTGCCGCTCGCCGGTGCCCTGCGCCCGCGCCAGCGCGGCGCGGAAGATGCGGCCGTCCAGCGCCTCCTGCAGGCGGGCCCCGTAGCGCGCGGCGACGCGGCCGCGGACGTAATCCAGAACGCCCATCATCAGGAACAGGAAGACGATCAGCACGGTCAGCGCGACCAGCGTCTCCTCCGAGCGGGAGCCGAGGACGCGGTCATAGACCTGCAGCATGTAGAGCGGCCCGGTCAGCATCAGCGCGTTGACCGCCATGCTGAACAGGGCCACCGACCACAAAAGCCAGGCGTTGCGCCTGCGGAACTGCGTCAGGTCATCGGGGCCAACCCCGGAACGGCGAGACATCGCGGCAATCGTCCTCGAACAACTCGTACAAATCGGGCATGGCCCGGGGGCGGCCCTTGACTCCGGCCCGCCCGGACACGTCTAACAAACACAAGACCCCGGTGACTAGATGCCGTCCGAAGCCTTTCCATCCGGTTTCGCCCGGCCCCCGTCGCCTGCACGTTCACGAACCAACGGGGAAGCTGCCGTGCCCCTCATCCGCCGCATCCACCGGCTGACCGCCGTCTTGTCTGCCGTCATGCCCGCGGCCCTGCTGGCGCTGCTGACCGCCTGCGGACCGGCGGCCCTGCCGCCCGGCGACAGCATCCGCGACGCGGACGAGGCGCAGAACCGCGCGGTTCACCGGTTCAACCTGTCGCTCGACCGCGCGCTGGTCGGCCCGGCCTCGGAGGGTTACGGATCGGTCGTGCCCGAACCGCTGCGCCGCGGTGTCGGCAATGTCGCCGCGAACCTGTCGCAGCCATCGCATATCGTGAACAACCTGCTGCAGGTCCGCATCGGGCAGGCGAGCCACAACACCTTGCGGTTCCTTGTGAATTCCACCGTCGGGCTTGGCGGCCTCTTCGATCCGGCGACCGCCCTCGGCCTCGAGCCGCGCGAGACGGATTTCGGCGAAACCCTGCATGTCTGGGGCCTTCCCGAGGGCGATTTCGTGATGCTTCCGGTTCTCGGCCCCTCGACGACGCGCGACAGCTTCGGGATAGTGATCGACACCGCGCTGAACCCGCTGCGCCATGTCCTGCCCGAGGCCGACCGGCCCTATGCCACGGCGGTGGGCGTGCTCGGCCGGTTCGGGGACCGTCACGACAACGGCGAACTGATCGACAGTGTTCTGCGTGACAGCGCCGACAGCTACGCGCAGCTGCGCTCGCTCTACCTGCAGAACCGGCGGTTCGAGCTGGGCGGGCCGAGGCTGGGCTACCGGACGGACGGGGCGGCCGATGGCCTCGATGCCGACCCCTACGCAGACCCTTATGCAGACCCCTACGCAGATCCTTACGCCGACCCTTACGCGGACGCCATTTCAGATCCCTATTCGGACCCCTATATCGACGCCTATGCCCAGTGACATCCGACCGACCCGCCGAACCCTCGTGACAACCGCCCTTGCCGGGCTGGCGCTGCCGCTTGTGCCGCGCGGTGCCGCGGCGCTGACCACCGCCACGGCCTCGGGGCTGGTCGAGCAGGTCGCGGCCGAGATCACGCGCATCATCAACTCGGGACAGTCCGAAGCCGCGATGATCCGCGATTTCGAGCGGATGATGGGCCGCTACGGCGACATGCCCACGATCGCGCAATCGGTGCTCGGTCCTCCCGCGCGCTCGGCCAGCCGGGCGCAGCTTTCGGCCTTTGCCGATGCGTTCCGCGGCTACATGGCGCGCAAATACGGACGCCGCTTCCGCGAGTTCATCGGCGGCACCGTCGCGGTGGAGGGGGCGCAGGACGGAGGGCGCTTCATCGAGGTGATCTCGAACGTCCGCATCCCCGGCCGCGCACCCTTCGAGGTGCGTTTCCGCGTCTGGGACCGCTCGGGCAGCCCGCTGTTCATCGACATGTTGATCGAGGGCGTCTCGCTGGTGATCTCGGAACGCTCCGAGGTGGGGTCGATCATGGACCGCAACGGCGGCTCGGTCGACGCCACGATCGAGGCGCTGCGCCGCCTCGGCTGATCCGGGCGTCGCGCTTTGCATTGCCCCCCGACCGGGCGGGGGCTAACTGTGACGGCATGACAGAGCTTTCCCTCGACACCCGCTCCGGCCTGCCCGAGGCGCTGCGCATTCTCCTTGCGGAGTATCCCCGAGACGGCTGGGCCGCGCATCCGCAGTTCCGGGGCCTCGTGAGCTTCTGGCTCGAACGGCACATGATGTTCCGTCAGCTGATGGAGCACATGACCCGCGAGACCGAGGGGTTTCTCGACGGCAACCGCGACCCGCAGGGGTTCGCGCAGGGGATCGGGCGCTACGGCGGGCTGTTCGTGAACCAGCTTCACGGGCACCACCAGATCGAGGATCACCATTATTTCCCGATCCTGCGCGACCGCGAGGCGCGCATCGCCCGCGGCTTCGACCTGCTGGACAGCGACCACCACGCGCTCGACGGCATCCTTTCGCGGTTCGTCGAGCAGGCGAACGGCGCGATCCGCGGCGTCTCGGGGCCGGACCCCAAGACCGGGGCGGGCGCACTGCGCGACGGGTTGGCCGGCCTCGAGCGGCTGATCGACCGCCACCTGACCGACGAGGAGGACCTGATCGTTCCGGTCATCCTGCGCGACGGGCCGGGCGGGCTGGGTTAGGCATCGGCGCGGCGCCACAGCGGGCCGACTGCCAGCGCCAGCACCGCGATGTTGAACACCGCGTTCGAGGGATGGCCGGACAGGATGGACCCCGCGCTGTCGATGACGAACCACAACAGCGCCCCGCCGACCACCGCGCGGCGCACCGCCTCGGGCGCGGCATCGAAGGGCGCGCCGGACAGAAGCCACACGGTCGCCGCCCACCCCGCAAGGAAGCCTGCCATCAGACCGCAGAGAAAGCGCGCCTCGGGCGAGGCGAGGCTGACGGTTCCGTCGAGCGGCAGGCCCAGAAGGTCGATCACCCACTCGGCCGGGCCTGCCGTGGCGGGGATGGTCGCCAGCAGCAGGAAGGGCGCGAAGCCGCCGATCACGAGGGCGCTGACGCGAAGCCAGCGTTTCTGGGTCTGGAGGGTCATGGCCGGGGTTCCTTGTTCAGCGATGGACGCCTCCCACCTCGCCCGGCTCAGGTCATCGCCGCAATTACCTTGCAGGTAAGCGACGCGGCCGCGCGGGCGTGGTAAGGCTCGGGCATGAGCAAGTTCGCCGAAACGCTCCGCTTCTGGCGGCAGGCCCGCCGCCTGTCGCAGCTCGAGCTCGCGCTCGAGGCCGGGGTGTCGGCGCGTCATATCTCCTTCCTCGAAACCGGGCGCGCGCGTCCCAGCGCCGAGATGATCGGGCGGCTGGGCGCGGCGATGGCGCTGCCGCTCGATGCGCGCAACCAGATGCTGACGCGCGCGGGCTTTGCCGCCGCCTATGCCTCGCGCGACTGGAACGACGCCGAGATGATGCCGATCCGCCACGCCGTCGAGCGGATGCTGGCCAGCCACGCGCCCTTTCCCGGCCTCGCCGTCGATGCCGATTGGACGGTGCTGCGGCTGAACCCGGCAGCCGCGGCACTGTTCGGTCGGCTGGGCCTGTCCGAAGGCGGCAGCTTCCTCGAGCTGATGCTGTCCGACGCGCTGCCCCCTCTGGTCGAGAACTGGCCCGAGGTCGCGCAGCACACGGCCACGCGGCTGCGGCTCGAAAGCGCCGCGCGCGGCGGGGTGGCCCGCCTCGATGCCGCCGCCGCGCATCTGGCGCAGGTGCCATCCCCCCGCGGCACATCCACCGGGCCGGTGGTGCCGGTGACCCTGCGGCTCGGGGAAACCCGGCTGTCGCTCTTCTCGACATTGGCGCAGTTCGGCACCCCGGAGGACCTGCTGCTCGAGGATCTGCGGATCGAGCTGTTCTTTCCGATGGACGACGCGACCGCGGCCACGCTCAGGGCGCTGGCCTGACGAAAAAGGCCCCCGGTTGGGGGACCGGGGGCAGGTGCGGGAACGGGGTCGGACGCCCGACCGGGGTGGGACCAGTGAAAAGAATGGCCGGGCGCCCGTTCCGGTCTTCGACGGGGATCAGTCGAAGCCGAACTGGAAGGTCAGGCCCGTCTGGCCGTGACCGGTCTGCACGACATTGGCACGCGCGCCGTTGCCGAACTGGAAGATGCCATGCGCCTGGCCGTAGCCCTGCTGGTCGAGCGTCGCGGCATGGCCGTTGCCCTCCTGGTGGATGACACCGACCGACCCGCCACCGGCGACCTGCGCGATGGCTGCGCCGTTGAACGAACCGTCCTGGTGGACGAAAGCGCCGCTCTCGACACCCCTCGCGATCTGGTAGAGCGCGAGGCCCGCGCGGATCGCCCGCGCCTCGTCGGCATTCGCGGCGTTGAGGCTGAGGCTCAGGGTGCCGCCGGCCGCGGCGGGAAGGGCGGTGGCGGCGACGAGGGCGGCGGTCAGAAGCGTCTTGCGGAACATGGCAGTGATCCTTTCGGGATAGGGGGGTAGGTGGCTTGGGGCGCTGTCCGGTCAGAGATCGACCGGGCAGCGATGCGTCTTGCCGTCGACCTCGAGCGTCAGCTCGACGTCGAGGCCTTGGGCGGGACCGTTGAGCGTGACCTGCCCGAGGCGTGCCTCGGTGCCGGGGGTCAGGCGAAAGCCGCCGCCCTGGTTCATCAGCGTGCCGCCGCGTTCCACGCGGAGGTGATACTGGCCGCTCAGGGCGGTATCGCTCGTGACAAGCCCTTCCAGCGTCAGCAGGCCGTTGCGGCTGGTGGCCTCGACCGAACAGCTCAGGGGGCCGGTCTCGGGTGCGTCGGCCTGCTCGGCCAATGCGGTGCATCCCAGCGCAAGGGCCGCAAGGCCGGAGGCAAGGGCGATCCTGGGGGCGGTGAAGACCATCGGTTGATCCTTTCGGTTGGCGGTGAGGCCGGGGGCGGACGGGAGGAGGGGCCCCGCCCCCGGATGGGCGACCGGGCGGGTCAGTCCTGGATGATGAGCGTGACGTTGCCGTTGCCCGCGGAATGGGCGGTGGCGGTGTTGCCGTTGCCGACCTGGATCACGCCGACCGCATTGTTGGCGCCGTCGGTCGAGATGGTGGCCGCGTTATGCGCCCCGAACTGCGCGACGCCGTTGGCGTTGTTCCATCCCGACTGGTTCGAGGTCACCGTGTTGTGCCAGCCCGACTGGCCGATCGCGGTGGTGTTGAACGCGCCGTCGGTCGACGAGATCGTGGTATTGCCCCAGCCGTCCTGGATCACGGAGGCACCGTTGCAGAACCCGCTCTGCCCGATGGCGATGCCGTTTCCGCCGCCCCACTGCTCGGTATAGGCGGTGTTGCAGGTGGCGAAGGCCGGGGCCGACAGCGCGGTGACGAGAGCGAGGGAGGCAGCCGCGGTCTTGAGGATCGAAATGGTCATCGTCTTGGTCCTTTCGTGGGAATGTGTCGTGTTGCGTCTTGGTGTCTCGGTGGGTGCGGCCCGCTTGGGGCGCTGCGCCCCGTGAGCCGATGACCAGACCGTCACCCCAACCGCCGATGTCAGGCAATTTCAGCGAAACGACAGGCGATGTCGGGCCACCGCTATCCGATGACACGGACGCAGAAACTTGTTTTGAAACGGATTTTTCGAATTCATCAGCCAACAGACGAGACGTCCCGCGCGCGGCTTTGACAGGCCGCGCGGGACAGGGTCAGACGATGTTATCGGCTTATGGGGCCGTGGGTCGGGGCAGTCCCGCCCACGGCCGGATGCGGCACCCGCGCGGGTGCCCGGTCAGAAGTCGAGATTCTCGACGCTCAGCGCGTTGGCCTGGATGAACTCGCGTCGCGGCTCGACCACGTCGCCCATCAACTTGGTGAAGATGTCGTCCGCCTCGGCGAGGTCGTCGACCTTGACCTGCAGCAGCGTCCGCGCGTCGGGGTCCAGCGTGGTTTCCCACAGCTGGTTGGGGTTCATCTCGCCCAGCCCCTTGTAACGCTGCATCTGCTGGCCCTTGGCCCCCTCCTCGAGGATGGCGGTCAACAGTTCGGTCGGGCCGTGGATCAACTGCTCGCGGTCCTTGCGGGCAAGCCGCGCCGGATCAACGTAAACCGTGCGGCTCTCGCGGCTGACCTCGGACAGTTTCCGCGCCTCGCCCGAGCGCAGGACCGCGCCGTCGAGGGTGCGGATCTCCTCGACCCCGCGCAGCACGCGGCTCAGGCGGATGCCGTGATCCTGCGTGATCCGGCCCTGCCAGCCGCGCTCGTATTCCAGCGCGACAAGGTCCAGACGCTGCGCCACCTCGTCGGCGACGCGCTGCAGGTCGGCATCGGCCCGGCCCGGATCGAACGCCCCCGCGATGGCCGCCTGTTCGAGGATGTGGCGGGGGTAGAGCGTCGGGAAGGCATCGAGGATGCGCTTGAAGCTGCGCGCAGCCTCGACCACGCGGGCAAGGTCCTTGCCGGCGATCTCTTCGCCATTGGGCAGGCGCAGGACCGCGCCTTCGATCCCCTGCGAAATCAGGTAATCCTCGAGGCCCACCTGGTCCTTGATGTAGACCTCGGACTTGCCGCGGCTCACCTTGTAGAGCGGCGGCTGCGCGATATAGAGATACCCCCCCTCGATGATCTGCGGCATCTGCCGGAAGAAGAAGGTCAGAAGCAGCGTCCGGATATGCGCGCCGTCCACGTCGGCGTCGGTCATGATGACGATCTTGTGGTAACGCAGCTTGTCGATGTTGAACTCGTCGCGCCCGATGCCCGTGCCCAGCGCGGTGATCAGCGTGCCGATCTCCTGGCTGCCCAGCATCCGGTCGAAGCGCGCGCGCTCGACGTTCAGGATCTTGCCGCGCAGCGGCAGAACCGCCTGGTTGTGCCGGCTCCGGCCCTGCTTGGCCGAGCCGCCGGCGCTGTCGCCCTCGACAAGGAACAGCTCGGATTTCGCCGGGTCCTTTTCCTGGCAATCCGCCAGCTTGCCGGGCAGGGACGCCACGTCCATCGGGTTCTTGCGCCGCGTCAGCTCGCGCGCCTTGCGCGCCGCCTCGCGCGCCAATGCGGCCTCGATGATCTTGCCGACGATCATCCGCGCCTCTTGCGGATGTTCCTCGAACCACTCGGCCAGCTTCTCGTTCACAAGCCCCTCGACCGCCGGGCGCACCTCGGAGGAGACCAGCTTGTCCTTGGTCTGCGAGCTGAACTTGGGGTCGGGCACCTTGACCGACAGGACACAGGTCAGCCCCTCGCGCGCGTCGTCGCCGGTGAAATTCACCTTCTCGCGCTTGGCAATGCCCGACGACTGCGCATACAGGTTGATCGTCCGCGTCAGCGCACCGCGGAAGCCCGCCATATGCGTGCCGCCATCGCGCTGCGGGATGTTGTTGGTGAAGGGCAGCACCATCTCGTTGTAGCTGTCGTTCCACCACATTGCGACCTCGACGCCGATGCCGTCCTTTTCGCCCTCGACATAGATCGGGTCGGACATCATCGGGGTCTTGGAGCGGTCGAGGTATTTCACGAACTCGCGCACGCCGCCCTCGTATGCCATCTCGACCCGGACAGGTTCGGGGTGGCGCAGGTCCTCGAGCACGATCTTCACGCCGGAGTTCAGGAAAGCCAGCTCGCGCAGGCGGTTTTCCAGCGTCTTGAAGCTGTAGTCGAGGTTCGAGAAAGTCGTGGTAGAGGCGAGGAAACGCACCTCGGTCCCCGTGCGCCCGCCGCTGTCGCCGACCACCTCAAGGTGCTTGACCGTATCGCCGCGCTCGAAGCGGGCGTGATGCTCCTTGCCGTCGCGCCAGATGCGCAGGTCGAGCCAGTCGGACAGCGCGTTCACCACCGACACGCCCACGCCGTGCAGACCGCCCGAGACCTTGTAGGAATTCTGGTCGAATTTCCCGCCTGCGTGCAGCTGGGTCATGATGACCTCGGCCGCGCTCACGCCCTCTTCCTCGTGGATGCCGACGGGGATGCCGCGCCCGTTGTCGCTGACCGAAACGCTGTCGTCGGGGTGCAGGGTGACCGTCACCGCGTCGGCGTGACCGGCCAGCGCCTCGTCGATGCCGTTGTCCACGACCTCGTAGACCATGTGATGCAGGCCCGAGCCGTCGTCGGTGTCACCGATATACATGCCGGGGCGCTTGCGAACCGCCTCCAAGCCTTTGAGAACCTTGATGGAATCGGCGCCGTATTCTTCGGGTGCCTTGGGCTGGTCTGCCATGGGGTGATCTGCCTGTTCTTTGTCGCGGATTTATACCCCCCGAGGGGGGGAATGTCACGCCACAGACACAAGATTTAGGCGTTCCGCCAAGGCAGACCCCGAACCCCTTGCGGCCTCAGACAAAGGGGATCGCCACCCCCACCCCGATCAGCAACACGCCCGAGCCGATGTTGAGCCTGCGGATCGCCGCGGGGCTTTGCAACAGCCGCCGCGCCCGGTCGAGGAACAGCGCCAGCCCGAGGTTGCCCAGAAGCGGCACGACCGCGGAAATGGCGAGGATGGCGGCGATGTCGGGCGCGGTGATCCGGGTCAGATCGAAGAAGCCGGGCAGGAAGCCCATGTAGAACAGGATCGCCTTGGGGTTGCCGATCACGGCGGCCACACCCACCGAGAACCCGGCCCAAAGCCCCGGCCGCGTCATCCGGCTGTCGGTGCCGGGCGTCTTGGCGGGCGCGCGGAACAGCAACAGGCCCATCACGATGAACACCGCCGCCGCGATCCAGCGCATCACCGCCAGCGCATCGCCGTACAGCGACAGCACCCAGGCCAGGCCGAGGATCGCGCAAAGCGGCCAGATCAGGTCGCCCAGCGCCACCCCCACGGCCAGCGGCCAGGCTCCCGCCATGCCGCCCGAGAGCGCCCGGGCGGTCAGCGCGACCCAGACCGGGCCGGGAATGATCCAAAGCCCCGCCATGGCGGCGGCGTAGAGAGCGAGTTGTTCGACGGTGACAGTCATCGGGGCACCCGGTCAGAGGAGACGGGCCTCGCTGGCCCCGCCGGTCTCGGCGACCGCCACATACTGCGCCCGCGTGCCCAGTTCCATGAAAAGCTCCGGCCCCGTGCCGGTCATCCAGGCCTGCGCCCCCAGCGCGCAGATCTCGTCGAACAGCGCCGCGCGGCGGCCCGCATCCAGATGGGCGGCCACCTCGTCCAGCAGCACCAGCGGCGCGGCCCCGGTTTCCGCCTTGAGCGCGCGGGCATTGGCCAGCACCAACGAGATCAGCAGCGCCTTCTGTTCCCCGGTCGAGCATTGCGCGGCGGGCATCGCCTTGTCGACATAGGTGGCGGCAAGGTCGGCACGATGCGGCCCGATGAGCGCCCGCCCCGCCGCCATGTCGCGCCCGCGGCTTTCGGCGAAGGCGGCGGCGTAATCCTCGGGCGTGGTCAACTCGTCGGTCTCCAGCACCAGCGCGGCGGCGGGAAAGGCCGTTGCCGCCCCTTCCTGCGCCGCGGTGATCCGCGCGATGGCGTCGCGGCGGTTGGCGGTGATCGCGGCCCCGGCCTCGGCCATCTGCGCCTCGAGCGCGGTGTACCAGCGCGCGTCCGTCACCTGGTCCTTGAGCAGCCGGTTCCGCTCGCGCATGGCCTTTTCATAGGCCAGCGCGACCTCGGCATGGTCGGGCAGGAAACTGAGCGCGATCCGGTCGAGGAACCGCCTGCGCCCGTCCGCCCCCTCGATCCAGAGCCGATCCTGCGCGGGCACCAGCCAGACGATCCTGAGCAGCCGCGCCAGCGCGGTTTGGGGCGCGGTCTTGCCGTCGATCCGGGTCGTGCGCGGCTGGCCCGGCTCGGCGGTCAGCTCGACCTCGTGGCCAAGGCCCGGGCCTGCGATCTCGGCGGTGATCTTCCAGCCGATCGCCTCGGGGCGGCGGATGATCTCCTCGGCGGTGGCGCGCCGCAGCCCGCGACCCGGCGAGAGGAGCGAGACCGCCTCCATCAGGTTGGTCTTGCCTGCACCGTTGGGGCCATGCAGCGCCACGGGCCGCCCGTCGAGCGCCAGCCGCGCGCGGCGGTGGCTGCGGAAATGCGACAGGGTCAGGGTTGCAACATGGGGGGTCATGGCCGCGTTTTCCTGCAGGAAAACGGGTGGGAAAACTGAAGTTTTCCCAAACGCGAAACTGCAGTTTCGCGGCACGGAAAACGCAGGTTTTCCGCCCGCCTCACACCCGCATCGGCATCACGACATAGATCGCGGACGTATCATTGCCCTCGCGCATCAGCGTCGGCTCGCCGGGCGAGGAGAACATGAAGACCGCGTTCTCGCGGTCCACCTGGCTGGCGATCTCGAGCAGGTATTTCGCGTTGAAGCCGATCTCCAGCCGGTCGTCGCCATAGGCCACGGCCAGCTCTTCCTCGGCATTGCCCGCATCCGGCGCGTTCACCGACAGGACCAGCCGATCCTCGTCGAGCGCCATCTTCACCGCGCGCGAGCGTTCCGAGCTGACCGTCGCCACGCGGTCCACCGCCTTGGCGAAATCCGAGGCGTCAACCTCCATCCGGCGGGTGTTGTTCGTCGGGATGACGCGCGCGTAATCGGGGAAGGTGCCGTCGATGACCTTGGAGGTCAGCGTGATCTCGGGCGTGGCAAAGCGGATCTTGGTCTCGCTGACCGACACCGCGATCTGCGCCTCGTCATCGTCGAGAAGCTTGCGCATCTCGCCCACCGTCTTGCGGGGCACGATCACGCCCGGCATCTTCTCGGCGCCCTGCGGCAGCGCCGCGTCGATGCGGGCCAGTCGGTGACCGTCGGTCGCCACGGCACGCAGAACCGGGCCGGTCTCGCCCTCGGCGACGTGGAAATAGACGCCGTTGAGGTAATACCGCGTCTCTTCGGTCGAGATGGCGAATTTCGACTTGTCGAACAGCCGCCGCAACACCGGCGCGGGGCAGGAGAAGTTGGCGGAATACTCGGTCGCCGTCATGACCGGGAAATCCTCGCGCGGCAGCGTCGCCAGCTGGAAATTCGACCGCCCCGCCTGCACCGTCAGGCGGCCATGGGCGCTGTCCTCGCTCAGGGAGACCAGCGCGCCGTCGGGCAGCTTGCGCACGATCTCGTGCAGGGTCACCGCCGAGACGGTGGTCGCACCCGCGCGTTCCACCATCGCCGGGGCCTTGTCGACCACCTCGATGTCGAGATCGGTTGCGCGAAAGCTGACGGTGTCGCCCTCGGCCTCGATCAGGACGTTGGCGAGGATCGGAATGGTGTTGCGCCGTTCCACGACAGACTGCGCCTGAGAGACAGCGCGCAACAGCGTGGCGCGCTCGATCGAGAGTTTCATTGCCCTGGCTCCGACAAGTGCGGGGGCCGCGAGCCTACCCGCCTCCCCCGTCAGCACAACCGTTTTTTCTAGGAGTGTCCGCGCGCGCCTCGGGCGTCAAGCCCCCACGCGGGGGCCTGCATGCCCGCACCGCGGTCTCAGGCTTCCAGCATCCGGCGCAGAAGCTCGGCATCCTCGGCGATCTGGCTGTCGACCGACATCAGTTCCTCGATCTTGCGCACGCCGTAAAGGACGGTGGTGTGATCCCGCCCGCCCAGCTTGCGGGCGATCTCGGGGTAGCTGCGGCTGGTCAGCGTCTTGGACAGGTACATCGCCATCTGCCGCGGCCGCGCCACGGCCCGCGCCCGGCTGGAGCCGGTGATATCGGCCTGCCGGATGTTGTAGTAATCGCAGGTGGTCTTGATGATCTGGTCCAGCGTCACCTTGCGGTCGGTCGAGCGCAGGATGTCCGACAGGCAATCCTGCACCATCTCGATGGTGATCTCGCGGCGCACGAGGTCGGCAAAGGCGAAGAGCCGGGTCAGCGCCCCCTCGACCACGCGGATGTTGGTCGAAATGCGCTGCGCCATGAACTCCAGCACGCCTTCGGCGATGCGGATCTGCGGGTTCTTGGCCATCGCGCGCTCGGCCTTGTGCTGCAGCACGCCGAGGCGCAGCTCGTAATCGGTCGGATGCAGGTCCACGACAAGGCCGCACTGCAGCCGCGAGGCGATGCGCGTGTCCAGCTCTTCCATGTCCACCGGCGCACGGTCGCCGGAGATGATGATCTGCTTGCCCTCTTCCACCAGCGCGTTGAACGTGTGGAAGAATTCCTCCTGGGTCGAGGTCTTGCCGGCGATGAACTGCACGTCATCGACCATCAGAACATCGACCGAGCGGAACATCTGCTTGAAGGTCATCGTGTCCTGCTCGCGCAGCGCGCGAACGAAGCGATACATGAACTGCTCGGCGGAGAGGTAGAGGATGCGCGCCTCGGGAAAGCGGGCGCGCAGCTCCCAGGCGATGGCATGCATCAGGTGCGTTTTGCCAAGGCCGACGCCGCCATACAGGAACAGGGGGTTGAAGGTGACATCCCGCCCTTCGGCCACGCGCTTGGCGGCTGCATGGGCCAGCTCGTTGGGCTTTCCGACGATGAAATCCTCGAACCGGTAGGCCGGGTTCAGGGTGGCGCCCGGCAGGTCTGCGCTTCCGGTGCGCAGGGGGGCCGAGGGTGCCGGGGCGGAGGCAAGCGCCGTCGGGGCGGCTGCCGCGGCCGCGGGGGCGCTGGCTTGCGCCGGTTCCCTCGTCTGCGGCGCAGCGTTCGCATTGACCGCCTGTGCGGCAAGCCTCTGGCCCACGGAGAACTCGATCCGATCGACCGTCACCCCGGCCGAGATCAGGTGACGCAGGATCACGTCGCCGAAATTCTGCGACACCCACGAGCCGAAGAAATTCGTGGGCACGTGAAACCGCGCAGTGCGGTCATCGAGCCGGTCGAAGACGATGGGATCAATCCAGGCGGTGAAATTGTTTTCGCCAACTGCCTTGAGCAGTTCGCCCCGAACCTGCCCCCACGTCTCGTTCGTCATTCCTGCGCCCTTTCCGGCTTGTTCTGCATGGTCCCTTGCCGGACCCGATTCTCAAGTATCAGTCGTCCATGACGACCCGTTGCGACACCTGCATCCCCAAGCCAACCGTTCCGCAACGGCATCCGGCCGAGTTCCCGCCCTGCGACACGACATGATATTCCCGTTCCGGCCCACCACGTGTGCCGGTCCTGCGGAACGCTGTCATGATCGTCAAAACGGGCATCCCGAAGTCGGACGTGGAACAAGAAATGGACAATTCCGACGACACAATCGTCGGTTGCACCATTAACACAACGTCTACCGGTTCACCGTTTATAGGCTCGGATCATGAGTTTCATGACCTTTGCCGCCTTACCCGGCCCGACCTTGTGCTTGTCCCCTCGAACCGCCCCCCAGAGGCGCCTGAATCGCCTTCACAAGCTAGCGGATGGGCATGTGCCGCTGCAACGACTCTTCGAACTTGACAGTTATGTGAACAGGCACCCCGAATCCTTCTCCGGGAACAGCCCGTTCAGACTCAATGACATTTTCAAATGCAAAGGGGCACCCCGAGGCCTCGGAGCGCCCACGAACCCACAACTCATGCGGGTATTTTCGACGGATCAGGCCTTGAGCGCCTTCACGCGCGACGACAGCCGCGACATTTTCCGGGCGACGGTGTTCTTGTGCAACACACCCTTGGTCACACCGCGCATCAGCTCGGGCTGGCAGGCCTTGAGAGCTTCCTGAGCGACGGCGTGATCGCCGGCCGCGAGGGCCTCCTCGACCTTGCGCAGGTAGGTGCGGATGCGCGAGCGGCGCGCCTTGTTGACGGCATAGCGGCGCTCGGCCTGGCGGGCGCGCTTCTTGGACTGGGGCGTATTGGCCATGTCGTGTCTCTTTCGTCTCGTCGGGTCTATACAAATGCGGTTCACGCGGGAGATCCCGACCCCGGGTTCGCTACCGGGCGACTCTGGCCAAGGCGGGCCTCACACGCATGTCTGGCGCGGCGCATAGCGGCTTTCGCCGCTGGATGCAATTGCCGTTTGCACATGGCGGGGCCCGGCGACAGGATCGCGGTGACGGCAACCGGAGGATCAGGGATGCAACTGGAACGGCGGGGCTGGGTGCCCGACACCTGCGAGGATCGCGTGACCGAGATCGCCGCGGCGACGGCCGGGGCCGAGAGTGCCGCGCTCATCGCCCGGATCGAGGCGCTGGCCGAGGAGAACCGCCGCATCCACGAGCGGGAGTGTTTCAACCTCAACCCCGCGACCAACGTGATGAACCCGAGGGCCGAGGCGCTGTTGTCGTCCGGCATCTGCTCGCGCCCCTCGCTCGGCTATCCCGGCGACAAGTACGAGATGGGCCTCGAGGCCATCGAGGAGATCGAGGTCATCGCCGCCGAACTGGCGGCCGAGGTCTTCGACGCCCGCTTCGCCGAGATCCGCGTGCCCTCCGGCGCGCTGGCCAATCTTTTCGCCTTCATGGCGACCTGCAAACCCGGCGACACGATCATCGCGCCGCCCGCCAGCGTCGGCGGGCATGTCACCCACCACGCGGCGGGCTGCGCGGGGCTTTTCGGTCTGCGCACCGTCCCCGCACCGGTCTCGCCCGAGGATTATTCCATCGACGTCGACGCCTTGGCCGATCTGGCCGAGCGCGAGCGGCCGAAGCTGATCACGCTGGGCGCGTCGCTGAACCTCTTCGAGCATCCCGTGCGTGCGGTG
This sequence comes from Roseicyclus amphidinii, assembly GCF_030163755.1. GTDB lineage: Bacteria > Pseudomonadota > Alphaproteobacteria > Rhodobacterales > Rhodobacteraceae > Roseicyclus > Roseicyclus amphidinii. Next base: position 49,352 of record NZ_JASJOE010000016.1, read on the forward strand.
CGTCAGATCGCCGACAGCATCGGCGCGACGCTGATGTTCGACGCCGCCCATCAATGCGGGATCATCGCGGGCAAGGCCTGGTCCGATCCGCTCGCCGAGGGGGCGCACCTGATGACCATGTCCACCTACAAAAGCCTCGGCGGACCGGCGGGCGGGCTGATCGTGACGAATGACGCAAGCCTCGCCGAACGGCTCGACCACATCGCCTTTCCCGGCATGACGGCGAATTTCGACGCCGCGAAATCGGCGGCGCTGGCGGTGACCCTGCTGGACTGGAAGACCCATGGCCGCGCCTATGCCGCCAAGATGATCGAGGTTTCCAAGGCACTCGCCACCGCGCTCAAGGCGCGCGGGCTGCCGGTCTTCGAAACCGCCCGAGGGGCGACCGAAAGCCACCAGTTCGCCATCGCCGCCGCGGGTTATGGCGGCGGTCAGGCGGCGTCGAAGACCCTGCGCAAGGCGGGCTTCCTCGCCTGCGGCATCGGCCTGCCGCTGGACGAGGTGCCGGGCGACATGAACGGGCTCAGGATCGGGACGCCGGAACTGGTGCGCTGGGGTGTGGACATCGCCGATGTCGATCCTATGGCCGACCTGATCGCCGAGGCGCTGGCCGCCAACGATCCCACGACCATCGCGCCCCGCACCGCCGCGCTGCGCGCGCGCTTCGACCGGCTGCACTACATCGCGTAGGGCCCGCCCCGGCGGGTCCGCGACGCTTACTTGTCGCGGAACTGCGCCTCGCGCTTCTCGAGGAAGGCGCTCATGCCTTCCTTCTGATCCTCGGTGGCGAAGAGCGCGTGGAACATCCGCCGCTCATAGAGCAGCCCCTCGCGCAGCGGCATCTCGTAGCTGCGGTTCACCGCCTCTTTCACGGCCATGGTGGCGATCATGGATTTCTCGGCGATCTTCGCCGCAGCGCCCATCGCCTCGTCCATCAGCTTCTTCGCGGGCACCACGCGGCTGACAAGGCCGGAGCGTTCGGCCTCTTCCGCATTCATGAAGCGCCCGGTCAGGTGCATGTCCATCGACTTGGACTTGCCCACGAAGCGCGTCAGGCGCTGCGTGCCGCCGATGCCCGCCACGACGCCAAGGTTGATCTCGGGCTGGCCGAACTTGGCGGTATCCGCCGCGATGATGAAATCGCACATCATCGCCAGTTCGCAGCCCCCGCCCAGCGCGTAGCCCGCGACGGCGGCGATGATCGGCTTGCGCACGCGCAGCATCGTCTCGACCTCGCCGCCGAACATGTCGGAGGTGAAGACATCGACGAAGCTCTTCTCGCTCATCTCCTTGATGTCGGCGCCCGCGGCAAAGGCCTTGTCCGAGCCGGTCAGCACGATGCAGCGGACCTTGTCGTTCTCGTCGGCCGATTTCAGCGCCTTCGCCAACTCGCCCAGAAGTTGCCCGTTCAGGGCATTCAGCGCATCGGGACGGTTCAGCTTGATGAGCGCGATGTGGTCTTCGATCTCGACGATCAGGGTCTCGTAGGCCATGGGCGCGGGGTCTCCGGCTGTTGCTCAGGGGCGGAGGGTTAGCAGCACGACCGCCGGTTTCAAGCTATCTTTGACACGCCGGGCAATGGAAGCTCGACCGCCCCGATTGCACCGTTCGGCGGATTTTGCCTTGGCAGCCGGGCGTTTGGCAGGGCTCCCCCTCGCGGCCGTAGACCCGGAAGGTGTGTTGAAAATACCCCAGTTCGCCATCCGCCTGCCGGTAGTCGCGCAAGGATGACCCACCGGCAGCTATTGCCTCGGTCAACACATCGCGGATCACCGGCACCAGGGCGGCGACTCGGGGCGCGGCGATCCGGCCCGCGTGGCGCAGGGGCGAGATGCCCGCACGATGCAGCGCCTCGCAGACGTAGATGTTGCCAAGGCCCGCCACGATCTTCTGATCCAGAAGCGCGGATTTCACCGGCGTCCGCCGCCCGCGAAAGGCCGCCACGAGATAGGGGCCGTCAAAGCCATTTCCCAGCGGCTCCGGCCCGATCCCCTTCATCAGCCAATGCCCCTCCAGCGCCTCGGTCGCACAGAGGTCCATCGCACCGAAACGCCTTGCGTCGTTGAAGGTCACGCGCGCGCCCGCCTCGGTGTCGATCACGACATGGTCGTGCTTCTCGGGCGCGGGGTGGAGGTGATGGAACTGCGCCAGCATGTCCCGGTTGGCCTCCCCGCCCGAGACGATCATCCGCCCCGACATGCCCAAGTGAACGATCAGGGTCTCGCCCGTGTCGAGATCGGCCAGGATGTATTTCGACCGCCGCCTCAGCTGCTCGATGCGCGCGCCGGTCAGCCGCTCGGCCATGCGCTCGGGAAAGGGCCAGCGCAGGTCCGGCCGGTTCACCTGTGCCCGCGCGATCCGCGCGCCCTCCAGCACGGGCGCAAGGCCGCGACGGACTGTCTCGACTTCTGGAAGTTCGGGCAAGGCGGGCTTTCCTATGATGCGGGCGGCGTTGTAACGCCCGGAGCGGCCCTTATAAGAAGGGGCGACCAGTAAAAAGGACAAGCCCCATGGCCGAAGACACGACCGGGCGGACGACCCATTTCGGCTACCAGGAGGTCGACGAGACCGAGAAGGCCGGGCTCGTCCATGGCGTCTTCACCAATGTGGCCTCGAAATACGACATCATGAACGACGTGATGAGCGTCGGCATCCACCGCGTCTGGAAGGACGCGATGATGGATTGGCTCGCCCCGCGCGCCGGACAGCGCCTGCTGGACGTGGCCGGGGGAACGGGCGATGTCGCCTTCCGCTTCCTAAAGCGCGCGCCGGGGGCCTCGGCCACCGTGCTCGACATGACCGAATCGATGCTGGTCGAGGGGCAGAAGCGGGCCGAGGCCGCTCAGATGGCCGACAAGCTCGAGTGGATCGTGGGCGACGCCATGGCGCTGCCTTTCGAGGACAACACATTTGACCGCTACACGATCAGCTTCGGCATCCGCAACGTGACCCGCATTCCCGACGCGCTGTCCGAGGCGTTCCGCGTGCTGCGCCCCGGCGGGCGGCTGATGGTGCTGGAGTTCAGCCAGCTGCCCAATGACGGGCTGCAAAAGCTCTACGATCTCTATTCCTTCAACGTGATCCCCCGCATGGGGCAGGTGATCGCGGGCGACCGCGACAGCTACCAGTATCTCGTCGAATCGATCCGCCGCTTCCCGGACCAGGAGACATTCGCCACGATGATCCGCACCGCGGGCTTCGAACAGGTCAGCTACCGCAACCTGTCGCTGGGGATCGCCGCGCTGCATTCGGGCTGGAAGATCTGAGGTGAAGGGCCCCCACAACATCTGGCGGCTGGTGCGCACCGGCGCCACCTTCGAGCGGACGGGCGCCATGGGTGCCGTGCTCGAGGCGCTCGAGGCACCGCGCTCGATCCGCATCGCGGCCCGCGTTCTGGGCTGGCCGTTCAAATGGCTCGGCCTGCGCGGCGACCCGAGCACGCCGCCCGTGCCCCGCGCGCTGACCGCGCTAGGGCCGGCCTATATCAAGTTCGGCCAGATCCTCTCGACCCGGCCCGACGTGGTCGGACACGAGATGGCGCTGCAACTGCAGGTTCTGCAGGACAAGCTGCCCCCCTTCCCGCGGGCCGAGGCCGCGCGCGTCGTCGCAAGCGAGATGGAAAAACCGCTCGAGGCGGTGTTTTCCGAGTTCTCCGAACCCGTCGCCGCCGCCTCCATCGCGCAGGTGCACCATGCGCGGCTGGTCGAGGACGGCCGCGAGGTGGCGGTCAAGATCCTGCGCCCCGGCATCGAGCGTGCCTTCCGCAAGGATATCGACGCCTTCTACCTGATCGCCTGGTTCGTCGAGACGCTCTCGCCCGCCTCGCGCCGGTTGCGCCCGCGCGACGTGATCGCGCATTTCGAGGGCGTCGTGATGCAGGAGCTGGACCTGCGGATCGAGGCCTCGGCCTGCGGCGAGTTCCACGCCAAGACCAAGGACGATCCGGGCTTCGTCGTGCCGCAGGTCGAGTGGTTCCTTTCGTCGCGGCGCATGATGACGCTGGAATGGGTGACGGGCACGACCCTGTCCGATCTCGCCACCATCGACGCCATGGGTCACGACCGCCGCGCGCTGGGCGAGCGGGTGCTGCAGATGTTCCTGCGCCATGCGCTGCGCGACGGGTTCTTCCACGCCGACATGCACCAGGGCAACCTCAAGGTCGCGCCGAACGGCGATCTCGTGGCGCTGGATTTCGGCATCATGGGGCGGCTCGACGCCTACACCCGCCGCGTCTACGCCGAGATCCTGATGGGCTTCATCCGCAAGGATTACCGCCGCGTCGCCGAGGTGCATTTCGAAGCAGGCTACGTGCCCGCCGACCGCGACATCGACGAGTTCGCGCAGGCGCTGCGCTCGGTCGGTGAGCCGATCTTCGGCATGGATGCCAGCCGCATCTCGATGGCGCGGCTTCTGGCCTATCTCTTCGAGGTGACCGAACGCTTCGGGATGGAGACGCGGACCGAGCTGATCCTGCTGCAACGCACCATGGTGGTGGTCGAGGGCGTGGCCCGCTCGCTCGATCCCGAGATCAACATCTGGACCGTCGCCCGCCCCGTGGTCGAGGAATACATCAAGGAAAACATCGGCCCCAAGGCCGCGGTGCGCGACCTTTACAACACCGCGCGCATCCTCGCGCGCTTCGGCCCCCGCTTGCCCGCGCTGGCCGAGCGCGCGCTGTTGGCACAGGCCAATCCGCCGCGGGCCGAGCGCCGCTCGCCCTGGGCCGAGCGGATCGGGATCGGGCTGGCCGGGGTGGCCGTCGGGCTCGGGGTGGCGGTGCTTCTGGCATTTGTCTGAAACGGGCGTCAGCGCGCCGCACCGCGCAGGCCCATGACATCGCCCGAGGGGATCGAGACACCATCCTGCATGGTCAGCCAGATCTCGCCATCGACCAGCGCGGCTTCCTCGACGGTGGCGTAGACCATCGCGCCGCGCTCCTCCAGCATATCCGCGCCCGACCAGCTGCGGATTGCGAAACTGTAAAGCCCCGGCAGCACCGCCGCGCCATCCGTGCCGGTCCCGGTCCAGGTGACCCTGTCCTGGCCGGGCGCGAGCGGCAGCTCCTGCACGATCTCGCCGCGCTCGTTGCGCACGATCAGCTCCACCCGGTCGGCAAGGGCATGGGGCGCGGCCGACAGGCTCACCTCCTGTCCGTCGAAATTGACCGGCATCTCGGCCCGCGCCTCCATCCCGATCCAGCCGCCGAGCTGCCCCATGCCAAGCGTGGCAAGCCCGCGCTGCAGCCCGGTCAGAAGGTCGTTGCTGCGCACCTGCTGCTCGACGCCCGAGAACTGGGCCAGCTGGCTGGCGAACTCGGTCGACTCCATCGGGTTGAGCGGGTCCTGGTGCTGCATCTGCGTGGTGAGAAGCCGCAGGAAGGTCTCGAAATCGGCGCTGATCGTGCCCGCGTCGGCGCTGGCGCTGGCGCTGGCGGTCCTGTCGGTGGTGGCGGTCGGGGTCTGAGGGATGTCCATCAAGGGGCCTTTCGCAGGGGCGGCTACAGCCGCAAGTCAAGGCCGCTTCCGTCTTGCGGCCTAGGTCGGGCCCCGGAAGGGCCCGGAGCAGGGCCCGGATCGGCGGCGGTCCGGCCGGGCTGGTCCCGCGTGGGCGCACCGGGGGCGGCGTCCCGCCCCTCCTGCCGTGTGCCGCCATGGCGGTCCGAGATATCGACGCTCGGCGCATCGAGGCCCGCGCGCTGGAACTCCTGCGTCAGAAGCTGCAGGTGGCGGCGCATCAGCTCGGCGGTTTCGGGCCGGTCCGCGGTGATGGCGAGCGTCAGGGCACCGCCGGCTTCGGCGAAACTCAGCCGGACGCGCCCCAGTTCGGGCGGATCGAGCGCGATCTCCAGAACGCCCTCGGCCCCCTGCCGCTCGACCAGCGCCTGCGACAGCTGCCGCGCCATGCCCTGCGCCAAGGCCGGGCCGGGCATGGCATGGGCCGGGCCGGGCGGCGGCATGACCGCGACCGGGCCCCTAAGCTCGGCCGTTGGGGCAGGGGCAAACGGGCTGCCGTCCTCCCCCCCGACCAGCGGCGCGCCATCCCCCCGCAGGATGGCCGGGGCCACGCCCTTGGCAGGCGGCGGAGAGGGTGTTGGAGCGAAGATCGGGGCGGACGCTGGCTCTGACACCGGGCCGGACACCGGGCCGGACACCGGGCCGGACATTGGCCCTGACACCGGGCCGAACGGCTGTCGTCCGGGCAAAGCCGCGGCCCCAGCCGGGTCGGGAAGCGATGCGCCCTCGGCGGGGAGGATCGGACGGCGCGGGGCCCCGTCGCCAGGCGGCGGCACCGATGTCGGCCCCAGCGCAGCCACGGGCGCGGCACCTGCGGGCGCATCGGTGGCGGTCGCACGGGCGTCGTGGGCCGCGCGGAGGCCCTCCATTGGTCCCATGCGCAATGCGGCATCCCCGCCCGCGATCGCGGGAGCCGCGCCCCCGGCCGAGACGTTCACCGCGGACGCGGGTAGCGGGACAAGACCGGGCACTGAACCGGACGCGCGTGGCGATCCATCAGGGCCGCCCGCCACAGGGGCCGCGACCGTCACGGGGGCGGGTGGTTCGGCCTTCGGGCGGGTGTCCGGCTGCGCCTCGCGCCTGCTCGACAGGACGGGCGGCTGCGGCAAGACCGGGTGCGGCCCGCGCGCCTTGCCCGCCGCGGTGTCAGGGTGCGGAGGGCGGCCGGGCTGACCGGGGCCGATCACCCGAAGGGCCGTGCCCTGCAGGGGCGGGGACGCGTCGGCGGGTGGCGACGCCGGCCTTTCCGCGCCGATACGCGGCCATGTGGGTGCCTGCGGCACCGTTATCGGCGGCTGGGACCCCGTGTCGGGCAAGGTCGAACCAAGCGGACCGGCGGGCAAGGGCGGGGGTGCCGCGGCTGCCGTCGGCGGCCCCGCGAGGATCATGCCGTTGCGTGCGACCGGCACCGCGCCAGCAATGGGCGAGGGCATGGCCAGGGCGCTGGCCCCGCCCGCCCCTGCGACCGGTGGCCCGGCGGTGTCCGGGCCCGCACCGCCCGGCGCGATGACGGCATGGCCCGAAACCGGGCCCTGCGGTGGGGCAAGGGGGGCTTGCGGTGGGGCAAGGGGCGCTTGCGCCAAGCCGGTGCCGCCCTTGGCCACCTTCGGCGACGCGGGCGCGCCGACAACCGGTGCCGCATCGGCATCCCCCTTGGGCAAGCCCTGCGACAGCCCCCTGACGGGCACTGACCGCACTCCGCTACCGGCCAGAACCATCGGCCCGACCACCGCCGCGCCACGCGGGCGTGCGCCTTGCGCGACCTCGGCACCGGCGCGGATCGCGCCGCCCATCCCGGCAAGCGGGATCGGCGAGGGGGCAACATCCGGCTCAGCCGGTCCGGGCGTCAGCGTCATCGAAACGGCGAGATGCCCCACCTGTTCCGGCCCGGTGACCGGCGCATCCTCCCGCCGGTCCACGGCCGCCTCGACCGGTTCCCCGGTCTGCACGTCCGCCGGGCGGCCGATGGGCGACAGGGCATCCGCGGGCCCGGCAGGCAGCACGACAGCGCCGGGCATGGCAAAGGCCGTATCGCCCGGCGCCCCCTCGGAAAAGGCCGCGCCGATCCGGGTTTGCGCGGCTGCCGTTCCCGGAAAAGCACCTCGCTGAACACCGCCGTCGGCGGTGACGGGCAACGACCCCGGCACCTGCACGCCCCCGGCTGTCGCCGCGGCGGTGCCCCGCTCCGATGCCGCGTCGGGCATCGCGTCCGGGGCCCCGCGCGCAGCCGCCGAGGCCCCCGTCCCGGCAGCCTCGAAGGCCGCAAGGAAACCGGGCAGGCCGCCGTGTCGGGCCGTATCGGGCGGCGGGCGGCCCGAAAGCCGGGCTCCTCCGGCCGCCAACTGGAACAGGTCATCCATTCTGGCTGTCCATCTCGTGATCTGGCCCCCGTCTTGCCGCAACACTCCTTACGATTTCTTTACGCCGCCCTGTCAGCCTCGGGAAAATCGTCACAATTCGAGGCATCTCATGACGCTTTCGCCCGTTGGCCCCGTTTCCGGCCCGTTCGCCCCGCCCGACAGGGGCGAGGGCGACGCCGCGCTCGCCGCCGTCGCACAGGAGCTCGAGGCGAGTTTCCTTGCGGAAATGCTGAAACACGCGGGCTTCGGCGAAAGCCGCGGCGCGTTCGGCGGTGGCGCGGGCGAGGCGCAATTCGCCTCGCTTCTGCGAACGGAACACGCGCGGGCGCTGGCGGCGCGGGGGGGCATCGGCCTAGCCGAATCGCTGGTCCACGCGCTCGCCCGCGTGCAGGAGGGGTGAGCCATGGCACGCGCCTCCGCCGCCCTGCGCGAGATCACCAGCGTGATGGAGGCACAGCGCCGCGCGCTGCTTGCCGGTGACTTCGCCGCGCTCGACGGGGCGGAGGCGCGCCTGTCGCAGGCCGCGAGCCGCCTGCCCGCCGCCGGTCTGTCGCGCGACGACCTCCAGGCCATCGCCGCACTCGCCGCGCGGAACGCCCGCCTGCTCGCGGCCGCAAGATCCGGCCTCGATCAGGTCCGCGCCCGCAGGGGCGGCGGTGCGACCCCTGCCCTGATGACCTATGACGCGCGGGGCAGGCAACATGGCGGCGTGCCGATGGGTGCGACCCTCTCCCGGCGCTGAAACCCCTAAAATCCGACGCAAGACGCACGGCGGGTTAGCGCATTCTTCAATCTTTCGGCGACAGGGTGCCATCACGCCCGAACGGGTGATGTGCCCCGACAGATCGGGGGCCGGTGTCAGAAGGACGCGTCACGGGGGCCGGCTGCGGCCCGGATCGCAATGGCGTCGAAGGGACGCCGTGACAGAACCAAGGAAAGGGACCCGAATGTCCAGCATTCTGACCAACAACAGCGCCATGGTCGCGCTGCAGACCCTGAAATCGGTCAACTCCAACCTGCAAAAGACGCAGGGCGAGATCTCGACCGGCAAATCGGTCGCCACGGCCCGCGACAACTCGGCGGTCTGGGCCATCTCGAAGGTGATGGAATCCGACGTCAAGGGGTTCAAGGGCATCGCCGACAGCCTCAGCCTGGGCGAGTCGACCGTTGCCGTGGCCCGCAACGCGGCCGAGACGGTCACCGACCTTCTGACCGAGATCAAGGGCAAGGTCGTCGCCGCGCAGGAAGAGAACGTCGACCGCGCCAAGATCCAGACCGACATCGTCGCGCTGCGCGATCAGATCTCCTCGGTGGTGAACGCGGCTCAGTTCAACGGGCTGAACCTCGTGAAGGGCACCGATGACGTGAACATCCTGTCGTCGCTCGAACGGTCCGGCGACGGGACGGTGACGGCGGCCAACATCACCGTGGCCCGGCAGGATCTGACCACCACGGCGGGGACCTACGGCAACGGTGATTCGCTGGCCGGCAACATCACCTCCAGCGCGGCGTCGATCGATTCGACCGGGGCGGCGAACGACCTGGAACTGACCTTCGCGGGCAGCGCCACCGACAACCTCGTCGTCACGCTGAACGGCACCACCTTCACCCAGGCCTTCGACACCGATGCGGCCACGACGGTGGGCGCGCTGAGGTCGCAGATCAACCAGGCCGGGCTGACCGGCATCGCCGCGGGCGGATCGGGCGCGGTGCTGGAACTGGCCAACACCAACAGCTTCGACAATTTCGCGGTCAGCTGGGATTCGGGCAGCACCAACACCGTCGCCGTCACCAACAACGGCAACAGCGCCGATGATGCCACCGCCGCGACCGGCACCGGCAACGCCACGCTGGTCTACCGCGCCGAGGAGGTGGTGCTGTCCAACGCCGCCAAGGTGAACGAGGGCGACAGTTACCGGATCACGGTCAATGGCAACGATTACGACTACATCGCCGGCAAGGGCGAAAACATGGCCGATGTCGCCCGCGGCCTGAAGACCGCCATCGACAACGGCGCCGAGACGGGCGTGTCGACCCGCGTGGTGCAGGACGCGACGACCGACGAATGGAAGGTGCTCGTCGATTACGACGGCAGCGATGCCACCGCCGGGGCCACGATGAGCCTGTCGGATGCCGGGCAGGAGGGCGGGGTCGCCTCGGGCGGGCTCTTCGGGCTCGACAACATCGACGCGACGACCGATGCCGGGGCGGATGCCGCGCTCGACAACATCGAGACGCTGATCCAGAACTCGATCGACTCGGCGGCGGCCTTCGGTTCCGCCGAAGGCCGGATCGAGACGCAGTCGAACTTCGTCTCGAAACTGATGGACAGCCTGAAGGCCGGGATCGGCACCCTGGTGGACGCCGACATGGAGGAGGCCTCGGCCCGTCTGCAGGCGCTGCAGGTGCAGCAGCAGCTGGCGACGCAGTCGCTCTCCATCGCCAACCAGGCGCCGCAGAACATCCTCGCGCTGTTCCGCTGATCCGACGCGATCCCGGTGGGCCCCGTGCCCGCCGGGATCTCCGCACGCCGTCCCGCCGCCGCCGCCGCGCCGCGTCCAGAAGGAATACCGCCGTGACCGCAACCACCCTCGCCCGATCCGCCTATGCCGCCGCGGCTGCCCCCGTCGGCACCCCGCGAAGCCACGAATACACCGCCTTCGAGCGGATCACCGCGGCGCTTGCCCGCGCCCTTGCGCCGGACACGCCACTGCCGCAACGCGCCGCCGCCCTGCATGACAACCGCCGCCTCTGGACGACGCTGGCCACCGACCTCGCCACCGAGGGCAACGGCCTGCCCCAGCCGCTGCGCGCGGGGCTCTTCTACCTTGCCGAGTTCTCGCTCGAGCAAAGCCGCGCGGCCCTCAGGGACCCGGCGGCGCTGGCCGCGCTCGTGGACGTCAACCGCGCCGTGATGCGCGGCCTCGACGGCATGGCGGGCACATCATGAGCGGCCTTGTCCTGAAACTCGGCCCGCGCGAGCGGGTCCTGATCAACGGTGCGGTGATCGAGAACGGCGACCGCCGCGCGCGGCTGTCGATCGTGACGCCGAACGCCAGCATCCTGCGGCTGCGCGACGCGATCCACCCCGAGCAGGTGACGACACCGGTCAGGCGGGTCTGCTACATCGCCCAGCTGGTCCTGTCGGGCGATGTGGAACTGTCGGACGCCCGGACCCAGATCCTGCGCGGGATGGAACAGTTGAGCCAGGTCTTCACCGACCCCGACAGCCGGGCGCAGATCGCCCGCGCGACCCAGTTCCTGTCCGAGGACCAGGTCTACCAATCGCTCAAGGCGCTGCGCAGCCTTCTACCGCGCGAAGAGCGCCTGATCGCATCGCGGGACGGGTAGCGGTGCAACCGCTCCTGCCCCTCGGCGGCTACGCGGGCTGGCGCTTCCTGTCGCAAAGCCTGCCTGCGCAAGTCGACCGTTTCGCCGCAAGTCCCGTCGAGGCGCGAGAGACGGCCTATTTCCGCGACACCATCGCCAGCGTCACCACGCCGGAGGCGCTGGTGTCGGATTACCGCCTGCTGCGCGTCGCCCTCGGCGCTTACGGCCTGCAACAGGACCTGCCGAACCGCGCCTTCATCCGCACCCTGCTGGAGCAGGGCACGACCGACAGCGGCGCGCTGGCCAACCGCCTCGCCGACAAGCGCTACCGCAATTTCGCCGAGGCCTTCGGCTTCGGCGGCCCGCTGCCGCCGAAAACCGGGCTGCCCGGCTTCGCCGACCGGATGCTTGCGCGCTTCACCCGGCAGTCCTTCGAGGAAGCGGTCGGCGCGCAGGACGAGACGATGCGCCTTGCCTTGACCGCGCAGCGCGAGCTTGGCGAGCTGACGGCGCGCCGGACCACCGACACGACCGCCTGGCTTTCGGTCCTCGGCACGCCGCCCCTGCGCAAGGTCTTCGAGACGGCGCTGGGCCTGCCCGCCTCGATCGGGACACTCGACATCGACCGGCAGGTCAGCGCCTTCCGGCAGGCCGCGGAGCGAACCCTCGGCCAGTCCGAGGTCGCGCAATTCTCCGACCCCGACAGGGTCGAGGACCTGATCCGCGTCTTCACGCTGAAGTCCGAGGCGGCCTCGGGCCCCTCGCCACTCACGCCGGGCTATGCCGCGCTGGTCCTTCTGGGCGGCGCGGTCTGAGCCGCTCCTGCCGGGCCCGTCAGGGCACCGCCCGCAGCCGCGCCGCGGCGGCACCCTTGCCCGGCTCCGCGGTCTCGAGAATGCCCGACAACGTCTCGAAACTGTCGCCGATCCGATCCCCAGCCCGCGCCCCCACGAAGGCGTCGAGCGCCGCATGGACGGTGACCGCCGCATCCGTCACCGGATCGCTGCCGGGCGCATAAAGCCCCGCGCGGATCATCATCTCGGACCGGTCATAGGCCCCCATCAACTGCCGCGCGCGCCCGATCAGGCGCAGCTCCTCGGCGCTGGCGGCACCCGGCAGCGCGCGCGAGACCGAGCGGAGCAGGTCGATAGCCGGGTAGCGCCCGCGCTCGGCGATCTCGCGGTCGAGCAGGACATGGCCGTCGAGCACGCCGCGCATCACGTCGGCGACCGGCCCCTCCATGTCCGACCCCGCGACCAGCACCGACAGGACGGCGGTGATGTCGCCCTGTCCGTCGGCTCCCGGCCCCGCGCGTTCGGCCAGCGCCATGACCGTCTGCGCCATCGAGGCCGGAAAGCCCGAGGGCCCGAACGGGTCGCCCGCGGCGGCCGCGACCTCGCGCTGCGCCTCGGCGAAGCGGGTGATCGAATCGGCCAGCAGCAGCACCTGCCGCCCGCGGTCGCGGAAATGCTCGGCCGCCGTCATCATCGCCCAGGCCACGCGCGCGCGGGTCAGCGCGGGCCGGTCCGAGGTCGCCGCGATCACCACCGAACGCGCCAGCCCCTCGGGACCCAGCGTCTCGGCGAGGAAATCGCGCACCTCGCGCCCGCGCTCGCCGATCAGGCCGATCACGACGACATCCGCCGCCATCCCCTGCGCCAGCGCCGCGATCAGCCGCGACTTGCCCACGCCGGAGCCCGCGAACAGCCCGATCCGCTGGCCGCGCACGATGGGCAGAAGCGTATCGAACACGGCAAATCCCGTGGCCAGCCGCGGCCCGAGGCCCCGACGCGCGGCGGGCGGCGGCGGCGGTGAGACGAGCGGCCGCGCGACCGGGCCGGGAAAGAGCGGGCGACCGTCCATCGGCTGCCCGTCGGGGTCGATCACCCGGCCGAGCCAGCCGTCATGCGGCGCAAGCGTCGCGGGCCCCAGATGCGTCACCGGCAGGCCCAGCCGCACCCCCTCGGGCGGGCCCTCGGGCATGACGGTGCAGCCCGCGCCGTCAAGGCGCAGGATCTCGCCCATCAGCCCGTCGCCGATGCGCACGCGGTCGCCCAGCGCCGCCACCCGGTCGAGCCCCGCGACCGCGACATGGTCGCGCCCCAGCGCGGTGACATGGCCGACGCTGCGGGCCGGATGGATCGCGCGCAGCTGCGCGTGGAGCGTGTCGAACGGGGCATGTGTCATGGCGGGTCCTCCGGCCTCCGCGCCGTTTGGCGCCTCCCTTACGGTTTCTAAAGGAATCACCCTTAAGCATCCGTGTAGCCGCAGTGGGAGAAGCCCCGATGTTCGACAGGCTCGAGATATTTGCCCTCGCCTCCGCCCGGGCGCAGCACGCCGCCGCCCGGCAGGCCGTGGTCGCGCAGAACATCGCCCATGCTGACACCCCCGGCTACCGCGCGCAGGACATCGCGGAGTTCGCCGAAACCTGGCGCGCCCTGCAGCAGGGCCAAAGCGGCCCGCCCCGCGTGATCGACGCGGGCACGCCCGCCTCGCCCAATGGCAACACCGTGTCGCTCGAGCTGGAAATGCTCCGCGGGATCGAGGCGCAGCGCGCCCATTCCCGCGCGCTGCAGGTCTATGGCTCGGCCATGGGCATCCTGCGCACCAGCATCGGGCGCTGACATGGGGGACCGTTCGAGATGACCGATTTCAGCTCCGCCCTCGGGATCGCCGCCTCGGGCATGCGCAGCCAGGCCGACCGGCTGCGCCATGTCTCCGAGAACATCGCCAATGCCGACACGCCCGGCTACCGGCGCAAGGTCGTCAGCTTCGAGCCGCTGCGCGACCCTGCCACCGAAGGGGGCGTTCGAACCGGCCGCGTCACCCTCGATCAAAGCCCCTTGCCCCAGATCCACGACCCCGGTCACCCGATGGCCGATGCCGAGGGCAATTACCTCGGCACCAACGTCAATCTCGTGGTCGAGATCGCCGACGCCCGCGAGGCGCAGCGCAGCTACGAGGCGAACCTGCGCGTCTTCGACCAGATCCGGCAGATGTCGTCGTCTCTGAACGACCTGCTGCGCCGATAGGAGGCCATGGTGGACATCCGCAACACCCTCGCGCTGCAGGCCTATGCCCAGTCGCGCCTGTCGCCGCAGACACCCGCGCAACCGACCGACGGCAGCGCCGCCGCGGCCTTTTCGGCGGCGGTCGCGGGCTTCACCGACACGCTGGCCCAGGGCGAGGCGCAGGCGCGCGCCGCCATGACCAGCGGGGCCGATCCGCACGCCTTGGTGACGGCGCTGGCGCAGACCGAGCTGGCCGTCGAGACCGCCGTCACCGTCCGCGACCGCGTGGTCGAGGCCTACCAGGAAATCCTGAGGATGCCGGTCTGATGAACGAGTTGGTCTTCTTCGACACGCTGCGCGCGGGGCTGTGGACCGCGGTGCTGATCTCCACCCCGATCCTGCTGGCGGCGCTGGTGGCGGGCGTGGCCATCGGCCTCTTCCAGGCGCTGACCTCGGTGCAGGAGATGACGCTGACCTTCGTGCCCAAGCTCGCCGCGATCCTCGCGGTCTTCTGGGTCTCGATGAGTTTCATGACCGCGACGCTGACCGGCTATTTCGCCGACACGCTGATCCCGATCATCGCGGGCATGTAGGGGGCCAAGATGGACAACGCAGGATACACCACGCTGACGCGGCAGGCGGGCCTTCTGCGCGAGATGCAGGTGGTCGCCCATAACATCGCCAACATGTCGACCGCGGGCTTCCGGGCCGAAGGGGTGATTTTCGCCGAACATGTCCGCGCGCTGGAGGGTGAGGGCGACAGCCTCTCGATGGCCAGCGCCAGCGCCCGCAGCCTTTCGCCCCGGCAGGGCGCGCTGGAGCAGACGGGCTCCCCCTTCCACATGGCGATCGAGGGGGAGGGGTTCTTCCTTGTCGCCACGCCCGAGGGGGAGGCGCTGACGCGGGCGGGCAATTTCGTACGCACCGACACGGGCGAGCTGGCCACGCCCGACGGGCACCTTCTGCTCGACGCGGGCGGCGCGCCCGTCTTCGTCCCGCCCGAGGCGACCTCGGTCATGCTGGCGCAGGATGGCACGCTCAGCGCGGATGGCCAGCCGCTGACGCAGATCGGCCTCTGGCAGCCGGTCGACCCGACCGAGCTCGAGCGGCGGTCAGGCGCCCTTTTCGTCGCGCCCTCCGGCGTGGAACCCATGCTCGACGCGACCCTGATCCAGGGCATGGTCGAACGCTCCAACGTCGATCCGATCACCCAGATCGCCCGCATGATCGAGGTGCAGCGCGCCTACGAGATGGGCCAGGGCTTTCTCGACAGCGAGAATGACCGAGTCCGCGATTTCCTCAGAACCGCCGGCGCCCGCCAGTAAGGAGACCCGCCCATGAGAGCCCTCGACATCGCCGCCACCGGCATGAGCGCCCAGCAGATGCGGGTGGAGGTCATTTCCAACAACCTCGCCAACATGAGCACCACGGGCTACAGCGCCCGCCGCGCCGATTTCGCCGACCTGCATTACCAGCAGATGGTCCGCGCGGGCGCGATCAACGCCGCCGACGGCACGCTGGTGCCCACGGGCGTGCAGCTTGGCCTCGGCGTGCGGCCCGCCGCGGTGTCGATCACCATGGCGCAGGGCGCGCTGGCACAGACCGGCGGCGTACTGGATGTGGCGATCGAAGGGCGCGGCTGGCTCGAGGTGACGCTGCCATCGGGCCTTGCGGCCTATACCCGCGACGGGGCGCTGCAGCGCACGGGCGACGGGCTGCTTGTCACCGCCGACGGGTTCGAGGTGTCGCCCGGCATCACCCTCCCCGAGGATGCGCGGCAGGTCTCGATCAACTCCGATGGCGAGGTCTACGCCTATTTCGCCGACCGGGTGGAGGGCGAGCTGCTGGGCCGGATCACGCTGGCGGGCTTCTCCAACGATCACGGGCTCGAGGCGATGGGCTCGAACCTGTTTCTCGAAACCGCGGCCTCGGGGACACCGATCCGGTCCGATCCGGGGCAGAACGGGCTGGGAACGCTGAGGCAGGGCTATCTCGAGGAAAGCTCTGTCGATGCCGTGCGCGAGATCACCGAACTGATCGAGGCGCAGCGCGGTTACGAGTTGAACGCCAAGGTCATCACTGCCGCCGACCAGATGCTCGGCGCAACCACGCAGCTGCGCTGATGATGCGGCGTGTCCTGCCCCTGCTTGCGCTGCTGGTGGCCCCGCCCGCGAAGGCCGACACCGTCATCGCCGCCGGCACGATCCGCGGCCAGACCCTGATCATGCCCTCCGACATCGCCGTGATCGAGGGCGACACGCCCGGCGCGCTGTCCTCGGCGGCGCAGGCGGTGGGGATGGAGGCCGCCGTGAACCTCTTCGCGGGCCGTCCGATCCGGCCCGGCGACCTGCGCCCGCCCGCCGTGATCGAGCGCAACGCGCTCGTGACGATCCGCTACCGGCACGCGGGCCTTGTCGTCGTCACCGACGGCCGCGCGATGGACCGCGCCGCCGCGGGCGAGGCGCTGCGCGTCCTCAACCTCTCCTCCCGCAACACGGTCACCGCGGTCGCGGCGGCCCCCGGCCTCGTCATCGTTGGACCCATGCCATGACCGTTCCCCGCCTGCTCGCGCTCTGCGCGCTTCTCGCCCTCGGGGCCTGTGCCCGGCTGGCCGAGGTCGGCCGCGCGCCGGAATTCCAATCGCCGGTGAACGGGAACGAGGTCTTCGCCATGAACACCACCCCCCTTCCGGTCGCGCGTGCCGCCCCCGGCCCCGCGCCCTCGCTCTGGCGGGCCGGGCGGCAGTCGCTGCTGGGCGACCGGCGCGCGCGCGAGCGGGGCGACATCCTCACCGTCGTGATCGAGATCGACGACAGCGCCTCGATCTCCAACGCGACCGACCGCGGGCGTTCGGGTTCCGAAAGCATGGCGCTGCCGCAATTCCTCGGCCTGCCGCAGGTGATCGACCAGCGCCTGCCCGAGGGTGCCAGCCTGGCCGAGGCCGTGTCGGGCAGCGGCTCCAGCAGCTCCTCCGGTTCCGGGTCGGTGCGCCGCAACGAGGAGTTGACGCTGCGCGTCGCCGCCACCGTGACCGAGGTTCTGGGCAACGGCGCGCTGCGCATCGAGGGCACGCAGGAGGTGCGGGTGAACTTCGAGATCCGCGAGCTGCTGGTCAGCGGCTATGTCCGCCCCGAGGACATCTCGCGCCAGAACGAGATCACCTATGACCGCATCGCGGGCGCGCGCATCTCCTACGGCGGGCGCGGCCAGATCAGCGACATGCAGCAGCCGCGCTACGGCCAGCAGGTCGCCGATATCATCCTGCCCTTCTGACCCGCCTTCGAGGATCCCGCCGATGCTCCGCCTTCTCCTGCCCGTGCTTCTTCTGCTTCTCGGTGTCGGCGGTGGTGTCGGTGCCGGGCTGATGCTCGGCGGGGGTGAGGCCGCGCCCGAGGCGGCTGCCGAGGGCCACGCCGCCGCCGATGACGGGCATGGCACCCAGGATCACGGCGCGGCGCAGGATGACGGCCATGGCGCGACCCCCGCAAGCGGCACGGAATTCGTGCGCCTGAACAACCAGTTCGTCGTGCCCATCGTCCGCGGCGGCGCGGTGCGGTCGCTGGTCGTGCTGTCGCTGACGCTCGAGATCGAAAGCGGCAACAACCAGGCCGTCTTCGACCGCGAGCCGCGGCTGCGCGATTCCTTCCTGCAGGTGATGTTCGCCCATGCGAACGCAGGCGGGTTCGACGGCAGCTTCACCGAGGCCACGGCGATGGACCCGCTGCGCGCCGCGCTGCGCGATGCCGCCCGGCAGGCACTGGGTGACATCGTGTCGGACGTGCTGATCGTCGACATCACGCGGCAGGACGCCTGAGGCGTCTACCGCTCCCGCGCCGCATCCCGAGCAAGGCGTTCCAGCACCAGCTTGCGGCCAAAGGCCGGGCGGGCCGCGGCCTTGGCCTCGTCCAGCTCCGCCTCGAGCATGGCCAGCCCGGACAGCGCCGCGGCCTGCCGCCGCCGCAACCGCTCGG
>NZ_JASJOE010000017.1 GCF_030163755.1 Roseicyclus amphidinii
CCGCCCGCGGCGGCCGCGCGCGGCGGTCTGCTGCAGCGCGCAGATCCAGGTGGGGCCGGAGAGCGAGGCCGCCTGTCGGGCGGCCTCGGCCATGGTGCTGTCGGTGGAGGGCAGGACCTGCCGGCCCACGCCCGCGGGCCAGTCCGCCACCCTAGCGGACCAGCGTCTCGGCGGCGGCCGCCGCCATCCCCTCGAGGCCCAGCAGGTTGATGCCCGGCAGCCAGGCCAGCGCGATCAGCGCGGCCATGACCATGAGCCCCGCGTATTGCAGCACGCCCATCCGGCCATCCAGCCCCTCGCGGTCTTCGCCGAAATACATCAGGTAGACGATGCGCAGGTAATAATAGGCACCGATCACCGAGGCGATCACCCCCGCGATGGCAAGCCAGGCCATGCCCGCCTCGACCGCGGCCCAGAGCACGGCATACTTGCCGAAGAAGCCCACCAGCGGCGGGACACCGGCCAGCGAGAACATCAACACCAGAAGCGCCAGTGCCTTGGTCCCCTCGCGGCTGGCGAAGGACGACAGCGCGCTGATTTCCGTGACCGGGCGGCCATCCTTTTCCATCGACAGGATGAAGGCGAAGGTGCCGATGTTCATGGTGACGTAGATCGCCATGTAGATCAGCATCGCCTCGACGCCCTGCTGGGTGCCCGAGGCCAGGCCCATCAGCGCGAACCCCATGTGGCTGATCGAGGAATAGGCCATCAGGCGCTTGATGTCGGTCTGCCCGATCGCGGCGATTGCGCCGAGGAACATGGACACCACGGCGAGAAAGGCCACGATCTGCTGCCAGTCGCCCACCGCGCCGCCGAAGGCGTCATGCACGACGCGCGCGAAGAGCGCCATGGCGGCGACCTTGGGTGCCGTGGCGAAGAGCGCGGTGATGGGGGTCGGTGCCCCCTCGTAGACATCCGGCGTCCACATGTGGAAGGGCACGGCCGAGACCTTGAAGGCAAGGCCCGCCATCACGAAGACCAGGCCGATCAGAAGGCCCACGGGCATCTCGCCCGCGGTCGCGGTCTCGATGATGCCGGAAAACAGCGTCGTGCCCGCGTAGCCATAGACCAGCGACGCGCCATACAGCAGCAGGCCCGACGACAGCGCGCCGAGGATGAAGTATTTCAGGCCCGCTTCGGTCGAGCGCACGCTGTCGCGCCGGAGCGAGGCCACGACGTATAGCGCCAGCGATTGCAGCTCGAGCCCCATGTAGAGCGCCATCAGGTCGCCCGCGGAGACCATCATCATCATGCCGATCACGGCCAGCGTGACGAGGATCGGATATTCGAACCGCAGGATGTCGCTGCGCGCCATGCGGTCGAGGCCGATCAGCAGCACCGCCGCCGCAGACAAAAGGATCGTCACCTTGGCGAAGCGCGCGAAGGCGTCGTCGACGAACATGCCGCCAAAGGCCTCGCGCGTGCCGGTGCCGGTCACGCCGATGTAGAAGGCCATGACCACGAACAGGATCGCCGTGCCCCATGTCAGCGCAGGCGCAAGCCCGTCCTTCGAGGTGTAGACCGCCCCCAGAAGCGCGCCCATGGCAAAGAGGGCAAGGACGATCTCGGGGATCAGGATGGCAAGGTCGGAACCGATCATCTGCTCACCTCAATGGGTCGCTGCGACATGGGTGTCGGGCACGTGATTGGCCAACGCCGTGTCGTAATGGGAAACGAGCGCCTCGACCGAGGGGCCGATCATGTCGGTCACAAGGCTGGGATAGACGCCCAGAAGTAGGGTCATGACGATGAGCGGCGCAAAAATCGCGCGCTCGCGCCGGTCCATGTCGGTGATCGACTTGAGGCTCTCCTTGATCAGGTCGCCGAAGACGACCCGGCGGTAGAGCCAGAGCGCGTAAGCCGCCGACAGGATCACGCCGGTCGCGGCGAAGACGCCGACCCAGGTGTTGACCTGGAAGACGCCGATCAGCGTCAGGAACTCGCCCACGAAGCCCGAGGTGCCCGGCAGGCCCACGTTGGCCATGGTGAAGAGCATGAAAACCGCGGCATAGGCCGGCATCCGCACGACGAGGCCACCGTAGGCGTCTATGTCGCGCGTGTGCATCCGGTCGTAGATCACGCCCACGCAAAGGAACAGCGCGCCCGAGATGAAGCCGTGGCTGATCATCTGGAAGATCGCGCCATCGACACCCTGCTGGTTCGCGGCGAAGATGCCCATGGTCACGAAGCCCATGTGCGCGACCGAGGAATAGGCGATCAGCTTCTTCATGTCCTCCTGCACCATCGCCACGAGCGAGGTGTAGACGATGGCGATGACCGACAGCCACAGCACCAGCGGCGCCATGATGTCCGAGCCCACGGGGAACATCGGCAGGCTGAAGCGCAGGAAGCCGTAGCCGCCCATCTTCAGCAGGATCGCCGCCAGCACGACCGAGCCCGCGGTGGGGGCTTGCACGTGCGCGTCGGGCAGCCAGGTGTGGACCGGCCACATCGGCATCTTGACCGCGAAGCTTGCGAAGAAGGCGAGCCACAGAAGCGTCTGCATGCCGCCCGCGATCTGCCAGCCCATGATCGACATCGGGCCTGCGTCGAACTGGTGGTTCAGCAGCGTCGGAATGTCGGTGGTGCCCGCGTCCACATACATGGCGATCATGGCGACCAGCATCAGAACCGAGCCGAGGAAGGTGTAGAGGAAGAACTTGAAGGCCGCGTAGATACGATCCTTGCCGCCCCAGATGCCGATGATCAGGAACATCGGGATCAGGCCCGCCTCGAAGAACAGGTAGAACAGCACCATGTCGAGCGCCACGAAGACGCCGATCATCAGCGTTTCCAGCACCAGCATGGCGATCATGTATTCCTTCACGCGATGCGTGACGCCCCAGCACGACGCGATGGTGATCGGCATGAGGAACGTGGTCAGCAGAACGAAGAGCACCGAGATGCCGTCAACGCCCACCTTGTAGGTCAGCCCGAAGAGCCACTCGCTCTCTTCGACCAGCTGGAAACCGGTGTCGTTCGGGTCGAACTGCACCAGGATCGCCAGCGAGATCACGAAGGTGAAGGAGGTGGCCGCCAGCGCAAGCCGCTTGGCGTTCAGCTGCGCCGCGGCATCCTCGCCGCGCAGGAAGACGGCAAGGATCACGGCCGCGACCAGCGGCAGGAAGGTGACGATGGAAAGCAGGTTGTCCATGGATGTCTCTCAGCCTCCTGCGCGCAGCGTGACCCAGGTGACGAGGATGACGATCCCCAACACCATGGCGAAGGCATAGGTGAAGATGTAGCCCGACTGCGCCCGCCCCGCGAGGCGCGTGAAGAAGGGGATGATCCCGAGCGCCAGCCCGTTGATGCCGCCGTCGATGATCGCGCCGTCCCCGCCCTTCCAGAGCGTGCGGCCCAGCCAGCGCGCGGGCTTCACGAAGAGGAAGTCGTAGATCTCGTCGAAATACCACTTGTTCAGCAGGAACTCGTAGAGCGGGCGCTGTGCCGCCGCGAGGCGACCGGGCAGCGACGGGTTCAGGATGTAGAACCACAGCGCGGTCAGGAAGCCGATGATCATCGCCGCGAAGGGGCTGACCTTGACCCACAGGGGCACGTAATGCGCCTCGTTCAGGATGTCGTTGTCCGGCGCGGCGTGGATCGCGCCCTCGCCCGGCGGGCTGGTGAAGACGTAGTGGTGGTCGGAGCCGTGGCTGTCGCCCTCGGTCGCGTGGGTGTCGGCGGCTGCCTCGCCGTGGGCCGCTTCTTCGCCGCCGTGGTCGCCGCTGGCATAGGTGTCGACGTATTCGACCCCGAAGAAGGTGGCGACCTGATCGGTCTTGCCGAAGAAGCTGTTGTACCAGACCACACCGGCAAAGACCGCGCCGAGCGCCAGGACAGCCAGCGGCGCAAGCATGGTCCAGGGGCTTTCATGGGCATGCTCATGGGTGTGCTTGCTGCCGCGCGCCTCGCCGAAGAAGGTCAGGAACATCAGCCGCCACGAGTAGAAGCTGGTGAACATCGCCGCCACGATCAGCGCCCAGAAGGCGAAGCTGCCCAGCTCGCCGCCGAAGGCGAAGGCCGACTCGACAACCGCGTCCTTCGAGAAGAAGCCGGCGAAGCCGATATAGGTGGTCGGGATGCCGACGCCGGTGATCGCCAGCGTGCCGATCATCATCGCCCAGAAGGTCAGCGGGATCTTCTTGCGCAGCGCACCGTAGTTCCGCATGTCCTGCTCGTGGTGCATCGCGTGGATGACCGAGCCCGCGCCGAGGAACAGCATCGCCTTGAAGAAGGCGTGGGTGAAGAGGTGGAACATCGCCACCGAGTAGACGCCCACGCCCGCGGCCACGAACATGTAGCCCAGCTGCGAACAGGTCGAATAGGCGATCACGCGCTTGATGTCGTTCTGCACGAGGCCCACGGTCGCCGCGAAAAAGGCTGTGATCGCGCCGATGATGATGATGAAATTGCCCGCCATGGGCGCGTATTCGATCACCGGCGACATGCGGCAGACAAGGAACACACCCGCCGTCACCATGGTCGCGGCGTGGATCAGCGCCGAGACCGGCGTCGGGCCTTCCATCGCGTCGGGCAGCCAGGTGTGCAACAGAAGCTGCGCCGATTTGCCCATCGCGCCGATGAAGAGCAGGAAGGCGATGGTTTCCGCCGCGTTCAGCTCCATCCCGAGGAAGGTGATGGTCATCTGCGCCAGCTCGGCCCCCATCGGCAGGATCACGTCGAACTGGATCGAATCCGTCATCCAGAACAGCGCGAAGATGCCCAGGAGGAAACCGAAGTCGCCCACCCGGTTGACGATGAAGGCCTTCATGGCCGCCGCCCCCGCGGACGGCTTGCGGTAATAGAAGCCGATCAGCAGGTAGGAGGCGACGCCGACGCCCTCCCAGCCGAAGAACAGCTGCAGCAGGTTGTCGGCCGTCACCAGCATGAGCATGGTGAAGGTGAAGAACGACAGGTAGGCGAAGAACCGCGGGCGGTAGCTTTCGCCTTCCTTGAAGTTCTCGTCATGCGCCATGTAGCCGAAGGAATAGAGGTGCACGAGCGCCGAGACCGTGGTGATCACGATCAGCATGATCGCCGTCAGCCGGTCGATGCGGATCGCCCAGTCGGTGAAGAGCGTGCCGCTTTCGATCCAGGTCAGAAGCGGGACGGTGTAGGTCTCACCGTCGAAGCCGAGGAAGATCACCCAGCTCAGCAGGCAGGACAGGAACAACAGGGCGGTCGCCGCCGCCTGTGCGCCGGTTTCGCCGATCAGCCGCCAGGTGAAGCCCGCGATGAGCGCGCCGACCAGCGGCGAGAAGAGGAGGATCGTTTCCATGTGCCGCTCAGCCCTTCATCACGTTGATGTCTTCCACCGCGATGGTGCCGCGGTTGCGGAAGAAGCAGACGAGGATCGCCAGACCGATCGCCGCCTCTGCGGCGGCCACGGTCAGGATGAACAGGGTGAAGACCTGCCCCGTCAGGTCGCCCAGGAAGGCCGAGAAGGCGACGAGGTTTATGTTGACGGACAGAAGCATCAGTTCGACCGACATCAGGATGATGATGACGTTCTTCCGGTTCAGGAAGATGCCGAAGATGCCGATGACGAACAGCGCAGCGGCCACCGTCAGGTAGTGTTCAAGACCAAT
Source organism: Roseicyclus amphidinii (assembly GCF_030163755.1). GTDB lineage: Bacteria > Pseudomonadota > Alphaproteobacteria > Rhodobacterales > Rhodobacteraceae > Roseicyclus > Roseicyclus amphidinii. The sequence goes on from NZ_JASJOE010000017.1 coordinate 5,589, forward strand.
CGTCATGTCGTCCCTCCGCGAGGCCCAACCGCCCCGCCTGGTCGTTCATCTCGTGCCGCGGTTCACCGCGGTCTTCATTCGAATTTTCGTACGAAAATTCGCATCATGCGATTATTCGTACGAATAATCGGAACAGCCGCTCACAGCCCCTGTCCCGGTTTCACGTCCTTCAGCTCCATCGCCTTCTTCGGGTCGCGCATCATCTGCGCGATGACGTCCTGCCGCTTGACGTCGGCGCGGTGACGCAGCGTCAGCACGATGGCCCCGATCATCGCAACCAGCAGGATCAGCCCCGACAGCTGGAACAGGAGCAGGTATTGATCGTAGATGATCATCCCCAGCGCCTGCGTGTTATGCGCCTCGGCGAGGGGAGGAATGGGGTTGCCCAGCCGCGCGTCCACACCCTCCGAGAATGTCCAGGGCCCGAAGGCCAGCACCAGCTGCATCAACAGCACCACGCCGATCAGCCCCGCCAGCGGCATGTAGCGCGCCATCTCGGCCTTGAGCGCGGCGAAGTCGATGTCGAGCATCATCACCACGAACAGGAACAGCACCGCGACCGCGCCCACGTAGACGATGATCAGAAGCATCGCCACGAATTCCGCGCCCACCAGCACGAAAAGCCCCGCCGCCGACAGGAAGGCGAGGATCAGCCACAGCACCGAATGGACCGGGTTCTTCGCCGTCACGGTCAGAAGCCCGCCGGTCACGAGGGAGACCGCGAAGAGGTAGAAGGTGAATACGCCCATGCTCATCTCAGCTCTCCCCGCCCGCGTTCAGGGCGTCGTTCGCCAGTTCCATCGCCTTGTTCATCGCCGGCACGCCGCCGAACATCGCCGCAAGGCCGATGGTCTCGGCGATCTCCTGCTTGGTCGCGCCCGCCGCCGCCGCGTGGCGCACGGTCAGGCGGATCTGCGCCTCGGCCACGGCGCCCTGGATCGTCAGCCCCAGCAGCGTCAGCAGAAGCCGCGTCTTGGCCTCCAGCCCCTCGGGGTTGAACTGGCGGCCAAGGAAGGCCTCCAGCATCTCGGCGGGCACGGTCGGCCACATCTTGTCCATCTGCGCCGGGTTGAAATTGGCCATGGCCGGGTTGACGGCGCGGACCCAGTCCTGCGCCATCTCCTGCGTCTGGCGCATCAGCGCCTCGAAAGGGTTCTGGGGGGCATCGCTCATCGGTAGGGCGCATCCAGTTCGAGGTTGCGCGCAATCGCGGCTTCCCAGCGTTCGCCGTTCTCCAGAAGCTTGGCCTTGTCGTAATAGAGCTCTTCCCGCGTCTCGGTGGCGAATTCGAAATTCGGCCCCTCGACGATGGCATCGACCGGGCAGGCCTCCTGGCAGAAGCCGCAGTAGATGCACTTGGTCATGTCGATGTCATAGCGCGTGGTGCGGCGCGAGCCGTCCTCGCGCGGTTCGGCGTCGATGGTGATCGCCTGCGCCGGGCAGATCGCCTCGCAGAGCTTGCAGGCGATGCAGCGTTCTTCGCCGTTGGGATAGCGGCGCAGCGCGTGTTCGCCGCGGAAGCGGGGCGAAAGCGGCCCCTTTTCATGCGGGTAGTTCACCGTGACCTTGGGCGAGAAGAAATACTTCAGGCCCAGCCGCATCCCCGCCCAGATATCCCCGAGCAGGAAATATTTCGTCGCGCGGTTCCAGTCGATCTGGGTCATCTCAGCCTCCGATCGCCCAGCGGGCATAGGCGCCGCCGAAAAGTTCGAATTTCGCCATGAAGGCCACGAACACCACCCAGCCCAGCGAGAAGGGCAGGAACACCTTCCAGCCCAGCCGCATCAGCTGGTCGTAGCGGTAGCGCGGCACAATCGCCTTCACCATGGCGAAGAGGAAGAAGAAGAAGGCCATCTTGGCGATCATCCACAGCGGGCTGTCGGGGATGAACGGGATGGGCGAAAGCCAGCCGCCGAAGAACAGGAGCGTCATCAGCGCGCACATCAGGAAGATGGCGATGTATTCGCCCGCCATGAACAGCAGGAACGGCGTCGAGGAATATTCCACCTGGTAGCCCGCCACCAGTTCCGATTCCGCCTCCGGCAGGTCGAAGGGCGGGCGGTTGGTTTCCGCCAGGGCGCTGATGAAGAACAGGAACACCATCGGCAGGTGCGGCAGCCAGTACCAGCCGAACAGGCCCCAGCCCGTATCCTGCGCGTTGACGATAGCGCCGAAGTTGAGCGAGCCGGTCGAGATGATCACCCCGATGATGATCAGGCCGATCGACACCTCGTATGAGATCATCTGCGCCGCCGAGCGGAGCGAGCCGAGGAACGGGTATTTCGAGTTCGACGCCCAGCCGCCCATGATCACGCCGTAAACCTCGAGCGAGGACATGGCGAAGACATAGAGGATGGCGACATTGATGTCGGCCAGCACCCAGGTGTCGTTGAAGGGGATCACCGCCCAGGCAAGCACCGCCAGAACGAAGCTTGTCATCGGCGCCAGAAGGAAGACCGGGCGGTCGGCCCCGGCGGGGATGACGACCTCTTTCACCACGTATTTCAACGCGTCGGCCACCGTCTGCAGCAGGCCGAAGACCCCCACGACGTTGGGGCCGCGCCGCATCATCACGGCGGCCCAGATCTTGCGGTCCCCGTAAACGAGGAACAGCAGGCTGACCATCACGAAGCCGATCACAAGCAGGCTTTGCGCCGCCATGATCGTCATCAGGCCAAGCGTGGTCGAAAAGAAGCCGTCCATGGGTCGTTCCCTAAACCGTCGGTATCCCCTGTTCGGCGCACGCGGCCGCCACTACTTCGGCGTCGAGCGTCTGCAACCCCCGCGGGAGCGCCGGCGAGATGGTGTAAACCGCATCTCCGACCCAAACGCCACCCTGTTCCTGCACATTTGTGCGGACATGTCGCGCAAAGCCGAAGCCGCGGATAAGTGCGTATTGCGCAGCTGCGCAGCGGGCGTAAGCGGCCACGTCGTCGCGGTCGCGTGCGCCGGTCATTTCGACGCGGAAGTTGACCAGGTCGTCGTCGAGCAACCGGGTTTCCACGCCCTCGAAGGACACGCCGGCGGGCACGGCCCGGCCAGCGGTGTTCCCGTCCGCGACGCAGCCGACCGCCGCCAAGGCGGCAAGCACGGCCGCGACCGGGCCGGGCGAAAGGACGCGCAGGCGCGCCATGCCCGTTACTCCGCCGCGATCCGGGTCTCGGCCCGCGCCTTGGCCATGGCGCTGAGTTCCGCCATCAGGCTCGAGGCGCGCGCGATGGGGTTCACGAGGTAGTGGTCGGCAACCGCCTGCACGAAGCTTGCGTCCCCCAGGGGCCCGAGCGGTAGCGCCTCGCCCTCGTTCTCGGGCACCTCGTCGATCATGGCGAGATGCGGCACCTCGGCCACCAGCGCGCGGCGCAGCTCGGCCAGGGTGTTCCAGGGCTGCGTCGCCCCGATCTCGGCCGACAGCGCCCGCAGGATCGCCCAGTTCTCGCGCGCCTCGCCGGGCGGGAAGCCCGCGCGCAGCGCCAGCTGGGGCCGCCCCTCGGTGTTGACGAACAGGCCCTGCTCCTCGGTATAGGCGGCACCCGGCAGGATCAGGTCGGCGCGATGCGCGCCCCGGTCGCCGTGGCTGCCCTGGTAGATGACGAAGGGTCGGCCATCGGCCGACGGCTCGATTTCAACTTCGTCCGCGCCGAGGTTCCAGATCACGTCCGCCCCCTCGACCGCGGCGGTCATGCCGCCCGCGGTCACGGCACCCACGTCCATCGCACCGACGCGGCCCGCGGCGGTGTGCAGGATCAGCAGCCGCGCGCCGGTTTCGGCACAGAGCTTTTGCGCATGGCCCAGAACGGCAGCGCCATCGGCCTCTCTCAAGGCACCCTGCCCGACGATGACGAGGCTGTCGCGCCCCTCCATCTTCGGATGCGCGACGCCGATCTGCGCGGCCAGCGCGGCCCGGTCGGTGCCGAGGTGATCGTAGTCATAGGTGAGGTCCACGGCCTCGCCGATCAGGCCCACGTTTGCCCCCTTCAGCCACGCCTTGCGGATGCGGGCGTTCAGCACGGGCGCTTCGGCGCGCGGGTTGGTGCCGATCAGCAGGATCGCCCCGGCGGTGTCGATATCCTCGATCGCCGCCGTGCCGACATAGCCCGCGCGGTTGCCCGCGGGCAGCTTCGCGCCATCGACGCGGCACTCGACCGCCCCGCCCTGCCCTTCGACAAGCTGCTTCAGCGCGAAAGCGGCCTCGGTCGGAACCAGGTCACCGACAAGACCCGCCAGCTTCGACGCGCCCTTGATCTTCGACGCGGCCAGCGCCAGCGCCTCGCCCCAGCTTGCGGGGCGCAGGCGGCCGTTTTCGCGGATGTAGGGCGTGTCGAGCCGCTGGCGGCGCAGACCGTCCCAGACATAGCGCGAGCGGTCGGCCAGCCATTCCTCGTTCACGCCGTCATGGTTGCGCGGCAGGATGCGCATGACTTCGCGGCCCTTGGTGTCGATGCGGATGTTCGAACCCAACGCATCCATCACGTCGATGGATTCGGTCTTGGTCAGCTCCCACGGCCGGGCGGTGAAGCTGTAGGGCTTCGAGGTCAGCGCGCCCACGGGGCACAGGTCGACGATATTGCCCTGCAGCTCGCTTTCGAGCGTCTGGCCGAGGTAGGAGGTGATCTCCGAATCCTCGCCGCGGCCGGTCTGGCCCATCTGGGTGATGCCCGCCACCTCGGTCGTGAAGCGCACGCAGCGCGTGCAGGAGATGCAGCGCGTCATCGCCGTGCCGACGAGCGGCCCGAGATCCAGCTCGGTCGCGGCGCGCTTGGGCTCGCGGTAGCGGCTGAAATCGACGCCATAGGCCATCGCCTGATCCTGCAGGTCGCATTCCCCGCCCTGGTCGCAGATCGGGCAGTCGAGCGGGTGGTTGATCAGGAGGAACTCCATCACCCCCTCGCGCGCCTTCTTGACCATCGGGCTGTTGGTCTTGACCACGGGGGGCTGTCCCTCGGGGCCGGGGCGCAGGTCACGCACCTGCATCGCGCAGGAGGCGGCGGGCTTGGGCGGGCCGCCCACGACCTCGACAAGGCACATCCGGCAATTGCCGGCGATGGTCAGGCGCTCATGGTAGCAGAAGCGGGGGATCTCGATCCCGGCCTGTTCACAGGCCTGGATCAGCGTCATCGCTGGATCCACCTCGATCTCCCGACCGTCGATGATGATCTTGCGCAGGTCGCTCATGGGGTGCGGTCCTCTGTCCGGCGCGGGGCGGCTGGTCTGATGCATTCGCCGCCCGGCGCGTTCACGGTTGCGCCGCCTTTTAGCCCCCGCGAAGCAGTCTGCCAATGGGCGAGCCCGCGGCGATTTCGTCGCGCCCCACGCGGCAGGCCCCGTCGACGTCATCCTCGCCCGTCACGCCCCTCTCGGCGAAGTAGCGCCGCGCAAGCTCGGCATAGCGGTCCTGCTCGGCCTCGTCCTCGACATAGGCCGTCACCTCGGCCCGGCTGTAGCCCAGCGACATCGCATGGGTGGCCAGCCCGAGCAGAAAGGCATTCGCCGCGAACCCGCGGCGTTCGATGGTCGGGCAGGTCGTCTCGATATGCCGCCCGATGGTGATCACCAGAAGGCCGTTGTGCAGCCGCTCGTCGGTGCGCAACGCGTCGAACCCGTCGGCGCGCGCGGCCCCGAGCGTGGTCAGAAGCCCGGTCGCCGTCACCAGCAGGGAAACGGCCAACACCTTGGCATAGGTCTTCATCGTGATGTCGCCTTCTTGTGCGTGGTCCCACGGCAGGACATGGGCGCGGCACCTGAGGTTATGCAATAACAGCGCCCGTTTTCCGCGGATCGGGCGGCGGAGGATCGCCGATCACGCCCCGCCCCGCCGCGCAGCCGTCATGCCGTCACAGGCGCACGCCCCAGAAGGTGACGATCAGCCAGACCAGCCCGGTCACGAAGACGACGGAGAGGATGCCGTAGATCGCCGCCTCCATCCGTTCGGGGGTGTTGAGCGCCATCGCAACGCCCGAGGCGACCATCGCGCCAAGCACGGTGCCAAGGATCGACCCGCCGATGCCCCAAGTGTAGCCCATCAACATGCCCGTCACGCAGCAGGCGAGATAGACCACCGCCAGCCCATACCAGTAAAGACGCACCATTCACGCTGCCCTCTGCCATGCCTCGTCCGGGCCTCGTTCGTCGGGCCCGGCATCGAAGTGTCGCAAGCATACGCAAAAGGGGGGGATGTCGCAACGCCGCGCGCGGCGTGCCGCGGCTGTCCTGTGGCCTACCTGCAGCAGCGCGGGCCGGGAAACCTAGCGTTCCGCGCAGCGTCCCGAGACGACGGGCTCGCCCCTGTCGGTGCGGCTGACGGCCCAGTCGCCGGTCGCGGGGTCGAGCACCCAGTCCACCTCGGACGAGCCGGTGCGGCCGATGCAATGCCGCGTCGCCATGAACCGCGCGCTTTCGCGGGCGTCGGCAAGCGTCGCGCCGGGCGCGCGCACGAGAACCGTGAAATCGCGCCACGTCTCGCCGGTGTTCAGTCGCGCATCGAAAGGCAGCTCCGCGGCCCGCGGGCCACGATCACTGAGCGCGGCGCAACCCGTGACAAGGAACAGGACAACCCCCGACAGGATCGTGCGTCGCATCAGTGTGCTGGTCATGGCTGCTCCGTTCACGTGGCTTCGGCGCGCTGACGCCGCCGTGCCCTGCCTGCATATCCGGCCAAAGCCCCGTGTCGCAAGCCCCGAGGCGGCATCGGCGCACCTGCCGGGCCCGGCCGGGCCCTAGACGCGCGCGGCGCGCGTGATCCCGAAGGTCGCCCGCAGGCGCGCGACGACCCCGGCCACCCCCCCGATCAGCTCGGGCGGCGGGCCATCCTCGGGCCGGGCCTCGGCCACCGTCACGGGGCGTGCAGCGCGCAGGCGATCCATCGCCTCGCGCTCCAGCGTTTTCGCATCCACCGCGGCATGGCACATCGGAACGCCCTCCCCTGCAGCCGGGCCTTACTCGGCCGCGATCTCGACCGTTCCGCCGCGCTTGACGCGGATGCGGTCCTCGATCTCGTGGCGGAAATGGCGCACGAGGCCCTGGATCGGCCAGGCCGCCGCGTCACCCAGCGCGCAGATCGTGTGGCCCTCGACCTGCTTGGTCACGTCGAGCAGCATGTCGATCTCCTCGACCTGCGCCTCGCCCTTCACCAGCCGGTCCATGACCCGCATCATCCAGCCCGTCCCCTCGCGGCAGGGCGTGCATTGGCCGCAGCTCTCGTGCTTGTAGAACTTGGACAGCCGCCAGATCGCCTTGATGATGTCGGTGGACTGATCCATCACGATCACCGCCGCGGTGCCCAGCCCCGACCGCTGCTCGCGCAGCCAGTCGAAGTCCATGATCGCGCCCTCGCGCATCACCGAGCCGGGCAGCATCGGCACCGAGGAGCCGCCGGGGATCACCGCCTTGAGATTGTCCCAGCCGCCGCGGATGCCGCCGCAATGGCGGTCGATCAGCTCGTCGAAGGGGATGCTCATCTCCTCCTCGACGACGCAGGGGTTGTTCACGTGGCCCGAGATGGCGAACAGCTTGGTGCCCGCGTTGTTCGGACGGCCGAAGCCCGCGAACCACTCGGCCCCGCGGCGCAGGATCGTGGGAACGACGGCGATGGATTCGACGTTGTTCACGGTGGTCGGGCAGCCATAGAGGCCCGCTCCCGCCGGGAAGGGCGGCTTCATCCGCGGCATCCCCTTCTTGCCCTCGAGGCTTTCCAGAAGCGCGGTTTCCTCGCCGCAGATATAGGCGCCCGCGCCGTGATGCAGGTAGAGGTCGAAATCCCAGCCCGACTTGGCGGCGTTCTTGCCCAGAAGCCCGGCCTCGTAGGCCTCGTCGATGGCGGCCTGCAGCGCCTCGCGCTCGCGGATGTATTCGCCGCGGATGTAGATGTAGCAGGCATGCGCCTGCATGGCGAAGGAGGCGATCAGGCAGCCCTCGATCAGCGTGTGGGGATCATTGCGCATGATCTCCCGGTCCTTGCAGGTGCCGGGCTCCGATTCGTCGGCGTTCACGACAAGGTAGCTGGGCCGCCCGTCCGATTCCTTGGGCATGAAGGACCACTTCAGCCCCGTCGGGAAACCCGCGCCGCCACGCCCGCGCAAACCGCTGGCCTTCATGATCTCGACGATCTTGTCGCGGCCCAGACCGATCAGGTCCTTCGTGCCGTCCCAGTGCCCGCGCGCTTTCGCGCCCGCCAGCGTCCGGTCATGCATCCCGTAGATATTCGTGAAGATCCGGTCTTTGTCCTGAAGCATCTGGCCTCTCTCGCGTCTCTCTCGGCCCGGGTCCGTCGGGCGTCACTGTCGGGTGGCGTCAGCCGTCCGAGGCATCCTCGCGCCGCGCTTTCCACACCCAATAGGTCACAAATAGCGCCCAGACCAGTGCGGCAATCGCCGCAAGGTCGATGAGGAAGGCAAAGCGCACCGGCAGGCCGAACCGCCCGCCCAGGAAACTCGCCCCCATCCACAGCACCATGGTCGATGCCATGACGATGGCCGCCATGCGGATCTGGCCGCGGCGGCGGCGCTCGGTCTCGCTGTGCTCGGGTGACTTCGGCATCTCCGGTCCCTGCGGTCTCGGGTCGCCTGTCCCCTAGCGGATCACGGGGGGCCGAGGCAATCCCCGGCCCCGCCGCGGGTCACTTCCGCGCGCGCGCCTGCCCCACGATGTCATGCCGGGCGCAGATCATGCGAAACCCCTTTTGCTGCGCATCGAGCCAGGCGATCCCCTCCTCGTCCAGCGCGGCAAGCTGGTCGTAGTGGAAGATCCCGAACTCGTTGAGCGCCGCCGCAAGCTTCGGCCCCACCCCCGCAAGCACGGTCAGGTCATCGGCCTTGCCGCCCCGCGGCTCGTCCAGCAGATGCGGGCTCGGCACATCGGCGACCAGAGCAGCCGCGGGCTCGGGCGCTGGCACCGGCACCGGCTCGGGGTCCGGGACCGCCACCGCGACCGGCGTCGCCTCGGGCGCAGCTGCCGCGTGCGGCGTGGCGGCAGGACCGGCTGTCGGTTCGACCGCCGCCTCGGACACCGGAATATCCGGCGTCATCGGCACGACGCGGGCCGTCCCCTGCGCTGCAACAGACGCTGGAGCGGCGGCCACGCGCGCCATCGCGGCCCAGAAGCTGCGCGGGGCGCTCAACCCCATGTGCAGGGTCTGCAACGCGGCGTTTCCGGCAAAGGCCGTGCTGTATCCGGTAACGTGCAGGATCGTGCGCTGCACGGCTTGGCCGCGCAGCCACATGTCTTCGGCGAAGTTCATGTCCACCTCTCGGGTTTCGTGTTCAAAAACCCTCCCGGTGGACAGTATACTCAGTAAACGTCGCCCTTGTCGACTTTTTGCGAAAACTCCGTCTGACCGCCCGAGGCCAGCAGCTTCGCCTGTTCGACCCAGGTATCGCGGCTCACGCGGCCCTTGAAGCCTTCGAGGTTCCGGTCGACCCAGACGACCTCTGCCTCGGTCCAGGCCGCGATCTGGTCGAAATGGTAGAAGCCAAGGGAATTGCACAGCTTTTCAAGCTTCGGGCCGATCCCCTTGATCTTCTTCAGGTCATCCGCCCCCCCTTCGCGCGGGGCGTCGAGCGTCGCGGGGCGGGTGCCCTCCTCGCTGGTGGCCGGGGTCGGTGCGGCCGGTTCCGGCGCAGCCTCGGGGGCCTGTTCCGGCATCGGGGCCGGGGTTTCTGTCGCGGCGGGGGCGGGTGCCGGGGCCTGGGCCGACTCCGATGCAGCCGGGGCAGCAGGGGCCGCCGGAGCGGCAGGGGCCGGCGATGCGACCTGCGCCGGGGCCTGCGCCGGGGTCGAGGCGGTCACGCTGCCCGGCTTAACGGGGCCGGGCAGCGGTTTGAGGAACAGCCAGGACAGGATCGAGCCGAGCACCAGAAAGATCACCGCCGCGGCGAACAGCGCCTGCAGCAGGGTCCAGTCCCCGAGGATCATCAGCCCCGCCATGGCGACGAAGCCCGCCGCCGAGGCGATGGCCCAGACGATGGCCAGGTTGATCAGGCCGCCGGACGTTGAATTCATGACAGTTTCCCCCGTTATGCGTATGGCACCGCATGTGTAGCCCGGAGAAAACCGTTTGTCTTGTCCCTTCAGGACGTTTTGTCGCGCCCCGTGACTTCCGCGGCGCGGGCCGCGAGCATGGCGTCGTAGTCGGTGGCGAAAAGAAGCTGGCCCAGCCAGCCGCCCACGATCGTGGTGCCCAACCCCGCGATGGCCCCCACCGCGACCCACAGGCCCAGCCAGCCCACCGCCGCCAATGCCACGGTCAGGCCCATGATCGCCGCCCCTGTCCAGACCACCATGATCGCCACAAGCTTATATCGCCCGGTCATGCCTGCTATCTCCCTCACATCGCAGATTTTTTCATGTGGCGAGCAGATAGCGGCGCGCAGCCCGGCGTCGAGGCGCGCAGGCTGCGACATATCGGCAAAAGGGGCGGGATCAGCCCTCGGCGGCGAAGCTCTTGGCTTGCCCGATCCAGTCGTCGCGCTCGATCCGACCCTTGAACTTCAGCCGGGCGTCGACCCAGGCGACCTCGGCGGGGGTCCATGCGGCGATCTGGTCGAAATGGTAGAACCCCATCTCGTGCAGCAGCCCCTCGAGCTTCGGACCCACGCCCGAGATCCGCTTGAGGTCGTCGGGCGCCTGGCCTTCACGCGGCGCATCGAGCCGCTCGGGCTCGGCCTCGTCGACCTCGGCGGCGACGGCGGGTACGCCCGTCTCGGGCTTGGCGGTGCCCTGAACGGGGGCCTCGCGCTTGTCGATGCCGGTCTTGTCGGCCGGAACGGCCTCGGCCAGCACGGGCTTTTTCGGCGTGGGCTTCACGTCGACCGCGCCCGACTGCTTGCCCCAGGGGGCGAGCAGCGGCACCTCGGTCCCGTCGATGCGCTTGATCGTGTCGCCGATGTCGGTCGCCAGCCGCGCCGAGACGTTCAGCGCGTCGCGCCCGGCCTCATGCGCGGTGAGCGAGGTCAGCCCGCCCGCCGGTTCGCTGGCATAGCGCCCGTTCTGCGGCCCCGGCGTCGGCACGCGGCCCGCGGCCATCTCGTCGATGATCCAGGCCAGCTTCTCGGCGGTCAGATCCTCGTAGTAATCCTTGCCGATCTGCGCCATCGGCGCATTCGCGCAGGCACCGAGGCATTCCACCTCTTCCCAGCTGAACTTGCCGTCGGCCGACAGCTGATGCGCCTTCGGCGCGATCTTGTCCTTGCAGACCGCGACTAGGTCCTCGGCCCCGCAGATCATGCAGGACGTGGTGCCGCAGATCTGCAGATGCGCGACCGAGCCCACCGGCTGCAGCTGGAACATGAAATAGAAGGTCGCAACCTCGAGCGCGCGGATATGCGCCATGCCCAGCATGTCCGCGACATGTTCGATCGCGGGGCGGGTCAGCCACCCCTCCTGCTCCTGCGCGCGCCACAGCAGCGGAATGATCGCGCTGGCCTGCCGGCCCTCGGGATACTTGGTGATCTGCGCCTCGGCCCAGGCCTGGTTGGCGGGCGTGAAGGCGAAGCTTGCGGGCTGGTCGGGGTGGAGACGGCGAAGCATCGGGCGGTGTCCTTGAACTTTCGAGCGCGGCGAAGGCGTTACCTGCGGGAGCCTCCGGCGGGGATATTTGAGAAACGGAGAAGCAGGGGATGCGGCATCTACCGGTCCACTTCTCCGAACACGATGTCGAGCGAACCCAGGATCGCCGAAACATCCGCCAGCTGGTGACCGCGGCACAGGTGATCCATCGCCTGCAGATGCGCATAACCCGGCGCGCGCAGCTTGGCGCGGTAGGGTTTGTTGGTGCCGTCGGCCACGAGATAGACGCCGAACTCGCCCTTGGGCGCTTCGACGGCGGCGTAGATCTCGCCCTCGGGCACGTGGAAGCCCTCGGTATAAAGCTTGAAGTGGTGGATCAGCGCCTCCATCGAGGTCTTCATCTCGCCGCGCTTGGGCGGGCTGATCTTGCCGCGGGCCATGATCTCGCCGGGGCCTTCCTCGCGCAGCTTGGCGCAGGCCTGCTTGATGATCGATCGGCTCTCGCGCATCTCGGCCATGCGGCAGAGGTAGCGATCATAGCAATCGCCGTTCTTGCCGACGGGGATCTGGAAGTCGAACTCGTCGTAGCACTCGTAGGGCTGCGCGCGGCGCAGGTCCCAGGCGAAGCCCGAGCCGCGCACCATGACGCCCGAGAACCCCCATTCCTGGATGTCCTGCTCGGTCACCACGCCGATATCGACGTTGCGCTGCTTGAAGATGCGGTTCTCGGTCAGCAGCGTGTCGATGTCGTCCAGTGCCTTCGGAAACTCGTCGGCCCACTGGTCGATATCGTCGATCAGCGCCTCGGGCAGATCCTGGTGCACGCCGCCGGGGCGGAAATAGGCGGCATGGAGCCGCGCCCCGCAGGCGCGTTCGTAGAAGATCATCAGCTTCTCGCGCTCTTCGAACCCCCAGAGCGGCGGCGTCAGCGCGCCCACGTCCAGCGCCTGCGTGGTGACGTTCAGCAGGTGGTTCAGGATGCGCCCGATCTCGCAGTAGAGCACGCGGATCAGCTGCGCCCGGCGCGGCACCTCGGTGCGGGTCATCTTCTCGATGGCCAGCACCCAGGCATGTTCCTGGTTCATCGTGCCAACATAGTCGAGCCGGTCGAAATAGGGCAGGTTCTGCAGGTAGGTGCGGCTTTCCATCAGCTTCTCGGTCCCGCGGTGCAGCAGGCCGATATGCGGATCGCAGCGCTCGCAGATCTCGCCGTCCAGCTCCAGCACAAGGCGCAGAACGCCATGCGCCGCCGGGTGCTGCGGGCCGAAGTTGATGTTGAAGTTGCGGATCTTCTGCTCGCCGGTCTCGGCGTCGGAGAAGCCCTTGGATCCGTCCATCATCATGGTCTCCCTTTTCCCGGTGCGACCCATTTTTCGGGGATGTCCGACCCGAACCGGTCGGCGAGGAATGCGTATTCGTCGGCCAGCGTCGCATGCAGCCGCCGCGTCATCTCGGGCGAGGGCTGGTCGTTGCCGCTCGTGCTCCAGATGACCTTGTTGTAGTCGCCCGGCTTGCGGGCCACGCCGAGCCAGTCGTTCAGCGCATCCATCGTCGCGTCGGTGAACAACCGCTCGTAGAACAGGTAGCAGATCTGCGCGCGCGGCACGACCTTCTCCAACTCGCGGATCAGCCGGGCGTAGGTCGAGCGCCGCTCGGCCCCGAGCTGGCTGCCCTCGAGATACAGCTCGCAGAGCTGGTCGATGCCCTGCAGCGCCACCACGGGGGCCACGTCGGTCACGTGCCGCATCCGCAGCGACGAGATCAGGCGCTTCAGCGGATCGCGCATGATGAACAGGAACTTCGCATCGGGCGCGATGCGCAGCATCTCGGCAAAGGCGTCGGCCTCGAGCGTGGAATAGGCGGGCGTGATGTCGGCCACCACCCGCTCGCCGCGGCGGCCGTTCAGCATCAGCTCGCGGTAGGCGGCGTGATCGGGGCTGCGGTCGGTGTGCATCCGCAGCAGCGCGCCCTGGTATTCGACCGAGGGAAAGGGGATCACGTCATCCTCGCGCCGCGGCTGCGCGTAACCCCATTTCTCCGACAGGGCGCGGGCCAGCATGTTGGCGCGCCGCTGCGTGGTCGCCCGCTTCTCCTCGCCGAAGATGCTGTCGAAGTAATGCATCTCCTTGACCGCCGGCACATGCACGTCGGGATGGTCGCAGAAATAGTCGTGCAACCAGGTGGTGCCCGCCTTCTGCGCGCCGAGGCAATAGAGGAACGTGGGGGCGTCCGTGCTCACGAGCCAGCCTTTTCCCCGGCCTTCTCGTCACCGGGGAGCACGTAATCGGCACCCTCCCAGGGCGACATGAAATCGAACTGCCGGTATTCCTGCACCAGCTTCACCGGCTCGTAGACGACGCGCTTGAGCTCTTCGTCGTAGCGCACCTCGGTATAGCCGGTGGTCGGGAAATCCTTGCGCAGGGGATGCCCGCGGAACCCGTAATCGGTCAGGATGCGGCGCAGGTCGGCATGGCCCGTGAACAGGATGCCGAACATGTCGTACACCTCGCGCTCGTACCAGCCCGCGCCCGGATGGACGGAGGTGATCGAGGCCAGCATCTCGTCATCGCGCAGGCCGCATTTCACGCGGATGCGGTGGTTCTGATACATGCTCAGGAAATGCCACACGACCTCGAAGCGGCGATCCCGCTCGGGGTAGTCGACCGCGGTGATGTCGATCAGGGTCGAGAACTTGCAGGTCGGGTCCGACTTCAGCCAGTCGACGAACTCGACCAGGGCTGCGGGCGCGATTTCCACGGTCAGCTCGCCATGGGCGGACACATCCGTGCCCAGCACCGCGTCGGCCTGTTTCTCGGCGATATGGGCCGCCAGTTCGTTCAGCGCGTCCACGCTCATGCCATTCTCCTTGTCGCGCCGGGGCGCGTCAGCGCGTGATGGTTCCGGTGCGGCGGATCTTCCGCTGCAGCTGCAGGATGCCGTAGAGCAGCGCCTCGGCCGTGGGCGGGCAGCCGGGCACGTAGATGTCGACCGGCACGATCCGGTCGCAGCCGCGCACCACGGAATAGCTGTAGTGATAGTAGCCCCCGCCATTGGCGCAGGACCCCATCGAGATGACGTAGCGCGGCTCGGGCATCTGGTCGTAGACCTTGCGCAGCGCGGGCGCCATCTTGTTGGTCAGCGTGCCCGCCACGATCATCACGTCCGACTGGCGCGGGGAGGCGCGCGGCGCAATCCCGAAACGCTCGGCGTCGTAGCGCGGCATCGAGGTGTGCATCATCTCGACCGCGCAGCACGCGAGGCCGAAGGTCATCCAGTGCAGCGAGCCGGTGCGCGCCCAGTTGATGATGTCCTCGGTCGAGGTGACGAGAAACCCCTTGTCCTGCAGCTCGCGGTTCAGCGCGGCGGTGGCGACCTCGCGGTCGGGGCCCGCGGTGTTGGCTCCGGTCATCACTCCCATTCCAGCGCCCCTTTCTTCCATTCGTAGGCAAAGCCGACCGTCAGCACGCCGAGGAACACCATCATCGACCAGAAGGCGATGTCTGACAGTCCGGGGAAGGCCACGGCCCAGGGGAACAGGAAGGCGATCTCGAGGTCGAAGATGATGAACAGGATCGACACGAGGTAGAAGCGCACGTCGAATTTCATTCGCGCATCGTCGAAGGCGTTGAACCCGCATTCATAGGCCGAGAGCTTCTCGGGATCGGGGTTCTTCACCGCCAGCACGACGGCGGCGAGGATCAGCACAAGACCCAATCCGATGGCAAGCGCCAGGAAGATCAGGATCGGGGCGTAGTCTGACATGAGCTCTGACATGGGTGTCCCTTGGCTCGTCCCTGGGGTGGGACCTGACGCAACAGGAGAAGCCTCCGCCGCGCGGGTCCGGTCGTTGGCCCCCGATTTACGCCCCGCGTCGCGGACGGTCAACACGGCGAGGTGCGGCAAATCGGGGGATCGTGCCGCGCCGGATGGACGCGGATCGCACACCCCCTGCCCCGGTTGCCGCGCCACATCGCACCCCGCCAAGGTCCCGCCCGGCACATGGGGATTGCATGGGGGTTGAACCGTCGCAGGATGCCGTGTTCAAGGAGGCCGAGACAGGTGTGAGGTATCGAGTTGCAGAAGACGTCCGGGACAAAGACAACGACAAAGGCGAAGCCAAAGCCGCCCACGGCGGCGAAGACTGCGGCGAAGAAATCCGCCGCACCAACGAAGGCACCGGCAGCGACGCCGCCGGCGGCAGCACCAACGACCGGGCTTCGGGTCGATGTGCGTGGTAAAAGCTTTCACGTCTCTCCGGGCCGGTTCGACGGGTTCTGGGCACGCGTCGCGGACGGACGCTGGGAACCCGAGTCGTTCGAGCTGTTCGACCGCTTCGTCGATGAACAGACCACCGTGATCGACTTCGGCGCGTGGATCGGCCCGACGGTCCTCTACCTCGCCCAGATCAGCGCGAAAACGCTCGCCTTCGAAGCCGACCCCGAGGCCTATGCCCTGCTCGCGCAGAACCTGCACCTCAACGCCGGCAAGACTTGGCACGACAGGATCGAGGCGCATCACTGCGGCATCCATCACAGCGGACTGCCGATCACGCTGGGGGCGCACAAGCAGGCCGGCGATTCCATGTCGAGCGTGTTGATGCAGGGGTCCGACACCACCTGGCAGGTGCCCACCAGGACGCTGCAAGACGTCATCGGCGCGGCCTGCGGGCCCGATGAAAAGGTCTTCGTGAAAATGGATATCGAGGGCGGCGAGTTCGAGATGCTCCCCCATCTCGGGCCGCTCCTGAACGACCCGCGGATCACCTTCTACATCTCGATGCATCCCGGCATCCTGCGCCAATCACTCGGGGAAGGCCCCGGATCGGACGAGGGGTTTCGGGACATCATCGCCCCGATCATCGACGTGCTGCCTTTCTCACGCCGCATCGAACGGCTGGATGGCCATGCGCTGAACGAGGCATGGCTGCGCAAGGCGCTTGGCCGGGGCCGGTTGCCCACGCATGACATCATCATCTTCTGAGCGTCCCGCCGGGACGCGATGAAGACGCGCACCGGCCCACATGCCACCCGCGTCGCCGCAACAGCCCTTCGAGGCACACGCCCCTTACAACCCAGCGCGCAACTCCCGCCGCAGGATCTTGCCCGACGCGCTTTTCGGCACGCTCTCGACGAAGCGGTATTCGCCGGGATGCTTGTAATGCGCGAGGCAGCCCTCGACATGGGCCTGCAACTCGGCCTCGGCCACCTCCGAGCCCGGCGCGCGCACCACGAAGGCCACCGGCACCTCGCCCGCCGCCTCGTCGGCCCGGCCCACCACCGCCGCATCGGCCACGCCGGCATGGGCGCAAAGCGCCGCCTCCACCTCGGCCGGTGCCACCTGGAAGCCCTTGTACTTGATCAGCTCCTTCAGCCGGTCGCGGATGAACATGAACCCGTCCGCGTCGATGACGGCAAGATCGCCGGTGCGCAGCCAGCCCTCGGGCGTCAGCGTCTCGGCGGTCGCCTCCGGGTTGTTGAGGTAGCCCTTCATCACCTGCGGGCCGCGCACCCACAGCTCGCCCTCCTCGCCGGGGGGCATGTCCGCCAGCGTCGCGGGGTCCACGATCCGGCACTCGGTCGAGGGCACGGCCTGCCCGCTCGAACCATGCCGCACATGGCCCGCCACCGTCATGTGGCTGATCGGCGACATCTCCGTCATCCCGTAGCCCTGCACCGCGCGCGCCCCGAACCGCGCGCCCACCGCGACCTCGGTCTCGGGGCCCAGGGGGGCCGCCCCGGAAAAGACCTCCTCGACGCTGGAGACGTCGAACTGATCGACAAGCGGATGCTTGGCCAGCGCCAGCGCCACCGGCGGCACGATGTAGAGCCGCGTCGCCCGGTGCTCCTCGATCAGGCGCAGAAACAGCTCCAGATCGAAGCGCGGCATGGTCACCAGCTTGGCGCGCTGCTGCAGGAACAGGTTCATCAGAACCGTCATCCCGTAGATGTGGAAGAAGGGCAGGAAGGCCACCGCCGTATCCGCGGGCGTGATCCCCGCCACGGCACCAGACTGGGTGACATTGGCCACCAGGTTGCGATGCGTCAGCATCACCCCCTTGGGCCGCCCGGTGGTGCCGCTGGAATAGGGCAGCACGACGACATGCTCCGCGAGCTCCACCGGCGCCTGCCGCTCGAGCGGCTGGCCCATCACGTCCTCCAGCGACAGGCATGTCTCCGCGCCGATGATCACCACGTCGCGCACGCCGGTCCCGTCACAGGCCGCGCGCGCCACCTCGGCGAAAGCGGGGACCGTGACCAGCATCACCGCGCCGGAATCGACCAGTTGGTGACGGATCTCGGGCGCGGTGTAGGTCGGGTTGATCGTGGTGACCGTGCCGCCGCCCCAGGCCACGCCGTGAAAGACGACCGGATACTCCGGCATGTTCGGCGCAAGGATGGCGACGGTGCCGCCCGGCAGCACGCCGCGCTCGGTCAGCCCGCCCGCAAGCCGCTTGACGCGGTCCATGATCTCGCCCGCCGTCACCGCCCGGCCCGTGGGGCCGTCGATGATGGCCACCTCCGCCTCTCGGCCCGCCAAGCCCTCGAACAGCATCTCGGTGATCGAGACCGCAGCCACATCCACCGTGCCGTGGCGGCTCGGGTATCCTGTCATCGGCACATCCTCCCCTCGGGGCCCCGTCGTCGCGCGGGACCTCCGTCCGACGGAAAGGCTAGCACGTCCGACCGGTCAGATGTCCAGCACAACCGTGCCCAGCTTGTCGCCCGACGCCACCAGGTCATGCGCCGCGGCGCAGTCCGCCAGCCCGCCCCCCGGCACCACGGCATGAGACAGCATCCCCGCCTCGAGCCAGGCGGTCAGCTGCCGTTCCCCCTCGCGCCGCAACCCGCCGGTCAGCTGGTAGACGATCAGCATGTGCAGCCGCACGTTCTTGAACATGAACGGGTAGAACTCCAGCCGCGGCACCATCTCGGCCGCACTCGCGTAGGAGGCGATGACCCCGCCGGGCTTCACCAGCGCAAGGCTCGTGGCCTGGTTCGCACCGAAATCCACCTCGACGATCCGGTCGACACCCGCGCCGCCCGTCATTTCCATCACCGCCCCGGCCACGTCCGTCTCACGGTAGTCGATCCATTCCTCGGCGGTGGAATGCGCCCCCTTCTCGGGCGATGAGACGGTGGCGATCACCCGCGCGCCCGCCGCCCGCGCCATCTGCACCGCGTAGCGGCCCACCGTGCCCGCACCGCCCGTCACCAGCACGGTCTGCCCCGCGACGGGCCCGTCGCCCATCACCGCGTACCAGGCCGTCATGGCGGGGATGCCGAAACAGGCCCCTTCCGCGAAGGACGTGCCGTCCGGCAGCCGCACCGCCTGCTCGGCGGGCAGCGCGACAAACTCCGCCGCCGTGCCGAAGGCACGCTGCCAGCCCGCGTTCCAGACCCAGACCCGCTCGCCGATCCGCGCGGCATCCGCCCCCGCGCCCACCGCCTCGATCACGCCCGCCCCGTCCGAATGCGGGATCACGCGAGGATAGGCCATCACCGCCCCCGGCCGCGCGCCCGCGCGCAGCTTCACGTCCGAGGGGTTCACCCCCGAGGCATGGAGGCGCACCAGCACCTCGCCCGGCCCCGCCACGGGTGCGTCCATCTCGCCCGCGACCAGCACCTCCGACGCCGGCCCGAACCGCTCGTACCATACCGCTTTCATGCCACCCTCTCCCGCTTCTCCGTTTCAAAAATATCCCGGGGGAATCCCGAAGGGATGGGGGCAGAGCCCCCCCGAATTTTCGTACGAAAATTCGCAACCCCACCGGAATTTTCGCTCGAAAATTCGCACTCCGCGCCACCCGCGCGCGCTCACTCCACCCAGGCCGGCCTGCGCTTCTCGAAGAAGGCCGCGATCCCCTCGGCGCTTTCCGCGCTTTCCCAGCGCGCGACCAGCGCCGCGATGGTCGCCGCGATCTGCGCCTCGTCCACCGGCGCCGCCAGCTCCGCCACCAACGCCTTGCCCGCCGCCACCGCGCCCGGCGCAGCCGAAAGGTAGGGCGCGATTTCCGCTTCGACCGCACCGTCCAGCGCCGCCTCCGGCACCGCGCGCGCCAGAAGCCCCAGCTCCACCGCCTCGGCCGCGCCGAAGACGCGCCCCGAGAAGAACACCCGCCGCGCCCGCGCGGCCCCCATACGCGCCACGACATAGGGCCCGATGGTGGCCGGGATCAGCCCCAACCGCACCTCGGTCAGCCCGAATTTCGCACTGTCCACGCCCACGGCCACGTCGCAGACGCTCATCAGCCCCACGCCGCCGCCGAAGGCCTGCCCCTGCACCCGCCCGATCAAGGGCTTGGGCATCCGGTCGAGCGCGCCCAGCATCCCGGCCAGCGCCCGCGCCTCGCGCGCGCGGGTCTCGGCATCGGCGGCCATCTGCGCGCGCATCCAGCCCAGGTCGCCCCCCGCGCAAAAGGACCGCCCCGTGCCCGTCAGCACCACGACCCGCACGGCGGGGTCGCGCCCCAGCCGCTCGGCCACCTCGGTCAGCTCCGCGATCATCGCGGCATCCATCGCGTTATGCACCTCGGGCCGGTTCAGGCGCAGCCAGGCCACCCCGCGCGCATCCACCTCCAGATCAAGCGTCCGCATCCCGCATCCCCCGTGCCAGTGCCGCCGCGGCCTCCACCGCCTCGAGGTCAAGCCCCGTCTCGTATCCCAAAGCCGCCAGATGCCGCGCCACCGCCTCGGTCGCCACGTTGCCTGCCGCGCCGGGCGCATAGGGACATCCGCCGAGGCCACCGACGGCCGCGTCGAAGACCCGAAGCCCGAGGCTCAGCGAGGCGTCGATATTCTCCATCGCCCGGCCGCCCGTGTCATGGTAATGCCCCGCCAGCCGCCCCACCGGCACGGCATTGCGCACCGCCAGAAGCATCCGCGCGATGCTGTCGGGCGTGCCCGCCCCGATCGTGTCGCCCAGCGAGATCTCGTAGCACCCCATGGAAAACAGCGCATCGGCCACCCGCGCCACATCGCCCGGCGCGACCGCCCCGTCATAGGGGCATTGCACGACGCAGCTGACATAGCCCCGGACCGGCAGGTCGATATGCCGCGCGGCCTCGACCACGGGCCGGAACCGCTCGAGGCTTTCGGCGATGCTCGCGTTGATATTCGCGCGCGAGAACCCTTCCGAGGCCGAGCCGAAGATGGCGATCTCTCCCACCCCCGCGGCCACCGCCGCCTCGTAACCCGTCATGTTCGGCGTCAGCGCGGCATAGCGCACACCCTCGGCCCGTGTGATGCCCGCCAGAACCTCGGCCCCGTCAGCCATCTGCGGCACCCATTTGGGCGAGACGAAAGACGCCACCTCGATCCGCCGGAACCCCGCCGCCGAAAGCGCGTCGACCAGCGCGATCTTCTCGGCCGGGGGGATGATCCGCGCCTCATTCTGCAGCCCGTCGCGGGGGCCAACCTCGAATATCTCCACGAATCCGGACATCAGCTGCGCGCCTCCCTCGAACGCCTCCGGGGCTCCGCCCGTTCGCCGCGGAAACCGTCCACCGGACGGTTTCCGAGACGCGGCTCACCCTCGAATATCTCGACGACCTCATCCATCTGCCGGCACCTCGTAGAAGTCTTGCGCGTAAAACGCCTGCGGCCCCTCGATCGCGGCCGCCTGCCGGAAGCCCTCCCGCGCCTGCAACCGGTCCCAATAGGCGCGGAGCGCCGGATAAGGCTCCATCCGCACGTAGAAGGGCGCGGCAAAGAGGTTGAACCCCATCATCGCATCCGCCGCCGAGAAGCCGGAGGGCAGAAGGTAATCCCCCTCCACCATCCCTTCCAGCGCCTGCAACGTGTCGGCCAGCCGCAGCGTGTTGAGCTTCACCACCACCGCCGAGGGCCGCGCGGGCGGCCGCAGGAACAGGTGGTTGAGGTTCAACTGCTCGATGAGCGAGGCCATGGTCTCGGCGAACCCCATCAGCTCGAGGTAGCGCACCCGCTCGGCATGCCCCGGCGCGCGGCCAAAGCCATGCTCGGGGCGGCTCTCGCAGAGATATTGCAGGATCGCCGCGCTTTCGAAGATCGACCGCCCGTCGATCTCCAGCGCCGGGATGCGCCCCGCGGGCGACAGGCCCTTCAGCCCCGGCTCGCGCATCGCGCGGCTGCCGATCCCGTAACGGATGATCTCGTCGGGTGGCATCCCCATCTCGCAGAGCAGCCACAGAACCCGGAACGACCGCCCCCAGGGCACATGGTGCAACCGGATCATCGCGCGCGCCCCGCCAGTCTCTTGCAAGAGACTGGCCTGAGCCTTGCAAGGCTCTGGCCACGTCCTTTCAAGGACGTGAGGCGCGTTTTGCAAAACGCGAATGCGCTCATGGCTCCCCCTCCTCCAGCACGATCAGCGCCGCCCCCGCCTCGACCTGCGCGCCGGCCTCCACCAGCACTTCGGCCACGATCCCGTCGCGGCCCGCCGTCAGGGCGTGTTCCATCTTCATCGCCTCCAGCACCGCCAGCCGGTCGCCCGCCGAGACGGCATCGCCCGGCCCCACGAAAACCGCCTTCACCAGCCCCGGCATCGGGGCCTCGATCCGCCCCGCGCCGCCGCCCGCCGCAGCCGCCACCGCCAGCGGATCGACCACCTCGAAGACATGGCCGTCCCCGTGGAACACCGCGACGGAGCCCTCGAGCGCCACGACCTCGGCCAACACCGGCGCGCCATCGACCCGCCAGCCCGCACCGTCGCGCACCACCTCCTGCGCCACGTCGCCCAGCGTGACGCGTGCGGCCCCGCCCGGCAAGACCTCGACCCCCGCGGCGATCTCCTCCCCCTCGCCGCGCAGCATCACCGACCGCCTGAGCGGCGCCCAGAGCGTGAACCCCTCGACCGGCCCGGCCTCGCCGGTCAGGCCCAGCGCCCCCATCGCGGCCAGCGCCCGCACCCGCGACGAGGCCACGGGCACCGCCGCCAGCGCGGCAAGGTCGCGCTCGATCAGCCCGGTATCCACATCCCCCGCGGCAAAGCCCGCATGCCCCGCCAGTGCCCGCAGGAAGCCCAAGTTCGTCACCGACCCCGCCACCTGGCAGCCCGCCAGCGCCGCGTCGAGCTTGCGCAGCGCCACCGCCCGCGTCGGCCCGTGGACGATGATCTTGGCGATCATCGGATCGTACCAGGGCGAGATCTCGTCGCCAGCCCGCACGCCGGTTTCGGCCCGCGCGCCCTCGGGAAAGCGCAGATGGCGCAACACGCCGGTCGCGGGCAGAAACCCCTTCGGCACATCCTCGGCGTAAAGCCGCGCCTCGAAGGCATGCCCGTCGATCGCCAGTTCGTCTTGCCGGGCGGGCAAATCCTCCCCCGCGGCGACGCGCAGCTGCCATTCGACCAGGTCCACCCCCGTGATCGCCTCGGTCACCGGGTGTTCCACCTGCAGCCGCGTGTTCATCTCCATGAACCAGAACCCGTCCGGCCTGAGCCCGCGCGCGCCGTCCACGATGAACTCCACCGTGCCCGCGCCGGAATAGCCGATGGCCTCGGCGGCGCGCACCGCGGCCTGCCCCATCGCGGCCCGCATCTCCGCCGTCATGCCGGGCGCCGGGGCCTCCTCGATCACCTTCTGATGCCGCCGCTGGAGCGAGCAATCCCGCTCGAACAGATGCACCGCCCGCGCCCCGTCGCCGAACACCTGCACCTCGATATGGCGCGGCTTCTCGACGTATTTTTCTATAAGAACGGCCTCGTTGCCGAAGGCCGTCGCGGCCTCGCCCTTCGCGCTCTCCAGCGCCTCCATGAAGCGCGCGGGCGCGTCCACGCGGCGCATCCCCTTGCCGCCGCCGCCCGCGACGGCCTTGATGAGAACCGGGTAGCCGATGGCATCGGCCGCCCCCGCCAGGTGCTCGGGGTCCTGGTTCGCGCCATGGTAGCCCGGCACCACCGGCACGCCCGCTTCCTCCATCAGCGCCTTGGCCGCATCCTTCAGCCCCATCGCCCGGATCGCCGCGGCGGACGGCCCGATGAAGACCAGCCCCGCCGCCTCCACCGCCTCCACGAACTCCGGGTTTTCCGACAGGAACCCGTAGCCCGGATGGATCGCCTCGGCCCCCGTCGCCTGCGCCGCCGCGATGATCGCATCGGCCCTCAGGTAACTCTCCGCAGGCCGCGCGCCTCCGATCCAGACCGTCTCGTCGGCCATGGCCACATGGCGCGCGCGCGCATCGGCATCGGAATAGACTGCGACCGTGCCCACCCCCATCCGGCGGCAGGTGTCGATCACCCGACACGCGATCTCGCCCCGGTTGGCGATCAGGATCTTGCGAAACATCAGTGCCCCTCCCCCCGATCCTGAACCAGGTCCTCGACCAGCTCGAACCGCTCCCAGATCAGCCCCATCTCGGGCGCGAAGATCCCCGCCCGCCGGTAATACCGCTCATGGCCGTCGCGCCAGCCCGCCAGCGTCTCGTCCTCCCCCTCCATCAGCGCCATCTCCTCGGTCATGTCGCAGAACCGCAGCCGGACCAGCTCCAGCGTGCGCGTCACCAGCTGCGGCACATCGTCGAAATCCAGCACGATATCGCAGCGCCCCACCTCGGGCAGCACCTCGGAGACGCCGATCTCGGCCTCGGCCGTGCAGGTCGCCCGCTTCTTGCCCGCCCGCACCAGCGCCAGAAGCGCATCCGACAGCGCGGCACTGTCCCCGAAGCGGTAGGTCTGTGCCCCCGGATAGCGCGCCCTCAGCTCGTCCAATGTCGCCCCCATGGCCTTCATCTTTCTCCAAATACGCACTGCGACGCCGCCACACGCGAGACACCCGGACACCGGGCGCACGGCCCTTGCAGGCGGCGGAGGCGGGCGGGGGCGGGTGGGTGGGACGCCCGCCTCCGCCGCCGCTCACATCCGGAACAGGCCAAAGCGCGTCTCCTCCACCGGCGCGTTCAACGCGGCTGCAAGTGACAGGCCCAACACCTCGCGCGACTTGCGCGGATCGACCACCCCGTCATCCCAAAGCCGCGCCGAGGCATAAAGCGGGTGCGACTGCCGCTCGAACATCTCGATCGTGGGGCGCTTGAACTCGGCCTCCTCCTCCGCCGACCAGGCCTGCCCCGCGCGCTCCATCGCGTCGCGCTTGACGGTGGCCAGAACACCCGCCGCCTGCGCGCCGCCCATCACCGAGATGCGGGAATTCGGCCAGGACCACAGGAAGCGCGGGGAATAGGCCCGCCCCGCCATGCCGTAATTGCCGGCCCCGAAGGAGCCGCCCACCAGCATCGTCACCTTGGGCACCGCGGTCGTGGCGACCGCTGTCACCATCTTCGCGCCATGCCGCGCAATCCCCTCGTTCTCGTATTTGCGGCCCACCATGAAGCCGGTGATGTTCTGCAGGAAAACCAGCGGGATACGCCGCTGCGAGCAGAGCTCGACGAAATGCGCCGCCTTTTGCGCGCTTTCCGAGAACAACACCCCGTTGTTCGCCACGATCCCCACATCGAGGCCCATGACCTGCGCGAAACCGGTGACGATGCTCTCGCCGAACCGCGGCTTGAACTCGTCGAACCAGCTGTCGTCCACGATCCGCGCGATCACCTCGCGGATGTCATAGGGCGTGGTCAGAGAGGCAGGCACCACGCCCAGCAAATCGTCGGGGTCAAACGCCGGGTCGCGGCCCCGTAGGCCGGGCTTCAGCCCGGCACCCCCCAGGGACCGCACCGCCCGCCGGGCCAGCGCCAGCGCATGCGCATCATCCTCGGCCAGGTAATCCGCCACGCCCGACAGCCGCGTGTGCACGTCGCCGCCGCCGAGGTCCTCGGCGCTGACCACCTCGCCGGTCGCCGCCTTCACCAAGGGCGGCCCGGCGAGAAAGATCGTCCCCTGCTCCCGCACGATGATCGAGACATCCGACATCGCGGGCACATAGGCCCCTCCGGCGGTGCAAGAGCCCATCACCACCGCGATCTGCGCGATCCCCTTGGCGCTCATCCGCGCCTGGTTGTAGAAGATCCGCCCGAAATGGTCGCGGTCGGGAAAGACCTCGTCCTGGTTGGGCAGGTTCGCCCCCCCGCTGTCGACAAGGTAGATGCAGGGCAGCCGGTTCTCCTCGGCGATCTCCTGCGCGCGCAGGTGCTTCTTCACGGTCACCGGGTAATAGGTCCCGCCCTTAACCGTCGCGTCGTTGCAGACGACCATCACCTGCCGCCCCTCGACCACGCCCACACCGGCGATCACGCCGCCGCAGGGGGCCGCGCCCTCGTACATCCCGTGGCCCGCCAGCGCGCCGACCTCGAGAAACGGCGCGCCCGGATCGAGCAGGTTCGCCACCCGCTCCCGCGGCAGCATCTTGCCGCGCGACACATGCCGCTCCCGCGCCCGCGCGCCGCCCCCCTCGGCGGCCAATGCGGCAGCCTCCTCGATCTCGGCCAGCGCAGACAGATGCGCCGTGCGGTTCGCGCGCGCCTCCTCCGACCCGGCCATGAAGGACGACTTCAATCTCATCGGCTTTCCCCTTCCCCGGGCCGCATCACCGGCGCATAGCGCGCCGCCTCGACCCATCCGGCCTCCACCGCCGGCCCCGCCGCGCCCAAGAGCCGCGCCACCTGCCAGAGCGACACCGCCTCGGCCAGTTTCCGGCTCGCCGCCCGCGTCTCGCACCACGCGGCATAGGCCGCATCCGCGCCCGCGCAATCCGGCCCCGCCGAAGACCCGCGCGCCACACCCCAGAGCGTCGGGTAAAGCCCCTCGGCCCAGACCGGATCGCCGCGCACCGCCTCGGGCGCGGGCAGGCCCGCCAGCACCGCATCGCGCAAGGCCCATTGCCGCGCGGCCAGTTCCGCCTGGCAGGCCAGCGGCGCGCCCGAGCGGTCGCAGGCCACGATGGCCAGCGTGCCGCAATACTCTATCCGCTCGCGGCTCACGATCTCGAAATCCTCGCGCTCCCCGGCCAGGCCCACCCGCGAAAACTCCATCTCGAAATGCGCCACCGCCCGCGCCAGGCAGTCCGGGTAGTCCGGCAAGCCCTCCTGCGCCGAGGCCGCCCCCGCCACCCCGAGGACGGCGCAGACCGCCATCGCCGCGCCCCTCACGTGCCCGGCCCCGCGCCGAACCCGTCCACAGGCCGCCCCCAGCGATCCAGCGCCACCGCCCAATCCGCACCACAGGTCACCACCAGCCGCACCCCCGCGATCGTGGCGGGCCGCCCCGCGCAATCGGTCCTCGACCCGCCGGTCTCCGAGACGTAACGCGCCGCGGCGGCCTCGATCATCTCCGTCTCGCCCGGCGGCACGGCGCGCAGGCCCAGCCACAGGCCAAAGGCCGCCCCCACCGTCACCAGCCCGGTGAGACCGACCCCCAGGGGCCCCATCGCACCGCCCCCCGCCTTCATCTTTCTCCAAATACGCATTCCCCGGCCCGCCGCCCCGCGCAAACCTCAGCCCATCAGCGCCATCAGCTCGCGCCCCACCAGCATCCGCCGGATCTCGGAGGTGCCCGCGCCGATCTCCATCAGCTTGGCATCGCGGAACATGCGCGACACGGCGCTGTCGTTCAGGAACCCCGCGCCGCCCATCGCCTGCACCGCCTGGTGGGCGACCTTCATCCCCTCCTCGCTGGCATAAAGCACGCAGGCCGCCGCGTCCTGCCGCGTGACCTGCCCGCGGTCGCAGGCCTTAGCGACCTCGTAGGCATAGGCCCGCGCCGAGTTCATCGCCGTGTACATGTCCGCGATCTTGCCCTGCATCAGCTGGAACGATCCGACGGGCTGCCCGAATTGCTTGCGCTCGACCATGTAGGGCATCACCTCGTCGAGGCATCCGGCCATGATCCCGATGTTGACGCCCGACAGGACCACGCGCTCGTAATCCAGCCCCGACATCAACACGCGCACGCCGCGGCCCTCCTCGCCGAGGACATTCTCGAAGGGCACCTCCACATCCTCGAAGATCAGTTCGGCCGTGTTCGACCCGCGCATTCCCAGCTTGTCGAAATGGGGCGAGGTCGAGAAGCCTTTCATCGTCTTCTCCACGATGAAGGCCGTGATCCCCTTCGACCCCGCCGCGGGGTCGGTCTTGGCGTAGACGACAAGCGTGTCGGCATCCGGCCCGTTGGTGATCCAGTATTTCGTGCCGTTCAGAACGTAGCGGTCGTTCCGTTTCTCGGCGCGCAGCTGCATGCCGACGACATCCGAGCCCGCGCCGGCCTCCGACATGGCCAGCGCGCCGACGTGTTCGCCGGTGATGAGCTTCGGCAGATAGGCCGCCTTCTGCTCGGGCGTGCCGTTCAGATTGATCTGGTTCACGCAGAGGTTCGAATGCGCCCCGTAGGACAGGCCGATCGAGGCCGAGACCCGGCTGATCTCCTCCACCGCGACGGTATGGGCGAGGTATCCCATCCCCGCGCCGCCATACGCCTCGTCGACCGTGATGCCGAGAAGGCCAAGCGCCCCCATCTCGGGCCACAATTCGTTGGGAAAGGCGTTCTTCGCGTCGGTCTCGGCGGCCAGCGGCTTCACCCGTTTCTGGGCCCAGGCGTGCACCATCTCGCGCAGCGCGTTGACCTCATCGCCCAAATCGAACGTCATCGAACCGAGGAACATGCGCGCAACCCTCCCGTTAATTGAACGCTTGTTCAATTCATAGGCGTGGCCGGGCATCCTGTCAAAGGATTCGCGGCTTCACGCTTTCTTAACGCCGCCATGGGAGTGTCCCCGGCCATGGACATGTCCCGGCGGGCCTGACACCCCCGCCGACCTTCAGGTTTCCGTCCCATGGCCCGGCAGGCCGCGGGCCGATCAGAGCCGGACACCGGGGCCGCCCCTGACAAGGGCGGCCACATGGGGACCGCCCTTGGCGGCGCCGCCATCCTTTGCCATCCCGCGCGGAGCGGACCCTCGTCCGACAGCGCAACCCCCGTCCCGAGCCGCAGTTTTCCCTGACGGGACCCGGCGGAAAACGCGTGTTTTCCGAAGGCGGCCCGCGCGCGCGGGCCGGGCACCCCATACCGGCGACGGCCCAACCCACGTGCAGCGCAACCGACAGACCGCCCTCGACCGGGCGCAACCCCTGCGCCACATCCCCACCCGCGCACCGCCTCACCACCCGCGCCGCCCTCGCCAAGGGTCCCCGCAAGGCGCGCGCCTTGCGCCCTCCATGAACCGGGCGCCGGAGGCTCCCAGCCCGACGCCCCCCTCGCGTCCCGCGCCAAAGGAGAGCGCCCAAGGCCACTCTTCCCTCCGCAACCCAGCCTCGCGGGAGCCCAACCGCGCCCGGCATTCTGCCACCGCTCCATCCCGGCACCCGCTCCGCGCCAGCCCCCATCATGGCCGGGGCACCCCGGGGAGAGGAGCGGACACCGTCAGGACAAGCGCCCCCGAAAAGTCCCGCCCAGACGGTTCCCGCTGCCGCCGGCCGGGCGCAGCGCGCCCCTTGCCCAAACGGGCGCGAGCGTGTTCGCTGCGCCCGACCCGCCGAAAGGACCCGCGCCCATGCTCCGCTTCCACGTCTACGACGTCTTCACCGACACGCCCTTCACCGGCAACCCGCTTGCCATCGTCGAAGGCGCAGACGCCCTGGGCACGGCGCAGATGCAGACCATCGCGCGGCAGTTCAACCTGTCGGAAACCCTCTTCATCCAGTCCCCCGACGACCCCGCCCACACGGCCAAGGTCCGCATCTTCTTCCCCACCGCCGAGATCCCCTTCGCGGGCCACCCCACCATCGGCTGCGCCCTCCACCTCGCCGGAGAAACGGCGACCCGCATCACGCTCGAGGAACAGGCGGGCCTCGTCCCCGTCACCCTCACCCGCGACGCCACCGGCACGCTGGCCGAGTTCACCGCCCCCAAGCTCCCGGTCCGTCACGCCGACACCCCACCACAGGCGATGATCGCCGAGGCCCTCGGCCTCACCCCGCAGGATATCGGCCCCCACGCCCCCGGCGTCTGGGAGGGCGGGCCGGCCTTCCTCTATGTCCCCGTCCCGACCCTGACCGCGCTGGCCCGCGCCCGCCCGCAGGAACCCGCCTGGTCCACCCTGATGCACGCGGCGAAGGTCGACAGCGCCTATCTCTACACCGCCACCGGCCACGGCTACCGCGCGCGCATGTTCTCGCCCACCGCGGGCATCCCCGAGGACCCGGCCACCGGCTCGGCCAGCGCGATCCTTGCCGCCCAGCTCCTGACCAATGGCGCGCTGCCCGAGGGCACCACCACGATCCCCCTGCAGCAGGGCATCGAGATGGGCCGCCCCTCCGACATCCGCCTGACCGCCCAGGTTACGGACGGCAGCCTCGCCACCATCCGCATCGCCGGTCGCGCCGTGAAGATTGCCCAAGGCACGATCCGCATCCCCTGACGGCTTTCCACCGCCGCGCCTCGGGCCTATATCAGGCGGCATGGTTCTCGATCTTCTCCGCCGCCTGACGGCCCCCGACCCCGCGCCCCTGCCCCATGACGACGCCCGCGTCGCGCTGGCCGCCCTTCTCGTGCGGCTCGCGCGGTCCGACGGCGATTACGCCGCCATCGAGAAGGCGCAGATCGACCGTGTCCTCGCCCATCGCTACCGGCTGGCCGAGGCCGAGGCGCAGGCGCTGCGCTCCGACGCCGAGGCGCTGGAGGCCGAAGCCCCCGACACCGTCCGCTTTACCCGCGCCATCAAGGAGGCCGTCCCCTACGAGGACCGCGTCCACGTGATCGAGGCGCTGTGGTTCATCGTGCTCGCCGACGGCGAACGCGACACCGAGGAAGACGCGATGCTGCGCATGATCGCCCCCATGCTGGGCATCAACGACCGCGATTCGAACCTCGCCCGGAAACGGGTGGAAGACACCCATTACCGCGACTGACCCGGCGATGATCGCCGCCCTGCCGATGTATGACCGCCCCGAGCTGCGCGCCGAAACGGACGCGCTCTGGGCCGCGCTGCGCGACGCGCTCCGCGCCCGCGGCATCGCCGCGCCCGAGGCGCTGACCCGCGACCGCGACCCGTGGGAGGTGTGGCAAAGCCCCGACCTGATCTTCGCGCAGACCTGCGGCCTGCCTTACCGCGCGCGGCTTCACGACAAGGTCACGCTGGTCGCCACCCCCGATTACGCCCTGCCGGGCTGCCCGCCGGGGCATTACAATTCGGTCATCCCCGCCCGCGGCAGGGTGATCCCCGACCATCCCCGCCTCGCCGTCAACGACGCGCTCAGCCAATCGGGCTGGGCCGCGCTGCACGGCTGGCTCACGGCGCAGGGCATCCCCCCCGGCCCGGTCACGATCACCGGCGCGCATGCCGCCTCGGCCCGCGCGGTGGCCGAGGGGCGCGCCGATCTTGCCGCCATCGACGCCCAGACCTGGCGCCTGCTCGTCCGCGCGGGGCAAGCCGATCCCACGCTCGAGATCGCCCGCACGGACCCCAGCCCGGCGCTTCCCTACATCACCGCCGCGAGGAACGACCCCGCCCCGATCCGCGCCGCCCTCGCCGAGGCGCTGGCCGCCCTGCCCGCCGAGACCCGCGCGGCCCTCGACCTCCACGGCATCGTGCAGATCGACGCGACCGCCTACCGCGCCGTCCCGATCCCGCCCAATCCCTGACCATCGCCCCCGGAAACCGGCCTCACCCGCAGGCTTACCCGTGGTCACCCTGCACAATAGCGTTGCAATTGCATCACGCTTGGGCACAAATCCCCCGACCATGACCGAGACTGACCCGTGACCGCTGCGCCCGCTCCCGTCCTTTCGATCACCGACCTGCACAAGAGCTTCGGTGCGCTCGAGGTGCTGCGCGGCGTCGATCTGGCCGCCCGCCAGGGCGATGTCGTGTCGCTCATCGGCTCGTCGGGCTCGGGGAAATCCACGCTCCTGCGCTGCCTCAACCTGCTCGAGGACAGCCAGCAGGGCGAGATCGTCTTCGAAGGCGACCCGGTGCGCTGGACAGGCACGGGCCACGCCCGCCGCCCCGCCGATGCCGAACAGGTCCGCCGCATCCGCACGAACCTGTCGATGGTGTTCCAGCAGTTCAACCTGTGGTCCCACCTCACGATCCTGCAGAACGTGATGGAGGCCCCCGTCACCGTGCTGGGCCAACCCAGGGCCGAGGTCGAGGAGCGCGCCCGCGCCTATCTCGCCAAGGTCGGCATCGCCGACAAGGCCGAGGCCTGGCCCGCCCAGCTTTCGGGCGGCCAGCAGCAGCGCGCCGCCATCGCCCGCGCCCTCTGCATGGAGCCGCGCGCGCTTCTCTTCGACGAACCCACCTCCGCCCTCGACCCCGAACTCGAGCAGGAGGTGGTGCGCGTGATCCGCGCGCTCGCCGCGGAAGGGCGGACCATGATCCTCGTGACCCATGACATGCGCATGGCGCGCGATCTTTCCTCCCATGTCGTCTTCCTCCACCAGGGGAAGATCGAGGAGGAGGGGCCGCCCGACGCGATCTTCGGCGCGCCCCGATCCGCGCGCCTGCAACAATTCCTCAGCCATGGCCAGGCGGCCTGATCTCTGAGGCAAGACCACCCGAACTCAACTGGGAGACTGCAAGATGAAACACCTGATCCTCACCGCGGGCCTCGTGGCCGTCAGCGCCGGCGCGGCCTTCGCCGATGCCCATGGCATGACCGTCCGCATGGGCACCGAGGGCGCCTACCCCCCCTACAACTTCATCGACGACAACGGCGAGATCACCGGCTTCGAGCGCGACGTGGGCGACGAGCTTTGCGCCCGCGCGGGCTTCACCTGCGAATGGGTGACGAACGACTGGGACAGCATCATCCCCAACCTGACCTCCGGCAATTACGACACCATCATCGCCGGCATGTCGATCACCGCCGAGCGCGAGGAAATCGTCGATTTCACGCAAGCCTACTTCCCGCCCGCGGAATCGCTCTTCATGGGCATGTCCGAGGACTTCACCCTCGAGGGCGCCGTGGTGGCCGCGCAGACCAACACGATCCAGGCCGGCTACATCGCCGAAAGCGGGGCCACGCTGATCGAGTTCGCCACCCCCGATGAAACCGTCGCCGCCGTCCGCAACGGCGAGGCCGACGCGGTCTTCGCCGACGGCGACTACCTGCTGCCCATCGCCGCCGAGGACGCCGACCTGATGATCGTGGGCGAACCCGTCCAGCTCGGCGGCGGCGTCGGCATGGCGCTGCGCGAAGGCGACGAACGGCGCGAGGCCTTCGACGCGGCCATCACCTCGATGAAGGAAGACGGCACGCTGAACGCGCTGATCCTCGAATGGTTCGGCGAGGAAGCCGCCACCTTCTGATCCGACCCGACAGGGGGCAGACCCGCGCGGCCTGCCCCCTTCACCTTTCATCAAGGTTAACGCGCCACCGCCCCCCTTCTCCGTTTCGGAAATATCCCGGGGGAGTCGCGGAACGCGACGGGGGGCAGAGCCCCCCAATATCGCGCCGCCCGCCAAAGGCTCACATGTTCGAGTTCTGCACAGACCCCGACACGCTCGACACGCTCCGCTGGTTCAGCTGCTACCTGACCAACGGCGCGCATTTCCTGTTCTACCAGTCCTTCCTGACCGTCTTCGCGCTGCTCGCCGTCACCGCGCCCACCGCGCTCGCCTTCGGCTTTTTCGCCGCCGCGGCCTCGCGCTCCCACATCCTGCCCGTCAGCTGGCTCGGCAAGCTCTACACCGCCATGGTGCGCGGCGTGCCCGACATCGTCTTCTTCCTCTTCTTCATCCTCGTCCTCGACCAGGCCATCGAATACACCCGCCACGTCATCGCCTGCCCCGACTGGACCGAGGACGTGCGCCAGGGCGCGAATTTCCTCGTCTGCCCCGAGGCGCGCACGCCGTCCGGCAACGCGCCGCAATGGGTCCACGAGCTCTACGGCTTCGCGCTCGCCGTCTTCACCTACGCCATCGTCTTCGGCGCCTTCTGCGGCAACGTGCTTTACGGCGCGATGCGCGCGGTCCCGCGCGCCCAGCTCGAAACCGCCGAAGCCTATGGCATGACGCGCGCCCAGGTCTTCTGGCGCGTCCTCGTGCCCCAGATGTGGATCTACGCGCTGCCGGGGCTCAGCAACATCTGGATGATCCTGATCAAGGCCACGCCGCTCCTGTTCCTCTTGGGCATCGAGGATATCGTCTACTGGGCGCGTGAACTCGGCGGCTCGCGCACCTCGGCCTATCAATACCCGCACCCCGACTGGCGGTTCTGGTATTTCCTCGGGCTTCTCGTCTTCTACCTCGCCTTCACGCGGGTCTCGGAAATCGTGCTGGCCCGCCTGACCCAGCGCCTCAGCCACGGGCAGGCCACGGCGGCCGGCGAAGAGATGCGGAGGGCCGCGGCATGATCTGCGCGGAAGCCCTGCAGGACTACGGGTTGCGCTCGCTCGGCATCGGCGAGCGGCTGCTGCCGCGCGAGGATATCACGCTCTGCGAACAGGTCGTGCTGATCGGCTCGGGGATGATCTGGAACGTCTATTTCGGAGTTCTGGCGCTCGCCTTCGGCTTCGTCTTCGCCGTGGCGCTGGCCGTGGCCAAGAACCAGCGCGCGCGGCTGATCCGCAAACCGGCGGAATGGTTCATCTTCATCTTCCGCGGCTCGCCGCTCTTCATCCAGTTCTTCATGGCCTACGAGGCCTTCGTCATGCTGCCCCGCGTCGGCGTCGAGTTCACCTTTCTCGGCGTCGAGATCGCCGCCGAAACCCGCTGGTTCGCCCGCGCCTGGCTGGGCGCGCTGATCGTGCTTTTCCTCAACACCTCCGCCTATGCGGCCGAGATCTTCTACGGCGCGCTGCGCGCGGTGCCCAAGGGCGACCTGGAAGCGGCCGATGCCTATGGCCTCTCGGGCTGGGGCAAGTTCCGGCGCATCACCTTTCCCACCACGATGCGGCTCGCGTGGCCCGCCTACACCAACGAGGCGATCTTCCTCTTCCACGCCACGGCGCTGGTGTTCTTCTCGTCCTTCCCCGCCTTCCAGCAGAAGGGCGACGCGCTCTATTACGCCAACTACTTCGCCGACCGCACCTTCAACCCCTTCATCCCCTACCCGATCGTGGCCGTCTATTTCGTCCTGCTGACGCTGGTCATCATCGGGGTCTTCGGCGCCATCAACACGCGCCTCAACCGCCACCTGCCCGCCGAACGGCGGCAAAGGCTGCGCATTCGCCCGCAAGTGATCAGATGAACACCGACTACCTCCGCGAGCACGCGGAAGTGAAATCCATCCGCGTCGCCGCCGCCGACCTCAACGGCCAGCCCCGCGGCAAGCGCATCGCCCGGCGCTACGCCGACAAGGCCATCGAGGAGGGCACGCGCTTTCCCTTCTCGGTCCTGAACCTCGACATCTGGGGCGAGGATATCGACGACAGCCCGCTGGTCTTCGAGGCGGGCGACCCCGACGGGGTGCTGCGCCCCACCGAGCGCGGCTTCGTGCCGATGCCCTGGCTCGACACGCCCACGGCGCTTCTGCCGATCTGGATGTTCCACGACGACGGCCGCCCCTTCGCGGGCGACCCGCGCCATGCGCTCGCCCGCGTGGTGGAGCGATACAAGGCCCGCGGGCTGACGCCCGTGGTGGCGACCGAGCTGGAGTTCTACCTGATCGACGACCGCGGCCGCGAGCTGCGCGTGCCCCCCTCGCCCCGCTCGGGCAAGCGGCGGCAACAGGCCGAGATCCTCGCCATGCGGCAGCTCGATGCCTGGGACAATTTCTTCACCTCGCTCTACGACGCCTGCGAGGCGATGGACATTCCCGCCGACACCACCATCTCGGAGGCCGGGCCGGGCCAGTTCGAGATCAACCTGATGCACGCCCCCGACGCGCTGAAGGCGGCGGATGACGCGTGGTTCTTCAAGCTCCTGGTGAACGGTCTGGCGCGCAAGCACGGCTTCGCCGCGAGCTTCATGGCGAAACCCTATCCGGAGTATTCCGGCAACGGGCTGCACACGCATTTCTCGATCCTCGACGAGGGCGGGCGCAACATCTTCGACGATGGCAGCGCACAAGGCTCGCAGGCGATGCGCCACGCGGTTGCGGGCTGCCTGCAGGCGATGCCGGGCTCGATGCTGATCCTCGCCCCCCACGCCACCAGCTACGACCGCTTCGTGCCCGGCGCGCATGCGCCGACCGGCGTCGCCTGGGCCTACGAGAACCGCACGACGGCGCTGCGCATCCCCTCGGGCAGTCCCGCCGCGCGGCGGATCGAGCATCGCGTCGCGGGCGGCGACATCAACCCCTACCTGCTGATCGCGGCCATCCTGGGTGCTGCGCTGAACGGGATCGAGGATGCGGCCGAGCCGCCGCCGCCCGTGACCGGCAACGCCTACGACCAGGACCTCGCGCAGCTGCCGCGCGACTGGCAGGGCGCGATCGACGCTTTCGCGGACAGCGCCGAGATCGCGCGCATCTTCCCGCCCGAGCTGATCGCCAACCTGCTGGCGACCAAGCGGCAGGAGCTGCACTACATGGCCGAACTGTCGCCCGAGGAGCAGACCGAGCTTTACCTCGACACGGTCTGACCCCGCGCCCACAGGATCTTGCAAGATCCTGTGCCAGACCCTTGCAAGGGTCTGGTCACGCCCTTGCAAGGGCGTGCGCAAACCTCTTGCAAGAGGTTTGCCCCCCTTGCCCCGCCCGCCTTGCGGGCATAGCTTCATCGCATCCGTTCACGCGAGACCCCCATGCATATCGGCATCCTGCAGACCGGCCATGTCCCCGACCAAGTCGCGGCACGGGACGGCACCTATTCCGAGCTCTTCGCGCGGCTCTTCGCGCATCGGGATTTCACCTTCACCACCTGGTCGGTGGTCGACATGGACTT
The DNA here is from genome assembly GCF_030163755.1 of Roseicyclus amphidinii. Lineage (GTDB taxonomy): Bacteria > Pseudomonadota > Alphaproteobacteria > Rhodobacterales > Rhodobacteraceae > Roseicyclus > Roseicyclus amphidinii. The sequence goes on from NZ_JASJOE010000017.1 coordinate 41,775, forward strand.
CCCCGAGGGCGCGCAGGCCGCCGACGGCTGGCTCGTCACCGGCTCGCGCCACGGCGCCTACGAGGATCACCCCTTCATCCCGCCGCTGGAGGCGCTGATCCGCGCCATCCGCGACGCGGGCAAGCCGCTGGTCGGCATCTGCTTCGGTCACCAGATCATCGCCCAGGCGCTCGGCGGGCGGGTGGTGAAATTCCCCGGCGGCTGGGCCGTGGGGCGCAAGACCTACCGCATCGGCGGGCGCGAGGTGGCGCTGAACGCCTGGCACCAGGACCAGGTGGTCGCGCTGCCGCCGGGGGCCAAGGTGCTGGGCGGCAACGATTTCACCTGCAACGCGGTCCTTGCCATCGGCGACCGCATCCTGACCGTGCAGCCGCACCCGGAATTTCCCGCCTCGGTCGTCGAGATGCTGGCCGAGCACCGCGCGGCGACCGTGCCCGCGCCGCTGGTCGCGGCCGCGCGCGCGCAGCTCGACCAGCCGACCGACAGCCGCCTCGTGGCCGACTGGCTGGCCGATGTGCTGGAGGGCGCGCCCGCCACCCGCATCCCCTTTGCCCAGAAGGCCCGCGCATGAGCTCCGAGTCCGTCGCCCGGCTGCTCGACCAGCTCCCCGAGGTCGCCCGCGCCTACCTCGAAGGGCGCGCCATCGACGAGGTCGAGTGCATCGTCGCCGACCTTGCCGGCATCGCCCGCGGCAAGGCCATGCCGGGCGGCAAGTTCGCCCGCCAAAGCCATTTCTACCTGCCCAACTCGATCTTCTTCCAGACCATCACCGGCGACTGGGCTGACGAGGTCGCGGACGGGTTCACCGAACCCGACATGATCCTGACGCCGGATTACACCACCGCGACGCCCGCGCCCTGGACGGCGGACACCACGCTGCAGGTGATCCACGACATCAAGGACCAGAAGGGCAACCCGGTCCCCTATGCGCCGCGCAACGTGCTGAAGCGGGTGGTCGATCTCTACAACGCGCGCGGGCTGCAACCCATCGTCGCCCCCGAGATGGAGTTCTACCTCGTCGCGCCCAACACCGACCCCGCCCGCGAGATCGAGCCGCCGATGGGCCGCTCGGGCCGTCGCGCCGCCGCGCGGCAGGCCTATTCGATGTCGGCGGTCGACGAATACGGCAAGGTCATCGACGACATCTACGATTACGCCGAGGCCATGGGCCTCGAGATCGACGGCATCCTGCAGGAGGGCGGCGCGGGCCAGATCGAGCTGAACCTGCGCCACGGCGATCCGGTCCGGCTGGCCGACGAGATGTTCTTCTTCAAGCGGATGATCCGCGAGGCCGCGCTGCGCCACGACTGCTACGCGACCTTCATGGCGAAACCCATCGAGGGCGAGCCGGGCAGCGCGATGCACATCCACCATTCGGTGATCGACATCGCCACGGGAGAGAACATCTTTTCCACGCCCGAGGGCGCCGAGACGCCGGTCTTCCTGCATTTCATCGGCGGGATGCAGCGCAACCTGCCTGCCGTGATCCCGCTGCTTGCACCTTACGTGAACAGCTACCGCCGCTACGTCCCCGACTTCGCCGCGCCCATCAACCTCGAATGGGGGCGCGACAACCGGACCACGGGCCTGCGCGTGCCCGTGTCCGAGCCCGCCGCGCGGCGGATCGAGAACCGGCTGCCGGGGATGGATTGCAACCCCTATCTCGGCATCGCCGCCTCGCTGGCCTGCGGGCTGGTCGGGCTGATCGAGGAAACCGACCCCTCCGATCCCTACACCGGCGATGCCTACCAGCTGGAAAGCGGCGTGCCGCGCGGGCTTGGCGACGCGCTGGGGCTCTTGAGCGCGAACGGCACCATCCAGCAGGTGCTGGGCGAGGAGTTCTGCCGCGTCTATTCCGCCGTCAAGGAGCTGGAATACAACGAATTTCTGCAGGTCATCTCGCCGTGGGAGCGTGAACACCTGCTGCTGAACGTATGAACCCGCTCTATCGCAACGACAGGCGCGGCGAACACGCCCCCAGCTGGTATGCCGCCAGCCTGCCGCCCGAGCCTGCGCGGCCCTCGCTGACGGGGGCCATCGAAGTGGATGTCGCCGTCATCGGCGCGGGCTTCACCGGGCTTTGGGCCGCGCTGACGCTGGCGCGCGCGGGCCGTCGTGTCGTGGTGCTGGACGCGCATCGCGTGGGCTTCGGCGCGTCGGGACGGAACGGCGGGCAGTTGAACCTCGGGTTCAACCAGTCGCAGCGCGAGTTGGAGGCGCAGCTGGGCGAGACACGCGCGGCGGCGCTTTGGGACATGGCCGAGGCCGCCCGCGCGCAGGTGCGCGACTTCTGCGCCGCGCATGCGCCCGAGGCAAGCTACCGCCCCGGCGCGGCCTATGGCATCTATGACCAGACCGACCTTGCCGGGCTCAGGGCCGAGAGCGAGCACCTCGAGAAACGCCATGGCTACCGGACCGAGGTTCTGGGCCAGCGCGGCTTTGCCGAGCTGGTGAAATCGCCGCTCTACCGCGGCGGCATGATGGACCCCGGCGGCGGCCATGTGCAGCCGCTTGCCTATGTCCGTGCGCTCGCGCGCGCGGCGGAGGCGGCGGGCGCCGTCATCCACGAGACGACCGAGGTGACGGCGATCACGCCGCGCCCGCGGTTGGTGCTGAGCACGCCGCGGGGACAGGTCACGGCGGGCCATGCCATCGTTGCGGGCAACGGATACCTGCCCGACATCCTGCCGCAGGTGAACGCGCGGGTGATGCCGATCAACAGCTTCATCGCCGCGACAGAGCCCCTGCCCGACCGCTGGCAGGAGGTTCTGGCCGAGGATATCTGCGTCGCGGATTCGAAATTCGTGGTGAATTACTATAGGTTCAGCGCCGACCGGCGGTTCCTGTTCGGCGGGCGCGAAAGCTACGGCATGGGCTTTCCCCGCGATATCCGCGCGCCGCTGGTGGCGCGGATGGAGCGGCTGTTTCCGCAGCTGAAAGGCGTCGGCATCACCCATGTCTGGGGCGGCGCGCTCGGCATCACGATGAGCCGCCTGCCCCATGTCGCCCGCGTGGCCCCCAACATCCTGTCGGGCGCGGGGTTTTCCGGGCATGGCGTGGCGCTGTCGGGCATGGCCGGGCGCGTGATGGCCGAGGCGGTGATGGGACAGGACGAGGGCCTTGCGAATTTCGAGGCGCTCCCCGTCCCGCGCTTTCCGGGCGGCACGAGCTTGCGTGCGCCGATCCTGACGCTGGCGATGACCTGGTACGCGATGCGCGACCGCCTGGGCGTCTGAGCCACCATATCTTGCGCGACATTTGCATGACATCGCGTCACGGCGCTGGATTTCGGGCGCTTAACAGGATAAGAAATCCGAAAGAGAAGATTTCGAAAAGGTGAAATCATGGCGCTCGCACCCAATGTCTACGACGCCGAGCCGATCCCCGAGGGCGCGCGCGCCGAGATCGACCGCCTGCTGCAATCGGGCGACCTGTTCCGCTACACCGCCCCTGCCGATGCGCCCGTCGCGCTCTTGGAGCGTGAATTCGCGGACATGATGGGCGTGAAATACGCGCTCGCCGTCTCCTCCTGCTCGGCGGCGATTTTCCTGTCGCTCGAGGCGCTTGGCCTGCAGGCCGGCGCGCGGGTGCTGATCCCGGCCTTCACCTTTGCCGCCGTTCCCTCGGCGGTGGTTCACGCACGCCTGCAGCCCGTGCTGGTCGAGGTGGGCGAGAATTACCGCATCGACATGGGTGATTTCGCGGCCAAGCTCGACGACAGCATCGAGGCCGTCATCATCAGCCACATGCGCGGCCATACCAGCGACATGGACGCGATCATGGCGCTCTGCAACGCGCGTGGCATCCCGGTGATCGAGGACGCGGCCCATTCGCTCGGCACGCTCTGGCACGGGCAGAAGATCGGGACGATCGGCAAGATCGGCTGTTTCTCGTTCCAGTCCTACAAGATGATCAACGCGGGCGAGGGTGGCATCCTGATCACCGATGACGCCGACCTTGCCGCGCGCTGCGTGATCATGTCGGGCGCCTATGAGCACAACTGGAAGAAGCACAAGGGGCCGGAAGGGCAGAACGACCCCGAGCTGGCGCTGGCTTTCGCGCGCTGGCAGAACCGGCTGCCGCTCTACAACATGCGGCTGCAGAACCTCTCGGCCGCCGTCATCCGCCCGCAGCTGCCCGAGCTGGAGCGCCGGGTGCGTGACGGGCTTGCGAACCATGATTACGTGGCCGACCTGCTGAACGCCTCGCCCTGGCTGGACGTGCCGCCGCCGCTTGTGCCCGAGACGCGGGCACCGGATTCGATCCAGTTCAACCTTGTCGGTTTCGACACGGATGCCGAGGCGAAAGCCTTTGCCGCGGCCGCCGAGGCGCGCGGCGTGAAGGTGCAGATCTTCGGCCTGTCGACCGACAACGCGCGGGCCTTCTGGAACTGGCAGTTCATCCCCGGCGAGCGGCAGGAGCTGCCGCAGACCCGCGCGATGCTGATGCGCGCCTGCGACGTGCGGCTGCCGGTGCGGCTGACGAAGCCGGAGCTGGATTTCATCGCCGATGCGCTGACAGCCGCCGCCGAGGACGTGAAGGGCGCGACGCTCGCCTATGGCACCTGAGCGGCGCGGCCCGTCTTTTCGCCTGCGAAACCCCTCGGAACCCGGCGCGCTGACGCCGGGTTTCGTCGTTTTCACTGGGGCGATTGCGGGCGGCTTCGGGCCGGTCTAGCGTGGCGCAAATCCTTCGCCCGGAGACCGCCATGAAAGACCACGCGCCCAATTCCTGGGAAGCCCGCGCCGAGGCGCATTCGCTGTACGGCTTCACCGACCTGCCCTCGATCCGCGAGCGCGGCACGGTCGTGGTGACCCATGGCGAGGGGCCCTACATCGTCGACACCAACGGCAAGCGCTATCTCGATGCGAACTCGGGGCTGTGGAACATGGTGGCGGGCTTCGACCACAAGGGGCTGGCCGAGGCCGCCAAGGCGCAATACGACCGCTTCCCCGGCTATCACGCGTTTTTCGGGCGGATGTCGGACCAGACCGTCGCCCTGTCGGAGCGGCTGGTCGAGGTCTCGCCCTTTGAGCGGGGCAAGGTGTTCTACACCAATTCCGGCTCCGAGGCGAATGACACCATGGTCAAGATGCTGTGGTTCCTTGCGGGCGCGGAGGAGCAGCCGCAGCGGCGCAAGATCCTGACGCGGTGGAACGGCTACCACGGGGTGACGGCGGTCTCGGCCTCGATGACGGGCAAGCCCTACAACTCGGTCTTCGGCCTGCCTCTGCCGGGGTTCATCCACCTGACCTGCCCGCATTACTGGCGCTATGGCGAGGCGGGCGAGAGCGAGGCCGCGTTCACCGCGCGGCTGGCGCGGGAGCTGGAAGAGGTGATCGCGCGTGAAGGCGCGGAGACGATCGCGGGCTTCTTCGCCGAGCCGGTGATGGGCGCGGGCGGGGTCATTCCGCCGAGCGCGGGGTATTTCCAGGCGGTTCAGCCGATCCTGAAGAAACACGGGATTCCCCTGATCGCCGACGAGGTGATCTGCGGCTTCGGGCGGACGGGGAATACCTGGGGCTGCGAGACCTATGATTTCGTGCCCGATGCGATCATCTCGTCCAAGGCGCTGACGGCGGGGTATTTCCCGATGGGGGCGGTGATCCTGGGGCCCGAGATGACGGACCGGCTGCAGGCCGCCATCGACCCGATCGAGGAGTTTCCGCACGGCTTCACGGCGTCGGGCCACCCGGTCGGCTGTGCTGTGGCACTGAAGGCCATCGACGTGGTGCTGGAGGAAGGGCTGCTCGAGATGGTGCGCGCGGGCGCGGGCCGGATGGAGGCGGGGCTGCGGCGGATCGCGGAGCATCCCAACATCGGCGAGCTGCGCGGCGTGGGCTACATGTGGGCGCTCGAGGCGGTGAAGGATCGGGACGGCAAGGTGCCCTTCGACGGGTCGTTGTCGGTGTCGGAGCGGATCGCCAACACCTGCACCGATCACGGGCTGATCTGCCGGCCGCTGGGGCAATCGGTGGTGCTGTGCCCGCCCTTTACCATCACGGACGGGCAGATGGACGAGATGTTCGAGAAGCTCGACGCGGCACTGAAGCAGGTCTTCGACGAGGTGGCCTGAGGGCGATCGCGGCCGAATTTTCATGCGAAAATTCAGGGGGGTGCGAATTTTCGTACGAAAATTCGGGGGGGCTCTGCCCCCCGGCCTTCGGCCTGCCCCCTGGATATTTTTGAAACGGAGAAGCAGGGGGCGCGCGTTAACCTTGATGCGGGGTTAACGGGTCGCTGCCTCTGCGCAATAGGCGGCGGCAGCGGTGACGCGGTCGGTCATGTAGAAATGGTCGGGATCGGTGGGGCGGGTTTCGGCCTGAAGGCGCGCCGCGGCCTCGGCGAGGCGGGCCGCGGTGGCAGGATCGGGCGCGATCACGCAGTCGGAGAGATCGGCCATGGCGGCGCGGTAGACGGCTGCCGCGGAACCGGGCGCCGGGGGGCGCTCGATCCCGAGCAGGGCGCAGCCGGACAGGAGCGGCAGGGCGAGACACAAGAGGGCACTGATACGGAACACGGGGGCGGGCCTGCGCGCTTGTGCGGCTTACATCTTGCTGAGCTTGGATTGGAGATCGGCGAGCTGGCGCTTGATCTCGTCCAGCTCTTCGGTGGCGGAGCGGTCGCCGTCGCCGTCCTGCGGATCGGGGCCGGACCATTGGCCCGAGAGGCCGCCCGTGATGCCGCCCGTCATCGCCTTCATGAAGGCCTCTTGCTGGGCGCGCATCGCCTCGAACCCCGGCATCCGCGCCATCGGGTTCATCGCGGTCATGTTCTCCATCATCTTCGACTGGCCCTCTTTCAGCATGTCGAAGGACATGGCGAGGAAATCGGGCACGACCGAGCCGCCCTGGGTGGAGTAGCTGCGCACCAGGTCTGTGAGCACGGTGATCGGCAGCACGCTCTCGCCGCGGCTTTCATGCTCGGCGATGATCTGCAGGAGATACTGCCGAGTCAGGTCGTCGCCGGATTTCAGGTCGACGATCTTGACGTCGCGGCCCGTGCGGATGAAGCCCGCGATATCCTCGAGCGTGACGTAATCGGAGGTTTCGGTGTTGTAGAGCCTGCGGCTCGCATACCGCTTGATCAGAAGCGGTTCGCCCTCGGTCGCCATGCCTTCACTCCCTTCCCGCAGTGCAGCATGCGCCAGCCTACCCCTATGGGCGGGAATTGCAAATTCAATGTGCAGGGGCAGAAACGTGAAGGGCGAGCCGGGAGGAGGCTCGCCCTTCTGGTATTCATGCCGGTGGGGAGGACACCGGCACGAAATCCGTGCCGTGGGTCGGCGCGATTACTTCGCGGCGGCCTTCTTGGCGGCGGTGGTCACCTCGGCGGTGGCCTTCTTGACGGCGGCGGTCGCCTCTTCGGTGGCTTCCTTGCCGGCGGCCATCATCAGCTCGACGGTTTCCATCTGCACCTTCTTGGCGATCTCGGCGAAGGCGGCCATGTGCTCGGCGGCCATCTCGGCCTGGGCCGAGGCGAAATCGGTCATCGCCTTGGTGTAGTCGGTCGGCTCGGCCTTGACGGCGGTCACGTCGGCCATCTTGGCCAGCGTGTCCTTGGTCCACTTGGCCGAGAGGTCGGTCGACTTTTCGGCGGCGTCGAAGGCGACCTTCGACATCTTTTCGCCCATGGCGGCCGAGGTCTTGAACGCGTCGTTCATGGCGGTCATGTCCATCGGGAATGCACCCATCATGTCGGACATCATCTTGGTGAAATCGGTGGTCTTGGCTGCGGCCATTGGTCTTCTCCGGGGTTTCGCCCCATGACCGGGGCATTCTGCGTATGCGAGAAATATGCATGCTGCAGTGCAGCATGTCAAGGTTTATTCTGCACCGCAGCATGGGCCGGGGATTGGCAGGCGGATCAGCCGGTTACGCTTTCCGCTACGTAAGTTCCGGGGGCGTCGCAGAGCACCGGGTAGCCGTCCGAGCCGGGCGTGCGGGCCGGAATCATCTCGCCCGACCGCGGCGAGAGCCAGCTGTCCCAGTGCGGCCACCACGATCCCTCGTGATAGGTGGCCGCCTCTTTCCAGGCGGCGGGGGTGCCGATCACCTCGGGGCCGCGCCAATGGCCGTATTTCTTCTTGGAGGGCGGATTGACGATGCCCGCGATATGCCCCGACTCCGACAGGATGAAGGTCTTGTCCTTCGATCCCATCTGCACCATGCCGCGGAAGCTGTCCTTCCAGGCGGCGATGTGGTCGGTCTCGCAGGCGATGGCGCAGATCGGCAGCTTCACGTCCGAGACATGCAGCCGCTCGCCCATCAGCTCGAACCCGTCCTCGGCGAAGCCGTTGGCCTGGCACAGACCGCGCAGGTATTGCACGGTCATCTTGCCCGGCAGGTTGGTCGAGTCGCCGTTCCAGTAGAGCAGGTCGAAGGCCGGGGGCGCCTCGCCCATCATGTAGCTGCGCACGGCGGGGCCGTAGACGAGATCCTTGGCGCGCAGATAGCTGAAGGTCTTGGACATGTAGTAGCTGTCGAGATAGCCCGCCTCGTCCACCTGCCGCTCGATGGCATCCACGAAATCATCGTCCAGGAAGGGCGTGAATTCGCCCTGGTCGGTAAAATCGGTGAGCGTGGTGAAGAAGGTCGCCGAGTTCACACGGCTCTGCCCGCGCTTTGCCTTGAGCGCCAGCGTCAGCGCCAGCGTGGTGCCCGCGACGCAATAGCCCACGGCGTTCACCTGCTTCTCGCCGGTGATCTCGCAGGCGACGTCGATGGCCTTGAGATACCCCTCTTCGATATAGGTCTCGAAGCCGGTCGCGGCGTAGCTCGCATCCGGGTTCTTCCAGCTGACCACGAAGAGCGTATAGCCCTGGTCGACGATCCAGCGGATCAGCGAGTTCTGCGGCTTGAGGTCGAGGATGTAGAACTTGTTGATCCAGGGCGGAAAGACGATCAGCGGGGTCTTGTGGACCTCTTCGGTCGTCGGCGCATACTGGATCAGTTCCATCATCTCGTTGCGGTAGACGACCGATCCCTTCGCGGTCGCAAGGTTCTCGCCCACGGTGAAGGCCTTGGGGTCGGCCAGCACCGGAAGGATCTCGCCATGCCGCGCCTCGAGGTCGCGCACGAGGTTCTCGAGCCCTTTGACAAGGCTTTCACCCTCGGTCTCGACGGCGCGCTCCAGTGCGTCGGGATTGGTGGCGAGGTAGTTGGTGGGGGAAAACAGGTCGATCATCTGGCTGGCGAAGAACTCCACCCGCCGCTTGTCGCGGGGGGTGAGCCCCTCCAGCTCGGCCACCGCCTTGCGCATCGTCTCGGCCGAGATGAGATACTGGTTCTTGACGAAGTTGAAATAGGGGTGCGTCTTCCACAGCGGGTTGGCGAACCGCTTGTCACCGGGAAGATCCTCGGCCTGCTCGAGCGTCAGGTGGCCCTGGGCCAGCTCCTTCTGGACTTCCATGTACTGCGTCAGCGCCTGGCCCCAGTATTGCGCCTGCCGCTCCATCATCTTGGCGGGGTTGGTCAGCGCCTCCTGCCACATGGCCATGCCGGCCTTCATCATCAGGTCCTGGCCGGGCCCTTCGAGCCCCGCATCGCCGGGCTTTCGCGCGCCGAGCGCGGTGACGAGACGCTTCGAGAGATCCTCGATCCTTGCAAGGTTCTCGTTCAGCCGTTCGAGGTTCTCACCCACTGCGCTCTCCTTCGGGTCGTCGCGTGCCACCTTGATTTTACCTCGCAACTCGTCCAACTACACCCTAGCTGCGCCGAGGTGAGGGGGCAAAGCGACGAATTGATCCGGGGCGGTGCCAATGCCGTGGATCATATGGCAGGAGACGTCGATGCGATACATGCTCACCTACGATTTCATGGAATCCATGCGCGTGACGAACCAGTGGATGGGCTCCACGGCGCGCGCGATGTGTTCCTATCCGCAGCTCGGCCTGAGCGCGAATCCGATGATCCAGCTGACCCGCGCCTGGGGCGAGGTCACCGAACGCAGCTTTGCGCGGATGTCGGTCAAACCCGACTGGGGCATCTACTCGATCCCGGCCGAGGACGGGCGCGATCACATCGTTTCGGTCGAAACCGTGGTGCCGCGGCCCTTCGGCGACCTGATCCGCTTCAAGGTGCAGGGCCGCGCGCCCACGGGGCGCAAGGTTCTGCTGGTGGCGCCCATGTCGGGGCATTACGCGACGCTCCTTCGCTCGACGGTCGTCAGCCTGCTGCCCGATTGTGACGTCTACATCACCGATTGGCACAATGCGCGCGACATTCCGGTCAGCGCGGGCAAGTTCGACATCGAGGATTACACCCTCTACCTCGTCGATTTCCTCAAGGCGATGGGCCCCGACACCCATGTGATCGCCGTCTGCCAGCCCGCGCCGCTGGCGCTGGCCGCGACCGCCTATCTCGCCGAGGAAGACCCCGAGGCGCAGCCGCGCACGCTGACGCTGATCGGCGGGCCGATCGACCCCGACGCGGCGGCGACGGATGTCACCGATTTCGGCAACCGCGTCACCATGGGGCAGCTGGAAAAGATGGTGATCCAGCGCGTCGGCTTCAAATATGCCGGCGCGGGGCGGCTGGTCTATCCGGGCCTGCAACAGCTGACCTCCTTCATGGCGATGAACGCCGAGAAGCACGCCAAGGCCTTTACCGACCAGATCCTGCGCGTCGCCAAGGGCGAGGCAGGCGACCACGACAAGCACAACAAGTTCTACGACGAATATCTCGCCGTGATGGACATGACGGCCGAGTTCTATCTCTCGACCGTCGAGCGCATCTTCAAGGGGCTCGAGATCGCGCAGAACCGCTTTACCGTCGATGGCAAGAGGGTGGATATCGGCAAGATCACCACCGTCGCGGTCAAGACGGTCGAGGGCGGCAAGGACGACATCTCGGCGCCGGGCCAATGCGTCGCGGCGCTGGATCTCTGCACCGGGCTGCCCGCCGAGAAGAAGGCCAGCTACCTCGAGCCGAACGCCGGGCATTACGGCATCTTCGCCGGCAAATCCTGGCGCGAGAACATCCGCCCGCTGGTGCTGGAGTTCATCGACGCCAATTGCGCAGCGCCGAAAACGCCGGTCCGCGTCGTGAGCTGACCCGCCTTGGCCGAGGCGCGCTTCTCCTGCCGCTGCGGGGCGCTCACCGGGCGCCTTGTCGGGATCGACCCGCGTGAGGGGACGCATCTTGTCTGCCATTGCGCCGATTGCGCGCGCGCCGACCGGGCCTTTGGCGGGGCAGGCGACGCTGCGCAGGGCGTCGCGCTGTGGCAGACCACGCCGGACCGCGTCGTGATCGAGACCGGGGCCGCGCACCTGCGGCTGACCCGGCTCAGCCCGAGGGGCTTGAACCGCTGGGTCGCGGGGTGCTGCGGGACACCGATGTTCAACACGCTGAAAGGGCCGGGGATGCCCTTCGTCGGCGTGCTGGTCGCGCGGCTCGACAGCGCCGCCGCGCTGGGGCCGGTCATCGCCCATGGCTTCCTGGACACCCCCGGCGGCAAGAGCCGGCACAAGGGCGGGCTGACCGTGGGCGCGCGCTTCGTGAAGCGGGCGCTACGGGCGCGGATGTCGGGGGCCTGGCGGGCGACGCCCTTCTTCGATCCGGAGAGCGGTGCGCCGGTGGCCGAGCCGGAGATCCTGCCGCGGGACGCCGGGCGGAGCTGATTGCAGAAATCGGGCTTTTGGCTTGGTTTTTTTCGTCAGATCGGTGGATGTCCTGCAGATATCCGATCTATCCCCCGGTTGATCCACAGGCGCGAAAACGGCTCAACCGGCCGTCCACCCGCCGTCGATCAACAGCGCCGTGCCCGTCACCATCGCCGCCGCATCGGAGGCGAGGAAGACGACCGCGCCCATGATGTCCTCGACCTCGGCCACGCGGGGCAGCTTGATCTTGGACATGATCCAGGCGCGCTTCTCGGGGTCGGCGAAGGTGGGTTTGCTGAGTTCGGTCATCACGAAGGTCGGGCAGATCGTGTTGACCCGGATCGCCCGCGGCCCCCATTCGATCGCCATGGCCTTGGTCATCCCCTCCAGCGCGTGCTTGCTGGCGCAATAGACCGCGCGGTCGATGCCGCCGACATGGCCCATCTGGCTGGAGACCTGCAGGATCGCGCCGCCCCCCTCCATCCGCGCGGCGACGGCCTGGGCGAGGAAATAGGCGGCCTTTACGTTGATCTCCATCACCGCGTCGTAGTCGGCCTCGGCCGTTTGCAGCGCCGGGGAATGGCGGGCGAGGCCCGCGGAGTTGCACAGGATATCGACCGGCCCCACCGCATCGAGCAGCGCCGCCACGGCGGCCCGGTCAGTCACGTCGAGCGCGTGGCCCTCGGCCGACAGGCCCGCCGCCGTCATCGCGGCCACGGCCTCGGCCAAGGCCCCCGCGCCGCGCGCGACCGTCACCACATGCGCCCCCGCCTCGGCCAGCGCCACGGCGCAGCCCAGCCCGATGCCGCGGGATGCGCCGGTCACGAGCGCGCGCTTGCCGTCGAGGCGGAAGGAGGGGGTTCGGGGAAGGGTCATGGCGTCACCTTTTTGTCAGGGGCACGGCACCCACCCTATCTCTGTCCGGGAAATATGGTGGGGGGCAAGGGGGGCAAAGCCCCCCAAAAAGGGGGTCGCCATTCTTGCGCCATTGGTCCGAGCGACAATGGCGACGGGCGGGCCCACCCACCCCATGAAAATCATTCCGCCGCGTCCCGGTAAGGCGCGCCCTCGCCATAGGGCACGTTCAGACCGCCGTAGCGGCGCACCCGGATGTTGCATTGCTCGGCATGGCCCACGAAGCCCTCGAGCATGCAGAGCCGCGAGCCGTATTCGCCGACCAGCGTCGCCGCCGCGTCGGTCAGCACGCGCTGGTAGGAATGGGTCTTGATGAACTTGCCGACCCAAAGCCCGCCGGTGTAGCGCCCGGCGCGCTTCGTCGGCAGGGTGTGGTTCGTGCCGATAACCTTGTCGCCATTGGCAACATTCGTGCGCGGCCCGAGGAAGAGCGCGCCGTAATTGGTCATGTGCTCGAGATACCAGTCGTCGCGGTCGGTCATGACCTGCACATGCTCATAGGCCAACTCTTCGGAGACGCGCAGCATCTCGTCATGGTCGGCACAAAGGATCACGTCGCCATACTCCTCCCAGCTGACGCGGGCGGTTTCGGCGGTGGGCAGGATCTGCAGCAGGCGCTCCACCTCGGCCAGCGTGGCCTCGGCCAGCTTGCGGGAGTTGGTGATCAGGCAGGCGGGCGAGTTGTAGCCATGCTCGGCCTGGCCCAGAAGATCGGTCGCCACCAGTTCGGCGTCGACCGTGTCATCGGCGATGACCATGGTCTCGGTCGGGCCTGCGAAGAGGTCGATGCCCACGCGGCCGAAGAGCTGGCGCTTGGCCTCGGCCACGAAGGCGTTGCCGGGGCCGACCAGCATGTCGACCGGCGCGATCGACTCGGTGCCCAGCGCCATGGCGCCCACCGCCTGCACCCCGCCAAGGACGAGGATCTCGTCCGCGCCGCCCTCGTGCATGGCGGCCACGATGGCCGGATGCGGCGCGCCGTTCACGGGGGGCGCGCTCGCCACGATGCGCTTCACCCCCGCGACCTTGGCCGTCAGCACCGACATGTGGGCCGAGGCGACCATCGGGAACTTGCCGCCCGGCACGTAGCAGCCCACGGAATTCACCGGGATGTTGCGGTGCCCGAGGATCACGCCCGGCATCGTCTCGACCTCGATGTCGCGCATGCTGGCCTTCTGCGCCTCGGCGAAGCGGCGGATCTGGGTCTGGGCGAAACGGATGTCCTCCATCTCGCGGGTCGTCACGCGGCTCATCGCCGCCTCGATCTCGGAGGGCGTCAGGCGGAAGGCCGCGGGCGCGTAGCCGTCGAATTTCACCGACAGCTCGCGGACGGCGGCATCGCCGCGCGCCTCGATATCGCCGAGGATCCCCTCGACGGTGGCCCGCACGCGGGCGTCATCCTCGGCCCGCTCGTCCGCGGGTTTGCCACGCTTGAGATACTCGGCCATCGTTCGTCCCTCCCCGGTTGATCGGACGAAGGATAGCGAGGCGGAATACCGGGGCAAGCTGTTTCTGCATACGTTTGCAAGCACAGAGCAAATCGCCGCGGCACACGGTGCAGATGTTGCTCCGAAAAGGGGGCTCCGCCCCCGTCGCGTGCCGCGACTCCCCCGCCGTATTTGGAGAAAGGTGAAAGGGTCAGTCGGGCAGGCCCGCGGCCCAGTCGAGGATCGCTTGCGTGATCGGTGCGGTCATGGCGGGGCTGAGGATGTCGCCCGCGATGACATGGTGGAACGGGTCGGCGCCGTCCTCGGGCAGGGTCTGGGGGACGAGGGTGACGGGCCCACCCCAGGCTTCGGCTGCGGCGCGGGTGGCCTCGGCCCGGACGACGCGGTCGGCGTCGGAGAAAAGGAACAGCGCGGGTTGGCGGGCGGCGGCGAGGTCGCGGCTGCGCAGCGCGCGCAGGAGCGTGCCGAGGGCAACACCGGCCTGCGTGGGGTAGGCGGTGGTCCAATGGGCGGCCTGCCCCTCGTTGAGGGGCTCGAAGCTGCGCTCCCGACCTGCGACGAGGGGCACCCAGGCCCGCGCGAAGGGCAGTTCGAGAAGCACGGCCGCGCGGTTGACGATGGCGAAATTGGGCGAGACGAAGACGACCCCCGCGACGTCCTCGGACATCTCGGCGTCGGTCATCGCCCAGGCCGCCAGCGTGCCGCCGGTGGAGGTGCCGATCACCAGCACGCGGTCACCGATGCTGCGGGCGATCTCGAGGAAAAGCGCCGTGTCGGCGACCCAGTCGCCCGCTCGCGGTTCGGCCATGGCGGGGCCGGTGCGGCCGTGCCCCGAGAGCCGCGCGAAGACGAGGTTCGCGCCCAGCGCCTCGGCCACGTGATCGGGGACGGGGCGGATCTCCTCTGGGCTGGCGGAAAAGCCGTGGAGGTAGAGGACGACCGTCTCGGTCGCGGCCCCCGTCTCGCCGGCCCAGACAATCCGCGCCTCGGCGCCGGGGCGGATGTCGTCATGGGCGCCCTCGCGGGCGGCGATGGCCACGACGGGGTCGGTGAAGGTCGCCGCGGGGGGGATCTCGACCCCGTCGCGGGGCAGGAGCCAGACCAGCAGCGCAAGCGATGCGGTGACGCCGACGAGCCAGCCGATCCCCCTGAGCAGCCTACGCATGGCTCAGCACTTCCTCGACGGCGCGGGTGATGGTGGCAAGGCAGGCCGGGTCGGAAAACCGGTGATCCGCCCCTTTCACCAGCTCCAGCCGGATGTCGTCGCCCGTGGCGTGATCCAGCAGGCGCAGGGCGACGGACATCGGCACATCGGCATCCGCCGTGCCTTGCAGCATCCGCACGGGCATCGGCAGCGGCAGGGGGCTGCGCAAGACAAGCTGGTCGCGCCCGTCCTCGATCATCCTTCGGGTGACGATCATGTCTTCGCCATACTCGGACGGCAGGGCGACCTGCCCTTTCTCCATGCACTGTTTGCGCTGCTCCTCGGACCATTCGGCCCACATGCCGTCCTCGGTGAAATCGGGGGCGGCGGCGATGGTGACGAGGCCCGCGACGCGGGCACCCATGCGCTGCGACAGCAGAAGCGAGATCCAGCCGCCCATCGACGAGCCGACGAGGATCTGCGGCCCCTCGGTCAGGGCCTCGATGGCGGCCTGCGCATCCTCGGCCCAGTCGCCGATGCAGCCTTCGGTGAACTGGCCCGAACTGGCCCCGTGCCCCGAGTAGTCGAAGCGCAGGAAGGCGCGGCCGGTGCGGCGGGCCCAATCCTCGAGGTGCACGGCCTTGGTCCCCGTCATGTCCGAGCGCAGCCCGCCGAGGAAGACCACCCCCGGCTCGCGCCCCGAGAAGCGGTGCCAGGCGAGCCTGCGGCCCTGCGGTGTGTCCAGATACTGTGGCTCTGCCATGCCTGTCGCCCTCCGGTCCTTTCGGGCACCCTGCCCCGCGCGCCGGTGGCGCACAATCCCCGCCGCCGCGTCATGGGCGGGGTGCCGCCGGTTCAGACGCCCTCCACCTCGTCAAGGCCCAGCGCCGTCAGGCTTGCGGCGACGCAGAGCGCCGCGAAGAGCGCCACGGGCAGCGCCGGGCCCGACAGCGACGCGAGCGCGCCGAACAGGCCCGAGGCCAGCAGGATCACCCCGATCACGGTGTTGGAGACGGCGGTATAGCCCGCGCGGTTGTCCTCGGGGGCCATGTCGACGAGATAGGTGGACCGCCCCGAGCGGGTGCCGTGATAGGCGATCATCAGCGCGAAAAGGCAGGTCGAGACGGCGAGCGTTTGGCCGAAAAGGCCAAGGGCGTGAAGTGCTACGGCGGCGCCGAGCGACATCGCGCCCAGCCCGCCCGCGGCGATCAGGACGGTCCGGCTGGACCGGTCCGAGAGCCGCCCCCAGATGTAGGAGGAGAGGAACGCGGCCGCGGAGGAGGCGAGCAGCAGCGCGCCCAGCTGGTCGAAGCGCGCCTCGCCCGATTGCGCCGCCATCAGGACGAGGAAGGGCGGCGCAAGCGCCGTGGCGGTCAAGAGCCCGCGCACCGCAATGAAGCGGCGGAGCTGCGGGTCTTGGCGCAGAAGCGCAAGGTGGCGCAGGGGGGAGCCGCCGGGCGGCGTGGCCTTGGACGCGCCCTCGGCCAGTGTCGACAACAGCGCCGCCGCCGCGAGCCACAGGAGGGCGGCCAGCGCCAGCGCCCCGGTGACCAGCGCGAAGCGGTCGACCCAGCCCGTCTCCAGAAGGAGCGCGAAGCCGATCACGCCAGCCGAGGCGACCGAGCCCGCAAGCCCCGTCACCGTGCCGCGGCGCGACTTCGCCACCGTCTTGCCCAGCACGTCCTTGAAGCTGACGGAACACAGGCTGCGCGAGACGGCCAGCACGGCAAGTGCGGCGCAGATCACCGCGCCCGCCGCCCAACCGCCGAGCGTCAGCGCGGCCAGCACGATCACCGCTGCGGCCGCGCCCTGCCCCGCGCTGCCCGCGACCCAGACCCATTTGCGCCGCGCCATGGCGTGAACCCGGTCCGCCGTCCAGAGCTGCGGCAGCAGCGCGCCCGCTTCGCGGATCGGCACCAGCAGACCCACGAAATGCGCGGGCGCGCCCAGCGCCGTCAGGAGCCATGAAAGCACCAGCTTCGGGTCGATCAGCCCGTCCGACAGCTTGGTCATCACAAGGCTGGCCGCCGCGGTCACCGCGTTTTTCGGCTCGGCCCCGGCCTGCCCGCTTGGCAGGTCGCCCTCGGCCTCGGTGTCGAAGACGGCTTCGAACAGGGTTTCCTCGAAAGTGTCGGGCATATGGCCCCTTTGGGCTTGTTGACTTCACCGGATGGGGCGGTCACATAGCCCGGCAACACATACCCGCAACCGGGCGTTCCGTGGGCGCCAAACCGACGAGGAGGCCGATATGGCCCAGATCTCCCTCACCTTCCCCGATGGCAATGCACGGTCCTACGACGCGGGCGTCACGCCTGCGCAGGTCGCCGCCGACATCTCGACCTCGCTGGCAAAAAAGGCGATCTCGGCCACCGTGAACGGCGCGCATTGGGACCTGCAATGGCCGATCGCCGCCGATGCCGCCATCGCCATCCACACCATGAAGGACGAGGCGCAGGCGCTGGAGCTGATCCGCCACGACCTTGCGCATGTCATGGCCCGCGCGGTGCAGGAGATCTGGCCGGATGTGAAGGTCACCATCGGCCCGGTGATCGAGAAGGGCTGGTATTACGACTTCGACCGCGCCGAGCCCTTCACGCCCGAAGACCTCGGCCAGATCGAGGCGAAGATGCGCGAGATCATCAACCTGCGCGACCCGGTCACGACCGAGCTGTGGGACCGCGCGCGCGCCATCGCCCATTACGAGGCCGCGGGCGAACCCTACAAGGTGGAACTGGTCGGCATGATCCCCGAGGATCAGCCGATCCGCATGTATTGGCACGGGGACTGGCAGGACCTGTGCCGCGGCCCGCACCTGCAGCACACCGGGCAACTGCCCGCCGATGCCTTCAAGCTGATGAGCGTCGCGGGCGCCTATTGGCGCGGTGACAGCAAGCGCCAGATGCTGCAGCGGATCTACGGCGTCGCTTTCCAGAACCGCGACGAGCTGAAGAAACACCTCACCTTCCTCGAGGAAGCCGAGAAGCGCGACCACCGCAAGTTGGGCCGCGAGATGGACCTGTTCCACATGCAGGAAGAGGCCCCCGGCCAGGTCTTCTGGCACCCGAACGGCTGGACGATCTACACCCAGCTTCAGGATTACATGCGCCGCAAGCAGCGCGCGGGCGGCTACCGCGAGATCAACACGCCGCAGGTCGTGGACCGCAAGCTGTGGGAGGCCTCGGGCCACTGGGAGAAATACCAGCACCACATGTTCATCGTCGAGGTCGACGAGTCCCGCGACGGTGAGAACGACGACGCCAGCGCGAAGAACAAGGACCAGACGCGGATCAACGCGCTGAAGCCGATGAACTGCCCCTGTCACGTGCAGGTGTTCAACCAGGGTCTGAAATCCTACCGCGACCTGCCGCTCCGGCTGGCCGAGTTCGGATCATGTGCGCGGTTCGAACCCTCGGGCGCGCTGCACGGCATCATGCGCGTGCGCGGCTTCACCCAGGACGACGCGCATATCTTCTGCACCGAGGACCAGATCCAGGCGGAATGCGCGCGCTTCATCGACTTCCTCGCCAATGTCTATGCCGAGCTGGGCTTCCCCGAGTTCGAGATCCGCTTCGCCACCCGCCCCGAAAAGCGCGTCGGCACGGACGAGAGCTGGGATTACGTCGAGGGCGCACTGGAGAACGCGATCAAGGCCGTCGGCCGCGACTACACGCTGGAGCCGGGCGACGGGGCCTTCTATGGGCCGAAGCTCGACTTCTACCTGACCGACGCCATCGGGCGGGTCTGGCAATGCGGCACCTTCCAGGTGGACCCCAACCTTCCCGAGCGCCTTGGCGCAAGCTACATCGCGGCGGGTGGCGACAAGCATCGCCCCTTCATGCTGCACCGCGCCTGCCTCGGCTCCTTCGAGCGGTTCATCGGCATTCTGATCGAGAACTGGGAAGGCAAGCTGCCCTTCTGGATCGCGCCGCGGCAGGTGGTCGTGGCCTCCATCGTCTCGGAAGCCGACGAGTTCGTGCAAGAGGCCGTGGCACAGCTGCAGGCCGCGGGCGTCCGGGCCGAGGCCGACATCCGCAACGAGAAGATCAACTACAAGATCCGCGAGCATTCCGTGGGCAAGGTGCCCGTGATCCTCGCCGTGGGCCGGAAAGAGGTGGAAGAGGGCACCGTCACCCTGCGCCGCCTTGGCGTGAAGGAAACGGCGGTGCGCCCGCTGGCCGAGGTGGTGGCCGAGCTGGCGCTGGAGGCGACCCCGCCCGACCTGCGCGCGGGCTGAGACGTCGCAAGGGGGGCTCCGCCCCCGGCACGGGCTGTCGCCCGCGCCTCCCCCGCCATATTTGGGGGATAGAGATGGGAGGGGCGCGCGATGCAGGCCTGGCGGTTCGAGGGTGGCTTCGGGTTTGACGCGCTCAGGCGGGTGGAGCTGCCCGACCCGGTGCCGGGGCCGCGCGACGTGCTTTTGCAGATGCGGGCGGCGTCGCTCAATTACCGCGACCTCGTCGTGCTGCGCGGCCAGCACGGGCGGCGCGTGCAGCCGCCGTTGATCCCGCTCTCGGATGGTGTCGGCGTGGTGGCCGCCGTGGGGGCCGAGGTGACCGAGCTGCGCCCCGGCGACCGCGTCTGCCCCGCCTTCTTCCAGAACTGGGAGGGCGGCGCGCCCCCCGCCGATCTGGAGGGCGGGCGCCTCGGCGGGCCGCTGGACGGGGTGCTGGCCACCGCCCGCGTCTTCCCTGCCTCGGGCGTCGTGCCCGTTCCCGATCACCTGACCGACGCCGAGGCCGCGACGCTGCCCTGCGCGGGCCTGACCGCCTGGAGCGCGCTGATGGCCGCACCCCAGGTCGCGCCCGGTGAAACCGTCCTGATCCTCGGCACAGGCGGCGTGGCGCTGATGGCGGTGCAACTGGCCCGCGCGGCGGGGGCGCGGGTGATCGTGACCACCTCCTCACCCGAACGGGCGGCGCGGGTGGCAGCCCTTGGCGCGGACCGGGTCATCGACCGCAGCGCCACGCCCGATTGGGCCGCCGAGGTGCAGCGCGCGGCCCCCGGCGGGGTCGACCGGGTGCTGGAACTGGGCGGGGCGGCCACCCTGCCCGATGCGATCCGGGTGGCGCGGACGGGCGGGCAGATCATCCTGATCGGCAATGTCACGGGCAACGAGGCGCGGCTGTTCCTGCCCGCCGTCCTTGTCCGGCAGCTGACGCTGCGCGCCGTCACCGTGGGCCACCGGCAGGGGTTGGCTGCGCTCGCCCGCGCGCTTGACGCGCATCGCATTCACCCCGTGGTGGCCGACACCTTCGCTTTCGACGATGCGCCGAACGCCTTTCGCGCGCTCGAGGCGCAGGGCGGCTTCGGCAACATCTGCATCCGCATCACCGGCTGAGCCGGTCCGGCTTGAAACAATCCGCCCGCCAAGGCGCGCCGCACGACCCCGCATCCGGCCCATGATGCTGCAACGCAGCACGGCCGCGCCGTACAACCCTTTGAAAAACAAGCACTCCCCCACAAGGCCAAGCTCACGCGCGCCTCTCGGCCCGTCACGCCCACGTGCGGCACGCGGCCGTGATTGGCCGGTGATCGCGGCCCCGGCGCATGGTCCGGGTGTCCGACCGCACCGGCCGGGCACCGTCAGTCAACCGCGCCCAGAGAGCGCAAACCCGGGAGCTTCACCAGATGACCACCGCAACCAGATCCCTCGCCCTGCTGGGCGCCGTCGCCGCCGCCGTCACCGCCCATGGCGTGACCGAGGCGCAGGCGCAGGCCAATGAAAAATGCTTCGGCGTCAGCCTCGCCGGCGAGAACGACTGCGCCGCGGGCCCCGGCACGACCTGCGCCGGCACCTCGACCGTCGACTACCAGGGCAACGCCTGGACCCTCGTGCCCGCGGGCACCTGCGGCGACATCGAACTGCCCGACGGCCGCATGGGCGCGACCCTCGATGAGCTGGAGGCCGAGGGCTACGCCGGTCTCGCCCGCGACCTGCCCGAGGGCACCGACACCTCGATGCTGCGGATGGTCGAGATGTGATCGCCCCGTCCCCGGACACCTCCCGTCCGGGGACACCCCCCTTTGCCGCACGGAGGTCCGCCATGTTCGACACCGCCTTTTCCCATCGCTTGCCCGTCGCCGCCGGCATCGGCCTCAAGGCGCAGCATGCAGCCCCCCTGCTCGAGGCCCCCGGCCCCGTGGAATGGCTCGAGGTGCATGCCGAGAACTACATGGGCGCAGGCGGCCGCCCGCTGGCGCAACTGCGCGCGCTGGCCGAGCGGTTTCCCATCTCGGTCCACGGCGTCGGCCTGTCGATCGGGGGCGAGCGCCCGCTCGACCGCGACCACCTCGCCCGGCTCCGCCACCTCTGCGACTGGCTGGACCCCGCCAGCTTCTCCGAACATCTCGCATGGTCGACCCATGACACGGGCTTCCTGAACGACCTTCTGCCCCTGCCCTACACCGCCGCCACGCTGGCCCGCGTCTGCGCCCATATCGACCAGGTGCAGGCGGCGCTCGGCCGCCGGATGCTGCTGGAAAACCCCTCCACCTACCTCGCCTTCGCCGAAAGCGAGATGGAGGAGGTCGATTTCCTGTCCGAGATCGCGCGCCGCACCGGTTGCGGCCTGCTGCTGGATGTGAACAACGTCTTCGTCTCGGCGACCAACCAAGGCTGGGACGCCCGCGCCTATATCGATGCCTTCCCGCTCGAGGCCGTGGGCGAAATCCACCTCGGCGGCCATGACGAAGAGGCGGACGAGCATGGCCACCCCCTTTTGATCGACAGCCACGGGCGGCCCGTGGTCGATCCGGTCTGGGCGCTCTACGCCCACACCATCGCCCGCGGCGGGCCGCGGCCCACGCTGATCGAATGGGACACCGACGTGCCCCCCTTCCACGAGTTGCAGGCCGAGGCCGCCCGCGCCGCCGCCATCCTTGCCGCCGAACGGGTGCCCGCATGACCCCCCAGACCGCGTTCGCCACGGCCCTCATGGACCCTGCCGCGGCCCCGCCCGAGGGGCTGGAAAACCCCCATGGCGGCCCCGCGGGCAGGCGGTTCGACGTCTACCGCAACAACGTGGCGGCCTCATTGATCGCGGCGCTGGAAACCGGGTTTCCGACCGTCCGGGCGCTGATCGGGGCCGAGTTCTTCCGGGCCATGGCCGGTGTCTTCTGCCGCGCCAACCCGCCAAAGGACCCGCGCCTTGCGCTTTACGGCACGACATTCCCCGGCTTCCTGCTGCGCTTCGCGCCGGTGGCGCATCTGCCCTACCTGCCCGATGTCGCGCGGCTCGACCTCGGGCTGAGGCAAAGCTACCACGCCGCCGACGTGGCCCCCTTCGACACCCGCGGGATGGACCCCGCCGCCGTCATGGCACTTCGGCCAAGGCTCGCGCCCGCAACGCTGGTGCTGTCCTCGCGCTTCGCGGTCCACGGCATCTGGCGCTACAACACTGTAGCGGGCGCTGAAAAACCGCCCCACGGCCCGCAGGACGTGCTGATCGCGCGCCCCGGCTTCGACCCCGCGCCGCAGCTGCTGCCGCCGGGCGGCCTG
>NZ_JASJOE010000018.1 GCF_030163755.1 Roseicyclus amphidinii
AAAACACCCGGTCCCTTTCCGAACCCGGCCGTTAAGTGCGACCGCGCCAATGGTACTGCGTCTCAAGACGTGGGAGAGTAGGTCACCGCCAAACCTAGAAAGAAACACCAAGTATCTCTCAGACGATCGATCACACAGCCCATGACGGATACCATACATCCGTCACACGGCAATTGGCGCGGGGTGGAGCAGCCCGGTAGCTCGTCAGGCTCATAACCTGAAGGTCACAGGTTCAAATCCTGTCCCCGCAACCAATTTTTCACTCCCAACTCTCGTCAAGATGACCTCGCGCATGCCGGGAGCGTCAGTGACCGCGTGATCCTCCGGGACGCCGGTTCGCGTCAGCATCATCCTGAGTGGCTGCCCGGACCGCTGCCATGGTGCCGTCTCCGTCGAGCACCTCGAGCAGTGCCGCAACGCGCTCGGCAAATCGCCGGTTGTCCAGAACGCCCCCATGCGCCAACCCCGGTACCCGGGCGAGTGCGGCGACGCGCGCCTGCGGTTTCGAGCCAGCGTCCTGCAGGGCCCTGCGCAGATGGTCTGCGAGCGGGTCCTTGATGTCCAGCCGCGCGCCAGTCTCGTCTTGTCCATGCAGGAACCGGATCCAGGCCGCCGTGGCGAGGGCGAATGCCGAGATGTCGCCTCCGGTCTCGAGCCGCTCTCTGGCCGGTGCGAAGATCCTTTGCGGCATTTTCTGACTGCCGTCCGCCGCGATCTGCAGGCAGCGGTGCTGGATGGCCCGGTTTTCGAAACGCGCGATCAAGGCGGCGGCGTAGGCGTCGGCATCGAGGCCGCGGTTCGGGGGCAGGGTTGCCGCCGCGTGCCGCATGAACACCCGCACCACCGCGCCCAATTCGGCGTTCGCCATGACATCCCGCACCGCAGGCAGACCGCGCAGCGCGCCGAGATAGGCGATCAGGGAGTGGGACCCGTTCAGCAGCCGCAGTTTCATCATCTCGAAGGGCGCCACATCTCGCACCAGCTGCGCGCCTGCCGTTTCCCACTGGGGCCGCGGACCGGCGAAATTGTCCTCGATCACCCATTGACGGAAGGGCTCGGTCTCGATCGCGCCAAGATCCGGGCAGCCAAGCGCCGCCTCGGCGATGGCGAATGTCGCCTCGTTTGCCGCCGGGGTGATCCGGTCGACCATGCTGTCGGGGAAGCGGCAATGCCGTTCGATCCAGTCGACGAGGCCAGGGTCAACCTCGGCTGCGAAATCCCGGATGAGGCAGGCGAGGAGCGTGCCGTTTTCGGGAAGGTTGTCGCAGGACATGACCGTGAGGCCGCTAGCCCCCGCGTCGCGGCGCGCGGCGAGGCCGGCAACGAGATGGCCGACCAGGCTTTGGCGCGGTGCGGCGCGATTGGCGAGGTCATGGGCGACGACGGCATCCGCGCGGTTCAGCCGCCGCGCCGCGAGATCGGCACCATAGCCCTTTTCGGTCACGGTGATCGTGACGATGCGGATGGACGGGTCCGCCATTCGCGCCACCAGGCGCGCGGCGTTGCCCGGCAGCGCCCAGGCCCTGCGGATGATGGACATGTCCAGAAGCCTGGGACCCTCCGCATGCCGTTCGATCAGCGTATAGCGACCACCCTGCGCGGTGAGGGCGTCGGCCAGCGCAGGGTTGCGCATCGACACGGCCTCGATCCCCCAGTCGCCGCCCGCCACTGCGACGGCGTCCTGCGTATAGGCCGCCTGATGCGCGCGGTGGAAGGCACCCAGCCCAAGGTGCAGGATGCCCGTCCCGATATCGTCGCGCAGTGGCGAAGGGATCATGTCGTGTCTCCGTGGGATGGAGCGTGCAGGTCCGCGCGTCTCTTGCGCCGCCCGGTTGCGCGTGTGCCCGGTGCGTTGAGGCAGCCGTATTCCCGGACGTCGCACAGCACGATGCGGTCAACGCGGCCGGCCCAGCGCCAGGTCTTTGGCATCTTCTTCCTCCGGTCACAGGTTGTAGACGGCGCGCGCCAGACCGTGCGCCAGCTGCGGGGCGATGGCAAAGGCTTCGTCTTCGTCGAGCCGATGGCTGGTGACCAGCTCGGCCAGAAAGGCGCAATCGACGCGGCGGGCCACGT
The DNA here is from genome assembly GCF_030163755.1 of Roseicyclus amphidinii. Classification (GTDB taxonomy): domain Bacteria; phylum Pseudomonadota; class Alphaproteobacteria; order Rhodobacterales; family Rhodobacteraceae; genus Roseicyclus; species Roseicyclus amphidinii. The sequence continues at coordinate 2,074 of NZ_JASJOE010000018.1, forward strand.
CGTGTCGCGCCGGGATCGACAGCAGCGCGCGGGTGTCGTCGTTGAAGCCTGCGGTATTGGCGAAACCGGCGGTCTCGGTCGCCAGCTGCCGAAAGCGGCGCATGCCTTCGAAACTGTCGTGAAACCACCACGGCGGACCCAGCCGCAGGCAGGGCCAGACGCCGGCCAACGGCGCCAGTTCCCGCGCGTAGGTATCTTCGTCCAGCGTGAACAGGATCAGGCGCAGGCGCGGGTCCATGCCGACCGCGTTCAAAAGCGGCTTCAGCGCGTCGACGAAGGCGCCTTGCGTCGGGATGTCGAAGCCGCGGTCCCGACCGATCGCGCGGAACACGGCGGTGTTGTGGTTGCGGTGCACGCCCGCGTGCAGCTGCATGACCAGCCCGTCCTCGCAGGACATGCGTGCATGCTCGGTCAGCATCTGGGCGCGGAACAGCTCGGCGTCGTCGGCCGAACAGGTGCCGCCGCGCACCCGGTCGAACAGCGCCGCGGCGTCGGACTGCGCCAGGTCGGCGGTGCGGGCGGTGGGGTGGCCGTGGTCGGTCGCGGTGGCCCCCATCTCGATGAAACAGGCGCGGCGCAGGCGGTGCGCCTCCAGGTAGCCCGCCCAGGTCGCCGTATCGCAGCCGGTGATCGCGCCCAGCCGGTCGAGGTTGGCGGCAAAGCCCTCGAACTCGGGGTCGACGACCGCATCCGGCCTGTAGGTGGGAATGACACGGCCCGTCCAGCCATCGCGCGCGGCGCGGTGCTGGGCCAGATCGTCGAGCGCGCTGTCGGTCGTGGCGATAACCTCGATCCCGAAACGTTCATACAGCGCTCGGGGGCGGAAGGCCTCAGTCTTGAGGGCTGCGTCGATCGCGTCATAGGCCGCGTCCGCCGTCTCCGGCGACAGGCGGGCGTGGATGCCGAAGACCTCGCTCAGGGCATGGTCTAACCAGAGCCGCGACGGCGTGCCCCGGAACAGGTGGTACTGCGCGGCGAAGGTGCGCCAGACCTTGCGCGGATCGGGTTCCGCGCCGGGCCCGATGCCAAGCTCGGCATAGGTGACGCCTTGACTCACCAGCATCCGGAGCACGTAGTGGTCGGGCTGCACCAACAGCGACGCCGGATCCCCGAAGGCCGGGTTCTCACCCCACCAGCGCGGATCGGTATGCCCGTGCGGCGAGACGATCGGCGCAGTCTCGACGGTGGCGAACAGTGACCTGGCGATGGCGCGCGTGGTCGGGTCGACGGGGAACAGTCGGTCGGGATGAAGCAGGGTCATGCCCCTCACATACCGTAGCCAGCCGACAGGCGCGCCAGCAAAAGCGACACCTCGGGCACCAGCGTGGCGATGGCCAGCCCCACAGGACGCGGCGCCAGCCGAGGGTGAGCGGCCATTTCGCATCCCCCTTGCGACGGGTCGGGCAAGCTCCGACACCCTCGGACCTCGCGTGTCGCGGCGCAGTCCGCCGCCGCCGAAAAAAAGGAGAACCGACGGCAACCTTGCCACCATGATCGAGGCAATCGGGATCGACGGGCATTGCGTCCGGCCATCCGTCCACGACGGCATGACATCCGGCCCAGCGATCCGCCGGGGAAGTCATCCCTCGAGCATGAAGTCCTTCAGCATGATCGCCAGCCGGTCCTCGGCCTCGAGGGCGAGGCTGTGGCCGCATTCCTCGAAGACCGCGGCCCTTTCGACACCTGCGGACAGGCGGGTCATCGGTTCCTCGACCAGCAGGCCGAAGAATTCGGGCGCGCCGACGGTCATGATCGGAAGGGTCAGCCTGTCCTTGCGCAGCTTGCGCACGATCTCGGCGTTACGGAAGGCAGCCCGGTAGGTTTCGAGCGTTCCGCGCAGGCCGCCGGGCCCCTTGAGGCAGGACACCCACTCGTTCAACGCCGCTTCGGTGGTCGCGTTGGGGTTCCACGTCTCGGCCTTGATCCAGAATTCCCAGAACTCGCGTTCCTTGCCTGAAATCAGCATCTCGGGCAGGTGCGGGATCCAGAAGAACGGGATATGCGATGAAGTCCTGCGGGATGGTGTAACTCGCAACGGTCCTCGCGCTCACCGGCGGGCCTGATGCTGCGCGCGCTCATCCGGCACAATCCTTCGATGGCCCAGTCCCGTGCGGACAAGGCGTCCGATAACGACCTGGCGCAATTCTGGCCCGAAGGTTACCTCTATGTCGGGTTCTGCCTCAGCGTCCGGGGAGAGGTCTTGCGCGCGGATTATGGCGAGAAGCAGCAACCGGACGAAGAGCTGAACGATGTGAGGACGTGGTGGAGCTTCAGGGAAAACACCGCGCAAGACCCGTCACCGGCCATCGGTTTCCTTGACCGCTTCGCCGGCTGTGCACCGACCTGGAGCAGTCCGTAGATCTTCCGGGCAAAGCTGCCCTCACCCGGCGGAAGCGACCGGCTGGAGACCATGCGCCGCCATCTGAGCTGATCCGTACACGCACCGCGGTGGCCAGTGGGCACCACCCCTGTTGGAATGTGTATCAAGCGGCCGACCCGCCCCGTTTTGCATAGGAGGAGCGCAGGGAATCCGCCGCATCGAGCGAATGCGCGGTCATCAGCTCTTCTGCCGCGGCACCATCGCCGGCGAGGACGGCGGCGAGACTTTCGGCATGCTGCTGCCAGATCTCCCACGGCAGATCCGCATGACGCAGGGTTTCGATCATCGCGCGGCGGAGAACCCGCCAATGCGGTCCGGCGGTCTTTGCCAGAAACGGGTTCCCGGACATCTTGTATAACACTATGTGCAAGGCTTCGTCTTGCCGGACCAACTCGATCACGTCGCCGGACCTCATTGCGGCGTGCCCGAGGCGCATGATCTGCTGGCCCTCCGTCTCCAGCACCTGCCTTGCCTCACGATCTCTGCGCGCGCGATTTGCGGCCTCACGGGCTGCCAGCCCGTCCAGCACGCCTCGAATGGCGTGATGATGCCGCACGCCGTCCATGTCGAGCTGCGTCACGCGAAGGCCATGCGCGGTCGCTTGTTCCACGAGACCATCGACCTGCTGCAAGAGCATCGCCTGATCGACAAGCTGGGCCGTTACATTCAACTGTCCCTGCGAGGTCCGCCAGGATCACGGCGTCGCGCGCTTTCAATCGGCTGGTGCAGATGTCTTCCGCAATGACCTTGTATACGTCCTCTGCGGTGCTGTCCGGTTTGGGCGGCGTCATGTCGCTTCGCATATCCAGCGCCGAAGTCGCGCTCGGTCTTTTCCGGATCGCGGCACGCCCGAGGGTCTGAAACATCTCGCGTGCGCGGCACCTTCACCGCCTCGATCCTGCCGTCATGCCCACGAAACCGGCAGCAGCCCACATCAACGCCGTCGGCGCGACACGGCACGGGCATGCCGGCCGATCGGACCCGAAAAGCGCCCTGGGGGTGTCGGAAGAAGAAACCCCGCGACCCCATCGGGGGCCGCGGAGCTTTGACAGGAAACGCCGATGTCTCAGCGCATCGAAGCGAGCATCTTTGCCTCGAAGCTCTTGAGGATCTTGCGCGCCGACCCGTAGGAGGCACGGCCTTCGGCTTCGCGCAGGTCCGGGAAGATCGAGAACAGTTCTTCCCGCTGCTCCGCGTCGATCCCGTCCATCGCCATGTCGCCCGGCTGGAAGCTCTCGGTCCAGGACCCGTTCGCCAGGACCACCTGGTGCCGCTCGCACATCACGTGGACATAGGTGACCTCATCGACGGCCTGCTTCTCGATCCCCGGAATACCGGTGAGGTGCTTCGCCGCCGCCAGAACCTCGTGTTCGTCGAACATGAGGCTGGCCTGCGCGCTGCGGATCAGCATCCGGTGGTTCGGGCTGACCATCATGTCACGCTCGGGCAGGCCGTAGCCCAGCGAGCCTGCGCGGATCAGGACCGGCCGCAGCTTCGGGTTCATCGCCAACTCGGCTGCGCCGAGGTTCCGCGCCCCGACCCATGCCAGTTCCTGGATGCCGTCATCCCGCGTGATCACCTTGTCGCCGGGCCGAAGCTCTTCGACAGGCCGGTTTCCGTAGGGCGTTGCGATCAGCGTGCCCGGCGTGAAGCAGATGATCTGCTCGATGTTGGTGAAGTCGAGCGTGCCGGTGACGTTTCCGAGATCGTCAAGATACTCGACCGTCCCGTCCGTGCCGTTGCCGTCGCTGTCGGTCACCTGGTTCACGATGCGGAAGCGCGACGGGCCAAGGTCGAGGGTGTCGAAATCATCGCCACCGCTGCCACCGTCGACCGTATCGCCCTGCGCATCGGCCGGCCCGTCGATCACGAAGAGGTCGTTGCCGTCGCCGCCCGACAGGCTGTCGGCCCCTGCGCCACCGATGAGCGTGTCATTGCCGGTGCCGCCGTCGATGACGTCGTCGCCCGCACCGCCCGACAGCGTGTCGTCGCCCGCGTCACCTGCGAGCGCGTCGTTGCCGTCGCCGCCCGTCAGCGCGTCATTGCCGTCGCCACCGGCGAGCGTGTCGTCGCCTGCACCGCCGTCGACCGCGTCGTCGCCCGCGCCACCGGCAAGCACATCGTTGCCCGCGCCGCCGTCGACAGTGTCGTCGCCGGTGCCTGCATCGACATTCAGCGGGCCGGTCGCGGCCGTGCCGTCGATCACGTCATTGCCGGCACCCGTGAGGACCTGCTCGATCTCGCTGAAGGCGATGTCCGGGAAGATATCCCCATCCACGCCGTTCACCCCGCCCGATTCCGGGTCGGCATCGAAGCCCACCTGAAGCGGCCCGGTCGCCGAAGACAGGTCGAGGATGTCGCCTGCGTCGCCGTTCTCGGGTCCGCCCGCGGCGCCATCGGTGCCATCGGTGCCGCCATCGACGGTCACCTGCACGTTGGTCGCGGGATCGCTCGGATCGGTGATGAAGACATCATCGCCCGCGCCGCCCGTGGCCACGTCGCCACCGCCGACCGCGATGACGTCATCGCCGTCGCCACCGTCCAGCGTGTCATTGCCCGCGCCGCCCGTCAGCGTGTCGGCACCATCCCCACCCAGGAGGTTGTCGGTCCCGTCGCCGCCGTCCAGCGCATCATCATCTGCGCCACCGTCCAGCGTGTCATTGCCCGCGCCGCCGGCCAGCACATCGTCGCCGGTGCCGCCGATGACGCTGTCATCGCCAAGGCCCGCTTCGACCGTGTCATTCCCGCCCGCCGCGTCGATCACGTCGTTCAGGCCATCGGCCCCGTCGATCTGATCGCCCTGCGGATCGCTGAAACCGACCCGCAGCAGGTCGTCCACGGCCGTGCCGTCCACGACCCCGTCCGCACTCACCAGGATCTCTTCGATACCGGTATAGTTGATGGTGACGGTATCGCCGTTGGCATCCGTGTAGGTCGCAACGCCCGCTTCGGGATCGACCGCATCCGGCGTCACCACGACATTGTCGAGGCCTCGCAGGTCGAGGACATCGCCGTCACCGCCGTTGGTCGGATCGGTCAGGTCTTCGCCCGTCTCGCCGCCATCCACGCTGATCGTGGCGGGGCCTTGCGTGGCGGTCGGGTCGAAGGTGAAGACATCGTCACCCGCGCCGCCGAGGACGATATCCCCCCCAGCCACCAGGATGTTGTCGTCGCCGTCACCACCATCCAGCGTATCGGCACCCGCACCGCCTGCAAGCGTGTCGGAGCCCGCACCGCCCTCGAGGAGGTCGTCGCCTGCACCGCCGACCAGGTCGTCGTTGCCGTCGCCGCCTGCGAGCGTGTCGTTGCCGTCGCCGCCGTCGAGCGTGTCGTCACCTGCGCCGCCTGCGAGGCTGTCGTTGCCGTCGCCCCCTGCGAGCGTGTCGTTGCCGTCGCCACCGTCGAGCGTGTCGTCACCTGCGCCGCCGTCCAGCGCGTCGTTGCCGAGGCCGCCCGTCAGGTCATCGTTGCCCGCGCCGCCGGTGACGCTGTCGTCGCCTGCGCCTGCGTCCACGTCGAGCGGGCCGGTCGCGGCCGCGCCGTCGATGGTGTCGTTGCCGTCGCCGGTCAGGAGGTTCTCGATCTCGGCGAAGGTGATGTCGGTATCGCCGGTGACCGTGTCGATCCCGTCGACCGTGCCGCTTTCGCCATCCGCGCCGAATGCGACGGTCACGGGATCCGCCTCGGCGGTCAGGTCGAGGATGTCGCCCGCGTCGCCGTTCTCGGGGCCGTCCGGGTTGCCATCGGTGCCGTCCGAGCCGCCATCGATCGTCGCGTTGACATTGGTCGTCGTGTCGGCGCCGTCGAGGAAGAAGAGATCGTCGCCGCTGCCGCCGACCGCATTGTCCGTGCCCCCGACGACGAGGGTGTCGTCGCCTGCGCCGCCGTCGATCTGGTCGCCGCCGAGACCGCCGGTGATCGCATCCGCGCCCGTGCCGCCGAGCAGCGTGTCATCCCCGTCGCCGCCGAGGATGAGGTCGTTGCCATCGCCACCGAGGATGCTGTCGTTCCCGTCGTCACCCGAAAGGATGTCGTCGCCCACGCCGCCATCGAGCGTGTCATTGCCGAAATTCCCCGCGAGGTCGTCACTGCCCTCACCGCCGAACACGACGTCATCGCCGAAGCCGCCGTCGACGAAGTCGTCGCCCGTGCCCGCGTCGATCGTGTCATTGCCACCGCCGGCATTGACCGCGTCATCGCCCGCGCCGCTCTCGATCACGTCTGCACCGTTGGTGACCTGATCCGTCTGGGGATCGGTGAAGCCGACATTGATCGAGTCGTTCGAAGGCGTGCCGTCGACCACGCCATCGGGGTCGCTCAGGACGTTTTCGATCTCGCTGAAGGTGATCGTGACCGGATCGCCATTGGCGTTGGTATAGGTCGCGGTCCCGCTTTCGCCCGTGCCGGTGGCCGGGTCAAACGTCGGGTCGGACGTGTCGTAGACCACGGTGACCGGCCCGAGACCGCGCAGGTCCAGCGTGTCGCCGTTGGTTTCGCCGGATTCGCCGCCGACCACGCTGATCGGGTCCGCGCCGGTCAGCGTCGGGTCGAAGGTGAAGATGTCGTCGCCGCCATCGCCCTGCGCCGCGTCGCCTGCGCCCAGCTCGAGCAGGTCGTTGCCCTCGCCGCCGGAGAGGGTGTCGTTGCCTTCGCCACCGGACAGCGTGTCGTCGCCTTCGTTGCCCAGAACCGTGTCGAGGCCGGCACCGCCAGAGACCACGTCGTTTCCGGTGTCGCCCGAGAGCGAGTCGTTCCCGTCACCGCCGGAGACGGTGTCGTTGTCGGCACCGCCGCCGAGCGTGTCGTCGCCTTCGTCGCCGGACAGGATGTCGTTGCCGGAATGACCGGTGATCGTGTCGTTCCCGGTTCCGCCGGCCAGGTTGTCGTCGCCGAGGCCCCCGTCGATGAAGTCGTCGTTGTCGCCACCCATGATGGTGTCGTCGCCGGCCTCACCGCGCAGGACATCGTTGCCTGCGCCGCCCATGACGCTGTCGTTGCCGTCACCGCCATCGACATTGTCGTTGCCCAGGCCGCCGAAGACCTGGTCGTCGCCCAGTCCACCGGAGATGGTGTCGTCGCCGGTGCCGGCATCGACGGTGTCGTTGCCGCCGGCCGCGCTGATGTTGTCGTCGCCGCCGTTGCCGAGGATGAGATCCGCGCCGTCGGTGATCGGATCGCCCTGCGCATCTGTCGACCCCAGGCCGACCGTGTCGCCGTTTTCGGTGCCGTCGAAGGCACCGTCGGTGTTGGTGAGGACGGTTTCGATTTCGCTGAAATTGATCGTGACCGGGTCGCCGTTGGCGTTGGTATAGGTCACCGTCCCGCTTTCCGATGTGCCCGTGACCGGGTCGAAGGTCGGATCGCTGGTGTCATAGACGATGGTCGCCGAGGGCAGGGCACGCAGGTCGAGCGTGTCGCCGTTGGTTTCGCCGGTTTCGCCGCCCACGATCGTGATCGGATCGCTGCCGCCGAGGAGCGGGTCGACGGTGAAGGTGTCGTCGCCATCCTCGCCTTGCGCGGTGTCGCCTGCGCCCAGCACGATGCTGTCGTTGCCCGTTCCGGCAAAGACCTGGTCCGCGCCTTCGCCACCGTCGATGAAGTCGTTGCCGGTGCCACCGTTCAGGATGTCGTTGCCGGTCCCGCCGCGCAGCTGGTCGTCGCCGTCGCCGCCGAACAGCTGGTCATTGCCCGCCTCGCCGCGCAGGTCGTCGTTGCCCGCGTCGCCGTTGACGGTGTCGTCGCCGTTGCCGCCCTCGAGGAAATCGTCGCCGTCACCGCCGGAGAGGAAGTCGTTGCCATCCTCGCCGCGCAGGTCGTCGTTGCCGATCTCACCGAAGAGCTGGTCGTCGCCCACGCCACCGGCGAGCAGGTCCGCGCCGTCACCGCCCAGCAGCGTGTCGTTGCCGCTGCCGCCGAAGACCTGGTCGTCGCCCGCGTCGCCCGACAGGCTGTCGTTGCCGTCGTCGCCGTTGAGGTTGTCGTTGCCCGTGCCACCCGACACGATATCGTTGCCGAGGCCACCCGAGACGAAATCGTTGCCGTCGTCCCCGTTCAGAGTGTCGTCGCCTGCGTCGCCGAAGAGCTGGTCGTCGTTCAGACCGCCGTTCAGAAGGTCGTTGTCATCGCCGCCGCGCAGGGTGTCGTTGCCGTCGCCGCCGAAGAGCTGGTCCGCGCCCGCGTCGCCGCGCAGGTCGTCGTTGCCGGCGTCGCCGCTGATCGTGTCGTTGCCTGCGCCGCCCTCGGCGAAGTCGTCACCGATATCCGCCGAGATGAAGTCGTTGCCGTCCTCGCCGCGCAGGTCGTCGTTGCCCGCTTCGCCGAAGAGCTGGTCATCGCCCACGCCACCGGCCAGCAGGTCCGCGCCGTCACCGCCAAGCAGCGTGTCATTTCCGCTGCCGCCGAAGACCTGGTCGTCGCCCACGTCGCCCGACAGGCTGTCGTTGCCGTCGTCGCCATTGAGGTTGTCGTTGCCCGTGCCACCCGAGACGACATCGTCGCCGGTGCCGCCCGAGACGAAATCATCACCGCCGCCCGTGCTGATCGTGTCATTGCCGCCGTTGCCGAACACGACGTCCGACCCTTCGGTGATGACATCGCCCTGCTCGTCCGAGAAACCGACCGGCATGGATTGCGCGGTTTCGGCCCCGTCCACCACGCCGTCAGGGTCGCGCAGGATGGTTTCGATCCCCGAGAAATTCAGAACCCCGCCGTCGGCGAAGGTCACCGTGCCGCGGAAGGCGCCCGCATCGTCCGGGTCTGCTTCCTGCACGATGGTCACGATGCCCGCGCCGCGCAGGTCGAGCACGTCGTTGTCGAGCGTGCCTTCGGCCCCGCCCGAAACGGTATCGCCCGCGCCGTCCGTGGCAGGTGCGTCATCGCTGACGAAGGGGTCCGTCAGGGCGAAGGTATCGTTGCCTTCGCCACCGGACAGGAAATCCGCCCCGGCACCGCCGAAGATCAGGTCGTTGCCGGTTTCGCCGAGGATGTTGTCGCTGCCGGAGCCGCCGGACAGCGTATCGTCGCCCTCGCGGCCGCGCAGCGTGTCGTTGCCTGTGCCGCCAAGCACGAGGTCGTTGCCGCCGTTGCCGTAGATGAGGTCGTCGCCCGCGCCACCGTCAAGCGTGTCGTCGCCCGCATTGGCCGACAGGGCGGCCTCGAGCCCCGCGTCCGACGTCGGGAGCAGCTGGACGTTGTCGAGCGCGACGCCGATGTTGTCTTCCGTGCCGAGGCCGACGAATTGCAGCCGGTCGGTGCCATCGCCCGAGCCTGCGACGAGGTCGAGGTTGAAGCTCTGGAAACCGACGCCGTTCTGCGGGTTGAACACGCCGAGCGACTGGCCGGCGAAGATGACTTCGATGGCGTTCGACCCCGTCCCGGTGTCGGGCAGGTTGGCGGAGTCCGACAGGTCGAAGGACAGGCGGTAGACTTCACCGGCGACCAGGTTCTGGACGTCCTGGAAGATGGTGATGTTGCCCGGCGAAGCGCCCATGTCGAGGGCGAAATCGCCGTCCGAGGCCGCGACGGGCGTTTCGGGGTTGAAATTGAAGATCTCGATCGCCTGGTCGGGGGTGACCGTGATCCAGCCCGGAACCGCGCCATCGCCGGCAAAGCCGGTCGGGGTTTGCCGCAGGCCGTCGAAGTTCTCGAACGAGCCGTTGTAGATCAGGTTCGGCGGGTTCTCGAACCCGAAGACCCGCGTGGCCGAGTCGCCCTTGTCGCCGAACAGCGTGTCGTTGCCGTCGCCACCGACGACGTTGTCATCGCCGACGCCGCCGACCAGCAGGTCGTCACCGGCCCCGCCGTCAAGCCCGTCGCCCGAGGTTGTCGCAAGCGCCGCGTCGATTGCGGGTGCCGAGAAGGGCTGCAGGATGATGTTGTCGAGGCCGACGCCGATGTCATCCTCGGGGCCGAGGCCCCGGAACTCGAGCCGGTCACTGCCGTCGCCCGATCCGCCGACAAGGTTGGCCGAGAAGGTCTGCCAGGTGGCATTGTTGACCGGGTTGAAGATGCCGACGGACTGGCCGCCGAAGAACACCTCGATGGCGTTGCCATCCGCAAGGTTGGCACTGTCGAACAGGTCGAAGTTCAGGCGATAGATCTCGCCGGCCAGGAGGTTCGGAATATCCTGGAAAATGCCGATGTTGCCGGGGGATTCGCCCATGTCGAGGGCGTTGGACCCATCGCTGGCGACCTCCGAGGGGGCAACCTCTCCGTTGACGTTGTAGACTTCGAGCGTGTCTGTCGGGTCGATGGAGGTCCAGCCCGGAATGCTGCCTGCACCCGTGAAGCCGAAGGATTGCGTCGTAAGGCCGGTGGTGTCCTCGAAGGAGCCGTTGACGATCAGGTTCGGCAGGCCTTCGCCGACCGAACCGTCGGCATTGTCACCGAAAAGCGTGTCGTTGCCGTCTTCGCCCGCGACGAAATCCTGGCCGGTGCCGCCTTCGGCAAGGTCGTTGCCGGTCGAGGCGAAGATCTGGTCATCGCCGCCGTTGCCCATGATCGTGTCGTTGCCGGCGGTGACGACATCGCTGTCGCTGTCGGTGAAGGTGCCCACCGCGATCAGGTCGCCGTCGTTCGTGCCGTCCACGATCAGGTCGGGATAGACCCCGTATCCGACATCGACCTCTTCGAGGCTCTGGTTGATGTCCGAGATGACCAGGACATCCGTCAGGCCGTTCGCGCTCGCATCGCTGTCGGCGCGGAAGTCCCCGCCCACGTCCTGTTGGGCGAGCGTCCGGTCGCCGATCTGTGTCGGCACCTGGATGCGGTATTCCCCGACAGCCACGTTGGTGAAGATGTAATTGCCGTTGGCATCGGTGAAGGTGGTCTGCAGAACGGTGCCGAACCGGTCAAGCAACGTGACCTGAACGCCGGGAATGCCGAGGTCGAAGCCGCCACTGCCGTTGTTCTCGGTAAAGTCGAGATTGCCGTCCTCGAAGATGCGTCCAAGAATTTGGGCCATGGTCAGAACTCCGTCGTTTCAATCGTCTTGGACAACACTGCGGATGCCCCTTCAGGGCACCCATGCACGGTTTCGAGCAGCGGCTTGGTGAAGCCCGATACTCTGGCAGGGTATGCTCGGAATGTCGTGGAAGTGCGGTCTTGCACCGCGGGCCGGCCATGCGCTGCGGCAGTCCGGAACAGGTGCGGTGACCGTGTCCGGCCGGCCTGCCGACCGGTCAATTGCGAGGATAGGGGCGCGCCCGTCATCAAACCACTCAACCCACAGGCGACCACTTCGGGCCGCTCCGTTACCATTCTTCGTTACGCACGGATGCCCCACGCGGTTTCCCGCTGGTTCACCACCTGATGAAGGGATCGAAGACACAGGGTCGGCAGACTCGCAGACTCAAGGTCGTCAATGGCGGACTACAACCGGGTGCCACGCGAGGGAATGTGCACGTCACGCAGCATCCGGGATGACCTGCACCGATGGCTGTCAAGCCACGGCTGCGCACCCCGGACCGTAGCCCGATGTGCCGTCACCCCAGTCGAAAGTAGTATCCGCCCCCCAGCAGGCCCTCGGGTTTTATCCCGACAACCGGTGCGCGCAAAGAAGAAATTTCGAAAGTGATCTCTTTCGAGTGACATCTGATCCTTTCGATCCGGTCGATGAGTGGTCCTGGACCCGGCATCGAGACACCGGCTGTCCAGCCAGTGGAAACAGTTCGCGTGAAAACAAGCATCTACCCCCGGACTGTTGCCGAATTCCTCAACAATGGCTGTCGATCATGACGTAGGGGAAGACATTGACCCGGCACCGTCAGAGGCCGGTTGGCATTGTTCGCTGCTGCGCTTCAATGCCTCGATCTTGCGAAAACTTTACACGGTTTGGCGGGCAGGGCGGCCCACCTCGGGCGATTCTGCGCGAATCGTGTCGTCGGATCATGCCGGGGCGCGCCGGGCGCGGCAGGGTGCCAGTCGTCGCACCCCCGTGCGGGCGTTTGGCCGGAATTCGAGCAACGTTGATTCAAGTGCCATATTTTCGCCTAGGTCGCATGTCACCCGTTTCCAAGACGGTTTGTTTCCAGTTCGCTTGGTAAAAGGTTCGAGATGTCGATCGCCGGTGTAGACACACCTCCGCAGGTTCCGCAGGCCGGGCTCGCCCGGTGCGGCGGCCGGTGCCGCGGCGCGGTTGAGCTGACCGTGCCGGGCCACGTGCCGGGCGGGGGGCGCTGACATGGCGACGATCAACGGCCGCATCGTCACCGACGTCAATCTCGACAAGACCGAATCCAACGGCAGCGGAAGCTTCGATCCCGGCATTGCCGGTCAGACCATACAACTTGTGGATTCCAACGGCACGGTCATTGCGACCACGACGACGGACAGTGTCGGTATCTACAGCTTCACCGGTCTGGCCGCGGGAAGTTACCGCGTGGTCTTTCCCACCAGTGCCGATGACCTGCGGCTTGCGCAGTCCGGGCTGGGCGATAGCGGCATCGACAGCGACCCCGATCCGAACACCGGCATCACGCCGCTTCTGACGGTCACGGCCGCGCAGGACCTGTTCGAGATCGACGCCGTCTATGGAAACTACGTGGTCGATGGCACATCGGGCGACGACATCGTCGTCGGTGGTTTCGTTGACGCCCAGGGCGATGCCCGCGACGGGGCCGACGGCAACGCCGATTTCATCGACGTGGGCGCGGGCAACGATTTCGTCGGTGCCGGTTTCGGCAATGACACGGTGCTGGGCGGCGACGGCGGCGACATCCTGTATGGTGACGAAGGCGACGACCAGATCTCGGGCGGTGCCGGGAATGACACGATCGGCGGGGGTGCCGGGGCGGATACCATCCTCGGCGGTGCCGGCGATGACATCATCCTGTTCGACAACCCTTTCATCACGAGCGAGAACCCGGCGACCGACGGCAGCGGCGACGTGGTGTCCGGCGGCGCCGAAGGCACGCTCGACAACGACACGCTCGACTTGCGCGGCACCGGGCCGGTTCTCATCACGCAAGAGGTCGACCCCGACGATGCGGGCGCGACCCGCGGCATCGTCACCTTCCAGGACGGTTCCACCCTGAGTTTCGAGGGGATCGAGACGATCCTCACCGACAGCGTCGATGGGGCCGACACCGGCGAAACCATGTCGGTCGGTTATGCCGACAGCGACGGCGATGCCATCACGCAGGGCAACGACACGATCTTCGGCAACGCGGGTGACGATCTCATCCTCGCCGGTGGGGGCAACGACGTCATCTATGGTGGCGAGGGCAACGACACGATCGAGGGCGACGCGCCGGAGGCGTCGCCGGTCACGGTTCAGAACGGCACCTTCGACACCAATGCCGTCGGCTGGACCGTCACCGGGTCGGGCACTTTCGTCTATGATGGCGAACTGGCGTTCAATGCCTCGAACACGGGCATCGGCGGCACGGCATCCCAGGTGGTCACGGTCGAGACCGGCCAGGGCTACACCCTGTCCTATGACGCGCTTGAATTCGGCAGCGCCGTGGCAAGTCACACGCTGGTGGCCCAGGTCATCGATGCCAATGGCGTGGTGATCGCCACCCAGACCACCGTGATTGCGAACGGCAGCAGCCAGGCCCTGACGCTGTCCTTCACGGCGACGACCGATACGGCCACGATCCGGTTCAGCAACCCGGACTCGACCGGCACGGTCAGCACCGACGTCAAGATCGACAATATCCTCGTGACGCCCGTGGCGGGCGGCAACGACGACCGGATCTTCGGCGAGATGGGCGACGATGTCCTGATCGGGGGTGCCGGTGCCGACACCATCGACGGCGGTGCGGGCGATGACGTCATCATCCTGACCGACGGGTTCGGCAGCGATGTCATCACCGGCGGCGACACGGACGAAACGGTCGGCGACAGGCTGGACGCCTCGGCGCTGACGGGCGACGTCACGGCCTTTTTCGATGCCGGCACGATCTCGGACGGCAGCTCGACGGCGAATTTCTCGGGGATCGAAATCCTCGAGACCGGCGCCGGAAACGACGTCATCGCCGCAAGTTCCGCCACCGGAAACGTGACGATCATCAGCGGCGCCGGCGATGACGAGATCGACGGAGGCATCGGCAACGACAGCATCGACACCGGTGACGGCGCCGATTTCGTCTTCGGCGGCGCGGGCAACGATACGGTCACCGGCGGTGCCGGCGACGACTTCCTGTCGGGCGATGGCGGCAACGACATCCTGTCGGGCGATGCCGGGAATGACGAGATACTTGGCGGCGACGGCGACGACAGCCTGTCGGGTGGCGATGGCGACGATCAGCTCAGTGGCTGGGGCGGCGACGATGTCCTGGACGGAGGCCTTGGCCGCGACACGCTCGAGGGCGGCGCAGGTGCCGACACGCTCACCGGGGGCGCCGGGGCGGATGTGTTCGTCGTGGACGGAACCGCCGATGTCATCACCGACTTCGACGCCGTCACGGGCGTGACCGGCGGCGGCAACGAAGACAACGACTTCGTGGACCTGTCCGGGTTCTACAATGCCGCGACCCTTTCGGATTTCAACACCGCCAACCCCACCCAGACCTTCAACAACGCGCTGGCCTGGCTGAAGGCGGACAATGCCGACGGCATCCTCGACGCGGCGGGCGGTGTGCAACTGCTTGGCGTGGACTCGGACCAGCTGACCTTCGAGAATGTCGGCGTGGTCTGCTTTGCCGCCGGCACACGCATCGCCACCGCGAAAGGCGACGTGCCGGTCGAGGATTTGCAGCCGGGCGACCTGGTCCGGACGCTGGATCGCGGCTTGCAGCCGCTGCGCTGGATCGGCTCGCGCCACGTGGACGCCGCCGAGATGGAGCGCAATCCCAAGCTGCGCCCGATCCGCATTCCGCGGCAGGCGACCGGCCTGGACGATCAGACCGCCGACCTCATCCTGTCGCCGCAACACCGCGTGATGGTCGCCTCGCGCATTGCGAAACGCATGTCCGGCCAAGACGAGGTGCTGGTCCCCGCCGTGAAGCTGGTGGGATCGCTGGGGATCGCGCGGGCCGAGGACATCTCTGAAGTGACCTATTATCACCTGCTGTTCGACCGGCACGAGGTTGTCTTTTCGAACGGCGTTCCCAGCGAAAGCCTGCTTCTGGGTCCGCAGGCCCGCAAATCCCTGAACGGGGAGGCCTGGGAGGAAATCGTGACGCTGTTCCCGCACCTTGCCCTGTCCGACACCGCGCTGGAGCCCTGCCGCCAGATCATCGACGGGAAACAGGCGAAAACCCTCGCTGCGCGGCACGCGAAGAACGACATGCCGCTGCTGCAGGTCTACGGCGCCGAGCGGCATGCCCCGCAGCTGACGGCGGCGTGATCGGCGCGGCGATGCCGCCCTGATCACCAAGACCGTGCAGAGACCGTGCGGCGTCGCACCCCTAACGCGGCCAAGGCCGCGTATTCTGGCCGTTGACTTGGCTATTGGAACGATCCAGAATGCCGGAGAACAGCGTTGGCCGCGGGTCGCCGACGCGCTTCAGACGGGAGGGGGAAACCATGCGTTGGGGTCTTGTCGGCGCAAGCCATATCGCGGCGACGCGCATGATCGCGGCTTTTCGGGCGACCGGAGGCGAGGTCGTCTCGGTCCTCAGTTCCGATGCCGGGCGCGCCGCGGCCTATGCCGCCGAACACGGCATCGCGCGCGGTGTAAGCGACTTGGACAGCCTGCTCGCCGACGCCGAGGTCGATGCCGTCTACATCTCGACCACCAACGAAAAGCACCATGCGCAGGCCATGGCCGCGATCGCTGCGGGCAAGCATGTCCTGTGCGAAAAGCCGCTGGCCATGACCGTCGCTGACGCCGTCGAGATGGTGCGCGCCGCCGAGCGGGCGGGCCTCGTCTTTGCCACCAACCACCACCTTCGCAACGCGGGCAGCCACATCGCCATCCGGCAGGCCGTCGCCGAGGGTCGCATCGGCGAGGTTCTGTCGGCGCGTGTCTTTCACGCGGTCTACCTGCCACCGGTTCTTCAGGGCTGGCGGCTCGACAATCCCGCCGCGGGCGGGGGGATCATTCCCGATATCGTCGTGCATGATGCGGATACGGTCCGCTTCCACCTTGGCGAGGATCCGGCCGAGGTCGTTGCGATGGCGGGCCAGTCGGGCCTCGGCAAGGGGGTGGAGGACAGCTGCATGTCGGTCTGGACGATGCCCTCGGGCGTGATGGTGCAGACGCACGAAAGTTTCACCCACGCCCATGCCGCCACCGGGTTCGAGCTGCACGGCACCGAGGGGTCCATCGTGGCCCGCAACGTCATGACCCAGAACCCGGTGGGCGAGGTCATCCTGCGTCGGTCTGGTGAGGAAACGGCGCTGCCTTTCTCCGACCACGACCTTTACGCGCGGGCTGTCACCCTGTTTGGCGAGGCTGTCGCGGGCCGGGGCCGCCCCTCGGCCGATGGGGTGGATGGCGTGAAGTCGCTGGCCGTCGCGGAGGCGGTGGCCGAGGCAGCTCGAACGGGGCGCCGCGTCGCGGTCGATTACGGCGGGATCTGAGTGATGGGCAAGCATGTCACCGCCGTCGAGGCCGTCGCCCGCATTCCCGACGGTGCCGTCGTGACCGTTTCGTCTTCGTCGGCGCTGGGCTGTCCCGACACGGTGCTGGCCGCCCTCGGGGCGCGTTTCGAGGCCGAGGGGCACCCGCGCGGCCTGACCACGCTGCACCCGATCGCGGCGGGCGACATGTATGGTGTGAAGGGCGTGGACCATATCGCGCGCGACGGTCTGCTCGACCGGATCATCGCGGGCAGCTACCCGTCCGGGCCATCGTCGCTGCCGATGCCCGAGATCTGGAAGATGGTCGTCGAGGACCGCGTCGCGGCCTATAACGTGCCCTCGGGCATCCTGTTCGACATGCACCGCGACGTGGCCGCGCGCAGGCCCGGCGTGCTGACCAGGGTCGGGCTTCAGACCTTCGTCGACCCGATCCGCGAGGGCTGCGCGATGAATGCGCGCGCCGCCGCAGCACCCATCGTCAGCCGTGCGGAGTTCGGCGGCGAGACATGGCTGCATTTCCCGAACATCGTGCCGGATGTCGCCATCATCCGGGCGACCACGGCGGATGAGCGGGGCAACCTGACCTATGAGCACGAAGGCGCGTATCTCGGCGCGCTGGACCAGGCGATTGCCGTGCGCAACCATGGCGGGCTTGTGATCGCGCAGGTCAAGCGGATGACCGCGGCGGGGTCGCTTCGCCCTCATGACGTGCATGTGCCGGGGCATCTCGTCGATCTGATCGTGGTGGCCCCCGACCAGAAGCAGACCACCGAAACCCCCTATGATCCTGCCATCTCGGGCGAGATCATGCGGCCCTGGGCCTCGTTCTCGCTGGCCGAGCATGGCGTCGAAAAGGTCATCGCCCGCCGCGCGGCGATGGAGCTGAAGCGCGGGCAGACCGCGAACCTCGGCTTCGGCATCTCGGCGATGGTGCCGCGCATTCTTCTGGAAGAAGGTCATGCGCAGGCGGTGACATGGGCCATCGAACAGGGCGCGGTGGGTGGCATGCCCTTGACCGGCTTCGCCTTCGGCTGCGCGTCGAATGCCGATGCCTTCGTGCCCTCGCCCAACCAGTTCACCTATTTCCAGGGCGGCGGTTTCGACGTCAGTTTCCTGTCCTTCCTCGAGGTGGACGTGGAGGGGAACGTGAACGTCTCGAAGCTGGGCAAGAAACCGTATCTCACCGCCGGATGCGGCGGCTTCGTCGACATCACGGCCCATGCGAAGAAGATCGTCTTCTCGGGCTATTTCGAGGCCGCGGCCGAGTTGGAGCTGACCGACACCGGCCTGCGCGTCGCCAAGCCCGGCAAGTTCACCAAGATGGTCGAGGCTGTCGAACACGTCACCTTCTCCGGCGCGCGCGCCGTGGCGCAGGGGCAAGACGTGATCTACGTGACGGAACGCTGCGTGATCCGCCTGACGGCGGAGGGTTTGGTGGCCACCGAGATCATGCCGGGGATCGACCCCGCCCGCGACATCGAGGCGGCGAGCGGCGGGCGCGTTCGCGTTGCCCCCGATGCGGTGAACCTGCCCCTGTCGCTTTTGCGCGACGCGCCGATGGGGCTGACCCTGTGAGCGCGGTTCACCTGCAGATCGACGGGCCAATCGCCCATGTCGTGCTGGACAATCCGGCCAAGCTCAACGCCTTCACGCCCGAGATGCTGGTGCAGCTCGAGGCGCATTGCGCCACGCTGGAGCGTGCGGCGGCTGTGCGCTGCGTGATCCTGCGGTCCGAGGGGGAGAGGGCGTTTTGCGCGGGTGCCGACATCAAGGCATGGGCGCCGCTGTCGCCCTTCGAGTTCGCCCGTCACTGGGTGCGCGAGGGGCATCGCATCTTCGACCGGCTGGCGCGGCTTTCGAAGCCCACCATCGGGGTGCTGCAGGCGCATGCCTTCGGCGGTGGGCTGGAACTCGCCGCCTGCTGCGACATCCGCGTGATGGCCCCGGCGGCCGCGCTCGGCCTGCCCGAGGCGCAGGTGGGCATCGTGCCGGGCTGGTCGGGCACGCAACGCCTGTTGCGGTTGCTGCCTGAACCGGTGGTGAAAGAGATGGCGCTGTTCGGGCGGCGCATTGACGCGCCGCGCGCCCTTGGCCTCGGGTTCGTGGCCGAGGTTGCCAACGATCCCCTTGCCGCGGCCGAAACCATCGCCGCGGGGGTGCTCAAGGCCGCACCGCGCGCCACGGAAGTGGCGAAATACCAGCTCCACGCCGGTGTCGGCGAAGACCCCGCCGCGATGATCGAGGCGCTGGGCGGCGGCATGATCGGCGCGAGCGCCGACAAGGCCGAGGGCGTCGCGGCCTTCGCCGAGAAACGCAAACCCGAATTCCCCGGAAGCTGAGCCATGCAGGACCTGACCGTCATTCCCGCCTCGAACACGTCCACGCTTCCGGACGCGCCGATGACGCTCTGCCATTGGATCGGCGGCGCGTGGGTGGACAGCGCCGATGGCGCGACGAGTGAACGGCGCTCGCCCGCGCATGGTGTGCCGGTGTCCGTTGCGGCGAAGGGTGGCCGGGCCGAGGCCGAAGCGGCCATAGCCGCCGCCCGCGCGGCCTTTGACGCGGGCGGTTGGAGCCGCTCCTCCGGCAAGGACCGGGCGACGCTGCTTCTGAAGGTTGCCGAGCTGATCGACCGCGACCGCGCGGCCATCGCGCGGCAAGAGGTGCTGGAATCCGGCAAGCCCATCACGCAGGCGCTGGCCGAGATCGAGGGGGCCGCCGACCTCTGGCGCTATGCCGCGGCGCTTGCGCGGACGATGCATGGCGACAGCCACAACGCGCTTGGGCCCGACATGCTGGGCCTTGTTCTGAAGGAACCCATCGGCGTCGTCTCGCTGATCTGCCCATGGAATTTCCCCTTCCTGATCGTCTCGCAGAAACTGCCCTTCGCGCTGGCGGCGGGCTGCACGGCTGTGGTCAAACCCTCGGAACTCACGCCGGGCACGACTGTGATGCTGGGCGGGCTTCTGGAAGAAGCGGGTCTTCCGGCCGGTGTGTGCAACATCGTTCTGGGCTACGGCGACCCGGTGGGCGAGGTGCTTTCGACCGACGCCCGCGTCGACATGGTGTCCTTCACCGGGTCGACTGGCGTCGGCAAGCGCATCAGCGCGGCGGCCTCGGCCACGCTGAAGAAGGTCAGCCTCGAGCTTGGCGGCAAGAACCCGCAGGTGATCTTTGCCGATGCCGATCTCGACCAGGCCGCCGATGCCATCGCCTTCGGCGTCTATTTCAACGCGGGCGAGTGCTGCAACTCGGGCAGCCGGATCATCGTGCATGAGGACGTGGCCGAGGCGCTCACCGAAAAGGTCGTCGCGCTCAGCCGCCGGGTGCCCTTCGGCGACCCGCTCGATCCCCGCACGCAGGTGGGCGCGATCATCTCGCCCGAGCATCTGGCCAAGATCGACGGCTATGTCCGTGGCGCGGTCGCGGCGGGTGCGCGCGTGGCGTTGGGCGGCGGCGCGCTGGAGGTCGGCGGCCTCGGCGCGCAATTCTACCAGCCGACCATCGTGACGGATGTGCGCCCCGAGATGCCCATCGCCACCGAAGAGGTCTTCGGCCCGGTCCTGTCGGTCCTGACCTTTCGCACCCTCGATCAGGCCATCGCGCTGGCGAACGGCGCGGCCTACGGCCTGTCGGCAGGCGTCTGGAGCCGCGATGTCTCGACCTGCCTCGACTTCGCGCGGCGGGTGCAGGCGGGCACGGTCTGGACGAACACCTGGATGGACGGCTTCGCCGAACTGCCCTTTGGCGGGTTCAAGCAAAGCGGGCAGGGGCGTGAGCTGGGGCGCTACGGGATCGAGGAGTTTCTCGAGGTGAAGACCGTGCAGATGCGCATCGGCCAGACCCGCGGGGCCTGGGTCGCATGAGCCTAGCGCGGCGGGTCGGGGTGGAACAGCATGTTCAGCCCTTCGGGCGGTTCGCCCGCCATGCGGCGCAACAACATGCCTGCAATCGTTCGGCCCGTCGCGCGCAGGTCTTCGAAGACGGTG
This sequence comes from Roseicyclus amphidinii, assembly GCF_030163755.1. GTDB lineage: Bacteria > Pseudomonadota > Alphaproteobacteria > Rhodobacterales > Rhodobacteraceae > Roseicyclus > Roseicyclus amphidinii. The sequence continues at coordinate 22,912 of NZ_JASJOE010000018.1, forward strand.
TCGATCCGCGGGCGGATGTTGTCGAAGATCGGCGAGGCGCGCTTCGCCACGATATCGGCATCGACACCGTGGACGGCACCGGTATCGGCAAGTGCTGCCAGCGTGACCATGGCGGTGACCTCGCCCACGCAGACATACCCGTCGGGCGGGGTCGGGCCGCGGCGTGCCTGCGTCAGCGCCTCGGCGATTTCGCGCGTGGGGCTGTCGAGCGTGACGCCCGCGACGATCTCGTATTCGATCCCCGCGGCACGGGCGGCCGAAACGAAGCCGTAACGCAGATGCTGGGTGAAGGTGAACTGCTCGCCCGGCAACACGAGGCTGAGGCGCGAGCGCCCCTTGGCGACCAGCCGCTCGACAGCGGCGCGGGCAAAGGCCTCGTTGTCGAAATCGACCCAGGGGTGGGGCGTGGTGAACTCGGTGCGGCCGTGGCTGACGAAGGGGAAATCCGCCTCCATCAACAGGCGCACGCGCGGGTCGAAGGCCTCGGTCCGGGTGAACAGCATGCCGTCGGCAAGGTTGTTGCGCAGGATCGTGCGAACGGGAGCAAGGCGATCCTCGCCGGGGCTGTCGGGCACGACGGTCACGGCATAGCCGGTGCCCGCCAGCGCCTCGGTGATGCCGGACAGGACCTCATGGGTGAAGCCGAGAAACTCGTGTTCGGTGTTCAACAAAAGGCTGATGACCTGGGTGCGCCCGGTGCGCAGACGCCGCGCGGCGCGGTCGGGCACATAGCCCAGGCGCTTGGCCGCCTCGGCGACCTTGGCGCGGGTGGCTTCCGCGATTCGCGGGTCGCCGGCAAGCGCGCGCGATACCGTGGCCACGGCAAAGCCCGTCGCCTGCGCAACCGTGCGCAAGGTCGGCCTTTCGCCCATGTCCGTCGGTGTGCCGGCGTCGAGGTCGTTGCCCATCTGTTCGGATCGCCCAAGGGTTGCATCGCGGATCATAATGCCGTGAATTTCAAACGTTTCAACACGAAAAGCGCCCTCGCACCTTATGCTGCGATGCAGAAAATCCGTTTGGAAACGGTGGGTTCCGTGCAAATGCGGGGCAAGCAACCCTCAATTTATGGTTGACGAGCAAGGGATTTATAACGTTTCAATACCCGCAAGCCCGGCAAGGGCGATGGTCAGCAAGGGAGGAACCGAACGATGACCATGATGAAGAAACTGCACATGACCGCTGCTGTCGTGGCGCTGTCGACCACTGCGGTCGCAGCCCAGGAGGTGGAAGTTCTGCACTGGTGGACCTCGGGCGGTGAAGCTGCCGCCGTGGGCACGCTGCGCGACACGCTGGCCGCGGGCGGCGTGGGCTGGCAGGACATGCCGATCGCCGGTGGTGGCGGTTCGGACGCCATGACCGTTCTGCGCGCACGCGTCACCGCGGGCGATGCGCCGACCGCCGTGCAGATGCTCGGCTTCTCGATCCAGGACTGGGCCGCCGAAGGCGCGCTTGCCAACCTCAACGATCTTGCCGCCGAGCAGGGCTGGGGCGACGTGGTGCCCGCGGCGCTGCAGGCCTTCTCGACCTACGAAGGTGACTGGGTCGCGGCGCCCGTGAACGTCCACTCGACCAACTGGGTCTGGGCGAACAGCGCGCTGATGGCCGAGCTGGGCATCGAGCAGCCGACCAGCTGGGACGAATTCGTCGCGGCGATGGAAGCGGCCGAAGCTGCCGGTTACACCGCGCTGGCCCATGGTGGCCAGGCCTGGCAGGACGCAACCATCTTCGACTCGATGGTGATGGGCGTCGGTGGCCCCGACTTCTACCAGGCGTCGATGGTCGATCTCGACCCCGAGGCGCTCGGCTCGGCGACCATGGTCGAGGCGTTCCAGCGCATGGAAACCCTGCGCGGCTTCGTCGACGACAACTTCTCGGGCCGTGACTGGAACCTCGCCACCGCGATGGTGATCAACGGCGAAGCGCTGTTCCAGATCATGGGCGACTGGGCCAAGGGTGAGTTCGTGAACGCGGGTCTGACCGCCGGCAACGAGTTCCAGTGCTTCCGCGTGCCCGGCACCGAAGGCACCGTGACCTTCAACGCGGACCAGTTCGCCATGTTCAACGTGACGGACGCCTCGGCTCAGGAAGCACAGCTTGCCATGGCCTCGGCCGTGCTGAGCCCCGAGTTCCAGGTCGCCTTCAACCTCGTGAAGGGCTCGGTTCCCGCGCGGACCGACATCCCCTCCGACCAGTTCGACGCCTGTGGCCAGATGGGCATGGCGCAGCTGGCGGAAGCGGCCGCCAACGGTGGTCTCTTCGGGTCGATGGCCCATGGCCATGCCAACCCGCCGTCGGTGCAGAACGCGATGTATGACGTGATCACGGCGCACTTCAACGGCGAATACGACGCCGAGACCGCCGCCGCGGAACTCGTCACCGCCGTCGAGATCGCGCAGTAACCTGCGCAAAAGGGCCGGCCCCCGCGCGGGGCCGGTCCGCATCCGGCCCGACCCGTGGCCGACCCATCACGCAACACGAAGGGGAGGGGGCCCGATGGCCGCATCGACCGACACGGGCGCGGATTTCCGCACGCGTCTTCAGGGCTGGCTGCCGAAACTGGTTCTGTCCCCGTCGCTCGCCGTGATGATCATCTTCGTCTACGGCTTCATCGCTTTCACGATCTACCTGTCCTTCACCGACAGCCGGATGTTGCCCTCCTACGGATGGGTGGGCTGGCAGAATTACGACCGCCTGTTCCGAATCCGCGAATGGGACATCGCCATCACCAACCTCGCCGTCTTCGCCTCGCTCTATATCGGCATCTCGACGGTCATCGGCCTGTCGCTGGCCATCTTCCTCGACCAGAAGATCCGCGGCGAGGGCATCCTGCGGCCGATCTTCCTCTACCCGATGGCGCTGTCCTTCATCGTGACCGGGACGGCGTGGAAATGGTTCCTCGACCCCGCGATCGGGCTCGAGAACACCATGCATCTGTGGGGCTGGGAAAGCTTCACTTTCGACTGGATCAAGGACCGCGAAATGGCGATCTACACCGTCGTCATCGCCGCGGTCTGGCAAAGCTCGGGCTTCGTCATGGCGATGTTCCTCGCGGGCCTGCGCGGCATCGACAACGAGATCCTCAAGGCCGCGCAGATCGACGGCGCGTCGAACTGGAACCTCTATCGCCGGATCATCCTGCCGCAGTTGCGGCCGGCGTTCCTCTCGGCCTTCGTGATCCTCGCCCACCTGGCGATCAAGTCCTATGACCTTGTCATCGCCTTGACGGGGGGCGGTCCCGGTAATGCCACGGCGCTGCCCGCGACCTTCATGTATTCCTACACCTTCACCCGCAACCAGATGGGGATCGGCGCCTCTTCCGCCGTGATCATGCTGATGACCATCGCGGCGATCATGGTGCCCTACCTCTATGCCGAGCTGAAGGAGAAGAAGTGATGGCCGTCGCCTCCTCCGATACCGCGATCCGCACCTCGCGCATGACGCGGGCCTTCATCTACCTGTTCCTGCTGCTGTTCGCGCTGTTCTACCTGTTGCCCTTCGGGATCATGCTGGTGAACTCGCTCAAGCCGCTCTCCGAGATCACCGGCGGCAACATGATCGCGCTGCCGCGCGACTGGACGATCGAGCCGTGGCTGTCCGCCTGGTCCACAGCACAGATCGGGGTCGAGCCCACGGGCCTGCGCCCCTATTTCATGAACTCGCTGATGATGGCCATTCCGGCCGTTCTTCTGTCCACCGTCGTGGGTGCGCTGAACGGCTATGTCCTGACCAAGTGGCGCTTCCGCGGTGACACGATCATCTTCGGGATGCTCCTGTTCTCCTGCTTCATCCCGTTCCAGATCGTGCTGATCCCGATGGCGCGCATCCTCGGCATCCTGCAGATCGCGGGGACGACGCCCGGCCTGATCCTCGTGCATTTCGTCTACGGGATCGGCTTCACCACGCTCTACTTCCGCAACTACTACGCCGCCTTCCCGACCGAGCTTGTGCGCGCCGCGCAGATCGACGGGGCGGGGTTCTTCCAGATCTTCTGGCGGATCATGCTGCCAAGCTCCGGCCCGATCATCGCGGTCAGCTTCATCTGGCAGTTCACGAACATCTGGAACGACTTCCTCTTCGGCGCGAGCTTCGCCAGCGGAGATGCCGCACCGATGACGGTCGCGCTCAACAACCTCGTCAACTCGTCCACGGGGGTGCGCGAATACAACGTGCATTTCGCCGGCGCCATCATGGCCGCCGCCCCCACGCTTCTCGTCTACATCGTCGCCGGCCGCTACTTCGTGCGCGGTCTCATGGCTGGCTCCGTGAAAGGGTGAGGAATGGTTTTGTGCAACAAAATGAAAGGCGCCAGTGGCGCGTTTCAAATTCCGAACGCGCGGGGCAACTTCACCGCGCCGGACAATCCGGAGGATTGAGGCCATGGGCTTCCTCGACATCGACAACGTCACCAAGTCCTACGGCGCCGTCGAGGTGCTGCACCGGGTCGATATCTCGGTGGAGGAGGGGGAATTCCTCGTCCTCGTCGGCCCCTCGGGCTGTGGCAAGTCCACGCTTCTGAACATGATCGCGGGGCTTGAGGGGATCACCAGCGGCGAGATCAAGATCAAGGACCGCGTGATGAACGGGGTCCACCCGTCGAAACGCAACATCGCCATGGTGTTCCAGTCCTACGCGCTCTACCCGAACATGACTGTGGGGCAGAACATCACCTTTGGCCTCGAGATGCATGGCACGCCGAAGGAAGAGCGCGACAAGGCGATGAAGGAGGTGGCGCAGCTCCTCCAGATCGAGCCTTTGCTGACGCGCAAGCCCGGCCAATTGTCCGGCGGCCAGCGTCAGCGGGTCGCCATGGGTCGCGCCTTGGTGCGCAACCCTGATGTGTTCCTGTTCGACGAGCCACTCTCGAACCTCGACGCGAAGCTGCGCGTCGACATGCGGACCGAGATCAAGAAGCTGCACCAGCGTCTTGGCACCACCATCGTCTACGTCACCCACGACCAGATCGAGGCGATGACCCTCTCGACCCGGATCGCGGTGATGTACAACGGCTATGTCCAGCAACTCGGCACCCCGAAAGAGATCTACGACAACCCCGCCAATCTCTTCGTGGCGACCTTCATGGGCAGCCCGGCGATGAACGTCCTGCCCGCGAAGCTGGAGGATCGCAACGGCGCGCTTCACGCGGTGCTGACCGGCGCGGATGGGCAGGAGATCGCCCTGCGGATGGAGAACGCCCCCGCGGCCTACCAGTCCTACAAGGGCAGCGAGGTGATGCTCGGCATCCGCCCCGAGGCGATCACCGACCCCGAGGGGGCAGATCGCAACGCGCGCAACATCCAGGGCCTGACGAACGGCGTGACCGTGACGGAGCCTGCGGGGGCCGATACCTTTGTCACCATGACGCTGTCCGGCAAGGATTGCATTGCGCGGATGCGGGCCGATGCCGATGTGCATGCCGGCCAGCCCTTCGAGTTTGCGGTGAACATGGACAAGGCCGTGCTCTTCGACCCGAAGACGGAAGAACGCATCGGTTAAGGCGGAAACCCGCGGTTCATGGGGTCGCGGGTTTCTTTTCAGGCTGGATTTGGAACGATCCAATATCTATGGTTCCACCGAGGGAGGATCGGATGAGCGATGCCGATATCATCATCGTCGGCTCCGGCATGGGGGGCGCGACACTGGCCGCGGGGCTGGCGCCCACGGGCCTGCGCATCCTGATCCTCGAGCGGGGCGAGCGGCTGGAGGATTGCGCCCAGGCGCGCGACCCGGCGGCGATTTTCGCACAGGGCCATTTCCGCCCCGCCGAGACCTGGCTGACGCCCGAGGGCACCCGCTTCAACCCCGGCAACTACGCGTTTGTCGGGGGCAATTCCAAGTTCTACGGCGCGGTGATGATCCGCTACCGCGAGGCCGATTTCGCCCCGATCCGCCATATCGGCGGCACCACCCCCGGCTGGCCCTTTCCCTACGACACGCTCGCGCCCTGGTATGACCGCGCCGAGGCGCTTTACCAGGTCCGCGGGCAGGGCGGCATCGACCCGACCGACCCGCCGCGCGCGGCGAACTACCCCTTTCCCCCGGTCCCGCACGAACCCGCCATCGCCGATCTCGACCGCCGCTTGCGCGCCGCGGGCCTGCACCCCGCGCCCTTGCCGCTTGCGGTTGATCTCGACCGCTGGCTGGCCCGCGCGGCGACGCCCTGGGATGCCTTCCCGGACACCACGGGCGGCAAGCTCGACGCCGAGACCGCCGCGCTGACGCTCGCGTTGCAGCACCCGAACGTGCGCCTGCAAACCGGCGTGAGGGTCCAGCGGATCGAGGCCGAGGGCGAGCGGGTGACCGGCGTGATGACCGACAAGGGCCGGTTCACCGCGCCGCGCATCGTGCTGGCGGCGGGGGCGGTTCACACCGCCGCGCTGCTCCTGCGTTCGGCGGATGAGGCGCACCCGAGGGGCCTTGCCAACCGCTCCGACCAGGTGGGGCGCAACTTCATGAACCACAACGCCTCGGCCTTGCTGGCGCTCTCGCCGCGGCGGAACGGGTCGGTCTACCAGAAAACCCTGATGCTGAACGACTGGTATCTGACCGGCGGGCCGCAGGGCGAACCGCTCGGCAACATCCAGCTGCTTGGCCGTGTCTCGGCCCCGATCCTTGCCGCGCAAACGGGGCTACCGGGGCCGGTTGCAAGGCAGATCGCGGACCGCGCCATCGACTTCTACGTCATGTCCGAGGACCTGCCGCAGCCGGAAAGCCGGGTGACGCTGAAGGGCGACGACATCGTCCTCGACTGGCGTCGTTCCAACTGGGCGGCGCATCAGGCGCTTGTCGCCAAACTGAAAGGCGCGCTGCGCCGGGCGGGGTTCCCCGTGCTCTTGTCGAAAGCCTTCGACCGCTCCACGCCCTCGCACCAATGCGGCACCGCGCGGCTGGGCGATGATCCGGCGCAAAGCGTCACCGACCCGTTCGGGCGCTGCCACGATCACCCAAATCTCTGGATCTGCGACGCCTCGCTTCTGCCGACCTCGGCGGCGGTGAATCCGTCGCTCACCATCGCGGCGCTGGCGCTGAGGCAGGCCGACCGCATCGCGCAGGAGGTTGCATGAACCGCGCTCTGATCACCGGCGGGCAACAGGGCATCGGCCTTGGCATCGCGCAGGCGCTGCACGGCGCCGGCTGGCAGGTGGCGCTGGCCGCCGAACAGCCGCCCGAGGCCCCTGCCGTGCAGGCAGCGTTGGCCGCGATGCCCGGCGCGAGCTATCACCGTCACGATCTCTCCGACCTGTCCGGCATCCCTGCCGTGCTGGATGCGACAGGCCCCGTTACCACGCTCATTTCCAACGCGGGCGTTCCCGCGATGCGGCGCGGTGACCTGCTCGAGATGTCGCCTGACAGCTTCGACCGCTGCATCGACGTGAACCTGCGCGGCGCGTTCTTTCTTGCACAAGAAGTTGCGCGGCGCATGCTGCAGCTGCCGCCCGATCCCTACCGCTCGATCAGTTTCATCACCTCGGTCAGCGCCACGATGGTCTCGCCCGACCGCGCGGAATATTGCATCTCCAAGGCAGGGGCCGCGATGATGGCGCAGGCTTTCGCCGCCCGCCTCGCGCCCGAGAACATCGGCGTCTACGACATCCGCCCCGGCATCATCGAAACGCCAATGACCGCCCCCGTGGCCGACCGCTACGACCAACGCATCGCCGAGGGCCTTGTCCCCGCCCGCCGCTGGGGCAGGCCCGCCGACATCGCGCAAACCATCCTGCCGCTCGCCCGCGGCGATTTCGCCTTTGCCACCGGGGCCGTGATCCCCGTCGATGGCGGGCTTTCCATCCACCGGCTTTAGGGAACCACCATGGCCGAAGGCTTCGACTACATCATCATCGGCGGCGGCAGCGCCGGCTGCGTGCTGGCCGGGCGTCTTTCCGAAGACCCCGCCGCCACGGTCCTGCTGCTCGAGGCCGGCGGACGCGACCATAACCCGCTGTACCACTTGCCCGCGGGCTTTGCGAAAATGACCAAGGGGCTGGGGTCGTGGGGGTGGGAGACCGTGCCCCAGCGCCACATGAAGAACCGGGTTTTCAACTACACCCAGGGCAAGGTGATCGGCGGCGGCTCGTCCCTCAACGCCCAGATTTACACGCGCGGCAATGCGCAGGATTACGACGAATGGCGGCAGATGGGCTGCGACGGCTGGTCCTACGAGGACGTGCTGCCCTGGTTCCGCAAGGCCGAGGACAACGACACTTACGACAACCGCTATCACGGCAAGGGCGGCCCGCTTGGCGTCTCGCAACCCATCGCGCCACTGCCGATCTGCGAGGCCTATTTCGAGGCCGCCGCACAGCTCGGCATCCCGCGCAACATGGACATCAACGGCGAGACGCAGGACGGCGTCTGCTACTACCAGCTGACGCAGCGCAATGCGCGTCGGTCCTCCGCCGCGATGGCTTATGTCGCCCCGAACGAGGGACGCCCGAACCTGACCGTCCGCACCGGCGCACAGGTCCGGCGGATCACGGTAGAAGGCGGGCGCGCCACGGGGGTGGAGCTGACGGACGGCACCCGCCTCAGCGCCACGCAGGAGGTGCTCTTGAGCAGCGGCGCCATCGGCTCGCCGCGGCTGTTGCAGCTGTCGGGCATCGGCCCGGCGGATCATCTGCACGCGCTCGGCATCGACGTGGTTCTCGAGCAGCCGCAGGTCGGTGAGAACCTGCAGGATCACCTCGACCTCTACTGCATCTCGGAACTGAACGGCCCCTACAGCTATGACCGCTTTGCCAAGCCGCATCTCGCCGCGCTGGCCGGGCTGCAATACCTGCTGACGCGCAAGGGGCCGGTGGCCTCGTCGCTCTTCGAGACGGGCGGGTTCTGGTATGCCGACCCGAACGCGCGTTCGCCCGACATCCAGTTCCACCTCGGGCTGGGCACCGGGATCGAGAAGGGCGTCGCGGTGATGCCGCAAGGCGGCGTGACGCTGAATTCCTGTTATCTGCGCCCGCGGTCGCGGGGGACGGTGCGGCTGGCGTCATCCGACCCCGCCGCCGCCCCGCTCATCGACCCGAATTACCTGTCCGATCCACAAGACCGCGAGATGTCGATCCGCGGCCTGAAACTGACGCAGGAGATCATGGCGCAGGGGCCGCTGGCCAAATACGTGCTGGCCGAGCGCCTGCCGGGGCCGGGCGTGAAGACCGATCAGGAGTATTTCGACTTCATCTGCGAACACTCCAAGACGTCGCACCATTGCGCGGGCACCTGCCGGATGGGCAGCGACCCGGCCGCGGTGGTGGACACGCGCCTGCGCCTGAACGGCATCGAGCGCCTGCGCGTCGTGGACAACTCGATCATGCCGCGGGTGATTTCGTCCAACACCAATGCCGCGGCCATCATGATCGGCGAGAAAGCCGCCGACATGATCCGCGAAGATACGAGGGCCTGACCGATGCTGCTGCCGACCTATGCCGGAACGCTGGAGGACTACCGCCTGTCGCCCGAGCCCCTGACCCCGCGCGCGCCGCGCGTGCCGCTGACCCGCACGGCCTTTGCCGCCGCCCATGTCATCAGCGACCCGCTGGCCGAGCGCGACCCCTGGGCGGGCCGCCCCGCCGTCGACTGGGACGCGACGCTCGCCTTCCGCCATACGCTCTGGGACCAGGGCCTTGGCCTGGCCGAGGCGATGGACACCGCGCAGCGTGGCATGGGCGTGGATTGGGCGACCGCAAGGGAGCTGATCGAGCGCACCATGCGCGAGGCGAAGGCGCATCCGATGAAGCCCCGTGTCGCCTGCGGGGCGGGCACCGATCACAAGGCGTTGGACGAGCTGACCAGCGTCGAGGCGATCATCGACGCCTACCGAACGCAGATGGACGTCATCGAAGCCGCGGGTGGGCAGATCATCCTCATGGCCACCCGTGCCCTGCCCGCCCTCGGCGCAGGCCCCGAGGAGTATGCCCGTGTCTACGACACTCTTATAGAAGAATCTTCGGCCCCCGTGATCCTGCACTGGCTGGGCGACATGTTCGACCCTGCCTTGACCGGCTACTGGGGCGCGCAGGATATCGCGGCGGCGAACGGCATCGTCCTCGATCTGATCATGCGCCACGCCGCCAAGGTCGACGGCATCAAGATCAGCCTTCTGGACCAGTCCCACGAAGAAGCCTTCCGTGCGAAACTGCCCTCGGGCGTCCGCCTCTATACCGGCGACGATTTCAACTACGCCCCCCTGATCGAGGGCGACGGCACCCACTACTCCCACGCGCTTCTCGGCATCTTCGCCGCCATCGCCCCCGCCGCCGCGCAGGCGCTCGAGGCGCTGGCCCGCGGCGACAGCGCCACCTACCACGCGCTTCTCGCGCCGACCGTGCCGCTCAGCCGCGAGATCTTCAAGGCCCCCACCCGGTTCTACAAGGCCGGCATCGCCTTTCTCAGCTGGCTGAACGGCACGCAGTCGCATTTCATCATGCCCGGCGGCGTCCACGCCTCGCGCGAGATCACCCATTATGCGCAGGTCTATCGCCTTGCCGATCAGGCCCGGCTCCTGACGCGCCCCGATCTGGCCGAGGCGCGGATGCGGTGCCTTCTGGCCATGCATGGAATCGACGGCTAAAACGCCGTCATGAACAGGCGTCCCACCATCATGGATGTCGCCGCCCGCGCGGGCGTGTCGAAATCCACCGTCTCCCTCGTTCTGCAGGGCTCCAAGCAGGTCCGGGCCGAGACCCGCACCGCCGTGGAAAAGGCGATGGCCGAGATCGGCTATGTCTACAACCGTGCGGCGGCGAACCTTCGGTCATCCTCGGTCGGCCTTGTCGGCCTCGTCATCAACGATCTGCGCAACCCCTTCTTCACCGAGTTCGCCACCTCGCTGCAGATGGCGATCGCCGCCGAAGGCTATGCCACCGTCATCGCCAATTCCGACGAAGACCCCGAGCTTCAGGCCAAGCTCGTCGGCTCCATGATCGAGCATGGCGTGTCCGCCATGGTGATCTCGCCCGCCTATGGCGCGGCAAGCGACACGTTCGACCAGCTCGCCCGGCGTGGCCTGCCCACGCTGCAGGTCCTGCGACAAGGCGACGAGCGCACCGACCTCTTCCCCTTCGCCAGCTTTGACTACGCCACCGGCAGCGCCAAGGCCACGCGGCACCTGTTGCAGCAGGGCGCGCGGAACGTCGCCTTCGTCGGCGGCTTGCCGGGGCGCGCGATCACGCGCGAACGCAAGTCGGGCTGGCGTGACGTGCTCAAGAAGGACGGGCTGGAGGAGGTCGCGCTGCACGGCAAATCCTCGCGCGCCTTCGGCATGGAGATGGCCGCGACGCTGATCGCCGATCATCCCGAGATCGACGCCGCCGTCTGTTTCAACGACCTTGTGGCGCTCGGCCTGATGGCCGGGTTCGCGCGCGCGGGGCGGCCGGTCGGCACCGGGTTCCGCGTCGTCGGCTTCGACGATATCGAAGAGGCCGCGCAAAGCTGGCCGCAGCTCTCTTCGGTGTCCTGCGACATCGCACAATTCGCGCAGGACACCGCCGCGCGGCTGCTTGGCTGGATGGTCGAGGGCGAACGCCCCGAACCCGAGCTGCGCATGCCCGTCCGGCTGGTGACCCGCGCCTCCAGCACCGGGGAAACCACGTGACACCACCCGATCTTCTCCGCGCCATGTTCGACCGCGCCGTCGCCGTGGCCGATCCGATGCAAAGCCTTGCCGCCGCCCTGCCCCCCAAGCCCGAGGGCCGGGTCGTCGTGATCGGCGCGGGCAAGGCCAGCGCCCGCATGGCCGAGGCGGTCGAGGCCGAATGGGGCCCCTGCGAGGGGCTGGTGATCACGCGCTACGGCTATGGCCGCCCCTGCCGGGGCATCGAGATCGTGGAGGCCGCGCATCCGGTGCCCGACATGGCGGGCGTCGAGGCGACGCGGCGCATGCTCGATCTGTTGGGCACGGTGGGCGAGGGGGATTTCGTCCTCGCGCTGATTTCCGGCGGCGGTTCCGCGCTGCTCTGCGCCCCGGCGGCGGGCATCACGCTCGACGAGAAACAGGCGCTGACCCAAGCCCTGCTCGCCTCGGGCGCGCCGATCGGGACGATCAACGGCATCCGCAAGGAAATCTCGGCGGTCAAGGGCGGGCGGCTGGCCGCCGCGGCTTACCCCGCGCGGATGCTGGCGCTGCTGATCTCGGATGTGCCGGGCGACGATCCGGGCGATATCGCCTCGGGCCCCACGGTCGGCCATGACGGCAGCGCCGGGCGCGCATTGGCCGCGCTGGACACATGGGGCGTCACGCCGCCCGCCTCGATCAAGGCGTTTCTCGAGGCAGGCGGCGACCCCGTCCGCCCCGACGACCCGCGTCTCGCGCGGGTGGAAAACGTGATCTACGCCGCCCCCGCCCAATCGCTCGCCGCCGCCGCCGAGCTGGCCCGCGCGCAGGGCTACGCCGTCGATATCCTCGGCGACGCGATCGAGGGTGAAGCGCGCGAGGTCGCCACCGAACATGCGGCGCTGGCCCTCAAGGCCAGCGGCCCCCGCGTGATCCTGTCGGGCGGCGAGCTGACCGTCACCCGCCGCGGCGACGGCGTGGGCGGTCCCAATGCCGAATACGCCCTTGCGTTGGCCCTCGCGCTTGATGGCGCGCCCGGCATCCACGCCATCGCCTGCGACACCGACGGTGTCGACGGCGCGGCCGAGGTTGCGGGCGCCGTGATCGGCCCCGACACGCTGTCGCGGGCGCAAGCCGCGGGTGCCGACCCCGCGCAGGCGCTTGCCATCAACGATGCGCATTCATTCTTTTACAAGATAGACTGGCAAGTCGTTCCCGGCCCGACCCTGACCAACGTCAACGATTTCCGCGCCATCCTGATCGAGGGCTGATGCGATGCTGATCCACATCGTCCTGATGGACCCGGACGGCCCCGAGGGCCTCGACCGGATCGAAGCCGCCATGCCGATCCTCGCCGCGGTCTGCGCCGAACTGCCCGGCGCATCGGGCTTCGCCCATGGCCCGAACCGCGATTTCGAGGGGAAATCGGCGCGCTATGGCTATGGCTTCGAGGTTCGCTTCACCGACCGCGAGGCGCATCTCGCATATGAGCGCCACCCCGACCACATCCGCACGGGCGGCATGCTGGTCGCGGCCTGCAAGGGCGGGCACGCGGGCATCTTCGTCGCCGATCTCGAGGTCTGACGCGGGAGGTCCGACACGGGCCATCCGACACGGGCCACCCGACAGCCCGGCCCCCGCCTTCATCTTCCCCCAAATACGGAAATCCACCGTTAGAGGAGCGCAAAACCGGTTCCCACTTTTGCGCAACATGTCTAGCGCGCTTCCGCGCTGCCCCGCGCTGCCCCGCGCTGCCCCGCGCTGCCCCGCGCTGCCCCGCGCTCACCGCGCCAGAAGCGCCTCGACCTCGGTCCGCGTGGGCATCGACGCGGCGGTGCCCTGTTTCGTCACCGAAAGCGCGGCGACCGCCGTGGCAAAGCGCAGGGCGTCGTCTAGCCCTTGCCCCTCGGCCAGGGCACAGGCCAGGCCGCCGTTGAAGGCGTCGCCCGCCCCGGTCGTGTCCACCACCGGCCCGGCGGCCATCGCAGGCACATGCCGCGCGCCCTCGGCGTCGATCACCAGCGCCCCGTCGCCCCCCAGCGTGACGATCACACCGCGGCGCACGCCCTGTGCCAGCAGCGCCGCTGCCGCTCGCTCTGCGCTCGCCCGATCACCGACCGCGATACCGGTCAGCTCTTCCGCCTCGGCCTCGTTCGGCGTGACATAGTCGCAAAGCGCCAGCATCCCCTCGGGCAGTGAGGCGGCTGGGGCCGGATTGAACACCGTGGTGACCCCCGCCTCCGAGGCGATGCGCAGGAACCGCTCCGCGACCTCAACGGGTTGTTCCAGTTGCGTGACCGCGACCTTCGCGCCCTCGATCTCGGCCCGGCGGTCCTCGATATCGGCCACCGTGATCGCCGCTGCCGCGCCGGGGCTGATGACGATGGCGTTGCGGCCCTCGGCCTCCTCGATGAAGATGCCCGCCGCGCCGGTGGCGCGGTCGGCGTCGCGGATCACCAGCGGCGCGACGCCCGCCTCGGACCATGTGGCCAGCCCCATCTCGCCGAAGGCGTCCATCCCGATCCGCGCGACAAAGCCCACGTCGCCCCCCGCCTTCGCCGCGGCGACCGCCTGGTTCGAGCCCTTGCCGCCCGGCCCCAGCGTGAACCCCGTGCCGATCAGCGTCTCGCCGGCCCGCGGCAGCCGCGCGCTGCGAAAGGCCGCGTCGGCCACGAAAACCCCGAGGATCACGATGTCATGGGCCATGAAAGCTGTCTCCCGATCGTCATTCGGCCTCAGCCTAGCGCCCGGCCGTCACGCCTGCCAGCACCCCTTGCACGCCGCGGTGCGACGCGGAACACTCGGGCAAAGGGGGGAGGGACCACCATGAACATCGCCCATTGGCTCGACCGCACGGCCCGCGTCGCGGGCGACAGCCCCGCCCTGCTGAGCGGGGCCGAGGTCGACGCCGATTACACGCGCTTCCATGCCCGCGCCGCCGGGCTGGCGGGCGCGCTGGTCGCGCAGGGCGTGGCACCCGGCGACCGCATCGCGGTCTTCGCCCGGAACTGCACCGATTACCTCGTCGCCCTGTTCGGCATCTGGACCGCGGGCGCGGTCGCCGTGCCGATCAACGCCAAGCTTCACCCGCGCGAAGCCGCCTTCATCCTCAACGACAGCGGCGCCACCCGCGCCTTCACCAGCGCCGAGTTGACCGGGCCGCTGTCGGCCGAAACCGCCCTTCCGCTGACCCCGCTGCACTCGGAGGCCTTCGCGGCGCTCACCGCGGTTTCGCCCGCGCCCGTTGCCGACCGCCGCGCGGGCGATCTGGCGTGGCTCTTCTACACCTCGGGCACCACGGGCAAGCCCAAGGGCGTGCAGATCACCCACGGCATGCTTGCCGCCACCTCGGCCTGCTACCCGCTGGATGTCGACCCGGTGACATCGCATGATGCCGCGCTCTATGCCGCCCCGATGAGCCATGGCGCGGGTCTATACGCGCCGATCCATGTGCGCATGGGTGCGCGCCACCTCGTGCCGCCCTCGGGCGGCTTCGACGCGGCCGAGGTGCTGGCCCTGTCGCAGGCCCATGGCCCCACCTCGATGTTCATGGCCCCCACGATGGTGCGCCGCCTGACCGATGCCGCCAAGGCGAGGGGATGCAGCGGCGAGGGCATCCGGACCATCGTCTATGGCGGGGGTCCGATGTATCGCGCCGATATCGAGGAGGCCGTCGCCCTGTTCGGGCCGAAATTCGTCCAGATCTACGGACAGGGCGAATGCCCGATGGCGATCACTGCGCTTGGCCGCGCCGATGTGGCCGACCGCAGCCACCCCGACTGGCGCGCGCGCCTTGCCTCGGTCGGGCGTGCGCAATCCCTTGTCGAGGTCGCCATCGGCGACCACGGCGGCCAGCCCCTCCCGCCCGGCGAGATCGGCGAGATCATGGTCCGCGGTGCCCCCGTCATGCCGGGATACTGGCAGAACCCGGACGCGACCGCGAAGACCCTCAAGGACGGCTGGCTTATGACAGGCGACATGGGGCATCTCGATGCCGACGGCTACCTGACGCTGGCCGACCGCTCGAAGGACGTGATCATCTCGGGCGGCACCAACATCTACCCCCGCGAGGTCGAAGAGGTCCTGCTGACCCATCCGTCCGTCCACGAGGTTTCCGTTGTCGGTCGCCCCTCCGCCGAATGGGGCGAGGATATCGTGGCCTTCGTCGTGATGGCCCCCGGTCACACCCTCGACCCGGCCGCGCTCGAGGCGCATCTGCTGACCGAACTGGCGCGTTTCAAGCGCCCCAAGGCCTATGTCGCCCTGCCGGAGCTGCCGCGCAACAATTACGGCAAGATCCTCAAGACCGACCTGCGCAAGATGCTGCACATGGCCGATCCATCGGGAGGCTGATCGCCCACGCGCCACCCGAATTTTCGTACGAAAATTCGCATCCGCGCCGCGTCAGCGGCGCGCCGGGGCGACGACGCAGTCGGCGCAATCCGCGGGGGCGGGACGGTGCCGCAAGGGCACAGGGCGGCGAATAAACCTGCGCCACCTTGTTCCGCGGCAAGCCCCACTCTACATCGCGCTTCATGAAGCGTTTCATCCCGTTCATCACCAAGGACCCGGTCGTCGCGGTCATCCGACTGAACGGCGTCATAGCAGCCTCCGCGCGGGGTGCCACGCTCAGCGACGCTTCGCTCGCCCCGGTGATCGAACGGGCCTTTTCCCGCGGCAAGCCCGCCGCGGTGGCGCTTCTCGTCAACTCGCCGGGCGGCAGCCCGGTGCAATCCTCGCTCATCGCCGCCCGCATCCGGCGGCTGGCAGAGGAAAAGAAGCTTCCCGTCCACGCCTTCGTCGAGGACGTGGCTGCCTCGGGCGGCTACTGGCTGGCCTGCGCGGCCGATGACATCTGGGTCGATGACAGCTCGATCGTCGGCTCCATCGGCGTGATCTCGGCAAGCTTCGGCCTGCACGAGGCGATGGCCCGGCTCGGCATCGAGCGCCGGGTGCATACCGCGGGCAAGGACAAGTCGATGCTCGACCCGTTCCGCCCCGAGCGGCCCGAGGATGTCGCGCGTCTGAGGGCCATCCAGGCCCAGATCCACGACAGTTTCATCGCCCATGTGACATCGCGCCGTGGCGCGCGGCTGGCCGGGACCGAAGACCTGTTCTCCGGCGAATTCTGGGCCGGTCGTCGGGGCGTGGAGCTTGGCCTCGCGGACGGTATCGGCCACCTCGTGCCCCGGATGAAGGAGGTTTACGGCGACAAGGTCCGCTTCGCGGCCTACGGCCCGAAACGCAGCCTGTTCCAGCGCTTCGGCGCAAGCCTTGGCGGCGAACTGACCGCCGCGATCGAAGACCGCGCCCACTGGTCGCGCTTCGGGCTGTCGTGATGCTGAAGATCGTCACCCTGTTCCTTGTCTTCATGGCGGTGCTCGCCATGTTCGGACGCCTGCGCCTTCCGGGTATCGGCAAGCGGTCGGATCGCAAGGGCAGCCTTCCCAAGCCGCGCCTCTGTCCCGACTGCGGGCGCTACAACCTGCGCGGCGGTCCCTGCCGACACTGCACAGACAAGCAGGACTGATCCGTGATCGACGAATTCTTCCTTGCCGGCCTCGGGCTGATCATCCTGCTTCTGGCCGGCGATGTGCTGGTCAAGGGTGCGGTCAACCTCAGCCTGCGGCTCGGCATCCCGGCGCTGATCGTCAGCCTGACGGTCGTGGCCTTCGGCACATCGGCCCCCGAGTTGCTGATCTCGATCAAGTCGGTGCTCGACGGGGTGCCGGGCCTTGCGCTGGGCAATGTCGTCGGCTCGAACACGGCGAATGTCCTCTTGATCCTCGGGGTGCCTGCGCTGGTCTTCGGCTTGTCCGCGGGCAGCGACACGCGCCGAACCTACCTGTTCATGATCGGCGGCTCGCTGCTGTTCACGCTGCTGGCCTTCACCGGCCCCTTCACCTGGGTGAGCGGTTTGGTGCTGCTGGCGGTTCTCGGGGCGATCCTGTTCGACGCGGCCCGCTCCGCCCAGGCGCATCGCAGGGCGGCCAACGGCGCCCCCTCCCCCGAGGAGGAGGAGGCGCTGGAAGAGGCCGATCCGGACATGCCATGGTGGAAGATCGGCCTGTTCCTGGCCCTCGGGCTTGTCGGCCTGCCGATCGGGGCGGATCTGCTTGTCGACAGCTCGGTCGCCATCGCGCGGGTCTACGGCGTGAGCGACACGGTGATCGGCCTGACGCTTGTCGCCATCGGCACCTCGTTGCCGGAACTGGCGACCACCGTCATGGCCGCGCTGCGCCGCCACTCGGACGTGGCGCTGGGCAACGTGATCGGCTCGAACATGTTCAACCTCCTCGGGATCATCGGCGTCGCGGCGCTTGTCGGCCCGATCCCCGTCGATCCCGAGATCCTGCACTTCGACATCTGGGTGATGCTGGCCGCGTCGCTGGTGCTTGCCCCCTTCGTGTTCCTGCGCTGGTCGATGGGGCGGATCGTTGGCCTCGTCTTCACCGCGCTCTATGTCGCCTATCTCCTGCTACTGCTCGCCTGAGGAAACAGCCGATGACCGCACTCGTGACCGGCGCCGCCAAGCGCCTTGGCCGCGCCATGGCGCTTGAACTCGCCCGACAGGGCCATGACGTCGCCATCCACTACGCCGGCAGCGCCGAGGCCGCCGAGGAGGTCGCCGCCGAGATCCGCGCGCTGGGCCGCGCCGCCGTGACGCTTCAGGCCGACCTGACCGTCGAGGCCGAGACCCAGGCGCTGCTGCCGCGTGCGGCCGGGGCGCTGGGCCAGCCCCTCACGGTGCTGGTCAACAACGCGTCGATCTTCGAATACGACAACATCGAAAGCGCCACCCGCGACAGCTGGGACCGGCATCTCGAGTCGAACCTCCGCGCGCCCTTCGTGCTGACGCAGGCGCTGGCCGCACAGGTGCCGCAGGCCGTGGAAGACGAGAACGGCGAGCCGCTGGCCCGCGGCCTTGTCGTCAACATGATCGACCAGCGCGTCCGCAAGCTCACGCCCGAGTTCATGACCTACACCATCGCCAAGATGGGCCTCTGGGCCTTTACCCGCACCGCGGCGCAGGCGCTGGCGCCCCATGTGCGGGTGAATGCCATCGGCCCCGGTCCGACCCTTCAGGGCGCGCGCCAATCCGACAGCCACTTCGCGCGGCAGCGTGCGGCGACGGTCCTGGGGCGCGGCGCGGATGCCGCGGGGATCTGCGATGCGCTGCGCTACCTGCTGACCGCCCGCGCGGTCACGGGACAGCTGATTTGCGTCGACGGAGGTCAGCATCTGGCATGGCAGACGCCTGACGTTCTCGGGGTGGAGTGAGGCGGTCGTTTCATTTGACAAGGTAAGTTTTCCACCGGGCCGAGATTTGCGAAGGTTTTGTTAAGTTTAGGTGACAGCGCCAAGATGGTGAGAGGTGCCGGGAAAAATAATGTTCGAAAACAGCAGCTTAAAAACGTGCTGAAAAAACGGGCAAAACCCAGAACCGGCCAAGACACAAGGAAAAATCCGGATGCTCCCAGATTTCTCCGCAAGCTTATCCACAGGTTCCGTGGAAAGCTGACCACTTGATCAAGCCCGGTTTCCGTTGCAGCCAGACGGGGAATCGCAGAGACCGCCAAGACCATGCCCGAGACCACGGAAACACCGCCCGAAACGGGCCACGAGGTGATCCACGGCTACCTCAAGACGCTGGACAATTCGCCCGGCGTCTACCGCATGCTCGATGCCCAGAGCCGGGTGCTTTACGTCGGCAAGGCGCGCGCCCTGAAGCGGCGCGTCTCGAATTACGCCAAGCCGACCGGGCATTCCCCGCGCATCGCGCGGATGATCCGCGAAACCGCCTCGATGATGTTCCTCACGACGCGGACCGAGACCGAGGCGCTGCTGCTCGAACAGAACCTGATCAAGCAGCTCAAGCCGCGCTACAACGTGCTTCTGCGCGACGACAAGAGCTTTCCCAACATCCTCGTCAGCGGCACCCACGCTTTTCCGCAACTCAAGAAGCACCGCGGCGCGAAGACCGAGAAGGGCGCGTATTTCGGCCCCTTCGCCAGCGCGGGCGCGGTCAACCGGACGCTGAACCAGCTGCAGAAGGTGTTTCTTCTGCGCAACTGCACCGATGCGGTTTTCGAAAGCCGCACGCGGCCCTGCCTGCTCTACCAGATCAAGCGGTGCAGCGCGCCCTGCGTCGGCCACATTTCCAAGGAGGAGTATGCCGCCGCGGTCGCCGATGCGATGCGCTTTCTCAAGGGCGACACGACCGACCTTCAGGCGCAGCTTGCGCGCGACATGGCCGAGGCGTCCGAGACGATGGAATTCGAACGCGCCGCGGCCCTGCGCGACCGCATCCGCGCGCTGACCAACGTGCAGTCGGCCCAAGGCATCAACCCCCGCGGCGTGACCGAGGCCGACGTGATCGCGCTCCACATGGAGGGGGGGCAGGCCTGCGTGCAGGTCTTCTTCATCCGCGCCAACCAGAACTGGGGCAACAAGGATTACTACCCCCGCGTGGGGGCCGACATCGACGAACCCGAAGTGCTCGAGGCCTTCCTCGGCCAGTTCTACGACCAGAAGGACCCGCCGAAGCAGATCCTGCTGTCGCATCCGGTCGAGAACCCCGACCTGATGGCCGACGCGCTGTCCCAGAAGCTCGGCCGCAAGGTCGAGATCCTCGTGCCCCAGCGCGGCGAAAAGGCGGAGCTGGTCGACGGCGCGCTGCGGAACGCGCGCGAAAGCCTTGCGCGGCGCATGGCCGAGGGGCAGGCGCAGACCAAGCTGCTCGACGGTCTGGCCGAGGCCTTCGACCTCGATGCGCCGCCCAAGCGGGTCGAGGTCTACGACAACTCGCACATCCAGGGCGCGCATGCGGTCGGCGCGATGATCGTCGCGGGGCCGGAGGGGTTCCTGAAATCGCAGTATCGCAAATTCAACATCCGCGGAGATGACCTGACTCCCGGCGACGATTTTGGCATGATGAAAGAGGTGCTGACCCGCCGCTTCCAGCGCCTGCTGAAGGAAGACCCGGATCGTGAGAGCGAAGCCTGGCCGGACCTGCTGCTGATCGACGGCGGCGCGGGACAGGTCAGCGCCGTGCAGGAGATCATGGACGAGCTGGGCGTCGATGACGTGCCTTTCATCGGCGTGGCCAAGGGCATCGACCGCGACCAGGGCAAGGAGGAGTTCCACCGCCCCGGTCAGCCCGTCATGGCGCTGAAGCGCAATGACCCGGTGCTCTATTTCGTGCAGCGCCTGCGGGACGAGGCCCACCGCTTCGCCATCGGCGCGCATCGGGCGAAGCGGTCCAAGGCTGTCTCGGCCACGCCGCTCGACGACATTCCGGGCGTGGGGGCGACGCGCAAACGGGCGCTGCTGGCGCATTTCGGCAGCGCCAAGGCGGTGAGCCGCGCGAACCTCGCCGACCTCAAGGCGGTCGAGGGCGTCAGCGCCGCGATGGCGCAGAAGATCTACGATTTCTTCCACGAACGCGGCTAGGCCGCGAGAGGTCGGCGTTCCTTGCCCCGAGATCGGCCCCTTGCTTCCGCGTGGACTGTCGAAAGCGCGTCATGCCGTCCTGCGGGGGTGCTTCCATCGCCCGCGCGCCCGCGCTACACGTGGCGCATGCGCTGGACCCTGCCAAATATCCTGACCGTCGGACGGATGATCGCCGCCCCCATGGTGGCGTTGGTCTTCCTGCTGCTGCCGAGGCCGTTTGCCGATTGGGTGGCGATGTTCCTGTTTCTCGGGGCCTCGCTCACCGATTACGTCGACGGCTACCTTGCCCGCGCCTGGAACCAGATCAGCCGGTTCGGCGCCATGCTCGACCCGATCGCGGACAAGGCCGTGGTCGTCGTGGCCCTTGCCGTGCTGCTCGGCATCCACGGCGTGACAGCCTGGCTCCTCGTGCCCGTCACCGCCATCCTGTTCCGCGAGGTCTTCGTCTCGGGCCTGCGCGAATATCTCGGCAACACCGCCAGCACGCTCAAGGTCACGCCGCTGGCGAAGTGGAAGACCATGGTCCAGATGGTCGCCATCACCATGCTCTTCGCATGGGGTCTGTTCGACCATTACTTCATCATGCAGACCTTCGGCATGAACGGCGAGATCGTGTCGGGCATCCTGGCGGGCGAGATCGCCGACGATGTCGGCCTGATCTGGAAATACAACGCGCTGATGCTCACCTCCTACGGCGGGCTTGTGCTGCTCTGGCTCGCCGCGGCGCTGACGCTGGTCACGGGCTACGATTACTTCCGCAAGGCCATGCCGCATCTGAGGGAGACGTGATGAAACTCGACATCCGCTACTTCGCCTGGCTGCGCGAGCGCGTCGGAACCGCCTCCGAACAGGTCGAGACCGAAGCCGGGACGGTCGCCGAGCTGATCGCCGAATTGCGCGCCCGTGACGAGGGCTATGCCTATGCCTTCTCGGACACCGGGTCGATCCGGGCGGCCATCGACCAGGACCTCGTCGAGATGGATGCCCCCCTTGCCGGGGCGCGCGAGGTTGCGTTCTTCCCGCCGATGACCGGGGGCTGAGGCCCGATGCCCGCGCCCGTCCGCGTCCAGTCCGCCCCCTTCGACATGGGGGCCGAGCTCAACGCCTTCGCCGCGGGCGTGACCGGGGCAGGGGCGGTGGTCAGCTTCTCCGGCATCACCCGCGACATCGCCACCGGCGATCTCGAGGTGATGGAGATCGAGCATTTCCCCGGCATGACGGAAAAGGCCCTGACCGAGATCCGCACGCAGGCCATGGAGCGGTTCGGCCTTGCCGACGCGATGATCCTGCACCGCTATGGTCCGTTGAAACCATCCGAACCGATCATGATGGTCGCCACCGCCGCCCGGCACCGGGCCGATGCCTTTGCCGGGGCCGAGTTCCTGATGGATTACCTCAAATCCCGCGCGCCCTTCTGGAAGAAGGAGGTCACCGCCGCAGGTGCCGCATGGGTCGAGGCGCGGTCCGAGGACGAAGACGCGCTGTCGCGCTGGAGTGCCGCGGACTGAGCCGCGCTCAGCTTTGCCCGGCCCCCTGCGCCTCGATGTAGACGCGAAGCTCCTCGGCCTCGTGGCGCGCTTCGCGCAAGCCGTCCATCGCGGCGCGCAGCTCGGCCTCGGTCTGGCTGAGCTGGCCGGTCAGTTCCGCCTCGCGCTGTTGCAGGTAGGCGATGGCCTGGTCCCGCATCTCCTCGGCGTCATGCAGCGCCTTGGCCAGAGCGTCCATCTCGTCGAGATCTGCGCTCGAGACCTGGCTGAACCGCGCGAGCAGCCAATGCGCCAGCCAGCCGAGGACGAAGGCCACGAAAAGGATGACCGCGATCGCAATGACGAATTCGAACCTGTTCATGACGCCTACTCCTGTGCGGCTTCTGCCCTGTCGACGACACTGTCGGGCCGTGGGACCGGCGTGATATCGGGCCGCGCCGGGCCGCCGGTTCCCCGTTCGATGTTCTCGTCACCCGAACCGCCCGAGGGTGCGGCCCCGGTTTCCGTGTCGGCCTCTGCCGTGTCGCCCGGCGCGGCGGCGACCGCTTCCGCCGTCTCTGCCGTCTCTTCCGTGTCCTCGGCCTCGTCGGCGTCGTCGGCTGTCTCGTCGCTGGCATCCGACAGCAGCCGGAATTCGATCCGGCGGTTCTGCTCGCGGCCGTCCTCGGCCTCGTTCGAGGCGATGGGCTGGCTTTCGCCATAGCCCTGAGCGGTCAGGTTGGAGACCAGGACACCGCGTGCCAGCAGCCCGTTCAGCACCGCGTCGGCACGCGACTGGCTGAGGTTCAGGTTCATCTCCTCGCGGCCCTGGCTGTCGGTATGGCCCGCGATTTCCATCCGCACATGGCGGCAGTCCGGCAGCACGGCGGCGATCCGGTCGAGGATCGCGCCCGCGGTCTCGTTGATCTCGACAGAGCCGGGGTCGAAGGTGATCTTGCCCTCGGCCTGGATCGCGCGGATCCGCTCGACGCATTCGGCGGCCGTGGGCAGCGAGGCGACCGGGTCGAGCGCCTCGACATAGACCACGTCGAGTTCGAAGGACGCGGTCTGCCCCAAGGCCTCGGACAGAAGCCGTGTCAGGTCGGACCCGGCGTCCGGGTTGCCGGTCTGGCCGCGCAGGATCAGCGTTTCAGGCTCCAGCACCATGGTGCCGTCATGCAGCTGCGACAGCGCATCCAGCCCCGCCATCGCGCGCATCGACCAGCCCGAGGGCAAGTCGCCCACTGCGCGGGTGGCGATATCGGCGGTCTGCATCCCGAACAGCGCGCGGGCATAGGCCTCGACCGACCGGCCGACCGGACCCTCGGGCAGGCGGCCGCGCATCGTCAGGCCGCCTTCCTCGTTCAGCGTTGCGATCAGCCGGGAGGGACCGGCGCTGACGGTGGTGTCGACGGGGTCGGGCAGGACCCCCTCGAGCGAGAAGACCTCGGGCAGCGCCTCGGATAATTCGCCGATCACCCGGTCGAACCGGTCCTGCTCGGTGCCCTGTTCGGCGATCAGCGTCACATCCGCGTCCGAGAAGGCGACGGTGCCGCGGCCCAGTTCGGTCAGCGCGTCGATCCCCGCGATCACGGCCTGCCCCCATTGCGGCGTGGGCACGCCCAGCCCCACCTGGCAGGTCAGCGGTCCCTCGGCCCCGGCCGCTTCGGCGGCGCTCAGGATGCGGGTGCGCACCGCCTCGGTGTCGGCGGCACAGGTCTCGAACCGGGGGCCGCCCTCGTCGATCACGAAGCGCAGGGTGAAGGGCGTTATGACCGGACGCGGGGCCGAGATATCGAGCGTCACCTCGACCCCCCGTGGCTGATCGACCTCGAGCGTGCGCAGGAAAGCCGCCCGTTCCTGGGCGCTTTCCGCGATGGCCAGCACTTCGACCGCGTCGGCATAAATGGTGACCTTGGAGCGCGGCAGCTCGCGCAGGGCGCGCAGCCCGTAGTCCAGCGCGGCGGTCCAGCCTTGCGGCACCGCGAAATCCGCGGTCTCGACCAGGTTGGTGATCTCCAGCCCGTTGGCGACCGCGGCGATGGCCGCATCGATGGGCGCGATGCCGGTCTCGGCCGGCACCAGGCCGATCACCTGGATGCCATCCGCGCTGCGCAGGATATCGACCGAAAAGCGCGGCGGTGCCACGTCCTCGCGGCGGGCGACCTCGATCCGGGTGATCACGCGGTCTGCATCCACCAGCGTGCCGGCGCGCGAACTGGCGCGAAAGGCCGAGGCCTCGCTCGGGGCGGTGCCGTCGAGATAGACGCGCAACCCGTTGGCGGAGACCTCGACCCAGCCCATTCCGGCGTCGTGCAGGGTGTCTTGCACAAGGTCCACCGACCGCCGCTCGGTGGCGATGGCAAGCAGGATCGAGGTTCCCACGGCCAGAAGCGCCGCAAGCGCGAAGGCGGCGATGGTCAGGAGGGTCTGGGAACGGATCATGTGTCGCTTCGGCCACGCTGCCGCTTCGGGTTGCCGAAGGGGTTACAGCCTGCCGTCCGCGGGTTCAATCAAACCAGTGCCGCAACGGCGAAAAACAGCGCAGGAACAAGGCCCGCGTCCCGGTTCGACCGGAACAGGCGCAGGCAGACGCCCGGATCGTCGATGTCCAGCCGCTGCATCTGCCACAGCATGTGCCAGCCCATGCCCCAGACCCCCGCCAGCGCCACGACCAGCGCCAGCACCGAGGCCTGCCCCAGCGCCAGCAGCACCGCAAGCCCGAGGAGCAAGACCGTCGCCACGAGAAAGCCGCGCAGCCAGAGGCCGGTGTTCTCGGCAAAGAGGCGCGCGGTGGACTTCACCCCTATCAGCGCGTCGTCCTCGCGGTCCTGGTGGGCGTAGATCGTGTCGTAGAACAGCGTCCAGCTGATCCCGCCGAGGTAGAGGAACACCGCAGGCCAGCCGAGGCTGCCGGTCTGCGCTGTCCACAGCAGCAGCGCGCCCCAGTTGAAGGCCAGCCCGAGGAACACCTGCGGCCACCATGTGAAGCGTTTGGCGAACGGGTAGACCGCGACCGTTGCAAGCGACGCGATGCCGAGCAGGATGGCATTGAGGTTGAAGGTCAGCAGGATCACGAAGGCGATCAGCGATTGCACCACCAGCCAGGCCAGCGCCTGCCGCACCGTCACCTGCCCCGAGGGGATCGGCCGCGACCGCGTCCGCGTGACCGCCGCGTCGATGTCGCGGTCGGTGATGTCGTTCCAGGTGCAGCCCGCCCCGCGCATCAGGAACGCGCCGATGGCGCAGCTCACGGCCAGCCACAGCTCCTGCAGGCCAAACCCGCCGCCGCCCGCCGCCGCGGCAAGGAACAGGCCCCACCAGCAGGGCAGCAGCAGAAGCCATGTGCCGATCGGCCGGTCGGCGCGGCTCAGCCGCAGGTAGGGGCGTGTGGGCGCGGGGGCCAGCCGGTCCACCCAGTTGCCCCTGACCGCATCCGCGACCTGACCCTCTGGCGTTTCCTGTGCCTCGCCCATAATCTCCGCCCCATGTCGGACCGTCCAAAGATACGCCTGTATGTAGAGCACCCTTTGGGGCCGGGGCAAACGGTCGACCTGTCGCGGGAGCAGGCGAATTACCTGTTCAACGTGATGCGCCTGTCGCAAGGGGCCGAGGTGGCGCTGTTCAATGGGCACGACGGCGAATGGCGCGCCGTGGTCGAGGCGGCGGGAAAGCGCGGCGGGATGCTGGCCTGTGTCGCGCAGACCGCGCCGCTTCTGATGCCGCCGGACCTTTGGCTCCTCTTCGCGCCGATCAAGAAGGCGCGCACAGATTTCATCGTCGAGAAGGCGACCGAGATGGGCGCGGCGCGCATCCTGCCCGTCCAGACCGAGTTCACCAATGCCGAGCGCATCCGGCAGGACCGCTTGCAGGCCCATGCCATCGAGGCCGCCGAGCAATGCGGCGGCACCCATGTGCCCGAGGTGGCCGAGCTGCAACGCCTCGACCGGCTGCTCGCCGACTGGCCCGCGGATCGCCGCCTGATCTACGCCGACGAGGGGCTGGCGGGGGCCGCGCAAACGCTGGCCACGGCCCCGGAGGCCGCAGAATGGGCGATCCTGATCGGTCCCGAGGGTGGCTTTTCCGAAGCCGAGCGCGCGCGGCTGCGCGGCCTGCCCTTCGTCACGCCCATATCGCTGGGTCCGCGCATCCTGCGCGCCGACACCGCCGCCGTGGCGGCGCTGACGCTGTTCCAGACGACGCGGGGCGATTGGGCATGAGCGGCTTTCTGCGCCCCGAGGCGGCCGCCACCCTGACCCGCTGGCGCGAGGTTCTGGTGGCGCTGGCCGTCATGGTGCTGGGCCTGTGGATCGCCGCGCGGCCGGGGCTGATCCTGCAGGGGGCTGGCTATGCGCTGATGCTGGCCGCAGCCGTGGCGCTGATCCCGGCGATCCGCCGCGCGCGCTTCGCCGCGGAGGGGGAGGGGCCGGGCGTGGTGCAGGTGGTCGAAGGGCGCATCCTCTACATGGGGCCGCAGACCGGGGGTGCCGTCTCCCTCGGCGAGTTGACCAGCCTGTCGCTGCGCCGCGACCACGAGGGCAACGCCGCGTGGCTGCTGCATGAACCCGGCCAGATGCTCGTGATCCCCGTGAACGCCGCGGGGGCCGAGGCGCTGTTCGATGCCTTCACCGCCTTGCCGGGCCTTGGGTCGCAGCGCCTTCTGGCGGCGCGGCAGGGCCTGCGCGCAGGCACACAGACCCTGTGGCGGCGCGCCGATGTTCCGGCCTTGACACAGTGACCCCCGCGGGCCACCTGTCGGCCCTGTCACGACCCGAGCACGCAAAGGCCAGCGCCCATGTCCATCCCCCAATCCGGCGGCGGCCCCATCGAGCGGCACGAGCAGATGGCCGAATACCTCGCCTCGGGCTGCAAGCCGAAAGACCAGTGGCGCATCGGCACCGAGCACGAGAAATTCGGCTATTGCCGCGATACGCTGGCCCCGCTGCCCTATGACGGGCCGCGCTCGATCAAGGCGATGCTTGAGGGATTGCAGCAGAAATTCGGCTGGTCGCCGGTGGCCGAGGGCGGCAACCTGATCGGGCTGGAGAAGGACGGCGCGAACATCAGTCTCGAGCCGGGCGGGCAGCTGGAACTGTCGGGCGCACCGCTCGAGACGATCCACCAGACCTGCGACGAGGTGAACGAACACCTGCGCGAAGTGCGCGAGGTGGCGGACGCGCTTGGCGTGGGATTCATCGGGCTCGGTGCCGCACCAGTCTGGCGGCACGAGGACATGCCGCTGATGCCCAAGGGCCGCTACAAGCTGATGGACGGCTACATGCAGCGCGTCGGCACCATGGGCACCACGATGATGCGCCGGACCTGCACCGTTCAGGTGAACCTCGATTTCGCCTCCGAGGCGGACATGGTCAAGAAACTGCGCGTCGCGCTCGCGCTGCAGCCGGTGGCGACCGCGCTTTTCGCCAATTCCCCCTTCCTCGACGGCAAGCCCAACGGGCACAAATCCTGGCGCTCGCGCGTGTGGCGCGACCTCGATCCGGCGCGCACGGGGATGCTGCCCTTCGTCTTCGAAGAGGGGTTCGGCTTCGAGGCCTGGGTCGACTACGCGCTCGATGTGCCGATGTATTTCGTCTACCGCGACGGACGCTACATCGACGCGCTCGGGCAATCCTTCCGCGATTTCCTCAAGGGCGAGCTGCCCGCGCTGCCGGGCGAGAAGCCGACGCTGTCGGACTGGGCCGACCACCTGACGACGCTCTTCCCCGAGGCGCGGATCAAGAAATACATCGAGATGCGCGGCGCTGACGGCGGCCCCTGGCGCAGGCTTTGCGCGCTGCCCGCCTTCTGGGTCGGGTTGATGTATGACGACACCGCGCTCGATGCGGCCTGGGATCTCGTGAAGGGGTGGGACGCCGAAACGCGCGAGGCGCTGCGCGTCGAGGCATCGGTCAACGCGCTGCACGGCCGGGTCGGAGAGATCGGGATGCACGACCTCGCGCGCGAGGTTCTGGCGATTTCCGAGGCCGGGCTGAAGGCGCGGGCCTGTCCCGGCGCCGGCGGGCTTGTGCCCGACGAGACGCATTTCCTCAATGCGCTCAAGGACAGTGTCGAGACCGGCACGGTTCCCGCGGACGAGCTGCTGGAGAAGTATCACGGCGACTGGGGCGGTGACCTAAGCCGAATCTACGCGGGCTACAGTTACTGACGCCGGGTTGCCCTGCACGGCAAGCATCCGCTTGCGTGTGAAGAACCACTCGAGGCAGGCCAGGTGCGCCTCGAGGATGGCGGGGTGGGAGAGCATCTGGTTCATCAGCCGCATCCGCGCCGGGCGGGTGCGCAGGATGGTCGGGTCCACCACCGTGTTGCGGTTGAATTCCTCGAACTGGCGCGAGCCCGCCTTGCGGTGACGCGTCGACCGGCCGTTCGCGTCCCCGCGCTGCAGCTTGATCGCCGACAGGTCCGCCGACTTCACCGCGTAATGGTTGACGTAGGCATGATCCCAGGCGTGCAACGCCTCGGGCAGCCTGTAGGCCGAATGGCGGTCGTCGTAGTGGCGGTCGACCGGCAGCGCCTCGCCCCGCGTGTTCACCACGCGCAGCGCCTCCGCCGGTTTCAGCGGCCCCTTGGGCATGTGCGGCGTCGTCGAGGTGAAGCTGCCGGGCCGGAAGATCGTCTTGTGCGCCCTGACCCCGTCCTCCTTGGTGATGTCCTGCGCGAAGAGGAAAGCCTCGGTCACCTGCCCGCCATCCCAGTGCTGGCGCTTGGCGTCGCCGAACATGCGCCACATCAGGGCCACGGCATCGGCATCCGGGAAGCGGGCGAGGAAGGGCTTGATCTGCGGTTGCACCGTCGGGAGGTTCACGAATTCGTCGATGTCGATATGCATCACCCAATCCGAGCTGCGCACCTCGGCATGGCGCAGGCCGCGGGTGGTGGCGCTGGACTGGATCGTGTGCCCCTCGAGGATGTCCGAATTCTCGATCCGGCTGACGGGGAAACGGCGCGCGATTTCCTCGATCAGTTCGACCGAGCCGTCGTCGCAATCATTGGTGGCGATCACGATGTGATCGAACCCGATCCCGAGGTGATGGGCGATCCACTCCACGAGGAAGATACCCTCGTTCTTCTGGGTCGCCACGATGGTTGCGCGAGGGGGTGCCATGCCTGCCGGTCCTTGTTGCGGTCACACCTGTATACCCGGAAATTTGTCCGAAATTGGAACAATCCGGGCCCGGACCGCCCGTTCCCGCGGATTGCAGGGACAGCTCTACACGTTCCCGGCGTTCTGCAACACGTGCTTGCGGTAATAGTCGGTGATCTCGGCCCTGCGCTCGACGACCAGCCGCGCGTGTTCTTCCGGCGATGGCCGCGGCGCGAAGGCGCCATGGACGGCGGGGGGCCTGCGCCTTTTGCGGTCGGGGGCCGGGTCGGGTCCGAAGCGGTTCATGCCATGGGTGCCGGGCAGGCACAGCACGACCAGGAACCAGAGGCTGCCCGCAACCGGGATGACCGTGACCGCGACAACCGCCGCCAGCGTGCCCTGCCCACCCGAGGCCAGCATGATGAAGACCGCCGCCAGCAGGGCCGCGACATAGGCGAGGAGCGGCATGAAGATGAACCAGCCGCTGCGGTCGGTGTCATGCAGCCGCCGCACCGTGACGGCGAGCTGCGGCAGGCAGACCAGCACGAGATACCCGGCAATCAGGCCGACCACGACCATCCAGCTGCCCCGAGCCGCCGCGATCCCGGCAAGGTCGGGGTTGGCCGCGAGGGCGGCAAGGGCGGGATCGTTCACCACGTAAAGCGCCAGCGCCACCTGCAGGCCGATGCCGACAAGGCACTGGAACAGGGCGAACCACCAGTATTCCGCCCGCCGCGCGCGGCCGGAGAAGTTCAGCATGTTCCGGTAACAGGATGCGACTGCCCTGATCGGTCCCATCGGTCTTGCGCTCCGCCTGATTGTTCACGCGCCCGTCGAAAGGGTCGGCGACAATCATGGCGCGGCCAAGGCAGGACCGCGGAGGCGGCAAGGCATGGCATTGGGCAACCGGGCTGACAGCCGCGTCAGCCCTTGCGCCCGATCCGCGATTCGGTGCCGGCCAGAAGCCTTGCGATGTTCTCGTGATGGCGGGCGAAGATCAGCACCGCCAGCACGATGCACAGCAGTGCCAAGGTCGCATGCCCCATCAGGATCGCGGCCACCGGGCCGAGCGCCGCGGCCACCAGCGCCGAAAGCGACGAGAAGCGCGTAAGGGCGGCCGTCACGGCCCAGAGCGCGCAGGCGGCAAGCCCCACCGGCCAGGCCAGCGCGATCAGCGTGCCGAGAAAGGTCGCCACCCCCTTGCCGCCCCGGAAGCGCAGGAAGACCGGGTAGCAATGCCCGAGGAACGCCGCCGCCCCGGCCAGCTGCGCCGCGTCCTCGGCCAGCAGCGCGCGTGCCGCAAGGACCGCGATCGCCCCCTTGCCCGCGTCCAGAACCAGCGTCAGCAGCGCCGCCGGCTTGTTGCCCGTGCGCAGCACGTTGGTGGCCCCGATGTTGCCCGACCCGATCTTGCGCAGATCGCCCAGGCCGAAGAGCCGCGCCATCACGATGCCGAACGGCACCGAGCCCAGCAGGTAGGCCAGCACCGCCGTGGCCGCCAGCAGCGCGGGTGCCGTTTCCAGCGCCGGGATCACGCGTTGGTCTCCGCCGCGCGGTCGTAGACGACGGCGCCGTCCACCCATGTGCGCAACACGCGGCCTTGCATCCGCTGACCGTCAAAGGGCGTGTTCTTCGACTTGGAATGCAGGCCGAACCGATCGAGGATATAGGGCACATCGGGGTCGAACAGCACGAGGTCGGCGGGCGCACCGGGCGCAAGCCGCCCGCTCTCCAGCCCCAGCCGCCGCGCCGGGTTCAGCGCCATGGCGCGGAACAGCTCGGGCAGGCTCAACGCCTCGGCATGGTAAAGGCGCAGCGCCGCGGGCAGCAGCGTCTCGAGGCCGACCGCCCCGCTTGCCGCCGCCTCGAAGGGCAGGCGCTTGCTTTCCTCGTCCTGCGGGCTGTGCATGGAACAGATCACGTCGATCAGCCCCTCGCGCACCGCCTCGACCATGGCAAGGCGGTCGTCCTCGTCGCGGAGCGGCGGGGTGAGCTTGAAGAAGGTGCGGTAGTCGCCCACGTCCAGTGCGTTCAGCGTCAGGTGGTGGATCGAGATGCCCGCCGTCACGTCCAGCCCGGCGGCCTTGGCGCGCGCCAGCGCGGGCAGGGCCGCGGCACTCGTCACCTGGTCGGCGTGGTAGCGCGCGCCGGTCATCTCGACGAGCGCAAGGTCGCGCTCCAGCCCCATCCGCTCGGCCATGGGCGAGACGGCGGGCAGCCCGCGCAAGCTGGCGAACTTGCCCGAGGTCACCGCCGCCCCCGACGACAGGCCCGGCTCTTGCGGGTGGCCCAGGATCAGAGCACCCAGCGAGCGCGCATAGGTCATGCAGCGCGACAGGACGCGCGCGTCGGTCGTCACCGCGTCGCCGTCGGTGAAGGCCACCGCGCCCGCATCCATCAGGAAGCCGATCTCGGTCATCTCGCGGCCCGCGCGCGCCCGCGTCAGCGCCGCCATCGGCCGGACCTTGACCGGCGAGGCGTCGCGCGCGCGGCGGATCACGAATTCCAGCACCTCGGGCGTGTCGATGGGCGTGGCCGTGTCGGGCCGCGTGACCATCGTGGTCACCCCGCCCGCCGCCGCCGCCCGCCCCGCCGTGCGCAGGCTCTCCTTGTGCCGCTCGCCCGGTTCACCGGCGTTGACGCCAAGGTCGACGATGCCCGGCGCAAGACAGGCCCCGTTGCAGTCGATGCCGCCCGCGCGCGGGCCTTCGCCCGACTCGG
The DNA here is from genome assembly GCF_030163755.1 of Roseicyclus amphidinii. GTDB lineage: Bacteria > Pseudomonadota > Alphaproteobacteria > Rhodobacterales > Rhodobacteraceae > Roseicyclus > Roseicyclus amphidinii. The sequence continues at coordinate 55,196 of NZ_JASJOE010000018.1, forward strand.
CGATGCGCCCGCCCTCGATCCTCAGCCAGCCAAGCGTCTCGGTGCCCGCCTCGGGGTCGATCAGCCGCGCGTTGCGCAGAAGTGCGTTGGTCATTGCGTCCCGTCCCTCTCCGTGCCGCCGCCGGTCCTTGCCGCCTCGATCCGGGCTTTTGTCGCCTTCGCGTCGGGCTGGTATTTCATCAGGTGCTTGTCGCCCGCGACGGTCACGATCTGCACCGCCGAGAACAGCGTGTTGACCGCCGCGATGTTCTCGAGCGCGATGGCCCGCGTGCCGGGGCCGAGAAGCCGCCGGTTCGTCAGGTCCCAGCGCATCTTCGTCTCGTCCGAGGCGAGGTAGAGCGCACGCACCGCGATGGCGAAGAGCCCGCCCACCGCGCCGGTCCAGACATGCTCGTTCCCGAGCGCCCAGAGGATGCCCATGCCGCCCGCCATGGCGAGCGCGGCCAGCCAGGCATTCTCGCGCCAGTAGGTCGCGCGGTCCGCGGCAAAGGCCGCGACGACGCGTTCGCCCGGTTCCAGCTCGGTCACGGGGGCAAAGGGCGTGCGCGTGGAGATATGCGGATCGCTCATCGCAGCAGCACCACTAGGATCAGCAGCAGCAGAACGGCGCCCACCACCCATGTCGCGCTGCCGCTTCGGCGGGGTTTGTCCGTGAGGGGGGCAGCGGGCGGCGGCGGCGGCGTCACCGCGGCCTTGGGCAGGTTGCCGCCGTGATCCGGCCGCGCCAATGGCACCGAGGCGATCAGCGTCAGCGCGGCCCCCGGTGCGGGTTCTTCCGACAGGGCGCGTTCGGGCACCAGCAGGACATGCCCCTTGAGCGCATTCATCCGCCGCGCGTCCTGCGCCGGGATGCTCTCGGGGGCGAAGGCCATGGCGACGTAATCCGACAGCGCCATCTCGCCGAGGTCCGTGACCGGGAACAGCTCCACCTCGGCCTCGTCCACCTCGGCCCCCAGCCACTCGGTCAGCGGCGGCAACACCGGAGCCTCGCCCCGCGCGCGCGTCAGATGCGTGTGCCGCACCCCGGTCACGGCGTTGACGGCGAGGATGTGGAGGGTGTCGGTCATGCCGCGCCCTTCTCCCGCCGCTCCCGCAGGGTCTCGGCCAGCAGCTCCATTGCCGCCATGCGCACGGCGACGCCCATCTCGACCTGTTCCTGGATGACCGAGCGGTTGATGTCGTCGGCGATGGTCCCGTCGATCTCGACCCCGCGGTTCATCGGCCCCGGGTGCATCACGATGGCGTCGGGCTTGGCAAACGACAGCTTCTCGGCGTTCAGCCCGAAGCGGTGGAAATACTCGCGCTCGGACGGGATGAACGCGCCGTCCATCCGCTCCTTCTGAAGGCGCAGCATCATCACCACGTCGACGTCGCGCAGCCCCTCCTCCATGTCGCCGTAAACCTCGACGCCCCAGTCCGCGGCCCCTGCCGGGATCAGGGTGGGCGGGCCGACAAGGCGCACCCGGTTCTCCATCTTGCCTAGCAGGAAGATGTTCGACCGCGCCACGCGGCTGTGCGCGATATCCCCGCAGATGGCGATGTTGAGCCGGTGGAGCCGCCCCTTGGCCCGCCGGATCGTCAGCGCATCGAGCAGCGCCTGCGTCGGATGCTCGTGCCGCCCGTCGCCCGCGTTCAGCACGGCGCAGTTCACCTTGTCGGCGAGCAGTTTCACCGCCCCCGAATGCGGATGCCGCACCACCAGAAGGTCGGGGTGCATCGCGTTCAGCGTCAGCGCCGTGTCGATCAGCGTCTCGCCCTTCTTCAGCGAGGACGCCGCCATCGCCATGTTCATCACATCCGCGCCCAGCCGCTTGCCCGCGATCTCGAAGCTGGCCTGCGTCCGGGTGGAGGCCTCGAAGAACATGTTGATCTGCGTGAGGCCCTTCAGCGGCGCGCCATGCTGGCGGCTGCCGCGCTCGGCCTCGGCATGGATGTCGGCGCGGTCGAGAAGGAGCTTGATCTCCTGCGGGTGCAGATCCTCGATCCCCAACAGGTGCGTCTGGCTGAATGTCATGGTCCCGCCCCGGTGTTCCACGGTTTCCCGCTTATAGGAGCGGGTGGGGCAGGGCGGCAAGGCGTCAGGGCTGCCCGTGCAACGGCCCTTTCCCTTGCCGGGCTGCGGGCATAGCTTTGGCGTCATGGATGAGCTTGGGTATCACGACGCATTGGCGATGCTCGACTGGCAGATCGAGCTGGGCGCGGACGAGGCGATCCTCGACGCGCCGGTCGATCGCTTCGCGCTGGAGGTGCAGCCGACACCGGCAAGCGCCCCCGTCGCGCGACCTGCCCCGGCCTCGACGCCCGATGCCCGGCCCGCCGCTCCGCCCCCTGTTGCCGTTGACGCGACCGAGGTCGCCCGTGTCGCCGCGGCCGCCGCGCATGATCTGCCCGCGCTCAGGGCCGCGATGGAGGCCTTCCCCCATTGCCCCCTGCGCGAGACGGCGCGGCAGCTCGTCTTCGCCGACGGCACGCCCGCGGCGCGCGTGATGATCGTGGGCGAGGCCCCTGGCCGCGACGAGGATATCGCGGGCAAGCCCTTCGTCGGGCGTGCGGGGCAACTGCTCGACCGGATGCTCGCGGCCATCGGCCTGAGCCGCGGGGCCGAGGATGCGGCCCATGCCGTCTACATCACCAACATGCTGCCCTGGCGCCCGCCCCAGAACCGCGACCCGACGCCGGAAGAGCTGGCGATGCTCGGCCCCTTCATCCGCCGCCATATCGAGCTTGCGGACCCGGATATCCTGGTTCTGATGGGCAACTGGGCCTGCCAGGGCCTGATGGGCAAGCGCGGCATCACCCGCCTGCGCGGGGGGTGGGCCGAGGTCATGGACCGCCCCGCGATCCCGATGTTCCACCCCGCCTACCTGCTGCGCAAACCCCATGACAAGGCGCGCGCGTGGGAGGATCTGTTGTCCCTTCAGGCAAGGCTCAGGACGCTCTGACATGTCCCGTATCGACGACACCCGCCCCTTCCATCCCGTCCGCATCGCGGTTCTGGCCGTCTCCGACACCCGCGGCCTGGCCGAGGACAAGTCCGGCGACGTGCTGGTCGAGCGGCTGACCGGCGCGGGCCATATTCTCGCCGCGCGCCACATCCTGCGCGACGAGCGCGCCGAGATCGCGGCGCAGCTGCGGGCGTGGTGCGACGATCCCGGCATCGACGTGATCCTGACCACGGGGGGCACCGGCCTGACCGGGCGCGACGTGACGGTCGAGGCGCACCGCGACGTCTACGAGAAGGAGATCGAGGCCTTCGCCACCGTCTTCACGATGATTTCAATGCAGAAGATCGGCACCTCGGCGGTGCAGTCGCGCGCCACCGGCGGCGTGGCCAACGGCACCTACCTCTTCGCGCTGCCCGGAAGCAGCGGGGCCTGCAAGGATGCATGGGACGAGATCCTGCGCTGGCAGCTCGATTACCGGCACCGTCCCTGCAATTTCGTCGAGATTCTTCCACGTCTCGACGAACACCTGCGACGGAAATGATCGCCTCAGACGTGCAAGGACGGTGACTTGGTCACTTGGACCTTTCCCGCCGTCAGCCTACCTTGGAGGCAGGCACCCTTTGAGGCACTGATCCGATGCGTTTCTTCCGCCGCGCCCTTGTGGGCCTTTTCCTGTTCGCGCTGACCGTCGGACTTCTGGCCGTTGCGGGCAATTCGATCTACGGCGCGCTTCAGGCCCGCTGGGCCGAGGAGGGGGGCGCGCGCCCCGCGCGGGAACGGGTTTTCTCGGCCGAGGTCGCGGCGCTGGAGTTCGGCACCGAGACGCCGGTCCTGACCGCCTTCGGCGAGGTCCGCTCGCGCCGCACGCTGGAATTGCGCGCGCCCGCCGAAGGGACCGTGATCGAGCTGGCCGAAGGGTTCGAGGATGGCGGCGCGGTCGCCGCGGGCCAGACCCTTCTGCGCATCGACCCCGCCGAGGCGCAATCGGCGCGCGACACCGCCGCCGCCGACCTGCGCGACGCCGAGAACGAACTGGCCGAGGCCACCCGCGCCCTC
>NZ_JASJOE010000019.1 GCF_030163755.1 Roseicyclus amphidinii
CCGACGGACCCGTCCCGCCCGCCCGGCGGACGGGCCGCCGCGCCGCGCGGCATTGCCACGGTCCTGCTGGTCGAGGACGAGGCCCCGGTGCGCGCTTTCGCCTCGCGCGCGCTGCGGCTGCGCGGCCATACCGTGATCGAGGCCGGGTCGGCCGAAGAGGCGCTCGAGACCTTGCGCGACGAGACGCTGAAGGTCGATCTTTTCGTCACCGATGTCGTGATGCCCGGCATGGACGGGCCCACCTGGGTGCGCGCGGCGCTGGAACGCCGACCCGAGGTCAAGGTCGTCTTCGTCTCGGGCTATGCCGAGGAGCAGCTGGGCGACGGGTCGATGAGCATCCCCAATTCCGTCTTCCTGCCCAAACCCTTTTCGCTCACCGACCTGACCGAGACGGTGCAGCGCCAGTTGCACTGACCGCCCCGGCCCCGCCCAGCGAGGCCCAGAGGTCGAAATCCGCCGCCGCCTCGCGTCGCAGACGTGCCTCGAGCGCGGGATCGAGCGACAGGGCGGCAGGCGGCGACACATTGCGCCGGGGCAGGTCGATGCGGCGGCCCAGCCGGTCCTGCAGGAAGGCCACGGCCTCCTCCAGCGCCTCGTAGCGGAACAGGTGGTCGACGATCACCGCGCCGTCCTCGTCCGAAACGAAGCGCGATTGCCGCCCGACGCGGGCGAACTCGGGTTCGGGCGTGCTCAGCCAGCCCTCGACGAAGCGGTCGAAGGACAGCCCCGCGGTCGAGGCGGGCGTGCCCGCGATCCGGTCGCGCGCGCGGTAGCGATACCAGCTGCCCAGCCAGTCGCGTGGCTCGCGGATCACGGCCATCAGCTCCAGCGGGCGATTGCCCCGGTTCTCGAGGAACGGAGCCAGCTGGTTGCGGTAACGCCTTGCCGTGACGTGCTTTTTCTCGGGCGGATTGCGGATCAGCGCATCCGCATGGGGCGCCAGCGCCGCCTCGAGCGCGGTGGTTCCCGTCTTGGGCACCGCCAGAACGACCAGCCGCGCCTTCCAGAAGACCAACATCAGCGACCCCGCACAGCGAATTCGTAAACCCTTGCTTAATCTTTTTCGGCAATCCTGCCGGATGACAAGAAATCACTTGCCATGTTCCCGTTTTGTTTGCAAAAGGAACGCAGAACAAGTGGTGAACAAGAGCATTCCGTTGCCGCGCCCCCGGCGACGTGTCACAAGGAGGACCACAGCAATGGCAACGGCAACTCTTCTCGACATGACCGACCGCAAACAGGCCGACAAGCAAAAGGCGCTCGACAGTGCGCTGGCCCAGATCGAACGCCAGTTCGGCAAGGGCTCCATCATGAAACTGGGCGGCGAGAATGCCTTCCGGGATATCGAGGCGACATCGACCGGCTCTCTCGGTCTCGACATCGCGCTCGGCATCGGCGGGCTGCCCAAGGGCCGCATCATCGAGATCTACGGGCCGGAAAGCTCGGGCAAGACCACGCTGACGCTGCATGTCGTGGCCGAGGAACAGAAAAAGGGCGGCGTTTGCGCCTTCGTCGATGCCGAACACGCGCTCGACCCGCAATATGCCAAGAAGCTGGGCGTGAACCTCGACGAGTTGCTGATCTCGCAGCCCGACACCGGCGAGCAGGCGTTGGAAATCACCGACACGCTGGTGCGCTCGGGCGCGGTCAGCCTTGTCGTGGTCGACTCGGTCGCGGCGCTGACGCCGAAATCCGAGCTCGAGGGCGACATGGGCGATTCGTCGGTGGGCGTGCATGCCCGCCTGATGAGCCAGGCCATGCGCAAGCTGACCGGCTCGATCTCGCGCTCGAACTGCATGGTGATCTTCATCAACCAGATCCGCATGAAGATCGGCGTCATGTTCGGCAGCCCCGAGACGACGACGGGCGGCAATGCGCTGAAGTTCTATTCCTCCGTCCGGCTCGACATCCGCCGCATCGGCTCGATCAAGGACCGCGACGAGGTGGTCGGCAACTCGACCCGTGTGAAGGTGGTGAAGAACAAGGTCGCGCCGCCCTTCAAGCAGGTCGAGTTCGACATCATGTACGGTGAAGGCATCTCGAAGACCGGTGAGCTGGTCGACATGGGCGTCAAGGCCGGGATCGTCGAGAAATCGGGCTCGTGGTATTCCTACGGCGACGAGCGGATCGGGCAGGGGCGCGAGAACGCCAAGACCTTCCTCAAGGACAATCCCGCCGTGGCGCTCGAGATCGAGGACAAGATCCGCGGTGCGCATGGACTGGACTTCGACATGGGGGCAAGTGACGACGACGGCCCGATGGACATGGTCGACGACTGAGGGCATCGCCCCGTTCGGAACGCAGACGGCCGACTGCAGAAATGGCCCACGCACCGGGACGCCGGGGCGGAGAATACTCCGGGAAAAGGCGGCCGACGGGCCGCCTTTTCTCGTGGTTCTGCCGCCTTTTCGAATGGTTTTGTCACGCCGGGCGCGCGCGCCTGTGGACAGGGGCCGGGCAGCGGGATAGATGCGAAAGCCGACCCGTTCCCAGCCCCGCGCGAGACCCGAGACCGATGGCCAGCCTCAACGATATCCGCTCCACCTTCCTCGACTATTTCAAGCGCAACGATCACGAGATCGTGGCCTCCAGCCCGCTGGTGCCGCGCAACGATCCGACGCTGATGTTCACCAATTCGGGGATGGTGCAGTTCAAGAACCTGTTCCTGGGCGTCGAGCACCGCGATTACACGCGCGCCACGACCAGCCAGAAATGCGTGCGCGCGGGCGGCAAGCACAATGACCTCGACAACGTGGGCTACACGGCGCGGCACCATACCTTCTTCGAGATGCTGGGGAATTTCAGCTTCGGCGATTACTTCAAGACCGAGGCGATCCCCTTTGCCTGGGAGCTGATCACCAAGGATTTCGGCATCGACGCCAGCCGCCTTCTGACGACCGTCTACCACACCGATGACGAGGCCTTCGAGATCTGGAAGAAGGTCGGCGTGCCCGAAGACCGGATCATCCGCATCGCCACCTCGGACAATTTCTGGCAGATGGGCCCGACCGGCCCCTGCGGCCCCTGCACCGAGATCTTCTACGACCACGGCGACCACATCTGGGGCGGCCCGCCCGGTTCCCCCGAGGAGGACGGCGACCGGTTCATCGAGATCTGGAACATCGTCTTCATGCAGAACGAGCAATTCGCGGATGGCTCGATGCGCCCGCTCGACATGCAGTCGATCGACACCGGCATGGGGCTGGAACGGATCGGCGCGCTGTTGCAGGGCAAGCATGACAATTACGACACCGACCTGATGCGCGCGCTGATCGAGGCCTCGGCGCATGCGACCAGCGTCGACCCGGACGGGCCGAAGAACGTGCATCACCGGGTGATCGCGGACCATTTGCGCTCGACCTCTTTCCTGATCGCGGACGGGGTGATGCCCTCGAACGAGGGGCGCGGCTACGTGCTGCGCCGGATCATGCGCCGCGCGATGCGGCACGCGCATCTGCTGGGCGCGCAGGACCCGCTGATGCACCGGCTGGTGCCGGCGCTGGTGCAGCAGATGGGGCAGGCCTATCCGGAGCTTGGCCGCGCGCAGGCGCTGATCACCGAGACGCTGAAGCTGGAGGAAGAGCGCTTCCGCACCACGCTGGACCGGGGTCTGAAGCTCTTGGACGAGGAACTGGCGAGCCTTCCCGAGGGCGAGGCCCTGCCGGGTGAGGCGGCGTTCAAGCTTTACGACACCTACGGCTTCCCGCTCGACCTGACGCAGGACGCGCTGCGCGAAAAGGGCCGCGCGGTGGATACCGAGGGGTTCGACACCGCGATGGCGGCGCAGAAGGCCAAGGCCCGCGCGGCCTGGTCCGGTTCGGGCGAACAGGCGGATGCGGCGATCTGGTTCGACCTGGCCGAGACGCATGGCACGACGGAATTCCTCGGCTACGACACCGAGCTGGCCGAGGGGCAGGTTCTGGCGCTGGTGCGCGACGGCGCGGCGGTGGAGGCCGCGAAGCTGGGCGAAACCGTCGCCATCGTGGTGAACCAGACGCCCTTCTACGCGGAATCGGGCGGGCAGGTCGGTGACACCGGCACGATCCGCACGGCGACGGGCACGGCGCATGTGTCGGACACCAAGAAGGTCGCGGGCGTCTTCCTGCACATGGCCGAGGTGATCGAGGGCGAGGTGAAACCGGGGCAGGGGGCGGAGCTGGCCGTGGATCACGCGCGCCGCACGACGATCCGCGCGAACCATTCGGCCACGCACCTGCTGCACGAGGCGTTGCGCCGCGCGCTCGGCGATCATGTCGCGCAGCGCGGCTCGCTCAACGCGCCCGACCGGCTGCGCTTTGACTTCAGCCATGCCAAGGCGCTGTCGGCGGAGGAACTGGCCCGCGTCGAGCGCGAGGTGAACGACTTCATCCGTCAGAACGCGCCGGTGGAGACGCGGATCATGACGCCCGACGATGCCCGCGCGCTTGGCGCGCAGGCGCTCTTCGGCGAGAAATACGGCGACGAGGTGCGCGTGGTCTCGATGGGCCAGCTCGACGGGTCGGGCAAGGGCACGGATGGGCGGACCTATTCGCTGGAGCTGTGCGGCGGCACGCATGTGCGGCAGACGGGGGATATCGGCGTCTTCGTGGCGCTTGGCGATTCCGCCTCCAGCGCAGGGGTGCGCCGGATCGAGGCGCTGACCGGGCCCGCGGCCTTCGACTACCTCAGCGCGCAGGACCAGCGCGTCGCAGCCCTCAGCGCCGAGATGAACGCGACGCCGGGCGAGTTGCTGGACCGCGTGAAAATCCTCAAGGACGAGCGCAAGAAGCTGGAGAACGAGGTGGCGCAGCTGCGCCGCCAGCTCGCCATGGCGGGCGGCGCGGGTCAGGCCGCGCCCGAGGCGCAAAGCATCAACGGCATCGCCTTCCACGGGCAGGCTTTGACCGGTGTCACCGGAAAGGACCTTGCCGGGCTGATCGACGAGCACAAGGCGCGTATCGGCTCGGGCGCGGTGCTGCTGATCGCCGACACGGGCGACAAGGCGGCAGTTGCCGCCGGTGTCACGGATGACCTGACCGACCGGCTTTCGGCGGTCGACCTGGTTCGCGCGGCGGTCGAGCAGCTGGGCGGCAAGGGCGGCGGCGGCCGCCCCGATTTCGCGCAAGGCGGCGGCAAGGATGCCGCCAATGCCGAGGCGGCCATCGCGGCCGCGCAAGATGTCCTGAAAGGAGCCTGAGCCATGCCCGGAGCGTTCTGGATCGCCCATGTCACCGTCAGCGATGACGAGGCCTATGCGAAATACGCGGCCCTTGCGACCAAGGCCATCGCCGAGCATGGCGGCGAGTTTCTCGCCCGCGGGGGCCGTGCCATCCAGAAGGAGGGGCGCGCCCATCCGCGCAACGTGGTGGCGCGCTTCCCCAGCCTCGAGGCGGCCAATGCCTGCTATGACAGCGCCACCTACCAGGAGGCGTTGAGCCATGCGCAGGGCGCCTCGGAGCGCGACCTGGTGCTGGTCGAGGCGCTGGACTGAGGGCGGACCGGCAGGGGCCGAAGCCCCCGCCGCCCCTCGTCAGGCCGCGGTGAGGTCCAGCCGCACGAGCGTCTGGTTCAGCAGCATGTAGGCGATCTCGCCGAAGGTGACGGGGCCGGTGAAGCCGCCCGTCGGCTTGCCCTCCAGCTCGCCGTGGACGTAGTTCAGGATGCAGTTGCACGAATACTGCCCCGCGCCGCCCGCGCCCGAGCGATCGGCAAAGGCGCCCGCGTAATCCGCCAGCGGCCGGGCAAAGCGATACTCCACCCCCTCCATCACGGGCGCGTAGAAGGCGACGGCGCCGGTATCCGCGTCCACGTCGCGGATCGAGACGTTGATCAGCGCGCCGCCGTAATTGGCGATCAGCGGCAGGCGCGTGTCGATGCCCTGCTCGCGCAGGTAGGTGGCCAGCGCGGTTTCGACGCCGTCGACCAGCGCGCTCGAGGCACCGAAGCCGGTTGTGGTGAAGCGCAAGGCGGGGGCGTCGGCGCCGGGTTGGCTGAAGATGTTGACGATATCGACCGAGGGCACCGCGCCCGCGGCCAGCGCAAGATGCATCACGACGGCGGCATCCCCATGGGCCGTGCCGGTGGTGCCGTCGAAGACCATCGGCGCGCTCTCGCCGATCTCGTCGAGATGCACGCCCGCGACCCATCCGACAAGCGGCTGGTCGAAGACGCCGGGATAGGTCTGGCCTTCCATGGCGAAGGCCGCGTGGGCCTTCCCGAAGGCCGGGATCAGGATGAAGGAGAAGCCGCCCGGCTGGTGCCCGTCGGACAGTCGCGGAAGCGCGTCGGCGTCGAGCACGCGGATATCGGCGCGCGTCACCTCGTCGAAGGTGGTGCAATAGAGCCGGTCGCGGATCATCGCGCCGCCGGTCTCGGTCACGAAATAGACCGAGGTGCCGCCGATCCAGCTGCCGCGGGGCAGCTGCGCCAGAAGGGCAGCATCGCCCGCGATGGTCATGACCGCACCGCTTTCGATGCGGCGGGATGCGTCTTCGAGAGACAGGAGTTCGTTTTTCATGGGAATGTCCCTGGATCAGATATGGGCGAGATCGGCGGCGGCGTAGTCATTGCGCCGGGCGAAATCGAGTAGTTCCGCGACCTTGGCATCAAGCTGGGCGGGGTTGTTGCGCACCTCGATCCGCAGGCGACCAAGGAGGATGCGGGTGGCCAGGGAGGCCCCTGCAAGGTTTTCGTCGGAGGTGATGAGCGTCGCAAGCTTGCTCGGTGAGGGGAGTGCCATCTGGTGTGTAGACTTTCATTCGGGTTTCGTTTCGCGCGTTACCCGCATGGCTGAACGGCACGGTTGCCCGCTGGTTTACCCCTGCGGTGAACATGTCGCAGATGCGAAAACCCCCGCGGCCGGGGGGCTGCGGGGGCAGGGGCAGATGCGGGAAAGGGGCGGGGCCTAGCCCGCGAGGGCGCGGGCCAGCCGTTCGTCGATCTTGTCCAGAAAGCCCATCGTCGTCAGCCATTTCTGATCGGGACCGACCAGAAGCGCGAGGTCCTTGGTCATGAAGCCCGCCTCGACGGTTTCGACCACGACGCGTTCCAGCGTTTCCGCGAAATGCTTCAGCGCCTCGTTCCCGTCGAGCTTGGCGCGATGCTTGAGCCCGCCGGTCCAGGCGTAGATCGAGGCGACCGAGTTGGTCGAAGTGGCCTCGCCCTTCTGGTGCTGGCGGTAATGGCGGGTGACGGTGCCATGCGCCGCCTCGGCCTCGACGATCTTGCCGTCGGGCGTCATCAGCTGGCTGGTCATCAGCCCCAGCGAGCCGAAGCCCTGCGCGACCGTGTCCGACTGTACGTCGCCGTCGTAGTTCTTGCAGGCCCAGACGAACCCGCCGTTCCATTTCATCGCGCAGGCGACCATGTCGTCGATCAGCCGGTGTTCGTACCAGATGCCGGCCTCTTTGAACTTGTCGGCGAATTCCGTCTCGTAGACCTCGGCGAAGATCTGCAGGAACTGGCCGTCGTATTGCTTGAGGATCGTGTTCTTGGTCGACAGATACAGCGGCCAGTTCAGCCCCAGCGCGTAATTCATCGAGGCCCGCGCGAAATCGCGGATGCTCTCGTCGAGGTTGTACATCCCCATGAACACGCCCGAGGCGGGGGCGTCATAGACCTCGTGCTCGATCACGGTGCCGTCTTCGCCCACGAATTTCATGCTCAGCTTGCCGGGGCCGGGGAATTTCATGTCCGTCGCGCGATACTGGTCGCCGAAGGCGTGGCGGCCGATGACGATGGGCTTCGTCCAGCCCGGCACGAGGCGCGGCACGTTGCGGCAGATGATCGGCGCTCGGAACACCACGCCGCCCAGGATGTTGCGGATCGTGCCATTGGGGCTGCGCCACATCTTTTTCAGGCCGAATTCCTCGACGCGGGCCTCGTCGGGGGTGATCGTCGCGCATTTGACGGCGACGCCCACCTCCTTCGTCTTCTCGGCGGCGTCGATGGTGACCTGGTCCTCGGTGCGGTCGCGCTCCTCGATGCCGAGGTCGTAGTAAAGCAGATCGACATCAAGATAGGGCAGGATGAGCTTTTTCTTGATGAAATCCCACATGATGCGGGTCATCTCGTCGCCGTCCATCTCGACGATGGGGTTCTCGACCTTGATCTTGGACATGGGGAAGGCTCCGGTCAGGGCGGTTGCGTCGGGGGACGTCTAGCCGATCCGGAGGTTTCGGGAAAGCTTGGTATGCGATTGTATACCGTGGCGGGATGCCGCGGCGCTCAGGCCTCGGGCGGCTTGGCCGTCATGCCCGCGGCGGCCAGTTTCCGCTCCAGCAGCTTGCGCGCGCGCTTTTCGGCGAGGATGGTGCGCACGGCCGTGCGGAAGAATTCTTCCGTGGTGGGCGAGGAGGCCCCGACGGCGCGTGCGATCTCTTCGGGCAGGTTCTCGTCGCCGAGCTGCTCGGACGCGGCGACCGTGTCCTTGGCGAGCTGCTCGGCGAGGTCTTGGGCAAGGGCCATGGCCGGTCCTTACCGCGTGGTCTCGGTCAGGCGGCGTTTGACGTAGCTTTTCACGCTGTCGATCATCGGGTCCATGTGCGGCGGCTCGAAGAAATGGCCCGCGCCCTCGACCTCCTGATGGGTGATCGTGATGCCCTTCTGCTCGTGCAGCTTGTCCACGAGGATGCGGGTGTCCTGCGGCTTGGCCACGCGGTCCGATGCCCCGTTGATGATCAGGCCCGAGGCGGGGCAGGGCGCGAGGAAGCTGAAGTCATACATGTTGGCGGGCGGCGAGACCGAGATGAACCCGGTGATCTCGGGCCGCCGCATCAGAAGCTGCATCCCGATCCACGCGCCGAAGGAGAACCCCGCGACCCAGCAATGCTTGGAATTGGGGTTCATCGACTGCAGGTAATCCAGCGCCGAGGCGGCATCCGACAGCTCGCCGATGCCCTGGTCGTATTCGCCCTGGCTGCGGCCCACGCCGCGGAAGTTGAAGCGCAGCACCGTGAAGCCGATGTTGTGGAAGGCGTAATGCAGGTTGTAGACGACGCGGTTGTTCATCGTGCCGCCGAATTGCGGATGCGGGTGCAGGATGATGGCGATCGGCGCATCCTTGGCCTTTTGCGGGTGGTAGCGGCCTTCGAGCCGGCCTTCGGGGCCGGGGAAAATCACCTCGGGCAATCCATCTCTCCTTCAGGTGGCCATGGGGGAGCGCGCGCTTGACGGGCTGCGGACCGCTCCCTAGAACCGTTCCAAACTTGTCGGTGCGGGCAGGCCCCGCGCCGGATCGTTTCGCAGTTAAGCCTGTGGACCGGAAAGGTCAATCATTGCAGGGGATAGGGGCGCGATGAAGCTCAGCACCAAGGGGCGCTACGCGATGGTGGCGATGGCAGATCTGGCGCTTCAGAAAGAGGGAGTGCAGGTGCCGCTCTCGGAGCTGTCGAAACGGCAGGACATCTCCTTGCCCTACCTGGAGCAGCTTTTCGTGAAACTGCGGCGCGCGGGGCTGGTGGCCTCGGTGCGCGGACCGGGGGGCGGCTACCGGCTGGCGCGGCCCGCCGCCGAGATCCGGGTGGTCGAGATCTTCGCCGCGGTGGACGAGACGGTCAGCGCGCTGCACACCGGCGCGGGCGCCTCGGGCGGGGTCTCGGGCAGCCGGGCGCAGTCGATGACCAACCGGTTGTGGGAAAGCCTCTCGGCGCATGTCTATGTCTTCCTGCACCAGACGCGCCTGTCGGACGTGGTGCAGAACGACCTGACGCCCTGCCCGGCGGTGCCGACGCTGTTCGAAGTGGTGGACGAGGGCTGATCCACCGCCCGCCGCGCCGGTGGCGGAGGGCGGGATATCCGTATTTATGGGAAGATGAAGCAGGGGCGCGATGGGGCGGGTCTACCTCGATCACAATGCGACGGCACCGTTGCGGCCCGAGGCGCGCGCCGCGATGGTCGAGGCGATGGAGCTGGCCGGCAACCCCTCCTCGGTCCATGCCGAGGGGCGCGCGGCCAAGGGCCTGATGGAGCGCGCGCGCGGCCAGCTGGCCGAGGCGCTGGGGGCGCAGGCCGCCGATATCGTCTTCGTCTCGGGCAGCACCGAGGCCGCGGCGCTGGCGCTGGCGGGGCGGGGGCTGCACGGGGCCGCGGTGGAACATGACGCGGTGCGCGCCTGGGTGACCGAGGACCTGCCCGTCGATGCGGCGGGCCGCGTGGCGGTGGCCGATCCGGGCGCGAGCACGCTGCAACTGGCCAATTCCGAGACCGGGATCATCCAGGACCTGCCCGAGGGGCTGGCGGTCAGCGACTGGACCCAAGGGTTCGGCAAGATCCCCGTGGCCTTCGACTGGTCGGGGGTCGATATGGCCTTCGTCTCGGCGCACAAGATCGGGGGGCCGAAGGGAATCGGCGCGCTTGTCTTGCGGCGCGGTCTGGACGTGGCGGCGCGCATCCGCGGCGGCGGGCAGGAGATGGGGCGCCGGTCGGGCACCGAGAACCTGATCGGCATCGCCGGATTTGGCGCGGCGGCGGCAGCAGCGACGCAAGATCTGGCCTCTGGCGTCTGGGACCGGGTGGACAAACTTAGAAATATTCTAGAAAAGGCTCTGGACCCCCGCGCGAACGGGACTATTTTTGTCGGGAAAGGAAAGCCCCGGCTTCCGAACACCAGCCTGATGGTCACGCCCGGGTGGAAGGGCGAGACGCAGGTGATGCAGATGGACCTTGCGGGCTTTGCCGTTTCGGCGGGGTCGGCCTGTTCCTCGGGCAAGGTGAAGGCCAGCGGCGTCTTGCGCGCGATGGGCCTTGGCGAGGCCGAGGCCGCATCGGCGCTCAGGGTCTCGCTGGGGCCGGAGACGACCGAGGCCGAGGTGATGGCGTTCGCCGAAGCGTGGCTTGCGGCGCGGGACAGGTGGGCGGCGCGCGGGCGCTGACGGAAACAGGGCAGGCGACGGCCCGAGAACAGGACGAACCGGCCCCGGGCCGGGAACAGGAGGACGAAACATGGCAGCCCTCGACAGCGATATCGCGGAAACCCAGGTCAAGGACGGCGTCGACCGTGAAACCGTGGAAACCGTCCAGGCGATGGGCGGCAAGTACAAATACGGTTGGGAAACCGAGATCGAGATGGATTACGCCCCCAAGGGCGTGAACGAGGATATCGTTCGCCTCATCTCGGAGAAGAACGGCGAGCCGGAATGGATGCTCGACTGGCGGCTGCAGGCGTTCAAGCGCTGGAAGCAGATGGACGAGCCCGACTGGGCGATGGTGAACTACCCTCCGATCGCCTACCAGGAGCAGTATTACTACGCCCGGCCGAAAAGCATGGCCGAAAAGCCCAAGTCGCTGGACGAGGTCGACCCGAAGCTCCTGGCGACCTATGACAAGCTGGGCATCCCGCTGAAGGAGCAGATGATCCTTGCGGGTGTCGAGGGGGCCGAGGATGCGCCGGCCGAAGGGCGCAAGGTGGCGGTCGATGCCGTCTTCGATTCGGTCAGCGTCGGCACCACCTTCCAGAAGGAGCTGGAGAAGGCGGGCGTGATCTTCTGCTCGATCTCCGAGGCGATCCAGAAGCACCCCGATCTCGTGAAGAAATACCTCGGCTCGGTCGTGCCGATCACCGACAATTTCTTTGCGACGCTGAACAGTGCCGTCTTCTCGGACGGCTCCTTTGTCTACGTGCCGCCCGGCGTGCGCTGCCCGATGGAGCTGTCGACCTATTTCCGCATCAACGCCGAGAACACCGGCCAGTTCGAGCGGACGCTGATCATCGCCGACAAGGGGTCCTACGTCTCCTACCTCGAGGGCTGCACCGCGCCGATGCGCGACACCCACCAGCTGCATGCCGCGGTGGTGGAGCTGGTCGCGCTGGATGATGCCGAGATCAAGTATTCGACCGTGCAGAACTGGTATCCGGGCGACGAAAACGGCAAGGGCGGGATCTACAACTTCGTCACCAAGCGCGCCGATTGCCGCGGCGACCGGTCCAAGGTGATGTGGACGCAGGTCGAGACCGGCTCGGCGATCACGTGGAAATACCCCTCCTGCATCCTGCGCGGTGACGACAGCCAGGGCGAGTTCTACTCCATCGCCATCGCCAACAACGCCCAGCAGGCCGACACCGGCACCAAGATGGTGCACCTGGGCAAGCGGACGAAATCGCGCATCGTCTCCAAGGGGATCAGCGCGGGCCGCGCGCAGAACACCTATCGTGGGCTTGTGTCGATGCACCCCAAGGCCAAGGAAAGCCGCAACTACACGCAATGCGACAGCCTTCTGATCGGGGACAAGTGCGGCGCGCACACGGTTCCCTACATCGAGGTGAAGAACAATTCTTCCCGCGTCGAGCATGAGGCCACGACCTCCAAGGTCGATGACGAACAGATGTTCTATTGCCGCCAGCGTGGCATGGACGAGGAAGAGGCGGTCGCGCTGATCGTCAACGGCTTCGCGCGCGAAGTGCTGCAGGCGCTGCCGATGGAGTTCGCCATGGAGGCGCAGCAGCTGGTCGCCATCTCGCTGGAAGGGTCGGTGGGCTGAGGCCCCCGGTCTGGTGCGTCGATGATCGAGACGGGTAACGAGGGACGGGACGCGGGACAGGGGCAGCCCTATGTGGCGCCGCTGGGCCGCGTGGTGCGGGCCAATGTGCATGGCAAGGTGGTGATGTTCCTCGTGACGCAGATGCGCGACCGCATCCAGCGGCGGCACCACATGCAGGGCGAGTTCTACGAGCCCGAAGAGCTCGAGATCATCAAGCGGTATTTCCCCTTCGGGGGCACCTTTCTCGACGTGGGGGCCAATGTGGGCAACCATTCGATCTTCGCGGCCAAGTTCCTGCATGCCGCGCGGGTCATCCCGCTCGAGGTGAACCCGGTCGCCTACCAGACGCTGATCGCCAATGTCATGCTGAACGGTCTGGACGACGTGGTCGACCTGTCGCGCCTCGGGATCGGGGTGTCCGACACCGCCTCCGAGACCGCGTCGATCACCTACGGGGATCACAACATCGGGGCCGGGCGCGTCTCGGCCGAGGGCGGAGAGCTGCGGCTCTTGCCGGGTGACGAGATCGTCGGCGACACGCCGGTCGATTTCATCAAGATCGACGTCGAGGGCATGGAGATGACGGTTCTGGCCGGGCTGCATGGCACCATCGTGCGCAACCGGCCGCGCATGTTCATCGAGGTCGACAACGAGAACCAGCAGGCCTTCCTCGCCTGGGTCGAGCGGAACGGGTTCAAGATCGCCGACCGCTACCAGCGATACAAGGCGAACGAGAATTTCATGCTGGTGCCGATGCGCCCGGCACGATGGGCGCGCATCCATGACACCGAGGGTGCCGCCGCAACCGAAGCCGCGGAGTGAGAGGACCGGCATGATCGTCACCACCACACCATCGGTCGAAGGGCACCGCATCACCGCTTATCACGGCATCGTCGTGGGCGAGGCGATCCTGGGGGCCAATGGCTTCCGCGATCTCTTCGCGGGGATCACCGACATCATCGGCGGGCGCTCGGGGGCCTACGAGGAAGAACTGGGCCGCGCTCGCACCGTCGCCCTGCAGGAGATGGAGGACCGCGCGCGCCAGGTGGGCGCCACCGCAGTCGTCGGGGTCGATCTCGATTACGAGGTCATCAACAACATGCTCATGGTGTCGGCCTCGGGCACGGCCGTGACGCTGGGCTGACCGCAGGGGCCGGGAGACAGGACGATGTCACGCCGCTTCGACCGCAAACGGATCGAGACCCTGGTCGGGGTGCTGTCGCCTGCGCGGCTGACGCGGATCGTCGACGTGGGGGCCAACCCCGTCAACGCAAGCCCCTATCGCAAGCTTCTGGCGGCGGGGCTGTGCGATGTCTGGGGCTTCGAGCCCGACGCCCGCAGTTTCGCCGAGCTGACCCAGACCGCGCATGAGACCTATCTCAACCACGCCGTCGGCGACGGCAGCCGCGGCACGCTGCACCTGACGAGGGGGCCGGCGCTGACCTCGCTGTTCCGGCCCGACCCGGCGGCGGTGGCGCTGTTCCAGAGGTTCGGCGACGTGCTCGAGGTCGAGCGCGAGCTGGAGGTCGAGACACGGGCGCTCGACGCGATGGAGGAGCTGCCGGAGTTCGACCTTCTTAAGATCGATGTTCAGGGCGCCGAGGTGATGGTCTACGAGGGCGCGCGCGGTCATCTCGACCGGGCGGTCGCGGTGATCTCGGAGGTGGGCTTCGTGCCGCTCTACGAGGGTCAGCCGCTTCTCGACGCGCAGATGGTGGCGTTGCGCGCGCGGGGGATGGACCTGCACAAGTTCATGTTCGCCAAACCCGTCGCCCTGCGGGGCGGGCTGGCGGGCAAGCTCGACCAGCGCGCCCATGCCAACCAGCTGCTTGACGGGGATGCGGTCTTTCTGCGCAGCCTGCGCAGCCCCGAGGCGATGACCGACGAGCAGCTCAAGCACATGGCCATCCTGGCCGATGCGGTCTTCGAAAGCCATGACGTCGCCGTGCGTTGCCTCGATCTGCTGATCGCGCGCGGTGTGGTCGACCGGCGCGCGGCCAAGGCCTATGTCGGGCAAGTGCCGGACCTTGCCGGCGCGGCGAAAGCGGCGGGGGGGTAGGGCGATGCGCGATCTCGATATCGGCCTGCAGCGCGGTCGCGCCGTGGCTCCCGTCGTCCGGTCGTCGCACCGCGCGCTGGGTGATCCGCGCCAGCCGCCCGCGGGGTCCGCCGCGCGGCACGGGCCCGGCCACCCCGACACGGGGGACAAGAGGAAACACTGTTCGGCCGCCATGTCGGCCGCAACCGCCATGACGGTGGCCTGAGCCACCCCACACGAGACCAGAGAGGGAAAGACAATGCTGAGCATCAAGAACCTGCAGGTGAAGCTGGAGGAAGAGGACAAGCAGATCCTCAAGGGCGTCGATCTCGAGGTCGAGGCAGGCCGCGTCCACGCGATCATGGGGCCGAACGGTTCGGGCAAGTCCACGCTCTCCTACGTGCTGTCGGGCCGCGACGGCTACGAGGTGACCGGGGGCTCCGCCACGCTCGAGGGCGAGGACCTGCTGGCGATGGAACCCGAAGAGCGCGCGGCGGCGGGCCTGTTCCTTGCGTTCCAGTATCCGGTCGAGATCCCCGGCGTGGGCAACATGACCTTCCTGCGCACCGCGCTCAACGCGCAGCGCAAGGCGCGCGGCGAGGAGGAGATGAGCGCGGGCGATTTCCTCAAGCTGATCCGCGCCAAGGCGAAGGATC
Organism: Roseicyclus amphidinii; assembly: GCF_030163755.1. GTDB lineage: Bacteria > Pseudomonadota > Alphaproteobacteria > Rhodobacterales > Rhodobacteraceae > Roseicyclus > Roseicyclus amphidinii. The sequence goes on from NZ_JASJOE010000019.1 coordinate 15,151, forward strand.
TGAAGATCGACGCCGAGATGCTGAAGCGCCCCGTCAACGTGGGCTTCTCGGGCGGCGAAAAGAAGCGCAACGAGATCCTGCAGATGGCGATGCTGGAACCGAAGATGTGCATCCTCGACGAGACGGACTCGGGCCTCGACGTGGACGCGATGAAGCTGGTGTCGGACGGCGTGAACGCGCTGCGCTCCGAGGGGCGCGGGTTCCTTGTCATCACCCATTACCAGCGGCTTCTCGATCACATCAAACCCGACGTGGTGCACATCATGGCGGATGGCCGCATCATCAAGACGGGTGGCCCCGAGCTGGCGCTGGAAGTGGAACAGAACGGTTATGCCGACATCCTGAACGAGGTGGCGTGATGGCGGTCGCTCAAGCGAAACAGGATCTGACCGAGGCGCGCATCGACGCGCTGGAGATGCCCGGCGGGGCCGGATGGGCCGACGAGGCGCGCGGTCACGCGCTGTCGCGGCTGCGGGCGATGGGCCTTCCGGGGCGGCGGGACGAGTATTGGAAATACACCGACCCCACGAGCCTGACCCAGATCGAGGCCCCGCGCGCCGCCGTCTTCGACGCCACCGACGAGGCGGCGATGTTCGACGGGATCGAGCGGTTGAAGATCGTCTTCGTCGACGGCGTCTTCGATGCCGGGGCGTCCGACGATCTGAGCCTTGCCGGTGTGGAGATCGAGCGCCTGTCTGAGGCCACGGCCAAGGACATCCACTGGGCGCGCGAGGTCTTCGGCCAGCTCGAGGCCGCGGGGCAGACGCCCGTCGCGCGCCCGCTGGCGGCGCTCAACACCGCCTTTGCCACGGACGGCGTGGTGATCCGCGCCACCGGCAAGGCCGCCAGGCCCGTCAGCCTGATCTACCTGCACCGCTCGGACCGGTCGGACGCGATCCTTCACCATGTCGTGCGCGTCGAGGAGGGGGCCGAGCTGACCATCCTCGAGAACGGACCGGCGGCAGCGCGCTTCAACAAGTGCATGGAAATCAGCGTGGCCGATGGCGGTGCCTTCCACCATGTCCGCGCACAGGGCCGCGACCATGAGCGCCGCGCGGCCACCCACATGTTCGCACGGCTGGGCGAGGGCAGCACCTACAAGTCCTTCACCCTCACCGCCAATGGCGTGATGACGCGCAACGAGCATGTGATCGAACTGACCGGCGACGACGCCAGTGCGCATGTCGCGGGGGCCGCGATGGGCGACGGCAAGAGCGGCGCGTTCCACCATGACGACACGGTCTTCATCACCCATGACGCGGTGAATTGCGAAAGCCGGCAGGTCTTCAAGAAGGTGCTGCGCAACGGGGCTGCGGGCGTCTTCCAGGGCAAGATCCTGGTGAAGCCCGACGCGCAGAAGACGGACGGCTACCAGATCAGCCAGTCGTTGCTTCTGGACGAGGATTCGTCCTTTCAGGCCAAGCCCGAGCTGGAGATCTACGCCGATGACGTGAGCTGTTCGCATGGCTCGACCACCGGCGCGATCGACGACACCGCGCTGTTCTACCTGCGCTCGCGCGGGGTGCCGACCGATCTTGCCACCGACCTTCTGGTGCTGGCCTTCCTCGACGAGGCGATCCAGGAGATCGCGGACGAGCGGCTGGCCGATGACATCCGTCTCCGGCTGCAACAGTGGCTGGAGCGGCGCAGGAAGGGCTGAGATGCCGGTTTCCACCGATATCGTGGGCAGCTGGCGGCGACCCGGCCGGGTCATGCGCCGCCTGCTGGACATGGGCCGCCGCGAGGATCGGGCGCTGATGTTCCTGATGCTGGGCTGCGGGCTGATGTTCGTCGGCCAATGGCCGCTCATCGCCCGCGAAGAGGCGCTGATGCCCGACCAGGGCGCACCGCTGCAGGCGCGGCTGGCGATCACGTTCTTCGCATGGCTGATGGTCTGGCCCATCGCGCTTTACGCGCTTGGCGGGCTGACGCATCTGGTGGCGCGTCTCTTCGGGGGGCGCGGCAGCCATTACACGGCGCGGCTGGCGCTGTTCTGGGCGCTTCTGGCGGCCTCGCCCGCGTGGCTGTTCTACGGGATGGTGGCGGGCTTCATCGGGCCGGGGCCCGCGGCGAATGGCGCGGGCATCCTCTGGGCGGTTGCCTTTCTGACAATCTGGATCATCTGCTTGCGCGAGGCGGAACGCGAACCCGAGGCGCAAACGGCGACATGACCCACCTGATGAACATGGGCAACCTGCTGCGCATGGCGCGCGACACGGTCTCGAACCCCCGCGAGGGGGCCGAGACGGTGCTGTCCCTCGGCCTGCCGCGGCAGGCGCTGTGGCTGGCCTTTGCGCTGGTCGTGGTGCTGTCGATGCTGCTGGGCGACCTGCTCTACATGCTGGCCGACCTGCCGCAGGACGGCGCGATGACCGGGCCGCTCGGGGCCTCACCCCTCGTGATGGGGCTGATGCAGGGGGCCTTCCTGTTCCTGATGGCCCATGCAGTCACCCATGTCGGCCGCCTGTTCGGCGGCACCGGCCGCTTCGACGAGGCGCTGGCGCTGATCGTCTGGCTTCAGTTCATCTTTCTCTGCGTGCAGATCCTGCAGCTTTTCGCCGTTCTCGTGATCCCGCCGATGGCGGGGTTGATCACCATGTTGGCCGTCGGCCTGTTCTTCTGGCTGCTCGTGAATTTCATCGCCACGCTGCACGGCTTCACCTCGCTCGGGATGGTCTTCGTGATGACCATCCTGTCGGGCTTCACCATCCTTTTCGTCCTGAGCCTGATCCTGACCCTGCTCGGCGTCACCTTCGAAGGACCCCCCGTCTGAATGACCTATGACATCGACAAGATCCGCTCCGAATTCCCGATCCTTGCGCGCGAGGTGAACGGCAAGCCGCTGGTTTATCTCGACAACGGTGCTTCGGCGCAGAAGCCGCAGGTGGTGATCGACGCGATCAGCCACGCCTATTCGATGGAATATTCCAACGTTCACCGTGGCTTGCACTACCTGTCGAACCTCGCCACCGAGAAATACGAGGGCGTGCGCGGCACCATCGCGCGCTTCTTGGGCGTCAAGAACGAGGATGAGATCGTCTTCACCTCGGGCACGACCGAGGGCATCAACCTTGTCGCCTATGGCTGGGCCATGCCGCGGATGGAGGCGGGGGACGAGATCGTCCTGACCATCGCCGAGCATCACGCCAACATCGTGCCCTGGCACTTCCTGCGCGAGCGGCAGGGGGTGGTGCTGAAATGGGTCGATGTGGACGCCAACGGCGATCTTGATCCGCAAGCGGTGATCGACGCGATCGGGCCGCGGACCAAGCTTGTGGCGATGTCGCACATGTCGAACGTGCTGGGCACGGTCTTCGACGTGAAACCGGTGATCGACGCGGCCCATGCGAAGGGCGTTCCCGTGCTGGTCGACGGCTCGCAGGCCGCCGTTCACATGCCCCTGAACCTCGACGCGCTCGGCGCGGATTTCTACGCGATCACGGGCCACAAGCTTTACGGCCCCTCGGGGTCGGGCGCGATGCACATCCAGGCCGCGCGCATGGCCGAGATGCGCCCCTTCATGGGCGGCGGCGACATGATCCGCGAGGTTCACCGCGACGAGGTCACATGGAACGACCCGCCGATGAAGTTCGAGGCGGGCACGCCCGGCATCGTCCAGCAGATCGGCCTTGGCGTGGCGCTGGAGTACATGATGGGCGTGGGGATGGAGAACATCGCCGCCCATGAACGCCGCCTGACCGAGTATGCGCGGGCGCGGCTCGACGGGTTGAACTGGCTGAACGTGCAGGGAAAATCGGCGTCCAAGGGCGCGATCTTCTCCTTCACGCTCGAGGGCGCGGCCCATGCGCATGACATCTCGACCGTGCTCGACAAGAAAGGCGTCGCGGTGCGCGCGGGCCATCATTGCGCGCAGCCCCTGATGGAGCACATGGGCGTCACGGCGACCTGCCGGGCGAGCATGGGGATGTACAACACCGAGGCCGAGATCGACGCGCTGGTCGACGCGCTGGAGCTCTGCCACGAGCTGTTTGCCTGAGCCTCAGTCCGGCCGCCCCATCAGCCGGTCGATGGGCGCGTAATCATCCGTCAGGATCATCCCGCGATCCTGCGCCAGCGCCTGCACGAACCCGTCGCCAAGCGCGCCGAAGGTCATCAGGTCGGGCGCAGGCGCGGTGAACTGGTCCACCGGCGTGGGTGCGTTGCCCGCCACCACGGCGAACACCATGCGCGCGCCGGGCGCAGGCTGGGCGGCCTGCGTCCAGACCTCGACCACCGGGAAGACCTCTCGCAGCGTCAGCACGATGGAGCCGAGCGCGCCCAGCCGGTCCTCGTAGTCGATCACCGTCATCAGGAAGCTGCCCTCGGGCGTCAGCCGGGCGGCGACCAGCTCGTAAAACTCGCGCGTGATGAGGTGGACGGGCACGACCACATCGGTGAAGGCGTCGCCGATGATCACGTCGAATTCCACCTCCGGCCGGATCAGCATGGCGCGGCGCGCATCCTCGTGCCAGATCTCGGCGCTGTCGGGGTCGAACCAGAACTCCTCGGCGGCCAGCCGCGTCACCTCTGGGTCGATCTCGGCCACGGTCATCGGCCCGGCCCCCTGCGCCAGCAGGCTGCGCGGCACCGAGAAGGAGCCGCCGCCGATGACATAGGTGCTGTAATCCTCGCGCGGGGCGCGCAGGCGCGTGAGCGTGTCGAGCATCGCGCCATGCACGGTGAATTGCACCTGCGGCGCGTCGCGCGCGCTGATGCCGTGGGCGAGGTGGTCGATGACCATCAGGTGAACGGGGCTTGAGGGGTCGGCCGACAGGTCCTCGACCCGCAGGCAGAAATAATGCGTCTCGCGCTGGCATTGCGCAGGCGCGGCCAGCGCAAGCCCCGCCATGCCCGCCGCCGCGGCCCCCGCAAGGATCGCCAGCGCGAAGCCGCGCGAGCGGCCGAGCCAGAAGAACAACAGGCCCGAGAAGATATAGACGAAGGTCACCAGCACCAGCGTCAGCGCCGAGCCGAGCCAGGCGATGAAGACGAAGCCCGCCAGCAGCACCCCCGCGATGGCCCCCACCGCGCCCGAGGCGAACATCGCCCCCAGCGCCGGGCCGGAGCGGTCGGCATGCGCGGTGATGGCGATCTGCGCAAGCACCGGCGCAGGCACGCCCGCGAAGAAGGAGGGCAAGAAGAACACCACCATCGTCAGCGCGGTGATGCCCCAGACGGGGCTTGTGACCACGGCCAGCACCGGCCCGGCGACAAGCGGCAGGATCAGCACCGCCGCCGCCGTGGTGGCCGCCGCCGCAAGGATCGCGCCGCCGGTCCAGGCCAGCGCCCGGTTCGCGGGCAGCGCGGCCAGCCGTCCGCCCCACCAGTGCCCGGCGGAGAAACCCGCCAACACGACCGCGATCACCGCGGTCCAGGTGTAGAGCGACATGCCCACATGCGGCGCAAGCATCCGGCCCGCCACGATTTCCACCACCAGCGAGGCGGCCGAGATGCCCCCCTGCAGAACCACAAGCAGCCACAGGGGCGTGGGTCGTGTCATGTCTGTCCTCCCTCTCGCGGCGGGTATCTGAGACCGGATCATCGACAGAGGCAAGAGGCGCTGCGCCGCAGGCCCGCGTCTTGCGAAGCGCGCCGCCCGGGGGGATAGTGCGGCCGGGTTCGCACCGGGGAAGGGACGGCGGCATGGGCATTCACGATCTGCCACGCAACGAGAGCGGCATCGCCACGGCGCTGGACGTTCTGCGCCAGCGTTTCGGCGCGCGGCTCGAGACCGGGCAGGCGCTGCGCGCGCAGCACGGTCACACGACCACATGGCTTGCCACGCAAGCGCCCGACGCGGTTATCTGCCCCCAAAGCACCGAGGAGGTGCAGGAGATCGTCCGCATCTGCGCCGCCCATCGCGCCCCCGTCATCCCCTTTGGCACCGGCACCTCGCTCGAGGGCCACGTGAACGCGCCCGCGGGCGGGATTTCGCTCGATTTCAAGGAGATGAACGCGATCCTCGCGGTCCATCCCGAGGATATGGACGCGGTCATCCAGCCCGGTGTGACGCGCAAGGCGCTGAACACGCATCTGCGCGACACGGGCCTGTTCTTCCCGGTCGATCCGGGGGCCGACGCCTCGCTCGGCGGCATGGCCGCAACCAGCGCGTCGGGCACCAACGCGGTGCGCTACGGCACGATGAAGGACAACGTTTTGGCGCTGAAAGCGGTCTTGCCCTCGGGCGAGCTGGTGCAGACCGCGTCCCGCGCCCGCAAGACCAGCGCGGGCTATGACCTGACGCGGCTCATGGTCGGCTCCGAGGGGACGCTCGGCATCATCACCGAGCTGACCCTGCGGCTGCAGGGCATCCCCGAGGCGATCTCCGCGGCGACCTGTTCTTTCCCGAGCGTCGAGGCCGCCTGCAACGCCGTGATCCTGACGATCCAGTATGGCCTGCCCGTCGCGCGGATCGAGCTGTTGGACGCGCTGCAGGTGCGCGCCGTGAACACCTATTCGAAACTCGATCTGCCCGAGACGCCGCTTCTGCTGCTCGAGTTCCACGGCACCGAGGCCGCGGTCACCGAACAGGCCGACGTCTTCGGGGGGATCGCAGCCGAGATGGGCGGCAGCGGTTTCACCTTCACCACGCGCGAGGAGGACCGCACGAAGCTGTGGCAGGCGCGGCACGATGCCTATTGGGCGGCGCTGACCCTGCGCCCCGGCGCCAAGGGGATTTCCACCGATGTCTGCGTGCCGGTCAGCCGGCTTGCCGAATGTGTGAGTGCCGCGCAGGCGCGGCTGGCCGCCGACGGCTTCATCGCGCCGATCGTGGGCCATGTGGGCGACGGGAATTTCCATTCCCTTCTGCTGATCGACATGGAGAACCCCGCCGAGATCGCGCGCGCCGAGGAGTTCATCGGCTGGCTCAACGACCTGGCGATTTCCATGGGCGGCACCTGCACCGGCGAGCACGGGATAGGGCAGGGCAAGGCGAAATACCTCGAGCGCGAACTGGGGCCGGGCGCAATGGAGATGATGCGCGCGATCAAGCGGGCGGTGGACCCGTTGAACATCCTGAACCCCGGCAAGATGGGGCTGGGCTGATGGCGCGGCCCACGCATCACGGCATCCCCTCGGCGCATCTGGAGCCGCATCTGTCCAGCCGCTCGGGCTGGCTGCGCGCGGCGGTGATGGGGGCGAATGACGGCATCCTCTCGACCGCCTCGCTGATCGTGGGGGTGGCCGCGGGGGCGGCCGATCACGTGACGATCCTTCTGGCGGGCGTCGCAGGCCTGGTCGCGGGCGCGCTCAGCATGGCGGCGGGGGAATATGTCTCGGTCTCCAGCCAAGAGGACGTGGAGCGCGCCGATATCGCCAAGGAAAAGCGCGAGTTGCGGCTCAACCCCGAGGGGGAGCTGGACGAGCTGACCGCGATCTACGAGACCCGCGGCCTGCCGCCGACCTTGGCCCGCGAGGTGGCCGAGGAGCTGACGCGCGCCGACGCGCTTGGCGCGCATCTGCGCGACGAGATCGGGCTGACCGACCTGTCGCCGCCGCAGCCGATGCTGGCGGCCGTGGTCTCGGCCGGAACCTTCGCCGCGGGGGCGGCGGTGCCGCTGGTCGTGGGGGCCGTGGCCCCGCTCGAGACGCTGCCGCTGTGGGTCGGCGGTGCCACGCTGCTGGCGCTCGGCGCGCTTGGCGCTTTGGGCGCACAGGCGGGCGGCGCACCGCGCAGGCGCGCGGCCTTGCGCGTGATGGTCTGGGGCGTGCTCGCCATGGCCGCGACCAGCGCCATCGGCACGCTGGTGGGACAGGCGTTGTAGGGCCGTAGGCCGGGCTTCAGCCCGGCAATCCCGGCACTTGCCCGTCCATGACGGGCAAGACCCCGCCCCCATCCACCCGCGCCACCGCGCGCCCGCCGCGCCAGACCAGCAGTCTTGCCGCCGCCCCCTCGGCCAGCTCCGGCGCCTCCATGCCCAGCACCCGGGCAGGCGCGTCGAACCCCATCGGCGCGACCTCCTCGATCCCGGCGAAAAGCCATCCCGCGACATTCTCCACCGCCTGCACAAGCGTCAGGTCCGCCCCCGCCAACGTGCCGTCGGCCAGCTCCAGCCGCCCGTTCCGGCGCAGCACTTCGCGGCCTGCCAAGGTAAACCGCTCCGCCCCGGTTCCCGCGACCGCCATCGCGTCCGAGACCAGAACCGCCGCGCCGGGGCTGGCGCGCAGCGCCACGCGCAAAACCGCGGGGTCCACATGCACCCCGTCCGCGATCAGCCCGAAGGGGGCGCCCCGGTCGAGCGTCGCCCCCACCAGCCCCGGCGCGCGGTGATGCAGCCCGGACATCGCGTTGAAGAGATGCGTCGCCATGACCGCGCCCGCCGCATAGGCGCTTTCGGCCAAATCCCTGTCACATGCGGTATGACCCAGCGCCACGGTAATGCCCTCCGCCGTCAGCGCGGCGATCTGCGCGGGCGGCACCACTTCGGGCGCGACGGTGATCAGCAGGCGGCCGAGCCGGGCGCGGGCCTCGGCATAGAGCGCGAGGTCGGTGTCGGTCATGGGCCGGAGGCAGGCCGGGTCATGCGCCCCCGCGATGGCCAGATGCGGCCCCTCGAGATGCAGGCCCGGCAACGCCCCCGTTGCCTGCGTCTCCGCCTGCGCCTGCGCCGCGACGACGAGGTCGATCACGCGGGCCGTCACCTCGGGCCGGTCCGAGATCAGCGTGGGAAGGATCGCCGCCGTGCCGCTGGCCCAATGGGCCGCGGCGATGGTCAGCACGTCGGCGGGCGTCCGGCAGTCGCCCAGCATCAGCCCCGCGCCGCCATTGACCTGCAGGTCGAACAGCCCCGGCGTCACCAGCGCCCGCGCGCCGCCCTCGGACAGGTCGGTGCCCTTTTGCCCGTCAAACGCCGCCACCTCGGCCAGCCGGTCGCCCGCGACCCGCAGCGCCATGTTGCGGCGCAGGCCCGCCCCGTCGAGCAGGTCCAGACCGGTCAGCCAGCTCACGGCAAGCCCCGCGCCAGCCTGAGCGCGCCGTCAAGCGGACGCCCCGACGCCGGGCGCAGCCCTTCGCGCAGGTCCTCGGGCAGGCGGCCCGCCAGCATCTCGCCCAAGCCCCCGGTCAGCACCCAGGGCGCGCCGGGGGCGTGGCCCACGGCCTCCACCCCCTCGCGCAAGGCCCCGAGGATCGCGGCCAGCACGCTTGCTGAGATCGCGCTTTCGGGATGCGCCACGACCAGCTTCACCAGCTGCGCGAAATCCCCCGGTGTCGCCTCCCGCGCCCAGAGGACGGGGTGCGGCGGGCAGGCGGCCATCAGCGCCTCGGCCAAGGGGTCGGCGGGCAGGCGGCCATCGGCCACGCGCAGGGCCAGCGACAGCGCCATCCGGCCCGCCCATGCGGCGGACCCCTCGTCGCCGAGGCGGAAGCCCCAGCCGCCGACATGGGTCACACGACCGCCCGATTTCGAGATGAAGAAACTGCCTGTCCCAAGGCTTGCCAACGTGCCCTCGGCCCCCTCCAGCGCGCCCTCCAAGGCGGTCACGCTGTCGTCCACGACATAGGCGAGAAAGGGCAGGCGGGTGGCGAAGCGGTCGGCCTCGCCCGGCAGGCGCGCACCGGCAAGGCCCGCGCAGATGCGGGCCTCGGCCAATGCATCCAGCCCGAGGCCATGGGCCGCCAACGCCTCGGTCATTGCCAGCCGGATCGCCGCCTCGGCCCCTGCAGGGTCGGTCACGATATTGGCCGCGCCGCCGCGTGTCTCATGCACCGGGCCGCCCGCGACCGACAGCGCCACGCGGCAGCCGGTGCCGCCGCCGTCGATGCCGATGTCGATCCGGGGTGTCATGTGGCCCAATCTATGCCGAAGCTCAGACCAGCGAAACCGCCTGTCCTGTCCGCGCCGACTCCTGCGCGGCCAGTCCCATCCGCACCGCGTTGGCCCCATCGGCGAGCGTCACCTCGGGCCGCCGCCCGCTGCGGATCACCTCGAGGAAGCGCTGGTGCTGGTAATACGTGGCCCCGTTATGGTCGCCTGCGGCCAAAAGCTGCCGGTCCACCGGCACCTCATGCTCGACCGGGCCTGCGGGGCTGCGCGGGCTGACCACGACCTTGGGCGTGGGTGCCGGCCCGTGGTCGAAGTTCCAGAACCGCGTGGGCCCCGGCACCAGCGCCTCGATCTTGCCCGCGGGGCCGACGGCGGAGATCTCCTCCTGGTAACGGGAGCCTTCGGCGAACATGCACAGCTCCAGCATCGCCCGCGCGCCGCGCGCGAAATCGACGATGACATAGCCGTGGTCCCAGATATCCGGCGTCTCGCCGCCATAGGCCTCGTCCAGGTGGTTCACCGCCTGCCCGGCGCTGGCCATCACGCGCACCGGTTCATCCTCGAGGATCAGGCGCATCAGGTCGAAGAAATGGCAGCATTTCTCGACCATCGTGCCGCCGGTGTTGCGGTTGAAGCGGTTCCAGTCGCCGACCTTTGTCAGGAAGGGAAAGCGGTGCTCGCGGATCGTGAGCATGCGGATGCCGCCGGTGGCCTCTGCGGCCATCTCGCGGAACTTTTGCACCGGGGGCATGTAGCGGTATTCCATCGCCACCCAGATGGGCGCGGGATAGGCCGCCATGATCTCCTGCAACTCGGGGATCTGCGCCTCGTCGGTGTAAAGCGGCTTTTCCACCAGCACGGGCAGGGGGCGCAGCCCCGCCACCTGTTTCAACTGGCCGACATGCATGTGGTTGGGCGAGGCGATGACCAGCGCGTCCACGTCGTTGCGCGCCAGAAGGCTGGGGATGTCGGGGCAATTGGCCGCCATCGGCACAAGGCCTTGGGTCGCCGCCGCCATGCCCGGATCGGGCTCGACAAAGGCCGAAACCTCGGCCTCGGTCAGAAGGGCGATGTTGCGGATATGCTCCTGCCCCATCATGCCGGACCCGATGATGCCGTATCGTGTCATGCGCGGCCTCCCAACCCTTGCGCGTCACGGAATGCGCGCGACATAGGCCGCGCGGGCGGGGTCGAACCAGGTGGTCGAGACCTCCGCAATTCGCCCATCTGCGTCGAAAGCGCGACGCTGGGCAAGCCCCATCATCGCGCCCTCGGGCAGACCCAGCCGGGTGGCGGCCCAACCGGGCAGGGCGCCCGCAGACAGCCGGTCCTCGGCGCGGGCGATCTGCAGGCCGAGACGCTCGCGGTAGCTGCGGTAGAGCGATTCCGAGACCCGCTCGGGCGTGAGCGCGCCGTCGAAACGGCCGTCGAGCCAGATGTCCTCCACCGCGACGGGCTGGTGGTCGAGCGAGCGCAACCGGCGGATGTTCCACGCCTGGGCCGCGTCCGAGCCGAGATCGGGCAGATCGGCGGGCTTGTCGCGGCGGGTCAGCGTGATCAGCTCGGCGGTGGGCAGCCCGCCGCCCTCGGGGCGTTCCAGCCGGAAGAGTGCATAGGTGCCCTGCGCGCCTTCGCCCGGACGGATGTAGTTGCCCGACCCCTGACGCCGCTCCAGCAGACCGCGCTCGGTCAGCACGGCCAGCGCCTTGCGCAGCGTCGTCACCGTCACGCCGTGCTGCGCGGCCAGCGTGCGCTCGGTCGGCAGCTTGTCACCGGGGCGCAGCAGCCCCGCGCCGATGTCGCGGGTCAGCGCCTCGGCGATCCTGAGGTAGCTGGGCAAGGCCCCCTGCATCGCGGCCCCCCTTGGTTTCCGCCGATTGATACACCATTGATCCAGTGTGCCCGCCGCGCTACGCCTTTGTCCAGTCACAAGGCTTGGGAGGGCCGCATCATGACCGTCGTTCCCGTCACGTCCCCCGATCTCGACGCCAGCGAAGTCAGCTGGTTCGCGGCGCTTTGCTCGGACGATTACGAGTTTCTCGGCGTGCCCGACGGGCGGCTGCGTTCCAGCTGGGCGCATTGCTCGGGCATCGTGAAGGCGGCCGAGAAACAGGGGTTCCGCAACATCCTGTGCCCGTCCTCCTACCAGGTGGGGCAGGACACGCTGAGTTTCGTCGCGGGCTGCGCGCCGATCACCGACAAGATCAACTTCCTTGCCGCCGTGCGCTGCGGCGAGATGCAGCCGATCATGCTGGCGCGCACCCTCGCCACGCTCGACCACATGCTCGAGGGGCGGCTGACGGTGAATATCATCTCGTCGGATTTTCCGGGCGAGAAGGCCGAGAGCGGCTTTCGCTACCAGCGCAGCCGCGAGGTGGTGGAGATCCTGAAGCAGGCATGGACCCAAGATCAGATCAACTACACCGGCCAAGTCTATGATTTCAAAGGGCTGACGACCGACCCGGCCAAGCCCTACCAGACCGGCGGGCCGCTCTTGTATTTCGGGGGATATTCCCCCGACGCGCTGGAGCTCTGCGGGCAGCATTGCGACGTCTACCTGATGTGGCCCGAGCCCAAGGAGATGCTCGCGCAAAGGATGAAGGACGTCCACCAAGTCGCTGAAAGATATGGCAGAACGCTCGACTACGGGTTGCGCGTTCACATGATCGTCCGTGACACCGAGGCCGAGGCGCGGGAGTATGCGGAGCATCTGACCTCGAAGCTCAACGACGAGCTGGGGCAGCTGATCCGCGAGCGGGCGCTTGACTCAGGGTCGCTCGGCGTCAGCCACCAGGCCAAGGCGCGGGAGCTTGCGGACAAGTTCGGCTATGTCGAACCGCATCTGTGGACGGGCGTCGGTCGCGCGCGCTCGGGCTGCGGGGCGGCGCTGGTGGGCTCCGCCGACCAGGTGCTGTCCGAGATCGAGGCCTATCGCAAGATGGGCATCCGGGCCTTCATCTTCTCGGGCTATCCGCATATGGACGAATGCGAGCATTTCGGGCGGCTGGTGATGCCGGAGCTGAAGACCTGCTCGCTGCCGCATGAATACGGGCGGGTGCCCGCGAGCACGCCCGCCACACCACTGGGGATTGGGGAGAGACGCTGATGGATCGTGTGAAAGTAGGGCCGCTTGATGTCAGCCGCATCGTCTACGGCATGTGGCGGCTGGGTGATGACGCGGATACCTCGCCCGCGCATGTTCAGGCCAAGATCGAGGCGTGCCTCGCACAGGGCATCACGACGATGGACCAGGCCGACATCTACGGCGGCTACACCGCCGAGGCGATCCTGGGCGATGCGCTGCGGGCGGCCCCCGGCCTGCGCGACAAGATCGAGATCGTCACCAAATGCGACATCATCGCGCCCGTGGGCCGCTACGCGGACCGGCGGGTGAAATACTACGACACCTCGGCGCATCACATCACCGCTTCGGTCGAACAATCGCTGAGCGCGATGGGGATCGAGGTGATTGATCTGCTATTGATACACCGTCCCGATCCGCTGATGAACCACGAGGAAACGGGCCATGCGCTCGATACGCTGGTGGCTGCCGGAAAGGTGCGCGCGGTCGGCGTGTCGAACTTCAAGCGGCATGACTGGTCGCTGCTGCAATCGGCGATGGAGGTGCCGCTGGCGACCAACCAGGTCGAGCTGTCGGTCATGCATCATGCCCCGCTGACCGATGGCGAGGTCGCCTGGATGCAGGAGAAAGCCGTGCCGATCATGGCCTGGTCGCCGCTGGCGGGCGGGCGTCTGTTCGGTGACGAAGGCGCCGCGGTGCGCGAGGTGCTGACGCGCATCGGCGCGGAGGCGGGCGTGGGGCCGGAGGCCGTGGCGGTCGCCTGGCTGCTGCGGCATCCGGCGCTGATCCTGCCGGTGATGGGAACCAACAACCTGCGCCGGATCAAGGGCTTGGGCGACGCGGCTAAAGTGACGCTTGATCGGCAGACCTGGTTCGAGATCTACACCGCGGCGCTCGGGCACGAGGTGCCCTGAGCGCCGACGGCGCTTATTCCGCCGCGTCGAAGGTGATGACCGGTTCCATCCGTTCGAGGATCTCACGCGACAGGTGACACTTGACCTGGTGCCCCTCGGCCAGCGTCACCATCGGCGGCACCTCGGTCTCGCATTTGCCGCCCGGCACCTCGGATTTCCAGCGGCAGCGCGTCTGGAACGGGCAACCCGGCGGAGGGTTCATCGCCGAGGGGATGTCGCCCTCGAGCACGATGTGCTTCTTCTTCACCTTGGTGTCGGCGATCGGAACGGCCGACAACAACGCCTCGGTATAGGGGTGGTAGGGCGGGCTGAAGACCTGGTTGGTCTCGCCGATCTCGACCACGTGGCCGAGATACATCACCATCACCCGGTCGCTGAGGTAGCGCACGATGGACAGGTCGTGGGAGATGAACAGAAGCGTCGTCTTCTGGGTGCGCTGGATCTCCATCAACAGGTCGGTCACCGCGGCCTGCACGCTGACGTCGAGCGCCGAGACGGGTTCGTCCGCCACCACGATCCGCGCGTCGCCCGCAAAGGCGCGCGCGATGCCGACGCGCTGCTTCTGCCCGCCCGACAGCTGCCGCGGCATGCGGTCGGCGAAGGCGCGGGGCAGTTTCACGAGGTCGAGAAGTTCCAGCATCCGGTTGCGCCGCTCGGCGTCCGATGCGCCGATGCCGAAGACCTCGAGCGCGCGAATGATCTGGCGGCCCACGGTCATCGAGGGGTTGAGCGTGTCGAACGGGTTCTGGAACACCATCTGGATCGAGGACACCGTGTCGGTGCCGCGGTCCTCGATGGCGGTGTTGCCGATGGAGCGGTTGCCGAGATGGACCTCGCCCGAGGTGGCCGTCTCGAGCCCCATCAACACCTTGGCGAGCGTGGACTTGCCACAGCCCGACTCGCCCACGATGGCCAGCGTCTCGCTTTCGCGGGCCTCGAAACTGAGCGTCTCGTTCGCCTTCACGACCCGCGTGTCGCCGCCGCCGAACAGCGCGCTGGCCGCGACCTCGTAATATTTCTTGAGGTTGTTGACCCGCAGCACGACGTCGCCCTTCTCGGTGCCGGCCTGTTCCACCGCGGCCGCAAGCGGGGCGTCCCAGTCGATTTCCTCGTGGCGCAGGCAGCGGGTCGCGTGGCGGTCATTGCCCGGCACGCCGACCATCGGGATCTCTTGCGCGTCACAGCGCCCTTGCTGGAAGTAGTCGCACCGCGGTCCGAAGTTGCAGCCCGGCGGGCGTTCATGGGGCAGGGGGAAATTGCCCGGAATGGCCACCAGCGGGCGCTGGGTCTTGTCGGCACCGGGCAGAGGGATCGAGCGGAACAGCGCCTGCGTGTAGGGGTGCTGCATCTGGTCGAAGACATCGGTGATCGAGCCGGTCTCGACCGCCTCGCCGGAATACATCACGCAGATGCGGTCGCAGGTCTCGAGCACGAGGCCGAGGTTGTGCGAGATGAACAGCATCGAGGTGCCGTATTTCCGGCCGAGATCCTTGACCAGGTCCACCACGGCTGCCTCGACCGTCACGTCGAGCGCGGTGGTCGGCTCGTCGAGGATCAGGAGCGAGGGTTTCGACATCAGCGCCATGGCGATGACGATGCGCTGTTGCTGGCCGCCGGACAGCTGGTGCGGGTAGGAGCGCAGCATCCGTTCGGGGTCGGGCAGGCGCACGTCGGTCACGACCTCGAGGGCGCGCTTGTAGGCTTCGGCCTCGGAGATGCCCTCGTGGATCATGGGCACTTCCATCAGCTGCCGGCCGATCCGCATGGCGGGATTGAGCGAGGCCATCGGCTCCTGGTAGATCATGGCGATCTCGCGGCCGCGGATCGCGCGCAGTTCCTCCTGGCTCATCTCGTTGAGATTGCGGCCCTTGTACTTGATCGAGCCGCCGACGATGCGGCCGTTCACGCCAAGGTCCTGCATCACGCCAAGCGCCACGGTGGACTTGCCGCAGCCGGACTCGCCCACAAGGCCCATCGCCTCGCCGGGCATGACCTTGGTGGAAAAGTCCATCACGGCGGGGATTTCCCGCAGCCGCGTGAAGAAGGAGATCGAGAGGTTCTCGATCTCGAGGATCGGGCCGTCGTAGGTTTCGGGAACGACGCTGGAGGGATCGGGGGTTTCATCGAGCATGGCGGGTTTCCCTCGTGTTCGGTTGTCCGCCCGCCGAAATCTTCGTCCGAAGATTTCGGCGGGTGCGAATTTTCATGCGAAAATTCTGCATCTTCAGTCCCTCAGGCTTTCTTCACGCAACCCGTCGGCCAAGAGGTTCAGGCCAAGAACGAGGCTCATGAGGGCAAGCGCCGGGGGCAGGGCGGGATGCGGGTAGATCGTCAGAAGGCGGCGGCCCTCGTTGATCGTCGATCCCCAGTCAGGTGATTCCGGCGAGACGCCGAGGCCGAAGAAGCCCAGCGTTCCGAGCAGGATCGTGGTGTAGCCGATCCTCAGGCAGAAATCGACGATCAGGGGGCCACGGGCGTTCGGCAGGATCTCCCACAGCATGATGTACCACGGGCCTTCGCCACGGGTCTGGCCCGCGGCCACGTAGTCGCGCGTCTTGATGTCGAGCACGATGCCGCGGACGATGCGGAACACCGTGGGCGAGTTCACGAAGACGACCGAGACGAAGACGATCAGCAGGTTGCCGGGGATGTCGAAGAGGTCCAGCGCCTCGGGCCAGAGCCGGAAGAGCAACGGTAGATCGGGGTCGGACTTGTCCGAGATGAGCGACAGGTAGGCCAGACCGCCCAGCACCAGCACGACCGAGACGATGACGTTGCGCACCGGCGGCTGCGTCCTGTAGCGCGAGTTGAAGAGCACCACGAGGAACAGCAGCGGGAAGATGAACAGCACCAGCGACAGGTAGTTCGGAACGCCCGCCGCCACGATCTCGGGTGTCACCAGCAGGTAGAAGAGCAGGATCACCGGGAAGGCCAGCACGAGGTTGGCGATGAAGGTGATGACCGTGTCGAGCCTGCCGCCGTAATAGCCTGCCGGAAGGCCCAGCGTGATGCCGACCATGAAGGCGAAGAGGGTGGCAAGGGGCGCGATCTTCAGCACCTCGAACGAGCCGTAGACCATCCGGCTGAAGACATCGCGGCCGAGGTTGTCGCCCCCCAGAAGATACCAGGCGTATTGTCCGTCCTCGGGCGAGGGCAGGGGCGAGCCCGGCAGTTCGTTGCGCATCTGGCTGATGACGTCGATCGGCCCGTGGGTGGCGACCATCCCCGCGAAGAGCGCGGTGAAGATCCAGAACATCACCAGCCCGAAGCCGATCATGCCGATCATGCTGTCGAAGAGCTTGCCGTAGAGGCCGAGCTTGCGCTTGAAGGTGATCGACACGGCAAAGAGCGCGACCAGCGCGATCCAGACCGGCGTGAGCCGCGCGGCCATGGCGCCGATGATGCCCGTGGTTTCGGGCGCGGCGATCACGACGCCGGCCACCACGTAGACAAGGCAGCAGGCGAGCACCAGCAGCACCGCGTATTTCATCGACATCAGCGCGTAATCGACGGGCGTGCGCCGCAGGCTGAGCGTGTGGTCGGGGTTGACCACCATCTCGCCCGCCCGCAGGCCCGCAAGGGTCATCACGGTATTGGCGAGAAAGCCCGCAACGAAGACCACGACGGCGGCCAGCATCAGCGGGTTGAGGAAGGGGCCGAGCGCGCCGGACCAGCTCAAGGGTTCCATCTATGGTCCTCCCTCAGGAAATGCGGATGCGCGGGTTCAGGAACACATACCCGATGTCGGATATGAGCTGCGTCACCAGCACGACGAAGACGGCGACGATGGAACAGGCCAGAAGCAGCTCGATGTCGTTGTTCGAGGCGGCTTGCACCAGTGTCCAGCCGAAGCCGTTGTAGTTGAAGAGCGTCTCGACGATCACCACGCCGGTCAGCAGCCAGGGGAACTGCAGCATGATGACGGTGAAGGGCGCGATCAGCGCATTGCGCAGCGCGTGTTTCAGCACGATGTTGCGGAAGCTCACGCCCTTCAGCCGCGCGGTGCGGATGTATTGCGCGGTCATCACCTCGGCCATGGAGGCGCGGGTCATGCGCGCGATGTAGCCCATGCCGTAGAGCGCGATGGTCATCACCGGCAGGGTGAAGTTCCAGAAATTCGGCCCGTCCATCGCCGAGCGCGCCGAGCCGAGGAACAGCGTGCCGCCATCGAGCCAGCCCCATTCGACCAGCAGCGGCGACAGTCCCGCCTGGCTGGAAGCGAGCAACACGATGAAGATAACGCCCGAGACGTATTCCGGGGTCGCGGTCGATCCGATGGCAAGCGTCGACAGACTTCGGTCGAGGCGGCTTCCCTCGCGCATCCCCGCCAGCACGCCCACCAGCAGCGCCGAGGGCACCATGACGGCAAAGGCCCAGAACATCAGGACGCCGGTCAGGGCGAGACGGCCGCCGATGATGTTCGACACCTCGTCATCCGAGACGGTGGAAAAGCCGAGATCCCCCTGCAGCAGCCCGCAATAGCGCGGCGCGTCCTCCGGGGTCTGGCCGCGCTCGAGGCAGCGCCCGCGCCATTCGCCGTTCACCGGGTCCTCGCGCACCCAGCCGGGCATCACGCCCAGCCATTCGCCGTATCGCAGGATCATCGGGCCGCCGTAGCCGTTGCGGTCGATCCAGCTGGCGACCTCGGTGTCGGTCATGCGGGCATTGCCCTGCGTCTTGGCGAGTTTTTCGAGGTTCGGGTAAAGGTTCGTGAGAAAAAAGACCACGAAGGTCAGGCAAAGGGCAGTAAGCACCATCACGCCGACGCGGCGCAGGATGAAGAATGCCATGAAGTCCCCTGTCGTTAGAGCTGTGCCGGTGCGGCGTGGCATGGCCCG
The DNA here is from genome assembly GCF_030163755.1 of Roseicyclus amphidinii. Taxonomy (GTDB): domain Bacteria; phylum Pseudomonadota; class Alphaproteobacteria; order Rhodobacterales; family Rhodobacteraceae; genus Roseicyclus; species Roseicyclus amphidinii. The sequence continues at coordinate 33,752 of NZ_JASJOE010000019.1, forward strand.
TTCTGTCGCGGGCCTCGGTCAGGATCGGCAGGGCTGCGCCCTGTCCGGGGACGGCGGCCCGGAGGGGTTCTCCGGGCCGCCGCTTGCGTCGATCAGGCCTCGACGCCGAGATAGTGGACGTTGATCTCGAACTTCGGATGCATCTCCGCGTTGAGAACCCCGTCACGGTAATGCCGGAACAGCGACCGCCAGTAGGGCTGCAGCGTCACGGCGTCCTCCTGCAGGATCTGCTGGAGCTGCGCCATCACCTCGCGGCGCCCGTCGGCGTCGGCGATGCCGTTCGCCTGGTCGAGCAGCGCGTCGAACTCGGGGTTCGCGTAGCCGAACTCGTTCCACGCCACGCCGGAGCGATAGGCGAGGTTGAGAACGATCACGCCAAGTTCGCGGTGGTTCCAGTTCGTCGAGGAGAACGGGTAGGTCGTCCAGTCGTTCCAGAAGGTCGAACCGGGGATGACCGTCCGTTCCACCGTCATGCCGGCATCGCGCAGCTGTGCGGCGACGGCGTCGGTGGTGTTGCGGCGGTAGTCGTCGTCGATCGACACGATCTCGAAGACGTGGTCCGCGTGACCCGCTTCGGCCAGCATGGCCGCTGCGGCGTCCTTGTCCACGGTCAGCGGCGGCAGCTCGGCGTATTCCGGGTGGATCGGGCAGACATGGTGATGCTCGGCCACGATGCCCTGGCCGTTGATGCCGAGGTCGAGGCAGACCTGCGGATCGACGGCAAGCTGGATCGCCTTGCGCACCATGACGTTGTCATAGGGCGCGTTGTTCTGGTTCGGACGGATCACGACGGTCGCGGCGGTCACCACTTCCGACTGGGTCCAGCCGATTGCCGAGAACAGATCGACGAACTCGCCCACGGTCTCGTAGGTCATGTCGAATTCACCGGCTTCGGCGCCCGCGAACCATGCCGCCGGGTCCTGGCCGAGGTCGATGAAGACGATCTCGTCGAGATAGGCGTCACCCCAGTAGGTGTGATCGGGGTTCTTCTCGAGCCGGGCCGAGACGCCGACCTCGTAATCGGTGACGCGGTAGGCGCCGGTGCCCACGCCGTGATCCAGCGGGTTGGTGCCGATCAGGTCACGGTGCTGCACGGCGGCCGGATAGTCGGCGATGCCCGCGATCAGCGTGATGTCGGAGGCCGGGAAGGTGACCACGACGGTGTAGTCGTCGACAACCTCGATCGCGCCCTCGCGCGCCTGGTTCGTCTCGGGGTCGACCAGCGCGCCCATGCGGGCGGCCATCGAGTTGCCCTCGACCGTGGCGTCGCACCAGCCGCGGAAGTTGGCGGCCACGTCCTCGGCGGTGAAGGCGTCGCCGTTGTTGAAGGTCACGCCCTGACGCACGCGCAGGGTGTATTGCGAGGCGTCCTCGTTGGCTTCCCAGCCTTCGAGCAGGACACCGGCGAAGGAGCCGTCGGCGCGGCTTTCGACGAGGTATTCGAGCGTGCCGCGCACGACATTGGCCAGCTGCGACCAGTCGTAGGTGCGCGGGTCCTTCTGGGCGCGCACCTCCATCTGGATGCGCAGGCTGCCGCCCATCGGCGGCGTGACCATGTGGCCACCGGCCATGGCCGGGCTGAGGCCGATCATCGAGTAGGCCGCCGCGGCGGAAACGCCCAGCGCGGTCGAGCGCACGAGGAATTCGCGGCGGCTGAGCTGGCCTGCCTTGTACTCCTCGGCATACATCTCGGCGACCGGATGGTTTTCGAGATGCTGGGTTGTCGTTGGCAACATGTATGTTCTCCCTGTGGTGTTGCTTGACTTGGTTGTTTCTTCGGTCTGACGTTTCGCCGCCCCTTACGAGACGTAAGCTGAACCCACGGGCCCAGTCGTCAGCAGAATTCGATATTCGTCAATCGCCGGTTGCGAATGGTTTGGCATCGTTTGCGACACCCACCCCCAACAAAAACGACATGGCCGTCGCTCGCAACCCTTTTTCCGGGTTTCTGCACCTGCACAGCTCAGAAGCGACGCGGTGCAGCGCGGAACTCGCTGGGCGTGTGTGACGTCGCTTGCTGGAAGGCGCGGGTGAAATAGGCCGCCGAGGAAAACCCGAGGGTCTGGGCGATCTCGCGGCCCGGCATGTCGGTGTCGCGCAGCAGGCGGCGGGCCTCGTGCATCACGCGTTCGACCAGCAGGGCATGGGCTGGGCGGCCGGCGGCGTCCTTGCAGACGCGCGACAGGTGCGTCGGCGTGACCTGCAGCGCCTCGGCATAGTCGGCGACGCCCCGGCCCGAGCGGAATTGCGCCTCCATCTTCTCGGCGTAGAGCTCGGCGAGGCGGTGCGTCCTTTCGCGCAGGATGGCGCCCTCGGCCCGGCCCAGTTCGCGCTGCATCCAGGCCGAGATCAGCAGCCCGTAGCCCATCAACGCCCGGTCCATCGCCGGGGCGCGGGCGGACAGCTCGCGCTCGATCTTCTCGACATGGCTGGTCAGGCTCGCCTGCGCCTCGATATGCGAGATGCGCAGGTGAAAGGGCGCCTCGGGCAGGTGCAGCTCCGCCTCGGGCGGCAGCGACAGCTCGAGCCCCTGAAGCTGGCTCGGCAGCTCCAGCGCCATCTGGCAGCCCGCGGGCACGAAGACGGCGGTGTTGGGCCCGTACCCGCGGGTGATGCAGTTGACCGTCACGCGGCCCTGTCCGCGCGTCACCCAGTAAAGCCGGTGGCGGGTCTGGCTGTGCAGGTGTTCCAGCCGCCACGCCTCCTGCATGCGCAGCTTGCCCAGCGACAGGACGGAGAAGGAGCGGTGTGACTCGGCCATGGGGCCAAGCTGCGGCGCAGGTTCGAAATATGCAAGGCGGTCGCCGGTCAGGGCAGGCGAACCGACGTCCAGCCGCCCATCCGGGCGCGGAACCAGGTGCGCTGACGCTTGGCATATTGGCGCGAGGCGATGATGGCGGCCTCGCGCGCCTGTGCCAGCGTCATCTCGCCGCGCAGATGCGCGATCAGCTCGGGCGCGCCGATGGCCTTGCGCGCGCCGCCCGCCGTGTCCCAGCGCGGCAGGTTGGCGCGCGCCTCCTCCAGCGCGCCCTCGTCCAGCATCCTGTCGAAGCGCCGCGCGATGCGGTCGTTGAGCCAGTCGCGGTCGGCGTCGATCACCAGCGGCACGGTCTGCGCAAGCGGCAGGTCGGGCGCGGCCGTCTCGGCCTGCCACGCGCTGAGGGGGCGGCCGGTGGCGCGCCAGACCTCCCAGCCGCGCTGCACGCGGGCGCGGTTCTGCCGGTCGATGCGTGCGGCCAGCACCGGGTCGACCCGGTCGAGCGCGGCCAGCAGGCCCGCGTCGGGCATCGTGTCGGCCTCGGCCCGGACCTCGGGCGGGATCGCCGGGATCTCGGCCAGCCCTTCGGTCAGCGCGCGAAAGTAGAGGCCGGTGCCTCCGACGATGATCGGGCGGGCCGCGCCGGACAGGAGCGGGCGCAGCGCGCGCAGCCAGTCGCCGACGGAATACTCCGCCCCGAACGGGACATGGCCGTAAAGCGCGTGGGGTGCGCGCGCCTCCTCTTCGGGGGAGGGGCGGGCGGTCAGGATGCGCCAGCCCTCGTAGACCTGCAGCGCATCGGCGTTGATGATCACGCCGCCCTGCGCCTCGGCGATGCGAAGCGCCAGCGCCGATTTGCCCGAGGCGGTCGGCCCTGCGATCAGAACGGGGCGGTCCGGCGGGATGGAGTCGAGTGAAATCAACGCGCTGCCTTGTGGTGCTGATGGTGCGATGCGGAACGCGCCGTGGGCGCGGGTGCAGGGTTGGCCGCCCGAAGGGGCGTTGAACCCGCCCCGGTTTTAGACCATGGTGCGCCCCGCGCAATGCCGCGTTCCCACGTGCCAGCCGAACACAGCCAAAGGAAAACACCCATGCCGGACGAAACCGCCCCCTCGGTCGAGCCGCTCTACAGCCGCGTCATGCTGAAGATCTCGGGCGAGGCCTTGATGGGCGACCAGGGATTCGGCCTGCATCCGCCCACCGTCGAGCGCATCGCGCGCGAGGTGAAGATCGTCCATGACCTCGGGGTCGAGATCTGCATGGTGATCGGCGGCGGCAACATCTTCCGCGGGCTCCAGGGCAGTGCGCAGGGGATGGAGCGGACCACCGCCGATTACATGGGGATGCTGGCCACCGTGATGAACGCGCTGGCGATGCAATCGGCGCTGGAAAGCCTTGGCGTCTTCACCCGCGTGATCTCGGCGATCACGATGAACGAGGTGGCCGAGCCCTACATCCGCCGCCGCGCCGTGCGGCATCTCGAGAAAAAGCGCGTCTGCATCTTCGCGGCCGGCACAGGGAACCCGTATTTCACCACCGACACCGCAGCCACCCTGCGCGCCAACGAGATGAACTGCGAGGCGATCTTCAAGGGCACCAAGGTCGACGGGGTCTATGACAAGGACCCCAAGAAACACGCCGACGCCAAGCGGTATGAGACGGTGACCTATGACGAGGTGCTGGCGCAGCACCTGGGCGTCATGGACGCCTCGGCCATCGCGCTGGCGCGCGAAAACGACCTGCCGATCATCGTCTTCAGCCTCGACGAGCCGGGCGGCTTCCGCGGGATACTGGCGGGGCAGGGCACCTATACAAAGGTCTCCTGAGACCTTAGAACCGCGTTCAGCACGAAAACCTGACGGAGAGACGGGGCATGTCCGAGGACGAGATCGACATCGACACCGATGATTTGGCACGGCGCATGGACGGGGCGATCGCCTCGCTCAGGACAGAGTTCGCCTCGCTCAGAACGGGCCGCGCCTCGGCCTCGATGCTCGACCCGGTGCAGGTCGATGCCTATGGCTCGATGACGCCGATCAACCAGGTGGGCACCGTGAACGTGCCCGAGCCGCGGATGGTCACGATCAACGTCTGGGACAAGAGCCTTGTCGGCAAGGTCGAGAAGGCGATCCGCGAAAGCGGGCTGGGCATCAACCCGCAGCTCAACGGCACGATCATCATGCTGCCGATCCCCGAGCTGAACGAGGAACGCCGCCGCGAGCTGACCAAGGTCGCGGCCCAATATGCCGAGCATGCCCGCGTCGCCATCCGCAACGTGCGCCGCGACGGCATGGACCAGATCAAGAAGGCCAAGGCCGCGGGCATGTCGGAAGACGACGTGAAACTCTGGGAGGCCGAGGTGCAGGAGATCACGGACGCCCATATCGCCAAGGTCGACAGCGCGCTCGAGACCAAGCAGGGCGAGATCATGCAGGTCTGAGCATCGGGCGCGTGCGCCGGATTGTTGCCCTAGCGGCACCATCCGGCGGTTTCCCGCGCGGGGAGGGGTTTCCGGTCTGTGCCGACCCCGCAGGAGCGGCTATGCCTGCCGATGAAGGCAAGCGAGGACGGCAGCGATGAAGACCCCCCAACAGGCACCGCGCCATGTGGCGATCATCATGGACGGCAACGGGCGTTGGGCGCAGAACCGCGGCCGTCCGCGGCTGATCGGGCATCACGCCGGGGCCAAGCGCGTGAAGGAGATCGTGCGGGCCTGCCCCGGTCTCGGCGTCAAATACCTGACGATCTTCGCCTTCTCGACCGAGAACTGGAAGCGCACCCAGACCGAGGTCGCGGGGCTGATGAAGCTGTTCAAGCGCTACATCCGCCGCGAAACCCGCTCGCTCCACGAGGAAAACGTGCGCGTCCGCTTCATCGGCGACCGCGTGCGGCTGGAGCCTTCGCTGGTCGACCTGATGGACAATCTCGAGCTTCTGACCGCCGACAACACCGGCACCAACCTGACCATCGCGCTGAATTACGGTGGCCGGGACGAGGTGACCCGCGCCGCGCGGCGGCTGGCGCATGACGTGGCGATGGGCAAGCTGGACCCGCGCCAGATCTGCGACGAGACCTTTCCGCGCTACCTCGACACCCATGTGCTGCCCGACCCCGACCTCGTGATCCGCACGAGCGGCGAGGCGCGGATCTCGAACTTCCTGCTGTGGCAGTCGGCTTATTCGGAATACGAGTTCATCGACACGCTCTGGCCCGACTTCACCCCCGCCGTCTTTGCCGAGGTGCTGTCGCGCTACGGGATGCGCGAGCGCCGCTTCGGCGCGGTGCCTGCCGCCTGAGGGGAACGGGTTGGCGCTGGGACAGGGCAGTTTCGCGGATCTCGCCACGCGGATGGCGACGGGCCTCGTGATCGCCTGCGTCGGCCTGGCTGCGGTCTGGGCCGGGGGCTGGTGGTTCACCGGGCTGGTGCTGGTGCTGACGGCCGCGCTGGTCTGGGAGCTGGCCCGGATGCTGGGCGGCGGACCGCGCCGGGCGCTGATCCTCGGCGCGATGGCGGGGGCGGCGATCCTCGCCACCAAGCTGTTGCCGGTCGGTTTCGCCTTGCCTTTGGCGATGGCTGTGCCGCTTGCGGGCGTCGCCCTGCTGGAGCGCAACCGGCGGCTTTTCATCACCATGACGGCAATGATCCTGCTGGCGGGGTTCGGCCTGATCCTGCACCGCGACAGTTTCGGCCTGACCTGGATGCTGTGGCTGGTGCTTGTCGTGGCCGCCTCCGACATCCTGGGCTATTTCGCGGGTCGCATCCTCGGCGGGCCGAAGTTCTGGCCGAAGGTCAGCCCGAAAAAGACATGGTCGGGCACGGTCGCGGGCTGGCTGGGGGCGGCGCTGGTCGGCTGGGCCTTCATGGCCAAGACCGGCTCGGGGATCGAGCTGATCGGCATTTCCGTGGCGCTCGCCATGGCCAGCCAGATGGGCGACATCGCGGAATCGGCGGTGAAGCGGCAGATGGGGGTGAAGGATTCGTCCAACCTCCTGCCCGGTCATGGCGGCGTCTACGACCGGTTCGACGGGCTGCTCGGCGCGGCCTTCCTTCTGGTGATCGTCGAGAGCCTGACGGCCTTTCCGCCGCCGCCGCTCTAGGATAGGGCGGGGACATGCGAAGCGTCAGCATCTTCGGGGCGACAGGCTCCATCGGACAGAACACCGTCGATCTGATCGCGCGCGATCCGGGGGCGTACCGCGTGGTGGCGCTGACCGGGGGCGCGAATATCGCGCAACTGGCCGAGGACGCGATCCGCCTGAAGGCCGAGGTGGCGGTCACCGCCCATGACGACCGGCTGGACGACCTGCGCGCGGCGCTCGCCGGGTCGGGGGTCGAGGCCACGGCCGGGCAGGGTGCATTGGTCGAGGCCGCCGACCGGCCCGCCGACTGGGTCATGTCGGCCATCGTGGGGGCGGCGGGGCTTGCGCCGGGGTTCCGCGCGCTCAGGCATGGCACCACGCTGGCGCTGGCCAACAAGGAAAGCCTTGTGACCGCGGGCCCCCTCCTGCTGGCCGAGGCACGGGCGCATGGGGCCACGATCCTGCCGGTAGACAGCGAGCATTCCGCCGTCTTCCAGGCGCTCGTCGGCGAAGAGATGGAGGCGGTCGAGAAGATCATCATCACCGCCTCCGGCGGGGGGCTGCGCGACTGGCCGCTCGAGGCGCTGCCCAAGGCCACCGTCGCCGATGCGGGCGCGCATCCCAACTGGGCGATGGGCCAGCGCATCACGATCGATTCAGCCTCGATGTTCAACAAGGGTATGGAGCTGATCGAGACCAAAGAGTTCTTCGGCGTCGGGCCCGACCGGATCGAGGCGGTGGTGCATCCGCAAAGCATCGTTCATGCGCTTGTCGGCTTCCGCGACGGGGCGCTGATGGCGCATCTGGGCGCGCCCGACATGCGCCACGCCATCGGCTACGCGCTGCATTGGCCCGACCGGCGCGAGTTGCCCGTCGCGCGGATCGACCTTGCGCAGATCGCCACGCTGGAGTTCTATGCCCCCGACCTGGTGCGTTACCCCGCGCTCAGGATCGCGCGCGAGGTGATGGAGGCGGGCGGGCGCAGCGGCGCGGTCTTCAACGCCGCCAAGGAGATCGCGCTGGACGCCTTCATCGCGGGGCGCATCGGTTTCATGCAGATGTCCGAGGTCGTGGACCGCACCCTGTCCGCGATATCGCCCCGGCTTTGCCTTGTTTCGCCCATGTCCGGTCTTGAGGACGTCCTACATACCGACCACATGGCCCGTAACACGGCCTGGTCCGAGATCGAGAAGATGGAGCGCACGTAAGTCATGGAGTTCATCCCCCAGTTCGGCAGCATCGCCTTCACGCTTGCGGCCTTCGTGGCCGCGCTGTCGATCATCGTGGCCGTGCATGAATACGGGCATTACATCGTCGGGCGCTGGTCGGGCATCCATGCCGAGGTGTTTTCCATCGGCTTCGGCCCCGTGCTGCTCAGCCGCACCGACAGGCGCGGGACGCGCTGGCAGATCGCGGCACTTCCCTTCGGCGGCTACGTCAAGTTCCTTGGCGATGCCGATGCGGCCTCGGGCAAGGACGGGGCGGCGCTGGATGCGCTGGATGTCGAGGAACGCCGCCGCTCGATGCATGGCGCGCCGCTCTGGGCGCGCTCGGCCACGGTCGCGGCCGGGCCGATCTTCAACTTCATCATGTCGATCCTGATCTTCGCGCTGTTCCTCGCCTTCACCGGGCGCACGGCCGACGAGCCGCTGGTCGGTGCGCAGGCGCCTTTGCCGGCCGATGTCCAGCAGCTTGAGGCGGGCGACCTGATCCTGGCCGTGGCGGGGCAGGAGGTCAGCGCCTTCAACGAGATCGTCGAGGTCGCCGAGAAACTGCCGCCGCAGCCCACCGTCACCTATACCGTGGAGCGCGACGGCGCGGTGATCGAGACCGAGGCCGCCTTTCCCCTGATCCCGCTGGTGCAATCGGTCGCGCCGCAATCCGCCGCGATTTCCGCGGGGCTGGAAGAGGGCGACGTGATCCGCGACGTGGACGGCGCGCCGATCTACGCCTTCCGCCAGCTGCGCGAGGCGGTGGCCGAGGCCGAGGGCGCGCCGCTGACGCTGACGATCTGGCGCGCGGGCGAGACGATGGAGGTCACCCTGTCGCCGCGTCGCACCGACCTGCCCTTGCCCGAGGGCGGGTTCGAGACCCGCTGGCTGATCGGCGTCACCGGCGGCCTGAGCTTCGAGCCGGTGCGGCAGGCCGTCGGCCCCGGCGCGGCGCTGATGTACGGGGCGGAACAGACGCTGTTCGTGGTGAAAAGCTCGCTGTCGGGGCTGTGGCACATGATCACGGGCGCGATTTCCTCGTGCAACCTGCAAGGCCCCATCGGCATCGCCGAGACCTCGGGCGCGGCGGCAAGCCAGGGCATCGACAATTTCATCTGGTTCGTCGCGGTCCTGTCCACGGCGGTGGGGCTTCTGAACCTGTTCCCGATCCCGGTTCTGGATGGCGGCCACCTGGTGTTTCACGCCTACGAGGCGGTGACGGGCAAGCCGCCCTCGGAAAAGGCGTTGCGGCTGTTCATGACCATCGGCCTGACGCTGCTCCTGTCGCTGATGCTGTTCGCGCTGACCAACGACATCTTCTGCCCCTGATCCCCGGCTGTCCCGATGCCGGGACGCTTGGCGCAATCTCCGCAGTCTGGCCCCGGTCGGGCCGAATTCCTGCCACACTCGCGGGGCACTCCTTGGGCGTGGCCGCCCCTGCGCGGGTGGCCCCGTATCGAGTGCGCCGAGAGAGTGAGCAGATGAAACTGATCGTCGAAAACACCCGTCACATGTCGGTTCTGGTGCAGCTGAACGCGGATCGGCTGCTGGTGCCGCTGCTGATCAGCGCAGCCCTCGTGCTGGCCGCGGCGCTGCTCCAATACCCGGCAGACCACTGACGCCGGGCCGCCCGCACAGGGCCAGTTGCGGGATCATGGCGAAAATGTGGCACAGCCACCGGAAGACGCGCACCCCGATGTGATCGTTTTGACAACCCCTTGGCCCTCCGCTAGGCAAGGAGGGTCTGCTGAAGAACACGGGGTTGGAATCGATGCCTATGCGTCTGCGCGCACGCCTAGCTTTCCTTGGGCACAGCCCTTTGTTCGGCTCGGGATTTTCTCGTGTTTCCATGGCCTTGGCGACCTGCCTTGTGCTTGCTACGGGCCTTGCCACGGGCTTTTCGTCCACCGCTCAGGCGCAGACCTTCCGCTTCACGGGTTTCGACGTGCAGGGCAACGAGCGGGTCAGCGATTCCGCGATCCTGACCTACGCGGGCATCACGCCCGGCGCGGTCGTGTCCGGTGCGCAGGTCAACGACGCGCTGCAGCGCATCCAGAATTCCGGCCTGTTCGAAGAGGTCACCATCGAGCCGCGCGGCACCACCCTGGTGATCGCGGTGCGCGAATACCCGACGATCAACCGCATCTCGATCGAGGGCAATGACCGTCTCGACGACGACGCGCTTCTGCCGACGCTGCAATCGACGCCGCGGCGCACCTATTCGCCCAGCGTCGCCGAACAGGACGCCAACGCCATCGCCGAGGCCTATCGCGTCGCCGGCCGACTGACCGCCACCGTGACGCCGCGGATCATCCGCCGCAGCGACAACCGTGTCGACCTGGTGTTCGAAGTGGCCGAGGGCCGCGTGGTCGAGACCGAGCGGATCTCTTTCGTCGGCAACCGCGCCTATTCCGACCGCCGCCTGCGCCGGGTGCTGGAAAGCACGCAGGCGGGCCTGTTCCGCGCGATCATCCGCCGTGACACGTTCATCTCCGAGCGCATCGCGCTGGACCGGCAGCTGCTGACGGACTTCTACCAGGACCGCGGCTACGTCGATTTCCAGATCCTGAGCGTGACGCCGGAACTGGCGCGCGGGCGGGACGCCTATTTCGTGACCTTCAACATCCGCGAGGGCCAAAGCTTCGAGATCGGCGCGGTCACCGCGCGGTCCGAGATCGAGGGTGTGGATGCCGACGCCTACCAGGCCGCCATCGCGCTGCGCGCGGGCCAGACCTACAGCCCGCGGCTGATCGACAACACGATCACGCGGCTGGAGAACCTCGCCACCCAGCAGGGCCTGCGCTTCGTTCGGGTCGAGCCGGTCATCACCCGCAACGACGCCGCACGCACGCTGGACGTGGAATTCGTCATCAGCCGTGGCGAGCGCGTTTTCGTCGAGCGGATCGACATCGAGGGCAATGCCACCACGCTGGACCGCGTGATCCGCCGCCAGTTCACCACCGTCGAAGGCGACCCCTTCGATCCGCGCGCCATCCGCCAGGCGGCAGAGCGCCTGCGCGCGACCGGCTTCTTCGCGGACGTGCAGGTCGACGGCCGGCCCGGAACCGCGGCCGACCAGGTGATCGTCGACGTGGATGTCGAGGAGCAGCCGACCGGCTCGCTCGGCTTCTCGGCCAGCTTCTCGACCGACACGGGCGTCGGGCTTGCGGTGAATTTCTCAGAGTCGAATTTCCTCGGCCGGGGGCAGGCGCTGGCCTTCTCCTTCAACACCACCGACGGCAGCCGCGCGTTGGACTTCAACTTCACCGAACCGCAGTTCATGGCCCGCGACCTGAGCCTGAACCTGCGCCTGTTCTATTCGGAAACCTCGTCGCAGAACCGCAACTTCGACACGCTGGACATCGGCCTGCGCGGCGGCCTCGGCTTCCCCGTCAGCGAGTTCGGTCGCCTGAACGTCTATGCCGGGGTCGAGCAGAACGAGATTTCGAACGTGGGCGGCGTGTCGCCGATCATCGCGGCGGATGAGGGGTCGCGGCTGGCGGCGTACGTGGGCGGGCAATATTCCTACGACACGCGGGATCGCGGCATCGACCCGACGCGCGGCGTCCGGCTTCAGTTCGGCACGGAATATGCCGGGCTGGGTGGCGATGCGGAATACCTGCGCGCGACCTTCCTCGGGATCGCCGAGCAGCAGATCATGCGCGAGGAAGTCACCCTGCGCGCCAGTTTCGAGGCCGGCGCGATCGAGGCCCTGAGCGGCAACACGCGCTCCAGCGACCGGTTCTTCCTCAGCAGCCGCCAGATGCGCGGGTTCGAGCCCAACGGGTTGGGGCCGCGGGATGGCAATGATGCGCTCGGCGGCAATTACATGGCCGTGGCGCGCTTCGAAGCGGCGTTCCCCCTCGGGCTGCCGGATGAATACGGCATCTCGGGCGGCGCTTTCTATGACGTCGGTACGGTCTGGGGCCTTGATGACACGGCCGGCTCGTCGGGTGTCGTCGATGACAGCCTGATCTGGCGGCAGACCATCGGCCTGTCGGTCTTCTGGGACACGGCCATCGGCCCGCTGCGGTTCAACTTCTCGCATCCGCTCGCCTTCGAGACTTATGACCTGACCCGCGAGTTCGACCTCACCATCGAGGCGCGGTTCTGAGGTCGGTGGCATGGGCCTTGCGGCGCGCGGCCTGACGGGGCGGTCCCTCCGGGCGCTGATCGCGCTGGCGCTTTTCGGAGCGCCGGCCGCGGCCCAGGATGCGCTTCTGCCCCTCGGCGCGCCCTTGCGCGCGGCAGAGCCGTCACCGCAGGGCTTTCCCATTGCGGTCCTGAACCAGGAACGGCTCCTGTCGCAATCGCTCTATGGCCAACGCATCCAGCGCGAGGTCGAGGCGGCGGGCCTTGCGCTGTCGCAGGAGAACCGCCGCATCGAGGCGCAGCTCACCGAAGAGGAATTGCGCCTGACCGAGCAGCGCGCGACCATGTCGGCCGAGGATTTCCGCCCACTGGCCGAGGACTTCGACACCCGTGTCGAGGGCATCCGCGCGGCCCAGGAAGCCAAGAGCCGCGCCCTGCAGGCGCAGGCCGAGGCGGCGCAGGCGCAGTTCTTCGAACAGGCCTTTCCGGTGCTCATCGGGCTTCTGCGTGAGCGCGGCGCGGCGGTGCTGATGGACAACCGCGCGGTGCTCCTGTCGGTCGAGGGGGCGGACATCACCGATGAAGCCATCGCGCTGGTCGACGCCGAGATCGGCGCGGGCGGCGATGCGCCGCTGATCGACCTCGACGGCACCGGCAGCCTGCCGCGGGAGGGGGCGACGCCCTGAGCGCGCTTGCCGCCGCGGGGCCGAGTTGCTACCAGACCCCAAAGGCCCGCGACGCCAGAGGACCCATGACGACCGAAACCCCCACCACTGCCGACATCGACCTGATCCAGCGGATCATTCCGCACCGTTACCCGTTCCTGCTGGTCGACAAGGTGCGCGACATCGTGCCCTTCACCTCGGCCGTGGGGATCAAGAATGTCACAATGAACGAGCCGCATTTCCAGGGCCATTTCCCCGGTGCGCCGATCATGCCCGGTGTCACCATCATCGAGGCGATGGCGCAGGCCGCCGCCGTCATGGTGGGCGTCTCGGCCGATCTCGTGGACAAGAAGATGCTGATCTACTTCATGGGCATCGACGGGGTGAAGTTCCGCCGCAAGGTGGTGCCGGGCGACGTGCTGGAGCTGCATGTCACCACCGTCCGTGGCAAGCCGGGCGGCAAGGTCTGGAAATTCGCGGGCCGCGCCATGGTCGAGGGCGAGATGGCCGCCGAGGCCGAGTTCACCGCGATGATGGACCTTGGCGCAGGTGCGGGCGCGGGGGCTGCCGGATGAGCATCGACGCCTCGGCCCGCGTCCACCCCTCGGCGGTGATCGAGGAGGGGGCCAGCATCGGCCCCGGCTGCGAGATCGGCCCGTTCTGCGTCGTGGGCCGCGATGTGACGCTGGCCGCCGAGGTCACGCTGAAATCCCATGTCGTCGTCACCGGCTGGACCGAGATCGGTGAGGGCAGCACGATCTTTCCCTTCGCCAATGTCGGCGAGGTGCCGCAGGACCTGAAATACGCGGGCGAGAAAAGTCGCCTGATCGTGGGCAAGCGCAACCGCATCCGCGAGGGCGTGACGATGAACACCGGCACCGAGGGCGGGGGCGGCGTCACGCGGATCGGGGATGACGGTCTCTTCATGGCCGGTGCCCATGTCGCCCATGACGCGCAGGTCGGCGACCGGGTGATCATGGTCAACAACTCGGCGCTGGCGGGCCATTGCATCGTCGGCGACGATGTCATCATCGGCGGGCTGTCGGGCGTTCACCAATGGGTGCGCATCGGCAAGGGCGCGATCATCGGCGCGGTCACCATGGTGACCAATGACGTGATCCCCTACGGCCTCGTGCAGGGGCCGCGCGGGGGGCTGGACGGGTTGAACCTGGTCGGGCTCAAGCGCCGGGGCGTCGCGCGCGAGGACATCATGGCGCTGCGCGCCGCGTTTCAGGCGCTGGCGCAGGGCGAGGGGGCCTTCCAGGACCGCGCCCGCCGTCTGACCGAGGACGAGGCCGGCAAATCGCCCTATGTGCGCGAGATCGTCGAGTTCGTGCTGGGCGACAGCGACCGCTCCTTCCTCACGCCGGGCTGAGCCATGGGCCGCGCGATCATCGCGGGCGACGGCGCGCTGCCGGGGCTGCTGGCCGAGGCGGGACCGGCGCTGATGGTGCGGCTTGAGGGCCAGCCCGGCGGCACCGATGGCGCGGACGTGGTCGCCCGGCTGGAGCGGTTGGGCGGCCTCTTCGCCGAGCTGCGCGCGTGCGGTGTGACCGAGCTGTGCCTTGCGGGCGCGATGCGGCGGACGGGCTTCGACCGCGCGGTGCTCGATGCCGAGACGGCCACGCTTCTGCCCGACCTCGAGGCCGCGATGGGGCAGGGGGATGACGCGCTCCTGCGCCGGATCGTTGCGATCTTCGAGGCCGAGGGCTTCGCCATCCGCGGCGCCCATGACTGGCGCCCCGACCTTGTTGCACCCGCGGGCGCGCTGCATGGCGAGGCGCGCCCCGAGGGCGACGCCGCCCGTGCGCGCGCCGTGCTTGCGGCGCTTGGGCCGCATGACGTGGGACAGGCCGCCGTTGCGGCCAAGGGGCAGATGCTGGGGATCGAGACCTTGCAGGGCACCGACGCCATGCTCGACTTCGTCGCCGCCACCGCGCCCGGTTCGGGCGGCGTGCTGGTCAAACGCGCCAAGCCGGGGCAGGACCTGCGCGTCGACATGCCCGCGATCGGCCCCGAGACGGTGGCGCGCGTGGCGAAAGCGGGCCTGTCCGGCATCGAGTTGCAGGCCGGTCATGTCCTTCTGCTCGACCCCGCCGCCGTCAGGGCCGCCTGCGCGGCGCATCACGTCACCCTCTGGGCCGTGCCATGACGCTGCGGCTGTTCCTTGTCGCGGGCGAGCCCTCGGGCGACCGGCTGGGGGCGGCGCTGATGGCGGGGCTGAAAGCCCTCGTCGAGGACCCCATCGAATTCCACGGCATCGGCGGCCCGATGATGCAGGCCGAGGGGCTGCAGACCCTCTTCCCGATGGAGGAGCTGTCGGTCATCGGCCTGACCGAGATCCTCGCCAATTACCGCCGCCTTGCCCGCCGCGTGACCGACACCGCGCAGGCGGTGCTGGCGATGAAGCCCGACGCGCTCATCACAATCGACATCCCCGAGTTCTCGCTGCGCGTCGCCTCCAAGGTGAAGGCCGCAGCCCCGCACCAGCCCACGGTGCATTACGTGGCCCCGACCGTCTGGGCCTGGCGGCCCAAGCGGGCGCGCAAGATGGCCAAAAGCATCGACCATGTCCTTGCCCTGCTGCCCTTCGAGCCACCCTACATGCAGGCCGAAGGCATGTCCTGCGATTGCGTGGGCCACCCCGTCGTGACCGAGCCGCGGGCCTCCGAGGCCGAGATCGCGGCGTTCCGCGACAAGCACGGGCTGGGGGACGGGCCAAAGGTACTGGTCCTGCCCGGCTCGCGCCGCTCCGAGATCGAGCGCCTTGCCCCTGTCTTCGGCGAGGCGCTGCGCCCGGTGCTGGCGCGCCATCCGGATGCGCAGGTGATCCTGCCCGCCGCCCCCGCGGTGGCGGGGTATCTTGGCGACAAGCTGGCGGGATGGCCGGGCAAGCCCATCCTCCTCGATCCGCGCGGGCAGGGGGCCGAGGCCTTCGCCGCCGAGAAACGCGCGGGCTTTGCCGTGGCAGACGTGGCGCTGGCGGCGTCCGGCACGGTCAGCCTCGAGCTTGCGGCCTCCGAGACGCCGATGGTCATCGCCTATGACATGAGCTGGCTCAGCCGCAAGATGGTCGCCTCCATGCTGCGGGTCGACACGGTGACGCTGGTCAACCTCGTCTCGGACACGCGCGCCGTGCCCGAGTTCCTTGGCGAGGCGTGCAAGCCCGCGCCGGTCGCCGCCGCCCTGAACCGGCTGCTCGATGACGAGGCGACGCGGCTCGAGCAACTGGATGCCATGGCGCTGACCATGCAGCGGCTGGGCCGCGGTGGCGAGCCGCCGGGCCTGCGCGCCGCGCGCTCGGTGCTGTCGGTGATCTGACGCGACCGGAACGGGGCGCTTCAGGCCGTGAAATCGGCCTTTTCGGCAGTGCTGAGGCGCAAGAGCACCTCGGGCGCGATGGCGAAGACATGGCGCGGCGTGCCCGCGGCGGCCCAGACCACCGGGAACTCCAGCAAGCGCGGGTCGAACCACGCCCGGATCGGGTTGAGGTGGCCCACCGGGGCGACGCCACCGATGGCGAATCCCGTCTGCGCGCGGATCAGGCCTGCGTCGGCCTTGCCCAATGGCTCGCCCGCCAGCGCGCTGGCCTTCGCGTCATCCACCCGGTTGCCGCCCGCCGTCACGAACAGGACCGCGTCGCCATGGGTTTCGGCGCGAAAGATGATCGACTTGGCGATCTGGTCCAGCGCGCAGCCCGCCGCGCGCGCGGCATCCTCCGCGGTGCGGGTGCCCTCGGCCATTTCGAGGATCTCGACCGTGACCCCGGCGTCTTGCAACGCGCGTTCCACCCGTTTCAGGCTTTTCGACATCGGCATCCCTCCGTTCCCCGCCGTCATTGCAGGGACCGGAGCGCCGCGCAAGCCGTTGACCGCGGGGGGGCCGCGGCCCTAACTCCGTGCCATGACATTCGCCAGCCGCATCGCCCGCCATCCCATCCCGCATTCCCCCGAGCGGGGGGCCGAGGGCTGGGCCGCCCTTGGCGATGTGGACATCGGCCTGCGCCCCCTGATCGAGGGCACGGCAGGCTCGTCGCCCTATCTCGCCGGGCTGATCGGGAAGGAGGCCGTGTGGTTGTCGCAGGCGCTGGCCGCCCCGCCCGAGGAGGCCGTTGCAGCCCTGATCGCCGAGACGGGTCGGCTTGCCCCCGGCGAGCTGGACAGCGGGTTGCGCCGGATCAAGCGGCGCGCGGCGCTGATCGTGGCGCTGGCCGACCTCGGCGGGCTCTGGCCACTGCACGAGGTCACGCAGCACTGGACCGACATCGCCGATGCCTGCCTTGCCGCGGCACTTGTGTCCCATGTGGCGGCCGAGGCGCGGCGCGGCAAGCTGCCGGGCCAGACCGAGGAGGACGCCCACCGCGACGGCGCGGGGATGGTCGCGCTTGCCATGGGCAAGATGGGGGCGGGGGAGCTGAACTATTCCTCCGACATCGACCTGATCTGCCTCTTCGACGACGACCGTTTCGATGAGGGCGACGTGATGGAGGCACGCGCGGGCTTCATCCGCGCCACGCGCCGGATCGCGGCGACGCTTGGCGACACCAATGCCGAGGGGTACGTCTTTCGCACCGACCTTCGGCTCCGGCCCGATGCGAGCGTCACGCCGGTCTGCATCTCGATGACGGCAGCCGAACGCTACTACGAGGCCGAGGGGCGGTCGTGGGAGCGGTCGGCCTATATCAAGGCGCGGCCCGCAGCGGGCGATCTTGCGGCGGGGGCGCGGTTTCTCGAGACGATGAAGCCCTTCGTCTGGCGGCGGCACCTCGATTTCGCAATGGTGCAGGACACGATGGACATGCGCCAAAGGATACGCGATCACAAAGGGTTGCACGGCGATCTTAAACTGGAAGGTCACAACATGAAGCTCGGCGCGGGCGGCATCCGCGAGATCGAGTTCTTCGCCCAGACCCGGCAGCTCGTGGCAGGCGGGCGCGACCCCTCGCTCCGCTCGCGCCGCACGGTCGAGGCGCTGGCGGCGCTGGCGCAGGCGGGTTGGCTGGAGGGCGATGTCGCGGAGGAACTCACCGCGCTTTACGCCCATCACCGCGAGGTCGAGCATCGCGTGCAGATGATCGACGACGCGCAGACCCATGCCTTGCCGAAGTCGGACGAGGGGTTCGATCGCCTTGCGCGGCTCTGCGGCGAGGGCGATACGCGCGCCTTCCGCGCAAGGCTGGCCGAGCGCATCCGCCGCGTCGAACAGTTGACCGGAGAGTTTTTCCAGCCGGTCAAGGGCGAAAAGCCCCGCGCCCCCGAGATCCCCCCCGCGCAGGCCGAGATCGTGGCGCGCTGGCCGGGCTACCCGGCGCTGCGCTCGGTGCGGGGGCAGGAGATCTTCGAGCGGCTGAAGCCCGACCTTTTGCGCCGCTTCCAGTCGGCCGCGAAACCCGAAGAGGCACTTTTGAATTTCGACGGCTTTCTCAAGGGCTTGCCTGCCGGAGTTCAACTGTTTTCCCTGTTCGAGGCAAACCCGACGCTGGTCGACCTGATCGTCGACATCTGCGCCACCGCGCCGGGGCTGTCGCGCTATCTCAGCCGTCATTCTGGCGTGCTGGACGCGGTGCTCGACGGCCGCTTCTTCGCGGACTGGCCGGGGGCCGAGGGCCTGACGCAAGAATTGTCGCGGATGCTCTCGGGGCGCGATTACGAGCAGCAGCTCGACCTCGCGCGGCGCTGGCAGAAGGATTGGCATTTCCGCATCGGCGTCCACCAGCTGCGCGGGTTGATCGACACCGATGAAGCGCAGGCGCAATACACCGACCTTGCCCATGGCGTGATCGGCGCGCTCTGGCCCGCGGTCTGCGCCGAGATCGCCGCGCGGCATGGGCCCGCGCCGGGGATTGGCGGGGCGGTCGTGGGCATGGGCAGCCTTGGCTCGGGGCGGATGAGCGCGGGCTCGGACCTTGATCTGCTGGTGATCTACGACCCCGCCGAGGCCGAGATGAGCGAGGGCCGCCGCCCGCTCGACCCTAGGGGCTGGTATGCCAAGGCGACCAAGACGCTGATCACCGCGCTTTCCGCACCCACCGCGGCGGGCAAGCTCTACGAGGTCGACATGCGGCTGCGCCCCTCGGGGCGGCAGGGGCCGGTGGCGACCTCGATCACCGCGTTCCGCACGTATCAGCGCGAGGAAGCCTGGACCTGGGAGCACATGGCGCTCACCCGCGCGCGGGTGGTGGCCGGTCCTGCGCCCCTCGCCGAAGAGATCGAGGCCGTGCGCTGCGCGGTCATCACGGAAAAGGCCGCGCCCGACACCGTGCGCCGGGAGGCCACCGAGATGCGCGCGCGGCTCGCCGCGGCGGGGCGGGCCGGGGGCACATGGGCGGTGAAGGACGGACCGGGCGGGATGCAGGACATCGAGCTCTTGGGTCAGGCCGTGGCGCTGGCCGCAGGCGCGGGCGACCGCGCGACGGCGGCGCAGCTGGGCCATGCGCCTGCGCTCGGCTGGCTGTCGCAAGAGGCCGCCGCGACGCTGGCCGAGGCGCATGCGCTGGCCGCCCGCGTGCAAGGGGCGGCGCGGCTCTTGACCGATGAGGCGCTGGACCCGGATGCCATCGGCGAGGGGGGCCGCGCCTTTCTGGCGCGGGTCGCGGGACAGCCCGACGCGACCGCGCTCGCGTCGCATCTGGACAAGACCCGGTCACACGCGGCACAGATCATCGACAGCGTATTGGGCGCACCGCCGCCGGAGGAGCCATGATGACCGACGCCAGCCACCCGCGCGCGCCCGCCGACCCCAACGACCCCAAGGGCCTGATCCGCGAGTCCTACCGGATCGAGGGGATCACCGATGCGGAATGCCGGTCGATCCTCGTGGATTGGGCGCTGAGCCTGTCCGAGACCCAGCCGCGCGCCGCGATCGAGGCGCTTCTGGCGCGCTATGGCGCGGGCGCGGAGGATCACCCGATGACCTTGGTCCTGCGCGAAGGGCTGACCGAGGCCCCCAGCGCCCGCAGGCGCGGCGGGCGCGCGGCGCGGATGCGCGACGGCTGATCGCGCGGGCGCGGTCCTTCGCTTTGCTTCGAGTCAGGCGCGGTCCTTCGCCTTCCTTCGAGTCAGGCACGGTCCTTCGCGCCATGCGCGCCACGCTCGCGGTAGGGCGTGGTGTTGTAATGCGCCCGGTAGCATTTCGAGAAATGCGAGGGCGAGGCGAAGCCGCAGGCCAGCGCCACGTTGATCACGCTCATGTCGGTCTGCATCAGCAGGTTGCGCGCCTTGCCCAGCCGGAGCTCCATGTAGTAGCGCTTGGGCGACCTGTTCAGATACCGCCGGAACAGCCGCTCGAGCTGGCGCGTCGACATGCCGACATCCTTGGCCAGCGTCGCGGGGCTGATCGGGTCCTCGATGTTCTGCTCCATCATGCGGATGACCTGCCCCAGCTTGGGGTGGCGCACGCCGATGCGGGTCGGGATCGACAGGCGCTGCGTGTCCTGATCGGTGCGGATCGAGGTGTAGATCAATTGATCGGCCACGAGATTGGCCAGGTCCTCGCCGTGATCGTCGGCGATGATCTTGAGCATCAGGTCGATCGAGGCGGTGCCGCCCGCGGTGGTGATGCGGTTGCCGTCGATGACGAAGACCGACTTGGTCAGCGTCACCTCCTCGAATTCCTCGGTGAAGCTGTCCTGGTTCTCCCAGTGGATCGTGGCGCGCTTGCCGTCGAGCAGCCCGGCCTTGGCCAGCGTGTAGCCCGCGGTGCACAACCCGCCCATCACCGCGCCCTTGCGCGCTTCGCGGCGCAGCCAGCTGACCACGCGGCGCGAGGTGGCCGCGGCCACGTCGATGCCGCCGCAGACCAGCACGGTGTCGTCGCGCGTCACCTCCTCGAGGTCGCTGTCGAGCTTGAAACCGATACCCGCCGAGCACCACGCGACCTCGCCGCCGTCGCCCACCAGCGTCCAGGAATACAGCGAGCGCCCCGACATGCGGTTGGCGATCCTCAGCGCCTCGACCGCGCTGGAAAAGCACAGCATGGTGAATTGGTCCAGCAGGACGAAGACGAAGCGGCGGGGGCCGATATGCTGGGGCATGGCGTGCTCATGGATCTGCGTCTGGCCAGCCCGTCGCCGACCGTGCCGTGAGCGAAAGCATTTATTGTCAGCCGGTGCAATCCCCAAGGCTTTGCGAATTTCGCCATTGGAAGCGGCACCCCGCTTGCCTATAAGCCCCCGAGACACGACCAGAGGAGGCACCGCCATGACCGCAGCGGCCTGGAGCAAAACCGACTGGCGCGCCAAGCCGCGCGTGCAGATGCCCGATTATCCCGACGCCGCGGCGCTGAACGCCGTCGAGGCGCAGCTGTCCAAGTATCCGCCGCTGGTCTTCGCGGGCGAGGCGCGCCGCCTCAAGGCCGAGCTGGCCGCCGCCAGCCGGGGCGAGGCCTTCCTGCTGCAGGGCGGCGATTGTGCCGAAAGCTTCGCGGAGTTTTCCGCAGACAACATCCGCGACACCTTCAAGGTGATGCTGCAGATGGCGATGGTGCTGACCTACGGCGCCAAGGTGCCGGTGGTGAAGGTCGGCCGCATGGCCGGTCAGTTCGCCAAGCCGCGCTCGGCCCCGATGGAGGTTGTGGGCGGGGTCGAGATGGCGTCCTACAAGGGCGACATCATCAACGACATCACCCCCACGCCCGAGGCGCGCATCCCCGACCCGAACCGGATGCTGCAGGCCTATACCCAGGCCGCGGCTTCGCTGAACCTGCTGCGCGCGTTTTCGACCGGCGGTTTCGCCGACATCCACCGCGTTCACAGCTGGACGCTGGGTTTCACCGACCAGGACGATGCCGAGCGGTACCGCGACATCGCCAACCGCATCCAGGACAGCCTTGATTTCATGGCGGCCGCGGGCCTGACGGGCGAGACCAACCACGAGCTGTCGACGGTGGATTTCTACACCAGCCACGAGGCGCTGCTGCTGGAATACGAAGAGGCGCTCTGCCGGCTCGACTCCACCAGCGGAAAGTGGCTGGCGGGCTCGGGCCACATGATCTGGATCGGCGACCGCACGCGCCAGCCCGATGGCGCGCATGTCGAGTTCTGCCGCGGCGTGCAGAACCCCATCGGCCTGAAATGCGGCCCCACCACGACCGAGGAAGACCTCAAGGTCCTGATGGCCAAGCTGAACCCCGAGAACGAGGCCGGGCGGCTGACGCTCATCGCGCGCTTCGGCGCGGGCAAGGTGGCCGACCACCTGCCGCGGCTGATCAGGACGGTCGAGGCCGAGGGCGCCAAGGTGCTGTGGTCCTGCGACCCGATGCACGGCAATGTCATCAAGTCCTCGACCGGCTACAAGACGCGGCCCTTCGACTCGATCCTGCGCGAAGTGCAGGAGTTCTTCGACATCCACCGCGCCGAGGGCACGATCCCCGGCGGCGTGCATTTCGAGATGACCGGCAAGGACGTGACCGAGTGCACCGGCGGCATGCGGGCCGTGACCGACGAGGATTTGTCCTCGCGCTACCACACCGCCTGCGACCCGCGTCTGAATGCCTCGCAATCGCTGGAGCTGGCCTTCCTCGTGGCCGAGGAGCTGCAGAAAAGCCGCGAGGCGCTGCGCGCCGCGGGCTGACGCGATCAGGCGGGCGTGGTGTCGCGCCCGCCGCGGATCACCCGAAGGCCCGGTTTTCCGGTGGCGTCCTGCAGGCGGCGCGGCAATGCCCATCCGGCGCGTATGCCAAGGGCGCACGGCTCCGCCGCCAGCCGCCAGCCGGGCCGGTCGAACCACAGGAACGCGCGGGTCACCGCGCCATCCGGAGCCGCAAGCGGCAGCAGCGCAATGTCGATGAAATATCGCCGGTCGGGCAGGGTGCGCCGCAGGGCATAGGCCCGGATGATGGCCGGGCCCGGCCCGTCCAGCGCCCCGGCGGCCAGCGCGTGCAGCCTGTCGCGCTCGGCCGGGGCGAAGAGGGCGCACAAGGGCGTGCCGCGCTTGGCGGCTGGCGACAGCGCCGACAGCCCTGCGCCCGCAAGCCGGATACGCGGTGCCGCGCAGCCTGCGACGGGTGGCCGTTCGAGCAGGGCACCTTGCGCCAGCCAGGGGCCCAGCGCGCCCGGATCGAGATCGTCCTCAGCGGGCACGGCACGGCCGCGGCACAGGTCCTGCCAATGCCCCACGACCCGCACCAGACCGGCAGGCACCGGGGGCGGCCCGTGCCGGTCATGGATCGGGTCGATGGTCATCTTCATCTCCGGTGCCTCCCGCCGACGCATACGTCCGGGTGACGCGCGCGCGGGTTTTCTTTCCCGGCCGTCCTTACTACGATCCCGCCCGCGTCGGCAGGGGGAGATCGCGGTTTTGGTTAATGCAACAGGAGCCAGCGGAGTGGCCTCGATGACCGGTTTCGCCACGCGCGAGGGCGGGGACGGCGCAGGCCTTGGCTGGAGCTGGGAGATGCGCAGCGTCAACGGGCGCGGCCTCGAGATGCGGCTGCGCCTGCCCGAGGGGCTCGGCGCGCTGGAGGCCCCGCTGCGCAAGCGGCTGTCCGGGCTTGTCGCGCGCGGCTCGGTCACGCTGTCGCTGCGGCTTGTGCGCGAGACGGGACAGGGGCCGCGCCTCGACCCCGAACGGCTGGCCGCGGCGCTGGCCCAGATCGTGCAGGTGCGTGCCGCCGCCGAGGCGCAGGGCCTTGCCCTCGCCCCGGTCAGCGCGGCCGATATCCTGTCGCTGCGTGGCCTCTCCGATGCGCCCGACAGCGCCGCCTTGCCCGATCCGGCCCGCCTTCTGGCCGATGCCGAGCCGCTTTTCGCGGCCTTCCTCGAGATGCGCCGCGCCGAGGGACAAAGCCTTGCCGCGCTGCTTGCCCGCCAGATCGACCGGATCGAGACGCTGGTCGCCGAGGGCGAGGCCGCCGCCCGGGCCCGCGCCGAGCCGCAGGAGGCCCGCCTGCGCACGGCACTCGCCACCCTGCTGGAGGCGACCGAGCTCGACGAGGCGCGGCTCGCGCAGGAGGTCGCGGCGCTGGCGCTGAAGACCGACGTGACCGAAGAGATCGACCGCCTGCGCGCCCATGTCGCCGCGGCGCGCGACCTGCTGGCCACCGGCGGCCCGGTGGGGCGCAAGCTCGATTTCCTGATGCAGGAGTTCAACCGCGAGGCCAACACGCTCTGTTCCAAGTCGCAGGACGCGCGGCTGACGGCGGTCGGGCTTGACCTCAAACTGGCCATCGACCAGACCCGCGAGCAGGTCCAGAACGTGGAGTGAGCATGGCCGACGCGCCCATCACCGTGCCCCGAAGGGGGCTTTTGATCATCCTCTCCTCGCCCTCGGGCGCGGGCAAATCCACGCTGGCGCGGCGGTTGATGGGCTGGGACCCCTCGCTCAGCTTCTCGGTCTCGGCCACCACGCGCGCCCCGCGTCCGGGCGAGGTGGACGGGACGGATTACCATTTCCTCGACGAAGCGCGCTTCAAGACCATGGTCGCCGATGGCGCGATGCTGGAACACGCCCATGTCTTCGGCAATTTCTACGGCTCGCCCATGGCCCCCGTGGCCGAGGCGATCGACGCGGGCCGCGACGTGCTCTTCGACATCGACTGGCAGGGGGCGCAGCAAATCCGCAACTCGGCGCTGGGGCGGCACACGCTCTCGATCTTCATCCTGCCCCCCTCGATCCCCGAGCTGAAGCGCCGGCTCGAGACCCGCGGACAGGACGGGCCCGAGGTGATCGCCAAGCGGATGCAGAAAAGCTGGGACGAGATCAGCCATTGGGACGGGTATGATTACGTGCTGGTCAACGACGATCTCGACACCAGCTTCGAGCGGCTGAAGACCATCGTCACCGCCGAGCGGCTGCGCCGCGAACAGCAGCCCGGGCTTGCGGGCCATGTCCGGCGGTTGCACGACGAATTCCTGGAGGAACAGGCATGATCTACGCGCTCGACGGCACAGCCCCCGCGATCGACCCCGACAGCTGGGTCGCCCCCGACGCCAACGTGATCGGGCGCGTGGTGCTCGAGGCGGGCGCGAGCGTCTGGTTCGGCGCCACGCTGCGCGGCGACAACGAGGAAATCCGCGTCGGCGCAGGCTCGAACGTGCAGGAGAACTGCGTCTTTCACACCGACATGGGCTACCCGCTGAGCATCGGGCCGAACTGCACCATCGGGCACAAGGCGATGCTGCATGGCTGCACCATCGGCGCGGGCGCGCTGGTGGGGATGGGGGCCACGATCCTGAACGGCGCGGTGATCGGCGCAGGCTGCCTGATCGGTGCGGGCGCGCTGGTGCCCGAGGGCAAGGTGATCCCCGAAGGGTCGTTGGTGATGGGGATGCCCGGCAAGGTGGTCCGCACGCTCGATGCCGAGGCGCAGGAAAGGCTCCTCGCCTCCGCCGCCCATTACCGCGCGCGCATGCGCCGCTTCCGCGACGGGCTGGTGCCGCTCTGACCACCGCGGCCCGCGCGGCCCGCGCCGAAAGGGGGCGCTCCCGCGCGGCTCGGCCTCGCGCGGGCGCGCGTCGGGGCCGGCCGGGCGGGGC
>NZ_JASJOE010000001.1 GCF_030163755.1 Roseicyclus amphidinii
CCTCGAACGCCGCGGCGCGCGCGGTCAGGCTGCCGGGCTGGTCCGGCGTGCCGACCAAAGCCTCGAGCCGGGCAAGATGGGCGCTCTGCGTGCCGCTGCGGCCCAGCTCGGCCTCGGCGCGGCGGCGCTCGCCCAAGAGGGTTGCATCCTCGTGCCGGGTCACGCCGGTCACCCAGGCCCCCTGCCCGGCATTGCCGGTGATGCGCGCGGCGACGCTCAGCGAGCGCACGCCATAGCCCTCGGTCATCGCGTTGGCGATGTTCGACGAGACGACCCCGGCCGCGCGCGAAGCGACGGTCAGGCCCGAAAGGGCGTTCGACAGGGCGCTGGAAATGGTCATGGCCGCACTCCGGTCTCAGGCCCGGATCAGCGCTTGATGTTCGTGGTTTCCTGCAACATCTCGTCGACGGTCTGGATGATCTTCGCGTTCGAGGAATAGGCCCGCTGCGTCTGGATCAGCTGGGTCAGCTCGGCCGCCACGTCGGTGGTGGATTCCTCGCGGGCATAGCCCACCATCTCGCCCGTGGGTCCGTCGCCCGCGTTCCACAGAAAGAACTGCCCGCTGTCGGGCGAGATCGAATAGGTCTGGTTGTCGCCCGTCGACAGCCCGTTCAGGTTGGGCACGTCGACCACCGGGATCTGGTAGATCACGCGGGTGATCCCGCTGTCGTAGATCGCGTGGAGATAGCCGTTGGCGTCCACCTCGACCCGGCTCAGGTCGCCGACGGGCGAGCCGTTCTTGACCACCGGCGCGCGGGCGAAACTGTCGGACAGCTGGGTCAGCCCCCCGGCGTCTCCGGGCGCCCCGATCGCCAGGTCCAGCGGCCCGCCCGCAACCGTCAGCGACAGGCTGCCCGTGGCCGGGTCATAGGCCCCGCCCGAGACCACGCTGACCGTATCGAGATTGCCGCCGTTGCCGCGCGCATCGTCGAAGCCGAGCGTGTATTCCCCGATCAGCGCCCCGTCCGACGCGCTGTCGCGGATCGACATGGTCCAGGCGTGGCTCATGCCCGCGGCGGGCACCGTCGGGGTGTAGGTCACCTCGAGATACTGCGAGGTGCCCAGGTTGTCGTAGTATTCCGCCGACATCACGAAGGACTGACCATCGCCCCCGGCATCGGTCGAGGTGGCGGGCAGGTTGACCGACAGCTGCATGAAGGTCGTCGGATCGCCCGCGAACTGGTTGGTGTTGATCAGGATCGGCTCGAGCCCCGCAAAGGTGTCGCGCGGGAAATTCGGGATGGTGCCGTCCGCGTTCGCGGGCCAGCCCATCAGGACCTCGCCCGTTGCGGTGCGCAAGACGCCCTCCGCATCGGGGCGGAAGGACCCCGTGGTCATCAGGCGCACCGGCAGCGCCGTGTCCCGCGTGTCGAGCGCCGCCGCGCTGGTCACCGGCAACATCCCACGCCCCCCGATGGCAAGATCGGTGGGGTTCGACGTGCTGACCAGCGTGCCGCGCTGGTCGATCATCCGCGCGGTCGAGGCGCGCACACCCCCCGCCGAATAGCTGCTGTCGCTCTGCATGATGACGAGCGAATGGAAATCCGCGACCACGCGCTTGTAGCCATAGGTGCCCGAGTTGGCGATGTTGTCGGCGATGGTGGCGAGCCTGCTGGCATTGGTGTTCAGCCCGGCCACCCCGGAATTGAGCGAGGAGGAAATCGTCATCTCATGCGCCTTTCTGCTGCATGGGGTCGTGTCGGGCCGATCCTTGCGCGCGAGGTGTTAAGACCGGCCTAACAGATCGAATTCTAGCGATTTTCCCGCGCTGCTCCCTGCAATGGCCCCGCATGGCCTCGCATGGCCCTGCATGGCCCCACCCATCAGCCCCGGCACATCGCGCCTCCGGCCTCCGGGCACCCGTCGGGGTCGCCGGGCGGCCCAAGGCACGCCGCGCCCCCCCGGCTCACAGGTCGCGTCTGAGCAGGATCACCTCGATCCGGTCGTTGCGGGGGTCCATCGGGTTCGCCGTCACCGCGTCGCGGTCGGCATGCCCCGTCACCCGCGACAGCCGCCCCGGCGGCAGGCCCGCCTCCTCCAGCAGCGCGCGATAGACCTGCGCCTGCGCGATCGAGGCCTGCCAGCGCGTCCCGCTGGCCACGACCACCGGTTCGGCGGCGACATGCCCCTCGACCGCGACTTGGTTGGTGACGATCCCGAACAACCCGGCCATCACCACCGCCAGCTCGGCCAGCCAGGGCGCCGGCGCACCGGTTGCGGGGTCGGTCAGCGGCTGGCCGCGCCGGGCGAAGATCTCGATGATCAGCCCCTCGTCGGTCAGCCGCGTCTGCACATGGGCGCGCAATTGCTCCGAGATCAGGCTGTCGCCCCTCAACGCCTCTTCCAGCGCCTGCAGCGCCGCGGTCTCCTCGGCGCGGGCGGCATCGTGGTCGGTCCCCGACAGCCCAAGGCTCTGCCGCCCCTCGGTCGGGCGCAGGTTGGTCGCACCGGTGCCGTTCTGCGCGATGTTCGTTTCGGAAAACGGGCTGTCCCCGCCGAATGACCCGTCACCGCCCCCCGAGATCCGCGTGATCGGGATGGTGGGCGAGAAGTAATCGGCGATCCCCTTCCTTTGCTGTTCCGTGGTCGCGTTCAGCAGCCACATCAGCATGAAGAACGCCATCATCGCGGTGACGAAATCGGCGTAGGCCACCTTCCACGCGCCGCCGTGGTGACCGCCCCCGGCGATCACCTTCTTGCGCTTGACGATGATGGGTTGCGCTTCGTTCTCTGCCATGGCTCCGGCCCTTCGTGTCGGGCGGATGCTGGCAGAGAACCCTCAACACTCCCTTAACGCCTCAGTCCACGGGCCTGAGCCGCCGCGCGAAAACCGCGCTCAAGCCCAGCATCGCCGCCGCGGTGCCAAGACAGGCGGGCAAGCCGCCCAGCTGGTAACTGACCCCCGACAACAGCGTGCCGATCAGCCGCCCCGCCGCGTTCGCCATGTAGTAGAACCCCACGTCCATCGTCACCCGCTCGGCCCGCGTGAAGGCGAGGATCAGGTAGGAATGCAAAGCGGAATTCACCGCGAAGACCGCGCCGAACCCCAGCAACCCCGCGATCAGCGTCACGGTCAGCCAGGGCGCGGGCGCGCCCGCCCATGCCACCAGCGCCGCCAGCGCGGCAGGCAACACCGCCAGCCCTCCGGCCCAGACCCAGGCGCCGCCGATCAGCGCCGCCTCGCCCCGCGCCTGCGCGCGCAAGAGCCGCGGCGCGCTGGCCTGCACCGCGCCGTAAAGGATGATCCAGACCGCCATGAACGTCCCGATCGTGAAGAACGCCACCCGGTTCCCCTCGACCGTGCCGTCCGACAGGACCGCGTAGAAATAGACCGGGATGCCGACCACGAACCACACGTCGCGCGCCCCGAACAGGAACACCCGCGCCGCCGACAGCCAGTTGACGTTGGCCGAGTCCGAGAAGACCTCGCGGAACTTCGCCCCCTTCCGGCCCGCGGGCAGGCCCGGCGGCATGCGCAGGGCCACCGCCAGCAGGATCACCGCCAGCACCCCCGCCATGCCCAGCACCGCCGGCACGAAGCCCGCCAGCGCCAGAAGCGCCGCGCCCAGCAGGAACCCCAGCCCCTTCACCGCGTTCTTCGACCCGGTCAGCAGCGCCACCCAGCGGAACAGCCCCCCGCCCTCCGTCGGGGCCAGCAGCTTCACCGCCGATTTCGACGACATCTTCGACAGGTCCTTGGCCACACCCGACAGCCCCTGAACCACCATCACGAAGACGACCGAGGCCGCGATGCCCCACTCCGGGTCCAGCTGCGCCAGCGCCAGCAGCGCCACGATCTGCAACCCCAGCCCCGCGTAAAGCGTCGAGGTCAGCCCGAACCGCGCCGCGATCCAGCCCGCCGACAGGTTCGTCACGATTCCGGCGATCTCGTAGAGGATGAACAGATACGCCAGCTGCACCGGGGAGAACCCCAGCGTGTGAAAATGCAGCAAGACCAGCATCCTGAGCGCGCCGTCGGTCAGCATGAAGGCCCAATAGGCCGCCGTCACCGCGACATAGGCCGCCAGCCCCTCGGGCCGCGCGCTGTCGCTCATGGCGCGGCACCCACCATCAGCGCCACGTCGACCAGCCGATGGGCATAGCCCATCTCGTTGTCGTACCAGGCGTAGACCTTCACCTGCGTGCCGTTCACCACCATGGTCGAGGGCGCATCGACGATGCTGGACCGCGTGTCGTTGGTGTAATCGGCGCTCACCAGGGGCCGGGTCTCGTAGCCCAGAATGCCCTTCAGCGGCCCCTCGGCGGCGACGCGGAACATCTCGTTCACCTCCTCCGCCGTCGTCTCCCGCGCCACCTCGAAGACGCAATCGGTCAGCGAGGCGTTCAGCAACGGCACCCGCACCGCATGGCCGTTCAGCTTGCCGGTCAGCTCGGGATAGATCAGCGTGATCGCCGTGGCGCTGCCCGTCGTCGTGGGGATCAGGCTGTTCAACGCCGAGCGCGCGCGGCGCAGATCCTTGGCGGGCCGGTCCACGATGGTCTGCGTGTTGGTCACGTCATGGATCGTCGTGATCGAGCCATGCTTGATGCCCAGCCCCTCGTGGATCACCTTCACCACCGGGGCGAGGCAATTGGTCGTGCAGCTTGCCGCCGTCACGATCCGATGCGCGGCAGGGTCGTAGATGTCGTGGTTCACGCCATAGACGATATTCGCCGCCCCGCCGTCCTTGACCGGCGCACTCACGACCACCCGCTTCACGCCCGCGTCGAAATAGGGCTGAAGCTTCGCCTCGGTCTTGAAGACGCCGGTGCAGTCGATCACCACGTCGACGCCATCAAGCGGCAGCTTCGCCGGGTCGCGTTCGTTGAAGACCGGCAGCCGCACCCCGTCGATGGTGATGCTTGCGTCATCCGACGCGAACTCCGCATCCCACCGCCCATGCACCGTGTCGAATTCCAGCAGATGCGCATGCATCGCCGCATCGCCCACCGCGTCGTTCAGCCAGGCGATCTTCGCCCCCCGCTCCAGGAGCGGCTTCAAGGCCAGTTTCCCGATCCGGCCAAGGCCGTTCAGCGCATAAGTGGTCATTCGGGCGTCTCCTGCCGTGCGATATCGTCCAACGCGGTCTGTTGCGCGATCCGGTCCAGCGCCTCCAGCGGCAGCGCCGCAAAGGCGCTGATCCGGTGGCGCAACATGCCGTAGGCCTGTTGAAAGGCGAGCATCCGCTCGGCCTCGGTCCCTTCGGCCTTCACCGGGTCGGGCGTGCCCCAATGCGCCGTCAGCGGCTGGCCCGGCCAGGTCGGACACTCCTCGTTCGCGGCACGGTCGCAGACCGTGAAGACGAAATCGAATTCCGGCGCGTCCGCGCCCTGGAATTCGGTGACGTTCTTCGCGCGCAGCGCGGCGGTGTCATAGCCCTTGTCCTCCAGCATCTTCACCGCCAGCGGGTTCAGCTCCGACTGCGGCCGGGTGCCCGCCGAGAAGGCCTCGAACCGGTCCCCCGCAACCTTGCGCAGGATCGATTCGGCAAAGATCGACCGGGCGGAATTGCCGGTGCAGATGAAAAGCACGCGGTAGCGTGTGTCGCTCATGGGTCTGTCCCCCTTGGTCATGCCCAAACCCAAGGGCGGGCACAGGTCCGGCCGCCCCCGGCAACAGTCGGTCCAAAGCGCGGCCGTCACCTCGCCCAACCCGGCAAGGTCCGCGCCATAGCGGAGCGAGGTTCCAACCCGCTCCCGCTCGATCAGCCCCACGCGCATCAGCTCGGCCAGATGCGCGCTCAAGGTGTTGGCTCTCACGCCCAGCACCTCGGCGATCTCGCCCGCGGGCACCCTGTCGGGATGCCGCCGCATCAGCAGGCGAAGAACGTCGAACCGCGCCGGGTGGCTGAGGGCCGCGAATCTGTCGGTGATCCGTATTTCCATATTTCGTGAAATACCGAAGCATGGCGCAAAGACAAGTGAAGCTTTTGCGACAGACCCACGCGCCCCCCGAGGGGCGGGTTGCAAATGCCCGATATCCTGACAAAAGAGATCGGATTGACGACACCCGAGCCGCAAAGCCCCAAAGCCCATGGCCCACCGCGCAAGATCCCACCACCCCCGCCGCCTGACCGCCCTGGCCTGGCTGGCCGCCGGCCTGTGCATCCTGCCCATGGCCGCCGTGGGCATCGCCGCGCTGGGCGGCGGCACGGACACGCTGGTCAGCCTGTCCCAAAGCGTCCTGCCCCGCTACGCGGGCACCACGGCGCTGCTGGTCCTGATCGTGGGCATCGGCACCGCGGTGATCGGCACCTCGACCGCATGGCTTGTCACCGCCACCCGCTTCCCCGGCCGCCGCATCCTCGAGATCGCCCTCGCCCTCCCGCTGACCTTCCCGGCCTACGTGCTGGCCTATGCCTACACCGACCTGCTCGACCACCCCGGCTGGGTGCAATCCACGCTCCGCGACCTCACCGGCTGGGGCCCGCGCGACTACTGGTTCCCGGAAATCCGCTCGCTCGGCGGGGCCGCGGCGATGCTGACCCTCGTCCTCTACCCTTACGTCTACCTGCTCGCCCGCGCGGCCTTCCTCCGGCAGTCCTCCACCGCCTATATCGCCGCGCGCACCCTGGGGCAGGGCCCCTGGGGCGCTTTCTTCCGCGTCTCCGTCCCGGTCGCCCGCCCCGCCATCGCGGGCGGCGTCCTGCTCGCCCTGATGGAGACGCTGGCCGATTACGGCACCGTCGCCTATTTCAGCGTCCAGACATTCGCCACCGGCATCTACGTCAGCTGGTTCGGCCTCTTCGACCGCGCCGCCGCGGCGCAGCTGGCGCTCTGCCTGCTGGTCGTGGCCCTGACGCTCGCCACCATCGAACGCCGCCAACGCCGCCACCTGCGCCACCACGACGCCGGCCGCCGGTTCGAGCGGATGGAGCCGGCCCAACTCAAAGGCCGCGCCGCCGCCGGGGCACTGATCGTCTGCGGCCTGCCGGTCTTCTTCGGCTTCCTCCTGCCCACCGCCCTCCTGCTGACGCTCGCCTCGGGCGC
This sequence comes from Roseicyclus amphidinii, assembly GCF_030163755.1. Lineage (GTDB taxonomy): Bacteria > Pseudomonadota > Alphaproteobacteria > Rhodobacterales > Rhodobacteraceae > Roseicyclus > Roseicyclus amphidinii. The sequence goes on from NZ_JASJOE010000001.1 coordinate 6,991, forward strand.
AAGCCAACTGCTCTTCACCCCCCGCTACCTCGGCTTCCTGCAGAACTCGCTCACGCTCGCCTCCATCGCGGCGCTTCTGACGGTGGCGGCGGCCATCACCATGGGCTTCAACGCCCGCCTCCACCCGACGCGCGGCGCGCAAACGGCGATGCGCATCGCGGGCATCGGCTATGCCGTGCCGGGCGGCGTGATCGCGGTGGGGCTCCTGTTCCCCTTCGCCGCCTTCGACAACGCCCTCGACCGCGTGATGGAGGCGAATTTCGGCATCGACACCGGGTTGCTGATCACCGGCTCCATCTGGCTGATGATCGCCGCCTACATGGTCCGCTTCATGGCGGTGGCGCTGAACACCTACGAATCCGGCCTCGCCACGCTGAACCCCAACGTCGACGCGGTGGCGCGCACCCTCGGCCACGGCCCCGCGCCCATGCTGCGGCGCATCCACGTCCCGATCCTGCAACCCTCGATCCTGACCGCGCTCCTGATCGTCTTCGTCGACGTGATGAAGGAACTGCCCGCCACCCTCATCCTGCGCCCCTTCAACTACGACACGCTGGCGGTGCAGGCCCACCGCCTCGCCTCCGACGAACGCCTCGCCGAGGCCGCCGTCCCCAGCCTCGTCATCGGCGCCGTCGGCCTGATCCCGGTGGCGATCCTGTGCTGGAGCATCGGGCGCGAAAGCCGCCCCGTCGGCAACGCCGTGGACGCAGCCCAGGGGCAGGTGCAGCGGGGGGTGTGACCCTGCGGTGTCGCCCAAAGCGACATCCGGCTTGATCCGCCCCCAAAAGTAGCTTAAAGCTACATCATGAAGCAGGTCAGCTACACGAAAGCCGCCATCCGCGCCCTGCGTCGGATGCCTGCGAACACGTCGAGGCTGATCCGCACCAAGATCGAGGCCTATGCGACCGACCCCGCGTCGCAGGCCAACAACGTGACACCGCTCAAGGGCCGCACGGGTATCCGGCTGCGCGTGGGCGATTGGCGGGTGATCATGGACGACCGGGGCAGCGTGCTGGCGATCCTCGACATAGGCCCGCGGGGCGGCATTCATGACTGAAAGGGCATGACATGAACGAGATGGTGACGATCCCGCGCGCGGAATACGACCGCCTCCGCGCCGCGGCCGAGGACCTGGCCGACCTGCAGGCCTACGACCGCGCGCAGGCCGCGCTTGCAGCGGGCGAGGAAGAGTTGATCCCAGCGGAGTACGCGGCCCGCCTGATCGACGGAGAAAACCCCCTCCGCGTCTACCGCGACCTCCGCGGGATGACGCAGGCGGCACTGGCCCAGGCGGCAGGCGTCAACCGCGTGACGGTGGCCGAGATCGAGACCGGCCGGAAACACGGCTCGGTCGCCACGCTGCGCACCCTGGCGGGGGCGCTTGGCGTGACGGTGGATGACCTGACGGGGTGAGGGGTCGGCCGGGATGGCCGTGGTTCACCCACCCGACGCGGTGTGCCGGGCTGAAGCCCGGCCTACGGCTTGTGTGGCGATGTAGGGTGGGCATTCTGCCCACCATTGTGGGGAAGATCGCTTGAGATGGCGGCTAAGGCCCTAAGCCGCCGCCTCAAACTGCATCCTTGATCTGATCATGTTTGCGATTTGGCGGTTCACGCCAATGATTCTAAGCCTCCTCTGGATGACCGAAAAGCTGTAGTGATCCAACAACCTAACGAAAGATGAGTTCACGAACGAGCTTGTCGCGTTCTGGACACCAGCGAAGTCGACAGTGATTGATTCTCGCACGCGCAAAGCATCAAGCATCGCACGGAAGAGCATGTCGCCCTGTGCGTTGGTGTCGGCGTATCTCGATACGTTACGGACAGTTATCACCATTGGAAGTCTACCGTACCTACGTCGTCAAAGTCGATTTGATCGGTTCTGATGTCGAACTCTATCATGGTTCCTGGACAGTAACCCAACCCAGAATATAGCTCCTTTCTTAAGGAATTTCCACTTTTTGAGAATCGCACCGAGCCAGCGCCCGAGCTGACGCGCAACGAACCGCCAAGGTGTTCGAGCACGTTCTGACGAAGGAAATGCAGTCCAGCGCCACGGTTTGTAGGCAGAGATTTTGACGAGAATCCTTCGTCGAAGGCCCTCGTTATTGCTGACTGATCATCATGATCAGGCTCAATAGTACGGACTGCGTCAGGAATTCCCCTTCCGAAGTCAGCAATAGCGATCTGCAGCCTGTTTTCGTTGGGATACCATTGGGCGAAGGTCGAGCCCACATCGAACTCAGTGTGATCACTGATGTTGTTGAACAACTCTGACATGCAGGTACGGAACTCTGCGAAAGCATCACTTGGTAGGCCTGAGCATCCCTGAAGCCATGGGATCAGATCAGAGGCGATCCAAGCATGGGAGTCAGTGTGTCTCACTTCAACAAGCGGACGCGTGGTGCTCCGCGGACAAGCGCCCGGGTTGAGGCGCTGGCCCAAATGTTGATGAAAAAAGAGAGAGTCATCAAGGAAGCGAATGGCCTGCCGTTGCTCATCAAGGCCACGCCAAGACACCCTTACCCCGTTGCGTATAAGGTAATGTGTCAGGTTGCTGAGAAAGACGACCGCGGGTGGGCGACAGAATCGAAGGGTTGAGAAATCAATGACCACCGCTTTGGGCAACACGGACAGGTCGCCGAAGACCTGCCTTGTTTCCATGAACAGCGTGGTTGATTGCGCTTGGTTGGGCACCGAAAAAACGACTGAACTCATACAAACACCTCAACACATTCCTACCCCCACAACCCGAAGTCCAGTTTGTTTCGCGCGATTTACTAACTTAGTTTCAAGGACATATCCGGGTTTTCCAAGAGCTTGACCGTACCACAATCTCTCACCTCCACAACCTTGCAGACCAGCGACACTGGGGCAAGCGCCTCATCCGCCACCCCCCCAACGCAAACAGGCGCCCCCTCCCGGAGGCGCCTGCCCGCTCACGCATAACCGGCAGAGATCACTCCCACCCGGCCCCGTTCAGCACCTCGACCGCCGCGCCGACGTTCGCCGCGATGTCGCTCAGGTCGATCGTGTCCGGCCGGAAGATCCCCAGCGCCGCGACCGAGGGCGACAGGCCCACGCCCGGAACCGCCGGGTATTCGTCGTTGCCCGCCGAGAAATACTCCTGCGCCTGCTCCGACGCGAGGTACTCCAGGAACAGCACCGCGTTGTCGCGGTTCGGCGCGTTCGCCGCCACGCCGCCGCCCGACACGTTCATATGCGCGCCGATGTCGTTCTGGTTCGGGAACACCCAGCCGATGTTCGCCAGCTGCTCAGGCGTGATCTGGTCGTCGCCCGAGCGGATGATCCGCGAGAAGTAATAGGTGTTGGACATGGCGATGTCGCACTCACCCGACGCGATCCCGCGCAGCTGGTCGGTGTCGCCGCCCTGCGGGTCGCGGGCGAAGTTGCCCACCACCGCTTCGGCCCAATCGGCCACCGCCTCCTCGCCCAGATGCGCGATCAGCGCCGCGGTGATGTTCTGCGTGTAGACGTTCGACGAGGACCGGATGCAGACCATCCCCTCGTATTCCGGCTTCGCAAGGTCCTGGTAGGTCAGCGGCGGGTTCTCGACCTCGGTCTTGTCGTAGAACAGGATGCGCGCGCGCTGCGAAAACGCGAACCAGTGGTTGCCGTCATCCTGCAGGTAGGCCGGAACGCGCGTCTCAAGCACGTCGCTTTCCACCGGCTGCAGCAGCCCCATCTCGGTCGCGCGGGCCAGCCGGACGGTATCCACCGTCAGGAAGACATCGGCCGGGCTGTTCTCGCCCTCGGCCTGCATCCGCGCGATCAGCTCGTCGGCATTGCCCTCGATCCGGTTGATCGTGATGCCGGTCGCCTCGGTGAAGTCGGAATACAGCCGCTCGTCGGTGTCGTAGTGGCGCGAGGAATACAGGTTCAGCTCCTGCGCCTGCGCCGCGGTCAGCGTCGAGGCGGCGATGGCGGTGCCCAGAAGGGCGGCAAGCGTGCGGGTCATGGGAGGCTCCGTGATTGTGCCGTGATATACCTGACTGAATTACTCAGCTGGGTTGCCGCCCTTCAATCCCATCCCGACGCCCCTGTCAACAATCCCGACAAAAAACATCGGACACCGCGCCCGCTTGTCGCGGCCCCGCCCACGGTGCAGGGTCCGCCAGCACGAGGGGAGGGACCATAATGCGCGCAGGGATCGCGTTCCTGATCGCCGCCTACATGCTCAGCCAGTTCTACCGCGCCTTCCTCGCGGTGCTGGCCCCTGCGCTGGCCAGCGATATCGGAGCCACAACCGGCGATCTCGCCCGCGCCTCGGGGCTGTGGTTCGCGGCCTTCGCGCTGATGCAGCTGCCCGTGGGCTGGGCGCTCGACCACCTCGGGCCGCGGCGCACGGCGGCCACGCTGTTCCTCATTGGCGGCGCGGGGGGTGCCACGCTCTTCGCCACCGCGCAAAGCCCCGCCATGCTGTCGGCGGCGATGATCCTCATCGGCATCGGCTGCGCGCCGATCCTGATGTCGACCTATTACATCTTCGCCCGCCAATTCTCGGCCGCCGTCTTCGGCACGCTGGCGGGCGTCACCGTGGGGCTGTCCTCGCTCGGCAACATCCTTGCCGCCGCCCCGCTCGCCATCCTGATAGACACCTTCGGCTGGCGCGCCACCGTCGGCGGCTTCGCGGCCCTCACCGCCGCCATCGCCATCGCCATGGCCCTCCTCGTCCGCGACCCGGAAAAGCCCCAGGGCGAGGCGAAGGGCTCGCTCCTCGACTTGCTGCGCATGCCGCAGCTCTGGCCGATCCTCGTGATGATGTTCGTCTGCTATTTCCCGGCGGCAGGCCTGCGCGGCCTCTGGATCAGCCCCTATCTCGCCGACCGCTTCGGCGCGGACCTCGCCCAACTGGGCACGGCCACGCTGGTCATGGGGCTTGCCATGGTGGCGGGCAATTTCGCCTACGGCCCCGCCGACCGGCTGTTCCGCAGCCGCAAATGGCCGATCCTCATCGGCAACCTCGGCGTCGCCGCGCTCTGCCTTGGCTTCTGGGCTGTGCCCCCCACCGGCGCGACAGCCGCCATCGCCATGTTCGCCCTGATCGGGCTTCTGGGCGCGTCCTATCCCATCGTCATCAGCCACGGGCGCAGCTTCTGCCCCCCGCACCTGACGGGGCGGGGGGTGACGTTGCTCAACCTGTTCGGAATGGGCGGGGCGGGGGTGATGCAATTCGCATCGGGCCCCACCTTCGCCACGCTCGCCGACACACGCACCGGGGCCGAGGCCTATGGCGCGCTCTTCGGCCTCATCGGCCTCGTCATCCTGATCGGCCTTGCGATCTACAGCCGGGCCGAGGACCGGACCGGCTGACGCTTGAGGTGGGCGGTTGCGCCCACCACACTCGGCTTACGCCGCGCGACGCCGCGGACGGCGACGCTTCGCGCCGGGGTTGCCCGGCCGCTGCTCTGCGCCATGCGGCTTGCCCTGCGCCTTGGGCGCACCGCGCCCGCGACCGGCAGCGCCACCGCCACCGCCACCACCGCGGCGGGGCTTTTCCATCTTCACCGCCTTGGGCCGCGTGCCGCTGGACACCGGGATCTCCACCTTCATCAGCTTCTCGATCTGCACCAGCAAATCGACCTCCTCGGCGCAGCAAAAGGCGATCGCCTCGCCCTCACGGCCCGCGCGCGCGGTGCGGCCGATGCGGTGGACGTAATTGTCCGGCGTGTCGGGCAGCTCGTAGTTGATCACATAGGCCACGCCGGGAATGTCGATGCCGCGCGCGGCGACATCGGTGGCCACCAGCGTGGTGATCTGCCCCTCGCGGAAGGCCTTGATCGCGCGGTCGCGCTGGCCCTGGCTCTTGTTGCCGTGGATCGAGGCGGCGTTGTAGCCGTCATCGACCAGCCCCTTCATCAGCTTTTCCGCGCCGTGCTTGGTGCGCGCGAAGACCAGCGTCAGCGCGTCCCGGTCACGGTCGAGGATCTCGCGCAGCTTGCGCGGCTTCTCGCCCTTCTCGACGTATTGCACCGATTGCGTGACCTTGTCCGCGGCCTTGCCGGGGGGCGAGACCTGAACCTTGCGCGGATTGGTCAGATAGGCGCGCGACAGCTCCTCCATCTGCTTCGGCATGGTGGCCGAGAACAGCATCGTCTGCCGCGGCGTGCCCAGCGCGGGCGCGATCCGGCGCAGCGCGTGGATAAAGCCCAGGTCGAGCATCTGGTCGGCCTCGTCCAGCACAAGGTGCCGCGCCTGCCGCAGGTCGACCGCACCGCGGTCCATCAGGTCGATCAGCCGACCCGGCGTGGCGACAAGAATGTCGGTGCCACGGGCCAGCGTGCCGATCTGGCGGTTGATCGACTGGCCGCCCACGACGGTGGCGACCTTGATCGGCGTGTTCATCGTGAAATGCCGCAGGCTGTCGGCGATCTGGTTCACCAGCTCCCGCGTCGGCGCAAGGATCAGCGCGCGCGCCGTCCGGGTCTGGGGGCGCGTATCCTCTTCCATCAGATGCGCGATGAGCGGCAGACCGAAGGCCAGCGTCTTGCCGGTGCCGGTCTGGGCAAGCCCCAGGATGTCGTGACCTTCCAGCGCAAGCGGGATCGCCTGGTTCTGGATCGGGGTCGGTTTGTCGAAGCCACCGGCCTTGAGCGCGTTGCGCAGAACCTTGTTCAGGCCAAGCATGTCGAAATCGAACAATTCGTATCCTTTCGGGCGCCGCGGTCCTCGCGGTCGCCACAAGATTGGGCCGCACATCGGGTGCGGCGGACGAAGGGTGCGACCGGGCCGTCTACTGGCCACGATCGTCAGAACCCTGCGTGAAGGGGAACTGGGGATGGGTCTGTCGCCGTCAGGCCCGCGGGGCATGTGCCCCGGCCGACTGCTCACGCGGCAGCGCGGCGACATGGCTGGCATGTGCGCGCTCCGGGGGCTCATGTCAAGCGCCGCGTCGCGCGTATGCACCCGGTGTGTACGCGATGTGTACGGGATGTGTACGCCGTTTTTCGGCCACAGCGGCCGCCCAAGGACACCCTGCCCCTTCCCCTCGGCGGGTGGCTCCTGTAAGCGCCGCCCATCCTGAGCCTCGAAGGAAACGCATCATGGGATACCGCATCGTCGTCGCGGGCGCCACGGGCAACGTGGGCCGTGAAATGCTGAACATCCTCGCCGAACGGGAGTTCCCCGTCGACGAGATCGCAGCCCTTGCCAGCCGCAAATCGCTGGGCACCGAGTGCAGCTTCGGCGACAAGACGTTGAAAACGAAGGATCTTGATACCTTCGACTTCACCGGCTGGGACATCGCGCTCTTCGCCATTGGCTCGGAAGCCACCGAGAAATACGCCCCCAAGGCCGCCAAGGCCGGCTGCATCGTGATCGACAACAGCTCGCTCTACCGCTACGACCCCGACGTGCCGCTGGTGGTTCCCGAAGTGAACCCCGAAGCGGTCGAGGGCTACGCGAAAAAGAACATCATCGCCAACCCCAACTGCTCCACCGCGCAGATGGTCGTGGCCCTTAAACCCTTGCACGACAGGGCAAAAATCAAGCGCGTGGTCGTCTCGACCTACCAGTCCGTCTCGGGCGCGGGCAAGGAAGGCATGGACGAGCTGTGGGACCAGACCAAGGGCATGTATGTCCCCGGTCAGGAACGCGCGCCGTCCAAGTTCACCAAGCAGATCGCCTTCAACGTCATCCCCCACATCGACAAGTTCCTCGATGACGGCTCGACCAAGGAAGAGTGGAAGATGGTCGCCGAGACCAAGAAGATCCTCGACCCATCGGTAAAAGTTACCGCAACCTGCGTGCGAGTCCCTGTTTTCGTTGGACATTCCGAGGCGATCAACATCGAGTTCGAGGAGTTCCTCGACGAGGACGAAGCCCGCGATATCCTGCGTGAGGCCCCCGGCATCATGGTGATCGACAAGCGCGAGGACGGCGGCTACGTCACGCCCATCGAATGCGTCGGCGACTATGCGACCTTCATCAGCCGCATACGGCAGGACAGCACCATCGAGAACGGCATCAACCTGTGGTGCGTCTCCGACAACCTGCGCAAGGGCGCGGCGCTGAACGCGGTGCAGATCGCCGAAACCCTCGGCAACCGCGTGTTGAAAAAGGGCTAGGTCCAAGCTCTCCCGCTCGGCGGCGCTTCGCGCAAGGGCCGCCGAGACACCGCTTTCCCATTGCCCCACGACGGGCAAGGGCGCACTTCTGGGGGCGGGACCGCCACCGGAAGGACCACACCACAATGCGTTTCGCCCTGTCACTCACCGCGCTGCTTCTGGGCAGCGCTGCCCATGCCGATGACATCCTGATCCGCGCCGACATCGCCGCCGCGACGGTCTATCTGTCGGGGGCCGACGTCACCCGCAGTGCCGAGGTCACCCTGCCCGCAGCCGCCCATCGCCTGCTCATCGCCCTGCCCGACGCTGCGCAGGCCGACCGGCTTGCCGTGACGGGGCCCGAGGGCCTGACCCTCGGCCCGCTCGAGCGGATCAGCGGTTTCGCCATCACGGAAGGCGCACTCGACACCCCGGCGCAGGCACAGGCGCGCGCCGCGGTCGAGACCGCCGAAGAAGCGCTGCGCGTCGCCTTGGATGCCGTCGCCACAGCCGACGGGACGATCCGCGCGCTCGAGGCGCAGATGGACTACCTTGCCGCCCTGACCCGCGGCGGCAGCGACGGGGCCGCGATGCCCGGCGATCCGGCGCTCGTCCCGCAGCTGCTGGCGACGCTCGGCTCCGAGACCGCCCGCGTTCAGGCCGAGCTGCTGGCCGCGCGCGCCGAGCGGCGGACCCTGACCGAGGCCGTGACCGACGCGCAAGACGCGCTTGCCGCCGCAAGCGACGCGCTGGCGCGGCTCCGGCCGCTCGGCACCGCGGTGGACGTGATCGCCGTGCCGGTGCAGGCCATGGACGCGACCGAAGGGACGATCCGCCTCGACTACCTGACCTATGGCGCGGGGTGGGAACCCGGCTACGAGATCCGCCTCGACAGCGGGACCGGCGCGCTGGAGCTGGCCCGCTTCGTGACCGTCTACGCCAGCGGCTCCGCGCTCTGGCAGGGGGTGGAGATGTCCTTTTCCACAGCCGAGCCGAACCGCCAGCGCATCCCTTCGGTCCTGTCGCCCAGCCCCGCCCGCATCGTCGAGCCGCAACCGCCCGCAAGCGATGCCGCGGGCTTTGCAAGCTCTTTGCAGCGGTTGGTGGAGCCCGAGGCGATGGCCGTCATGGAACCCGTGATGGTCGAGGATCGCGCCGCGCTTCGCATCGAGGGGCTGTCGCTCCGCTACGACTATGCCACCCCGGTCAGCATCGGCCCCTCGGGCGAGGCGGTTCTGCCGCTCGACGCGCTGACGCTGCAGGCCGAGACCGAGGCGCGCGCCGTGCCGCGCTTCGACGAAACCGCCTTCCTCGTCGCCACGGCGACCAATGACAGCGGTGAGCCGATCCTGCCGGGCTATGCCCGCTTCTACCGCGACGGCGCGCTGGTGGGCGAAGACCTGTTGCCGATGATCGCGGCGGGGGCCGAGGCCGAGATGGGCTTTGGTCCGCTCGATCACCTGCGGCTCATGTGGATCGACCGTTCGCTCGCCGAGGGGGACCGCGGCCTGTTCACCAGTGCCAGCACGCAGGAACGGCGGATCGGCTTCGGGGTCGAGAACACCTCGGACCGGGCCGAGACGGTGCGGCTTCTCTACGCGACGCCCTTCGCCGAGCAGGAGGATCTGGGCCTCGATCTGTCGCTGTCGCCCGCGCCGGATGCGCGCGACGTGGACGAGCTGCGCGGCGTGCATGCCTGGTCGCTGGAGCTTGGGCCGGGTGAAACCGGAATGGTCGAATTGACGGTTACGCTTGATTGGCCCGAGGATCAGCGCCTGACCTGGCGGCCCTGAGGCGCGCGCCGACCTTGGCCAAGGGCGCACCCGCACCGCGCCAGCGGTGCCACCGCCGTCGCTGACGCAGACCGAAGGTCGAGATGCGCGGCTGCGCCCCCCCCCTGGGGTTACGGGCAACGGTGGGGCGAGGGGTCAGAACCTCTCGGCCCGCAGCACCTCGCAATCGACCACGCTGACCACGCCGATATGCCGCTCCACCACCGAAAACGCCGCGTCGAGCAGCGCATCGAGCCGTTCGGGCCGGATGATGCAGACCACGCAGACCATCCCGCCCGCACGGCTGACCTGCCCCTCGCGGCTCCATTGCCCGGAACGGCCCGAACCGCCGAGAACCGGCAGAATGGTGAAACCGGTTACACCGGCCTTGACCAGCGCGTTGGTCAGCCGGGTTTCCATCACGGCTTCGATGGTGATCTCGACACGCTTGGCGTCGTGGGTCTGCATGGGCCTCAGCCTCCGGTGACGGCGCTGGCCACCGCAAGGTAAAGCGGGATGCCGAGCGTCAGGTTGAAGGGGAACGTCACGCCGAGCGACAGCGTGAGATAGACCGAGGGGTTCGCCTCGGGCAGGGCCACGCGCATCGCCGCGGGCACCGCGATATAGGAGGCCGAGGCGCAGAGCGTCATGAACAGCACCACGCCGCCGGTCGACAGCCCCAGCAACAGCCCCGCCATCAGCCCGAGGCTCGCGCCGATGGGCGGCATGATCACGCCGAACAGGAACACGCCCGGCGTCAGCACCCCGCGCGCGTCGCGCAGGCCGCGCCCCGCGACCAGCCCCATGTCGAGCAGGAACAGGCACAGCACCCCTTGGAAGGGGGCGACGATGAGGGGGGAGATCATCGCCATCCCCTCGGCCCCGGTGATCCAGCCGATCAGGAAAGAGCCGACGAGCAGCACGATGGACCCGTTCAGAAGGATCTCGCGCATCAGCCCTTCCTCCATCTCGGCCGAGGATTTGCCGAAGCGTGCGATCAGCCAGAGCGCGGACAGGATCGCGGGCGCCTCCATCACCGCGGCGACGGCGACCATGTAGCCCTCGGACGTGAGACCCGCCGAGCCGATGACCGAGGTCGCGGCGACGAAGGTCACGATGGAGATCGAGCCGTAATGCCCCGCGACGGCAGCCGCATCGGTCACATCGAGCCGCGTCATGGCGCGCAGCAGCGCGAAGGCGATGAGCGGGATGGCGAAGGACAGGATCAGCCCCGCCACCAGCGACAACAGAAGCGTCTGGTCGATGCCGTGGTCGGCCACGCTGACCCCGCCCTTGAAGCCGATGGCGAAGAGCAGGTAGATCGACATCCCCTTGGCGATGGCCTCGGGGATCGACAGGTCGGACCGGGCGAAGGCCGCCAGCAGGCCGAGCGCGAAGAACAGGATGATGGGCGACAACAGGTTGTCCGCCGCCAGCGCGAGAATGCCGTCCATCGCTGTCCCCTTTTCTCGTTCCGGGCCGCCATAGCGGCGCTTGGGCCTTGGGTAAAGTCAGCCCTTCACGAAATGCCGCACCGCGCCGTCAAAGGTCTCGAGGTCCATCTCGGCGAGGTCGGTCCACAGCCCGTGGAGCGTGATCTGCCCGGCCTCGACCGCCGCCGAGACGAAAGGATAGCCCATGAGGTTCTCGAGGCTGACCTTTATCCCCTCCTTCTCCAGCGCGGTCTGGCGGTCGGCGGGGTCGGTGATGTCGGCGATGCGCGCCACGCCGGGGCGCAGCACGTCGAGCCAGCGGCCGATGAAGCTTTCGGTCTGCTCGAACTCGGGCGCCTCGCCGGCGCACATCTGCAGGCAGCCGCGCACGCCGCCGCAATTGGAATGGCCCATCACGATGATGTGCCGCACATGCAGGTGCTTGACCGCGAATTCCACCGCGGCGGCGGTGCCGTGGTGCTGACCGTCGGGCGTGTAGGGCGGGACCATGTTGGCGATGTTGCGATGGACGAAGACCTCGCCGACCTGCTGGGCGAAGACCGACTCGATGGCGACGCGGCTGTCGCAACAGGCGATGACCATGGCGCGGGGTGTCTGACCTTCGATGGCGAGCTTGCGGAACAGGTCGCGGTTGCCGGGGAAATCATGGGATTTCCAGTCCTTGTAGCGTTCGAGCAGGTAATCGGGCAGCGATCTCACACGGTGCATGTCTGGGGTCGGTCCTTGGTCGTGGTGGAGGTGCATAGCGCGGAAACGGGAAAAATTGGAGCTTCATGTTGCCACGGGCATAAGCCTTTCTTCAGACCCTCCGGGCAGGGTCGCGCCTGCCTTTGGTGGGGGCATGACGTGGAGCGAGCGAAATGACGGCGGGAATAACCCAACTGCCGCTGGAGGAACCTGCGCGGTTCAATCCCGGCCAACTCGAGGAATTGTGCAGTCGCATGGGCGAGACCCGTGCCGAGGCCGAGGTGGGCCATGCCCTGCAACGGCTTTCCGTCCATCTGGCCGAGGTGACGCGGCTGCGCGCCACAGACCGGCGCGACGACCTGGCGGCGGCCCTGGCCGCGGTGATCCGCGATGCGCAGCTGATCGGCATGGCGACGCTGGCGCGCGTCGGGCGGCATGTACTCGACTGCCTGGACAGCGGCGATCCGACGGCGCTGGCGGCCACGCTGGCGCGGCTCGACCGGATCGGCGACCGCTCGATCCACGCGGTCTGGGACCTCGAGGATCTTTCGGGCTGAGGCCACTTGCAGCGACCGGGCGCGGCGCTAGTGTGGCGCGCGATCCAGCGGAGCCCGACCCGACATGCCCCAAGCCTTGCGTTTTGCCGACCCGACCGATGCCGCGATCCCGATCCGGCTGGTCACGCCCGACGGGGCCGAGGCGGCGCTGGCGGCGCTGGCCGAGGGGCCGCGCGGCTGGGCCGAACATCACGGCTTTGCCGGGGCGCTCGGACAGGTCTGCACCCTTCCGGGCGAGGCGGGCCTGCCCGCGCTGGTGCTGATCGGCACGGGCAGCGCGTCCGACCGGCAGCGCCGGCGGTTCGCCCTTGGCGCGGCCATCGCCGATCTGCCCCGCGCGACCTATGCGCTGGAAGAAGCGCTCGACGGCCCGGACGGCGAGGAAATCGCGCTGGGCTACCTGCTGTCGCTCTACCGCTTCGAGCGGTATCGCCAGCCCGCGCCCGACAAGGCCGCGCTGGTCGCGCCCGCGGGGCTCGACACCGCGCGGCTGGAACGCATCGCCGCGGGCGAGGCGCTGACCCGCGACCTGATCAACACCCCCGCCGAGGACATGGGCCCCGACGCGCTGGAGGCCGCGGCGCGGCAGCTGGCCGCCGACTGCGGGGCCGAGGTGACCGTGATCGCGGGCGACGACCTGCTGACGCAGGGATTTCCGCTGATCCACACGGTCGGCCGCGCCGCCGCCCGCGCGCCGCGCCTGATCGAGCTGCGCTGGGGCACGGGCGCGCGCAAGCTGACGCTGGTGGGCAAGGGCGTCTGTTTCGACACCGGGGGCCTGAACCTCAAGCCCGGAAGTTCCATGGGCCTGATGAAAAAGGACATGGGCGGGGCGGCAACCGTTCTGGGGCTTGCACGGATGATCATGACCGAGGGGCTGGACCTGTCGCTCAGGGTGCTGATCCCCGCGGTGGAGAACGCGGTGTCCGGCGCGTCCTTCCGGCCCGGAGACATCTTCCGCGCGCGCAACGGCAAGACGGTCGAGATCAACAACACCGACGCCGAGGGGCGGCTGGTGCTGGCCGATGCGCTGGCCTACGCCGTTGAGGCGCCTTGCGACCGGATCATCTCCATGGCGACGCTGACCGGGGCGGCGCGGGTGGCCGTCGGCCCCGATATCGCGCCCTTCTTCACCGATGACGACGGCCTGGCCGAGGCGCTGTCGCTGGCCGCGGCCAAGGTGGCCGACCCGGTCTGGCGCCTGCCCTTTCACACCCCTTACGAGGCGATGATCGAACCGGGCATCGCCGATCTCGACAACGCGCCCTCGGGCGGCTTCGCGGGGTCGATCACCGCCGCGCTTTTCCTGCGGCGGTTCGTGGGCGGTGCGGCGCCCTACGCGCATTTCGATATCTACGGCTGGTGCCCCGCCGCGATGCCGGCCCGCCCCAAGGGCGGCGCCGGCCAAGGCGCGCGCGCGCTGTTCCGGCTACTCACGACCGAGGGGGCCGCATGACGATGGACCCCCGCATCACGGCCAGCAACGGGCGCGTCGCCCATGTCTCGCTCGAGGGGCTGGTCGAGGCCGAACGCTTCGTCAAGGGACGCTGGATGATGGTCCAGCAACCCATGGTGAACCTGTCGGATGCGCCGCGCGGGCAGCGCAGCAGCCAGCTATTGTATGGCGAGCGGTTCCTGGCGCTGGAAACCGCGGATGGGTTCGCCTTCGGTGTGGCCGAACGCGACGGCCATGTCGGCTACATCCTGTCGGGTGCGCTGACCACCGCCGAGGAGGGGACGCATTGGGTGGTGTCGCCCGCGACGCATCTCTATCCCAAGCCCAACATCAAGGAACCGCCGGACGTGGCGCTGTTCTTCGGCAGTCGCGTCACCGTGACGGGCGAGCGCGACGCGTTTTACCGCATCCACACCGGCCATTACGTCCCGCGCCAGCACCTCGTGCCGCTCAAGGCGCGGTTCGACGACCCTGTCGGCATCGCCGACATGTTCCTGGGAACCCCCTATCTCTGGGGCGGGTCAAGCCGCTGGGGGCTCGACTGTTCCGGGCTGGTGCAGACGGCGCTTCTGGCTTGCGGGATCGACTGCCCGCGTGACAGCGACCAGCAGGAAGCGGCCCTGGGCGAGCAGCTGGCCGAGGGCGAGCTGCTCAGGCGCGGCGACCTCGTGTTCTGGCAGGGGCATGTCGCCATCATGTCGAGCCCGACGATGCTTTTGCATGCCAATGTGCATCACATGGCGGTCGCCTACGAGACCTTCGACGAGGCGGTCGCGCGGATCGGGGCAAAGGAATTCGGTCAGATCACCTCGATCCGTCGGCTGCCGGGGCTGGGGTAACCGTCAGCTCTCGACCGCGCGGATCAGCTTGCGCTCCAGCACGCGGAGCACGGCCTTCAGGTCATGGCCGCGTTTCAGGATGCGCCCGTCCATGCCGATCACCGAATACTGCCCCTGCTTGTCGCGGAGGCGCGGGCGCTTCTCGATCCGGTAGATCGGATGCTCGGCGGTGCGGCGGAAGATGGCGAAGATCGCCACGTCGCTCAGGTGAGAGATGCCGTAATCGCGCCACTCCCCCGCGGCGACCATGCGCCCGTAGAGCGTCAGGATCACGCCAAGCTCCCTGCGGTCGAAGGCAACCTGTTCCGTGCGCGCGGCTGGCCCGTTGGGCTGGAAATGCATCACCATGGGGGGATGGTGGGGGCGATGGGGGCTCGGGTCAAGCGCGAAGCGATAAGGGCGGTGCGCGGGCGGGGTCAGATCACCAGATCGGCGGCATAGGCCCGCAGGATCCAACCGGGCAGGATCGGATCCGCCTTTGCAAGTCTCCCACCGGCAAAGACGAGCATCTGCCGCGGCGGTTCGTTGAGGCGCGAGTTGTCGAAGACCATGCCCCGGTCAGCGCGCAGGACGGCCTCGCGGATCAGCGGCTGGTTGCGCTCGAAGCGCGCCCGGACCTTGTCTTCGGGGACATCATGGCCCCCTTCAGTGACGCGGGCCCTGACCCGCGCGACCGAGAGGTCGGGGCTGTCGATGCCGACGTGCATCACCACGACGAGGTAGCCTTGCGCCCGCGCGGCGTCGATGATCTCCAGCTTTGAGCGGTGGGAGAACACCGTTTCGGTGGCGAAGCTCTGGCGCGCGACCAGCAGCTCGGCCCGTCGCGCATCGGCGATGCGGGCGGCGTCGTAGGCGGCCTCCATGGAAGGATCGCGCAGCTCGTCACGCTGGATGATGTCCGCGTTGACGAAAGGACCGGCAAAGCGCGGGGCGACACGGGTCTGGTAGAGGGTGGATTTTCCCGCACCGTTCGGCCCGGCCAGCAGGACAAGGCTGGGCCTCAAGCGCCCTTGTCCGCTGCCGCGTAGACGAGGTTGCCACCCTCATCGAGGCCGACACCCCGGCCAAGCGCCTTTCGCTGCGCGAAAAACGCGGTTTCGGCCGCGGAGGGCGTTGCCATCTTCTCGGTGAAGGCCTCGAGCCAGGCGGCGTCTTCTTCTTCGGACAGGGCGGCGGTGTCGAGCCTGCCGTCGAGGGCTGCAGTGAGGCGGGCGTGATCGAAACGGCCGGATTGCTCGATCGCGCGGCCGATCTTCATCCAATGGGTGATCTGCCCGGCAACGGACCGGCTTTGAAGGTCCGCTTCGCGGCGGACCAGCGCCATGATGTCATCGGCAAGTTTGACGGATTGCGCCATGGTCGCCCCCTGAACTTGTCTGAAGGTGGCAAAATGCCACCCAAAAGTCAAGATCAGGGGGCGGGATGCCTCAGGCCCGCACCAGCGCCTCGTAGGCCTCGGCGATGCCGCGGGTCAGGGTGCCGACTTCGAAATTGTAGTCGCCGATCTGGCCCACCGGCGTGACCTCGGCCGCGGTGCCGGTCAGCCAGCATTGCTCGAAGCCTTCCAGCTCCTCGGGCATGATGTGGCGCTCGTGAACCGCGATGTTGCGGTCCTTGAGCATGCCGATCACCGTTTGCCGGGTGATGCCGTTCAGGAAGCAATCGGCCAGCGGCGTATGCACCTCGCCATCCTTGACGAAGAAGATGTTGGCCCCCGTCGCCTCGGCCACGTAGCCGCGGTAATCCATGAACAGCGCGTCGGAACAGCCCTTGGCCTCGGCCGCGTGCTTGGAGGTGGTGCAGATCATGTAAAGGCCCGCGGCCTTGGCATGAACGGGGATGGTCTCGGGCGAGGGGCGCTTCCACTTGGAGATGTCCAGCTTCGCCCCCTTCATCTTGGCGTCACCGTAGTAGCTGCCCCACTCCCACGCCGCGATGGCCAGGCGGACCGGGTTCCGGGCCGAGCTGACGCCCATATCCTCGCCGGCGCCGCGCCACGCGACCGCGCGGACATAGGCGTCGGTCAGGTTGTTGGCCTTCATGACCTCGTATTTCGCGGCCTCGATCTCGTCAACCGTGAAGGGGATCTCGAAGTCGATGCAGGAGGCCGAATAATGCAGCCGCTCGGAATGCTTCCGGCTTTCGAAGATCTTGCCGTTATACGCGCGCTCACCCTCGAACACGGAGGAGGCGTAGTGCATCGCATGGGTCAGGATGTGCACGCTCGCGTCGCGCCACTCCACCAGCTTGCCATCCATCCAGATCTTGCCGTCACGGTCGTCATATGCCCCGGCCATCGTTCCGATCCTCGCCCAGTTCACCGGCTCTTCCAACCGGTTCGGTTTTCGAATGTTGCGCAAATTACGTCCGGATCGGTCATAAAGTTGCGCAAAACACCCTCATCGCTAGCAATTGATTCTTGGAAAGTCAACAAGGCTGACATAAACTGCGCGCCAAGCCCGAACGGGACGAGAAGGAAGGGACAGTCGATGGCAGACCGCAACGCGGCGAACCTGATGGGGCGCGGGGAAAGCCTGCTGTTCCTGACCGACGACCAGCTGCGTCGCGGGATCGAGGCGATGTTCTTCGCCTATCGCGGCTTCACCGCCGACCCCGACCGCATCCTTCAGGAATACGGCTATGGCCGGGCGCATCACCGGGCGATCCATTTCATCAACCGCTCGCCGGGCACGACGGTGAACAACCTGTTGTCGATCCTGGGCGTGACCAAGCAATCGCTGAACCGGGTGCTGCGCACGCTGGTCGAGGACGGGCTGGTCGACAGCCGCGTCGGCACCCGCGACAAGCGTGAGCGGCATCTGCACCTGACCGAGAAGGGCGCGGCACTGGAGCGCGCCCTGTCCGAGGCGCAGCGCAACCGGATGCGCGATGCCTTCCGCGCCGCGGGGCCCGAGGCGGTGGCGGGCTTTCGAGCGGTGCTGGAACAGATGATGGACCCCGACATGAAGCGCCATTACCTCGATGGCGGGGACGGGCCGCGATGACCCATGACATCGGCGCGCATCTGCTGATCGTGGACGATGACGAGCGCATCCGCGGCCTGTTGCAGAAATTCCTGATGCGCAACGGCTTCATGGCGACAGTCGCCCGCGACGCGGCGCAGGCGCGGCGGCTTCTGAGCGGTCTGGCCTTCGACCTGATCGTGCTGGACGTGATGATGCCGGGCGAGGACGGCCTGAGCCTGTGCCGCGATCTGCGGGCCGGGTCCAGCACGCCGATCCTTCTGCTGACGGCCAAGGGCGACCCCTCGGACCGGATCACGGGGCTTGAGGCGGGGGCGGATGATTACCTCGCCAAGCCCTTCGAACCGAAGGAGCTGTTGCTCAGGATCAACGCGATCCTGCGCCGGATGCCGAAGCCGCAGGAAGAGGCGGAGTTGCCGAAGGTGCTGCACCTCGGGCCGATCCGCTACGACCTCGAACGCGCCGAGATGTGGCACGGCACACAAGCCGTGCGCCTGACCGCGACCGAGGCCGCCTTGATGCGCATCTTCACCGCCGAGCCGAACCGGGCGATCACCCGGACCGAGTTGGTGAGCCTGCTCAACCGCGACAAGACCGGGGCCGAGCAGGTGCAGGAGCGTGCCGTGGACGTGCAGATCACGCGGCTGCGCCGCAAGATCGAGGTGAACCCCAAACAGCCGCGCTATTTGCAGACCGTGCGCGGGGCGGGCTACATGCTGGCACCGGACTGAAACAGGGCCTTTGCCATGACATTGCTTGTCGAGAACCCCGCGGGGCTGGATCACGTGACGCCCGCGGGCCACCCGGAACGGGTCGAGCGGCTGGAAGAGATCACCGAGGTGCTGTCAGTGCCTGAGTTCGACGCGCTCGACCGGATCGAGGCACCGATGGCCGACGAAGCATCGCTGCTGCTGGGGCATCCGCAAAGCCATGTCGACGCCGTGCGGCGGCAGATCCCCGAGACGGGGCAGACCGCGCTCGACCCCGACACCTGGGCCAGCCCCGGCTCGTGGGAGGCGGCGCTGAAGGGCGTGGGCGGCTGCATCGCCGCCGTCGACGCGGTGCTGGACGGGCGCGCGAACAACGCCTTCGTCGCCACGCGCCCCCCCGGCCACCATGCGGAAAAGACGCGCGCGATGGGCTTTTGCCTGTTCTCCACCATCGCCATCGCCGCGCGCCACGCGCTCGAGGTGCGGGGCCTCAGCCGCGTCGCGGTTGTCGATTTCGACGTGCATCACGGCAACGGCACGCAGGATGTGCTGTGGGACGAGCCGCGCGCGCTGTTTGTCTCCAGCCACCAGATGCCGCTTTACCCCGGCAGCGGGGCCGCCAGCGAACGCGGCGCGTCGGACAACGTGCTGAACATTCCCCTCCCCCCCGGAAGCGGCGGGGCCGAGATGCGCACGGCCTACGAGGGGCGCGTGTTCCCGCGGCTGCGCGACTGGCAGCCGGAGCTTATCCTGATCTCTGCCGGGTTCGACGCCCATATCGACGATCCGCTCGCCAACCTGATGTGGACCGAGGAGGATTTCGCCTGGGTCACCCGCGGGCTTTGCGACATCGCCGACGAGGTCTGTTCCGGGCGCGTGGTCTCGACTCTCGAAGGGGGTTATGATCTTCCCGCATTGGCGGCTTCGGTCGCGGTGCATGTGACGGAACTGAAGGAGCGGGGCGCATGAGCGACGGCAAACCCATCGGCGAGATGAGCTTCGAAGAGGCAATCAAGGCGCTGGAACAGGTGGTGACCGCGCTCGACCGCGGCGATGTCGCGCTGGAAGAGTCGATCACGCTTTACGAACGCGGCGCGGCCTTGAAGGCACGTTGCGAGGCGAAGCTGAAGGAAGCCGAGGAAAAGGTCGCGCAGATCACGCTCGACGCGAGCGGCCAGCCCACGGGCAGCACCCCGGTCGAAGGTCTCTGACAGGTGTTCCAGCAGGCGCTCGGCGCGGCCCAGGGGGCTATTTCCGCGTTTCTTGCAGAGGAACTTGCGCGGTTCGGCGGGGATCGCGTGGCCGAGGGGATGCGCTACGCCACCGATGGCGGCAAGCGGCTGCGCGGGTTCCTTGCGCTGGAAACGGCGGGGCTGTTCGACGTGGCCCCCGGTCAGGCGCTGTTCGCAGCGGGGGCGGTGGAATGCCTGCACGCCTATTCGCTGGTCCATGACGATCTGCCCTGCATGGATGACGACGATCTGCGCCGGGGGCGGCCGACCGTCCATGTGAAATGGGACGACGCGACCGCGGTGCTGGTGGGCGACGCGCTGCAGACCTTCGCCTTCGAGCTTCTGGCCGATCCGCGCGCAGGGGACGATGCGCAGCGCGTGGCGCTGGTGGCCACGCTCGCCCGCGCCTCGGGCGCGCAGGGGATGGTGTTGGGGCAGGCGCAGGATATCGCCGCCGAGACCGCCGTGGCACCACTGACGCTGGCGCAGATCACCGAGTTGCAGGGCAACAAGACCGGCCGCCTGATCGAATGGCCTGCCGAGGCGGGCGCGATCCTTGGCCGGGCCGACCCCGCGCCGCTGCGCGCCTATGCGCGGGCCATCGGGCTGGCGTTCCAGATCGCCGATGACATCCTCGACGTGGAGGGGGATGCCGCCACCGCCGGAAAGGCGCTGCAGAAGGATGCCGAGGCGGGCAAGGCGACCTTTGTCTCGCTGCTGGGGCTCGCCGGGGCCAAGGCGCGCGCCGCCGAGCTGGTGGCGGAGGCCGAGGCCGCTCTTTCGCCCTATGGCAAAAGGGCGCATAACCTCGCCGCGCTGGCGCGCTACATCATCGACCGTGACAAGTAAGCCCGGAAGGAGGTCGCAGACATGACCGACCGCCCCAGCACGCCGCTTCTCGATCGCGTGGCCTCGCCCGCCGATCTCAAGCGCTTCACCGACACCGAGCTGCGCCGCCTCGCCGACGAGCTCCGGGCCGAGACCATCTGGTCGGTCAGCCGCACCGGCGGGCATTTCGGCGCGGGCCTTGGCGTGGTCGAGATGACGGTGGCGATCCATGCCGTCTTCGACACGCCGCGCGACAAGCTGATCTGGGACGTCAGCCACCAGTGCTACCCCCACAAGATCCTGACCGGTCGGCGCGAGCGGATGGAGACGATCCGCCAGAAGGACGGGCTATCGGGCTTCACCAAGCGGTCCGAGTCGCCCTATGACCCGTTCGGCGCGGCGCATTCCTCGACCAGCATTTCCGCGGCCCTCGGCTTTGCCGTGGCGCGCGACCTTGGCGGCGACTGCGACACCGGGCATGGCGACGCCATCGCCGTGATCGGCGACGGGGCGCTGTCGGGCGGCATGGCCTACGAGGCGATGAACAACGCGGGCCATTTGGGCAAGCGGCTGATCGTGATCCTGAACGACAACGAGATGTCCATCGCGCCCCCCACCGGCGCGATGTCCTCCTACCTGTCGCGGCTCTATGCCGGTGCCCCCTTCCAGGAGCTGAAGGCCGCGGCCAAGGGCGCGGTCTCGCTTCTGCCCGAACCTTTCCAGGAGGGCGCGCGCCGGGCCAAGGAGCTGCTGAAGGCCGCGACCGTGGGCGGCACGCTGTTCGAGGAGCTGGGCTTTTCCTATGTCGGCCCCATCGACGGGCATGACATGGAGCAGTTGCTGGCGATCCTGCGCACGGTCAAGGCGCGCGCCGACGGGCCGATCCTGATCCACGCGATCACCAAGAAGGGCAAGGGCTACGCCGAGCATCGCCCCGACCGGGGCCACGCGACGGCGAAATTCGACATCCGCACGGGCGAGCAGAAGAAAGCCCCCTCGAACGCGCCGAGCTACACCAAGGTCTTTGCGCAATCGCTGATCAAGGAGGCGGAACTCGACCCCAAGATCACCGCCGTGACCGCCGCGATGCCGGATGGCACCGGCCTCGACATCTTCGGCGCGCGGTTCCCCGAGCGCACTTTCGACGTGGGCATCGCCGAGCAGCATGCCGTCACCTTCTGCGCGGGGATGGCGGCGGGCGGGCTGAAGCCCTTTGCCGCGATCTATTCCACCTTCCTGCAGCGCGGCTATGACCAGGTGGTGCATGACGTGGCGATCCAGCGCCTTCCGGTGCGCTTCGCCATCGACCGCGCCGGGCTGGTCGGCGCCGATGGGGCGACCCATGCGGGCAGCTACGACATCGCCTTCCTGACGAACCTGCCCGGTTTCGTCGTCATGGCGGCATCCGACGAGGCGGAACTGATGCACATGGTCCGCACCGCCGTGGCCATCGACGACCTCCCCTCGGCCTTCCGCTTCCCGCGGGGCGAGGGCGTGGGCGTCGAGCTGCCCGAGCGGGGCGAGGTGCTGGAGATCGGCCGCGGTCGCATGATCGCAGAGGGCAACCGCGTCGCCATCCTGAATTTCGGCGCGCGCCTGAAAGAGGTGCAGGAGGCCGCCGAGGCGCTGGCGCAGAAGGGCATCACCCCCACCATCGCCGATGCGCGCTTCGCCAAGCCGCTCGACCGCGAGATGATCCTGCAACTCGCCCGCCACCACGAGGCGCTGATCACGCTGGAAGAAGGGGCCGTGGGCGGCTTCGGCTCCCACGTCGCGCAGCTGCTGGCCGAGGAGGGGGTCTTCGACACCGGGCTCAAGTATCGCTCGATGGTGCTGCCGGACATCTTCATCGACCAGGCCTCGCCCGAGGACATGTATGCCGTGGCACGGATGAACGCCGGCGACATCGAGGCGAAGGTGCTGGATGTTCTGGGCGTCGCGCGGATGGAAAAGCGGGCATAGGGCCGCCGCCCGCCTCCGACAGGTCGTGACATTCAAGGCCGTGACGGGTATCGGGAACGCAGAGCCAAAGGGGACCACGCATGGACGGCACACTCGCAGCAATCGCCTTGATCGTCGGGCTGACCGACATGGGTCTGAACCACTGCGGCACCGGCTGCGTTGCGGCCAATGACGTCGATAGCCGCATCGCGATCTCGGGCGGAAGTGTGCTGTTCCAGGAGAACAACATCGGCGAAGAGCTTTACCTGCGCTACGACTTCGGCACGGCCTATGGCCCGTTCCAGCCCTCGGTCGGAGTCTCGGCCACCTCCAACGGTGACTATTGGCTTGGCGCCGGCGCGGTCTGGACCACCCATTTCCCCGGCGATGACGTGTTCATCCAGTTCCACGTGATGCCCGGCCTGTTCGAGCAAGGCAACGGACCGGACCTGGGCCATACGCTGCAGATCCGCTCGGGTTTCGAGATCGGCTTCGAGGCCGCGAATGGCTGGCGCTGGGGCATCGGCTACGACCACCGGTCGAACGCCGACCTGGCCGAGGTGAACCCCGGCATGGAAACGCTTCAGCTGCGGCTGAGCATTCCGCTGGAGTGATCCGGGCGGGCGGTGATGATGGGTGAGGTTCGATCCGCCCAGTCCCGCGGAAAAGGCCCCGGAAAAGGCGAAACCCCGCGAGGACCTTTCGGCTGTCGCGGGGCTCTGACCAATTGGAGGCTTTGACCTGCCTCCGACGCCCGGAACATGGCCCCAAACATCGGGTTTGTCAAGTTATTCATTGACATCTTCCGGTTTCTATGGGTCGATTTTGCGGTAACGATTCCCAAGGCCACCAGATATTGTTCCCGCAGCTTGTCCGTCACATTTCCGAGGACCGGTTTTCAACCTACCTGGAGGCAGCGGGGTTCGACGCGGACCGCGCCGTTGCGCTCTACGCGTGGAACATGCAGCTTTCCGCGTCATTCTACCCGCTGCTTTCGGCAGTCGAGATCTGTTTGAGGAACAGGATACAGCCCCGGTTGGCCACAGTGTTCGGCGAAACATGGTGGCTTGCCCCCGAACTCCATGTGGTCATGGGGGGCACAGGCAAGGGCATCATGCTGCGCGCCGCCAAGGCCATCGAAAAACGAGGGGGCCGGAGCACCGCGGGGCAGATGACTGCCGAGTTGTGTTTCGGTTTCTGGTCAAACATGCTGTTGCCCAAATACGAAGACCATCTTTGGCAACCGGTTCAGAGCGGATTTCCCGATCTCCCTGGGCATTTGTCTCTCGGCGACCTTCATCACCGCAGTGAACGGGTCAGAGACCTGCGCAATCGCATCTCGCATCACGAGCATATCTTCCGGCGAGACCTGACCGAGGAGTATTCCAACGCCATCACGCTGCTTGCGTGGTTGGGCCCGGAAAAAGCTGCCTGGATAAGGCCCCGGCTCGACACGATGAAGCTGCTTCGCGCCAGACCCTGAGCGCCTACTTGCCCAACCGCTCCTCGATCTTCCTCAACCTGTCCAGCACCTCGTCGCGGTAGGCGTCCGTTGCGGCATTGGATTCCTCGGCGTGGGCGTCCTGCATCGAGTTGACGATCAGACCGACCAGCAGGTTCACCACCGCGAAGGTCGTGACCATGATGAAGGGCACGAAGAACATCCAGGCATAGGGATAGACCTCGAGCACGGGGCGGACGATGCCCATGGACCAGCTCTCCAGCGTCATCACCTGGAACAACGTGTAGAGCGACGCGCCGATGGAGCCGAACCATTCGGGGAAGCTGGCGGCGAAAAGCTTGGTCGCCATCACCGCCCCGATGTAGAAGATGATCCCCATCAACAGGAACACGCTGCCCATGCCGGGCAGGGCGGTGATGAAGCCCTCGACCACGCGGCGCAGCCGGGGCGCGGCGGACACCACGCGCAGCACCCGCAGGATGCGCAGGGCGCGCAGCACCGACAGGCCCTGCGCCGCGGGCACAAGCGCGATGCCGACGATGACGAAGTCGAACAGGTTCCAGCCCGAGCGGAAGAAGCGCGGCCCGAGCGCGATCAGCTTCAGCGCGATCTCGATGACGAAGATCGTCAGGCAGGCGCGGTCGAGCGCGACGATAAGCGGCCCCGCGGCCTCCATGATCCCGGCCGAGGTTTCCATCCCGAGGATGACGGCGTTGAACAGGATCACGCCGATGATCGTGTTGCGCACCGCGGGGCGGTCCAGCCACTCGGCCAGACGCGCGCGGAAGCCCTGCGCGGGGGAAATACTGTCACTCATGCCGGTTCCCTCATTCGCCTGTCAGATGGGGCAGGGACAGGCTGGCCGCAAGCTCCACATGGGGCGACCAGCGGAATTGATCGACCGGTTGCACCCAATTCAGGCGATAGCCCGCCGCGGTGAGCAGCGCGGCATCACGGGCGAAGGTCACCGGGTTGCACGACACCATGGCGATGCGCGGCACTTGCGCCTTGGCGATCTGAGCGGTCTGCGCCTCGGCACCTGCACGGGGCGGGTCGATGACGATGCCGTCGAAGCGCGACAGGTCCTCGGCCAGGATCGGGTTGCGGAAGAGGTCGCGCACCTCGGTCGTGACGGGGCGCAGGCCCTGGGCGTGGCGGGTGGCGTGACCGAGGGCGGCGAGCAGGGTCGCGTCGCCCTCGACGGCATGAACCGGGACCGCACCTGCCAGCGGCAGGGCGAAGGTGCCGCAACCCGCGAAGAGATCGGCAAGGCGGGTGGCCCCCGCCAGCGCCTCGGTCACGGCGGCGCGCAGCGCGGCCTCGCCTTCGGCGGTGGCCTGCAGGAAGGCACCGGGGGGCGGGGTGACGCGGGCCTTGCCCATGGTGAGGGTCGGCGCGGCCTCGGCATAGACCGGCTCGTCGCCCCAGGTCAGCCGCGCGATCCGGTCGCGGAAGCGGGGCAGCGCGGCGCGCAAGGGGCCGTCGAGCGGTTTACCCCCCGTGACGGCGCAGTCGATGCCGGTCTCGGTCAGGGTCAGCGCAAAGGACAGCGTCGCGGAACGCGAGCCGCCCAGTTGCGTGATCTCGGCCAGCACCGGGAGCAGCGCGAAGAGTGGCGGGGCAAGCAGGTGGCACTCGGTCAGCGGCACGATCGTGTCGGAGCGCCGGGCATGGAAGCCCACAAGCGCGCCCTTCTTGGTGCGCCGCCCGGAGAGCGTGGCGCGGCGGCGCGCGCGCGCGGGCGAGGTCGCGGTGGGCCGGATCGGCGCGGTCAGGCCATGGGCGGCCAGCGCGGTGGCGATCACCCCGGCCTTCCACCCGGCGACGAAATCGTCCGAGGCCTGCATCAGCGCGCAGCCGCCGCAGGTCTTGAAATGGGTGCAGGGCGGGCGCACCCGGTCGGGCGAGGGGGTGACGATCTTCGGCACCTCGATCCGGTCGCCGGTGATCTCGCCCGCCACCACCTCGCCGGGCAGGGTCAGCGGCACGAAGACCGGGCCGGGCGCGATGCCGTCGCCAAGATGGCCGAGCCGGTCGATGGTGACGGTCGTCTCGGTCATGGCAGGGGCACCGCGGGGCTGAAGGCGTAGCCCTCGGGGCTGAGGATCGTGGCCTCGCGCAGGCCGTGGGGCTTGTCGGCCGCGGGTTCCAGCACGGTATGGCCCGCGGCCTCGGCGCGCGCGATGGCGGCGTCGGGGTCGATGCCGAAGAGGTAAAGCTGCACCCCGCCCCCGCGGGGCGGGTTCTCGGGGATGAGCGCGGGCAGGGGGTGACGGGCGAAGGTGCCGTCGGAGTGGAGCTGGAGCATCATCTGCCCATGCCGCACGATGGCGAAATCGTCGGAGAGGCGATGCACCGACAGGCCGAAGACATCCGACAGGAACCCGGCCAACCCGCGCAGATCGCGGGTCAGCAGGTTGAGGCCGATGCCGGTCAGGCTGCGGCCAAAGGCGTCGGCTGTGACGGTCTCGAGGTCCATGGGCTGCTCATAGGTCCGGCGATGCATCGCCGCAAGCCGGGCGTGGGGTGAACAGGATCACCCACCCTACTCGGCGGCGTCCTGCAGCCCGAGGAACCCGCCCGACTGCCGATTCCAGTAGCGCGCGTATAGCCCGCCGGCCTCGAGCAGGCTGTCGTGGGTGCCGTCCTCGACGATCCGGCCCGCGTCCAGCACGATGATCCGGTCCATCGACGACAGCGTCGACAGCCGGTGCGCGATGGCGATCACGGTCTTGCCCTCCATCACCTGCCCCAGCGTGTCCTGGATCGCGGCCTCGACCTCCGAATCCAGCGCCGATGTCGCCTCGTCCAGCACCAGAACCGGCGCGTCCTTGAGGAAGGCACGGGCCAGCGCGATGCGCTGCCGCTGGCCACCCGAGAGCTTCACGCCGCGCTCGCCGAGGAAGGCACCGTAGCCGGTGCGCCCGCGGTGATCCTGCAGCCCCTCGATGAACTCATGCGCCTCGGCGCGGCGGGCGGCGGCCTGGACCTCCGCCTCGGTCGCGTCGGGGCGACCGTAGAGGATGTTGTCATGGGCCGAGCGGTTGAACATCGCCGTGTCCTGCGTGACCATGGCGATCTGGCGGCGCAGGCTGTCCTGTTTCAGCGTCCGCACGTCCACGCCGTCCAGCGTCACGCGCCCCGCCTCGGTGTCGTAGAGCCGCAAAAGCAGCGCCCCGAGCGTCGATTTCCCCGCGCCCGAGGCCCCCACGATCCCCAGTTTCTGGCCCGGCTCGACCACCAGGTCGATGCCATCCACGCCGCCCGCCTCGCGCCCATAGGCGAAGGAGACGTTTTCGAAAGCGATGCGCCCGCGCGCCTCGGGCAGGTCCACCGCGCCCTCGGCATCGGTCAGCTCGTGGGGCGGGGTGAGCGTGCGCATCCCGTCCTCGACCTCGCCGATGTTGGAATAGACCGCCATCAGCGTGAAGCTGACCCAGCCGGTCATCTGCGCGATGCGCATGGCGACGGCCCCGGTCGCGGCGATCTCGCCTGCCGTCACCGCGCCGGTCTGCCAAAGCGCCACGGCCATCAGCACCAGCGCCACGGGCAACGCGCCCGCCGTCGCCATGAGCGCGAAGCGGAACCCGGTGGAAAGGTAGCCAAAGGCCAGCGCCGCATCACGGTAGCCGCGCATCGCGCCGAGCGCGGTCTCGTCCTCGTACTCGGTGTGACCGAACAGCTTCACCGTCTTGATGTTGGTGATCGTGTCCACGATCTGCCCGGTCACATTGGCGCGCGCCGCGGCGCGGGTCTTGGACCGCAGGCGGATGCGCGGGAGGAACCAGCGGATCATGAAGCCGTAGCCGACCGTCCAGACCAGCAGCATCAGCCCGATCCGCCAGTCGATCGCCAGAAGCATCGCAACCGCGCCCACCAGCGTGGCGACGGCAAAGGCACCGGCGTTGATGACCTCGGTCACGACATTGACCAGCGCGGTGGCCGTCTGCATCTGCTTTTGCGCGATGCGGCCCGCGAAGTCGTTGTCGAAGAAGCTGACGGCATG
This sequence comes from Roseicyclus amphidinii, assembly GCF_030163755.1. Lineage (GTDB taxonomy): Bacteria > Pseudomonadota > Alphaproteobacteria > Rhodobacterales > Rhodobacteraceae > Roseicyclus > Roseicyclus amphidinii. The sequence goes on from NZ_JASJOE010000001.1 coordinate 34,984, forward strand.
ACCCAGCGACCAGCGGTGCAACCGGCTCTGGATCAGGGGGGCGAGGTTCGGGGGCAGCACGATGCCGTTGAAGGCCGCCGAGGCCCCGAAGAAGAGCGGGCGCAGCAGCAGGTAAAAGGCCGTGTAGAAGAGGATGAGGCCCAGATGCGCGGTGAAATACCCGTCGGGCCCGGTGGTGACGGTGGTGTCGATCACGACACCCAAGAGCCAGGCCGCGCCGACCTCGAGCACACCGGCGAGGCCCGACAGAACCGTCGCCACGAGGATCACGGGCCATGCGCCCGACAGGCACCAGCGGATGAAGGGCCAGAGCGCGCGGGGCGGCGGGCCGTCGGCATGGGCGAAACCGTCGATCAGGGCCGACAGCCAGTGCAGCACGGGTTGAACGGCGCGGATCATTCGGCGGCCTCCGTCCCCGGATCGGTTTCGGTGCCGATGAACCCACCCGACTGGCGCGCCCAGAACCCGGCGTAAAGCCCGCCCTTGGCGAGCAAGTCCGCATGGGTGCCATCCTCGGCGATGCGGCCCTCCTCCAGCACGATGATGCGGTCCATCTGGGCGATGGTCGACAGGCGGTGCGCGATGGCGATGACGGTCTTGCCCTCCATCACGCCGTAAAGCGTCTGCTGGATCTGCGCCTCGACCTCCGAGTCGAGCGCGCTGGTGGCCTCGTCCAGCACGAGGATCGGCGCATCCTTCAGGATGACGCGGGCGAGCGTCACGCGCTGGCGCTGGCCGCCCGACAGCTTCACGCCGCGTTCGCCCACATGCGCGTCATAGCCGCGGCGGCCCTGCGGGTCCTCGAGCGTCAGGATGAACTCGTGCGCCTCGGCGCGGCGGGCGGCGGCGATCATCTGCTCTTCGGTGGCATCGGGGCGACCGTAAAGGATGTTGTCCCGCACGGACCGATGCAGGAGCGAGCTGTCCTGCTGCACCATGCCGATATGGCGGCGCAGGCTGTCCTGCGTGACGGTGCGGATGTCCTGCCCGTCGATCAGGATGCGCCCGCCCTCGGTGTCGTAGAAGCGCAGGAGCAGCTTGACCAAGGTGGACTTGCCCGCACCGGACCGGCCGACAAGGCCGACCTTTTCACCGGGACGGATCGTCAGCGCGACCCGGTCAAGCCCCCCTGCCCCGCGTCCGTAATGGTGGCTGACGGTGTCGAACCCGATCTCGCCCTGCGGCACGGTCAGGGGCCGCGCATCCGGCGCGTCGGTGAGGGTGACGGGGTCGGTGATCGTCTCCATCCCTTCGGCCACCACGCCGAGCGAGCGGAAGAGCGTCGAGACCGACCACATGATCCAGCCGGTCATGGCGTTCAGGCGCAGCGTAAGCGCCGTGGCCGCGGCGACCGCGCCGACGGTGGCGGCATCGCCCGCCCAGAGCCAGACCGCCCAGCCGACGACGGCCACGATCAGGAAGCCGTTCAGGAGGGTCAGGACAATGTCCATGATCGTGAAAAGCCGCATCTCGCGGGCGAAGGTGTCGCGGGTCTGCTCGATCGCTTCCTTGGCGTAGTCAAGCTCCCGGTCGTGATGGGCGAAAAGCTTGACGGAATGGATGTTGGAATAGCTGTCGACGACGCGCCCCGTGGTCATCGAGCGCGCATCGGCGCTGGCCTTGGACGCCGGGCCAACGCGGCGGACCGTCCAGCGGACGAGCAGGGCGTAGAGCGCGAACCAGGCGATGAGCGGCAGGGCGAGGCGAGGGTCGGCCTCGGCCAGCAGGATGGCGGCGCCGATCAGGTAGGCGAGCGCGAAGGTGATCGCGTCGAAGACCTGGAAGACCGCATCGCCCGCGCTGGTGGGCGTCTGCATGATGCGGTTGGCGATGCGGCCCGCGAAGTCGTTCTCGAACCAACCGACGGACTGGCGCAACACCTGCCGATGCGCGCGCCAGCGGATCAGCGCGCCGAACTGCGGCAGGATGCCGTTGTTCAGCAGCGCGACGTCGAGCCCCTGCAACAGCGGGCGCAGCGTCAGGATGAAGACGGCGGCGAGCATGAGTTCCAGACCGTGATCGCCAAGCACCTCGGCCGGGGTGCCGGTGGACAGAAGGTCGACGACGCGGCCCATGTACCAGATCAGCCCGACCTCGACCGCGGCCACGACCACCGACATCAGCGCGGTGATGGCGTAGAGGCGTTTGAAGGGTTTCGAGTAGTCCCACAGGAACGCCCAGAGCCGACGCGGGGGCGCGTCGGTCTCGGGGTAGGTCGTGTAGGGATCGACCAGCGTCTCGAAAAAGCGGAACATCGGGGGGCCTTCGGGTGCTGCCCCAGATATAGGCCCCGAATTACAGAAAGACCATGACAGCCGAGGCGGCCAGGCCCGTCGCCATGACGCGGGCGAAGATCGTCCAGGCCTTTGGCGTGGTCAGCAGGAGCGCGAGGAGCGATCCGGCGAAGCTCCAGAACAGGCAGACGAAGAGGTTGAGACCGGAAAAGGCGAGGGCGAGGCGCTGCGCCTCACCCACCGGGCCGAGGCCCGCGGCATAGCCCGAGGCGGCGGCCAGCGCCACGGCCCAGACCTTTGGGTTCACCCATTGGAACAGCACCGCCTCGAGGAAGGTGAAGGGGCGCGCGCGGGCCTTGGCGTTGCCCTTCGCCGAGGATTGCCAGAGGGTCCAGGCCATCCAGCCGATCCAGGCCGCGGCGGCGAGTTTGAGCGCCGTGGCAAGCGCGGGCTGGGCCAGCAGCAGCGCGCCGATGCCGAGGCCGGTCAGCCCCGCGGTGATGCCCACGCCCGCCGCCACGCCGAAGACATGGGGCAATGTCGCGCGAAAGCCGAAGCGCGCGCCCGAGGCGGTCAGCAGGATGACGTTCGGTCCGGGGCTGAAGAGGCCGAGGAAGACGAAAGGGTAAAGCGGGTCCAAGGGGCCTCCGGTGCGCGGTGGCGCGACGGGAGGGTTTGACGCCCGGAATGTCAAGCGGGCGGTGCCTGTGGCGGGCTGCGGGAGCCTCCGGCGGCCATATTTGGGGGATGAAGATGGGAGGGCGGCGCGCGTTAACCTTAACGGGGGGTGAAGGTGGCGACCGGGGAGGGGGGCGGTGCGTTCAGTCGGCGTCCGCGAGGAGTTGCGCGCGGGTCAGGGTGAAGCCCGAGGCGATCCAGCGGGCCTCCATCGCCTTGAGCGCGGCACCGAGGGCGGGGCCCTGTAGGCGTGGCATCAGGTCGGCCGGTTTCACCGGGAATTGCGCGGTGGTGCCTTGGGCAATCTGCGCTTCGGATGCGGGATCGGGGGGCGTTTCGAACAGCGCGGCGCGCAGCAGGAGGATGTCGCGCGCGATCTCCGCGCCATGGGCATAGGCCAGCGCGGCGGGCGGGGTCGCTTTGCCCATCTCGTCGCGCAAGGTGGCGAGCCGTGCGGCGTCGGCCCGCGAGAGGCGCAGGCGCTCGGCCACGTCGTCGCCCCCCAGGGCCGCAAGGCGGCGGATCGGGTCGGGGTGGGCGGTTTCCAGCGCCACGAGGATCGGCAGGAGCCGCGCCTCGGCACCGGGCAGGGCACGGGTCAGCACGCCGGTCTGGGCCATCGCGGCGACGGCGGGGGAGGGGTCGGGCGCGGCGAGCAGCTTTTTCACCTCGGCCCCGACCCTTTCGCGGCTGAGCCGGTCCAGCCCGTCGAGCCCTGCGGCGCAGGCGGCCAGCCCCTCGGCATCGAGCCCGCCCTCGGGGTCGGCATACCAGGCGTGGAAGCGGAAGAAGCGCAGGATGCGCAGGTAGTCCTCGTGGATGCGATCCTCGGGCGCGCCGATGAAGCGCAACCGGCGCGCGGCGAGATCGGCCAGCCCCTCGCCCGTGGGGTCCAGCACCAGCCCCTCGGCATCGGCGTAGAGCGCGTTCATGGTGAAATCGCGGCGCGCGGCGTCTTCCTCCAGCCGGTCGGTGAAGGCGATGGTGGCGCGCCTGCCGTCGGTGGCGATGTCGCGGCGCAGCGTCGTGACCTCGTAGGGGCGGTGATCGGCGACGAGCGTCACCGTGCCATGGTCGATGCCGGTGGGCACGGCCTTGATGCCCGCGCCCTCGGCCAGCGCGATCACGCGCTCGGGGCGGGCGTCGGTGGTGATGTCGATGTCGCTGACGGGTTGATCGAGCAGGGCGTTCCTCACGCAGCCGCCGACGAACCACGCGCCATGCCCGGCCCCGGTCAGCGTGGCCATGACGGCGCGGGTGCCGGGCAGGTCGAGCCAGTCGGCGGCAAGCTTCACGGGGCCACCCGGTCGGCGATGGATTTCAGCATCCGCGCGGTGGCGCCCCAGATGTAATAGGGGCCGTAGGGCACGACGTAGTAGCGCCGCCAGACCCCGCGCCAGCGGCGGCGTTCGACGCGGTAGCGCGCGGGGTCCAGCAGGAGCGGCAGGGGCACGCGAAAGACCTCGGCCACCTCTCCGGCCTCGGGCCGGGGGATGAAGGCGCGGTCGATGCGCGCGATGACGGGCGTGACGGTGTAGCCGGTGACGGTCTCATGCGTCGGCAGCTGGGCAAGGAAGCGGACGGTCGCGGGGTCGAGGCCGATCTCTTCGCGGGCCTCGCGCAGGGCGGCGGCGGTGGCATCGGCATCGCCCGCGTCGATCTTGCCGCCGGGAAAAGCGATCTGGCCCGGGTGATGCTTCAGATGCGAGGCGCGCTTGGTCAGGATCACGCAGTCCTCGAGCACCCCGATCAGCACCGCGGCGGGCCGCAGCTTGCGCCCCTCGGGCAGGACGATATCGGGGTTCAGGTCGTAGTCGGACGAGGCCGCGGGCGGCGCGGCCCGCAGCGCATCGGTCAGCCGGTCGAGGTCAATCGGCCGTCCCATGGCCGTCTTCCTCGCCGGGGTCCTTCGTCGCCTCGAAGCCGAGCGTCGCGGGGTCAAACTCGTAATGCGCGCCGCAGAACTGGCAATCGGCGGTGACGCGCCCGTCCTCCGTGGTCATGTGGCCGATATCGCGCGCCGAGTAGATCGAGAGCGAGTTGCGCACACGCTCGGCCGAGCAGGTGCAACCGAACTTGACCGGCAGGGCGTCGAAGACGCGCGGTCCTTCCTCGTGGAACAGCCGGAGCAGCAGGTCGGTGGGCGCGACGCGGGGGCCGATCAGCTCGAGCGCCTCGGCGGTGTCGAGCAGGATGTTGGCGCGGGCCCAGTTCTCGCCCTCGTCCTCGTCCATCAGGTCGGTGGCGGCCATCAGCCCGTCTTCGCCGGACGGCGCATCGCCCATCAGCGGCGAGGCTTTGGGCATGTGCTGCAGCATCACGCCGCCCGCCCGCCAGCGCGTGTCCTGCCCCGGTTCTCGGCTCTGGCCGAAGCTGAGCTGAAACCGGGTCGGAAGCTGTTCCGACTGGGCGAAATACGCTTCGGCGCAGGCGGCAAGCGATCCACCGGCCAGGGGCGTGATGCCCTGGTAGGGCGTGGTGCCCTGGCCCTGGTCGATCAGGATGGCGAAATAGCCGCGCCCGATCTGGCTGAAGGGATCGACGCCGGGCTGCAGCCGGTCGGCATCATAGCTCGCCCAGGCGCGGATGCGGGCCGGGGTATCCTCGCCCTCGGGGGCGAAGAAATCCGTGGCGATCAGGCGGGCCGGCCCGTCGCCGCGGACCTGCAGCGACAGTTTCCAGCGCAGCTTGATGGTCTGGCCGATCAGCGCGGTGAGCAACGCGGCCTCGGCCACCAGCGCCTCGACCTCGGGCGGGTAGTCGTGCTGGGCCAGCACCTTGTCGAGCGTCAGGTCGAGGCGCGCGACCCGGCCACGGATGTCCGAGCGGTCGAGCTGGAAGGGCAACACGGTGTCGTCCCACGCGATCTTGGTGGTCAGGGTCATGTCTTCTCGTATCCGGATTTGCGACCTTCGGGTCTCATATAGGGGCGGTCGAGGCAATCCCAAACCGGCGTCGCCTTGCCGTTCCCCGCGGGATGGGAAACTATGCGCCGATACACGGTTTGGCAGAGCGCCGCATGAAGATTTTATTCGTACATCAGAATTTCCCGGGCCAGTACCGCGAGTTGCTGCAATGGATCGTCGCGCAGGGCGGGCACGAGGTGGTCTTCCTGACCCAGCGCCGGGACGTGCGGCAGGTCAAGGGCGCGCGCATCGTTCACTACCTGCCGCATCACAGGCCCGCCGAAGGGGCCTATGCCGCGACGAAATACTGGGAGGAATGCTGCGGCAACGGGTTGGGCGCGGCCTTTGCCGCCCAGAAGCTCGAGGCCGAGGGGTTTCGGCCCGACATCGTCGTGGGCCATGTCGGCTGGGGCGAGCTGACGTTCTTCAAGGAGATCTGGCCCGATGTGCCGATCCTCGGGTTCTTCGAATACTACTTCCTCGCACGCGGCGGATCGGTCGGGTTCGACCCGGAATTCCCGGCCTCGCCCCATGCGCCGTTCCTGATGCATGCGCGCAACGCGGTGAATTTCGCCAATATCCAGACCGTCGACCTGGGGCTGTCGCCGACGCTGTTCCAGCGCGACACCTTTCCCGAAAGCTTTCACCCCAAGATCTACGTCAAGCATGACGGGATCCGCACCGACCGGCTGCGCCCCGATCCGAAGGCCAGCGTGCCGCTGAACCGGCTGGGGCGGGCGGTCACGCGCGAGGACGAGATCTTCACCTACATGGCACGGAACATGGAGCCGACCCGCGGCTTCCACAAGTTCATGCGCGCGCTGCCCCATATCCTCGATGCGCGGCCGAACGCGCGGGCGCTGATCATCGGCGGGAACGAGGTCTCCTATGGCAAGGCGAGCGATGCGCGCGGCGGCTACCGCGCCGAGATGGAGCGCGAGGTCGGCGACCGGCTGGACTGGGACCGGGTGCATTTCCTGGGCAAGGTGCCCTTCGCCGCCTACCAGCAGATCATCCAGGTCAGCCGCTGCCACGTCTACCTGACGGTGCCCTTCGTGCTGTCGTGGTCCTGCATGGAGAGCATGGCGATGGGCGCGACGATCGTCGCCTCGGACACCGCGCCGGTGCGCGAGGTCATCACGCATGGCGAGACCGGGCTCCTGGTGGATTTCCACGATCACGAGGCACTGGCCCGCCAGGTGATCGAGGTTCTGGCCCGGCCGGGCGACGTGGCCCACCTCGGCCCCGCCGCGCGGCGGCACATCGTCGAGACCTATGATTTCGAAACCGTCTGCCTGCCCGAGCATATCCGGCGGATGAACGGCCTCGTGCCCAAGGCGCGCCGGATCGCCCTGCCCGGCGCCTAGGCTGCGCGGCGTCAGTCAGTCGGTCAGTCGGTCAGGCTTGCGCCCTGCCGGGCCAGTCCGAAGACCGAGCCGACAAGCCCGAGGATCGTCTGCGCCGAGGTGACCGGGCTTTCGGTCACCAGCACGAGGTCGCCGGGATGGATGCGGAAATTGCGCGCGCTGAACAGCCCGTCGGCGCTGGTCAGGTCGACGGTGAAGACCACGCGCGCCTGCGCCGGGCCGCTGTCATCGGCGCGCAGCGCGCTGTCGGGATATTCGCGCAGGATCAGAACGCCGCCGGGATCGCCGCGGCGGCTTTCGACACCGCCGATGATCGACACGGCATCAAGCGCGCTGACGTGATCCTGCGGGAAACGGTGCTGGCTCTGCGAGCCGGCCGCGCCGAGCGACAGGAAATAGCGCCGGTCCTCTTCCACGATGACACGGTCGCCGCCATGCAGCAGGGTGTCGAGGCCGGGGTTCTCGAACAGCCGCGCCACCGAGGTGCCGTAGATATGGCCGCCGCGCATCAGCCGCACCTGCGGGTTGGTCAGCCCCGCCTGCACCCCGCCGCCCTGAGCGATCAGGTTCAGCACGGTGTAATTGCGGTCGGGCAGCGGATAGGCGCCGGGCGCGCCGACACCGCCCACCAGGTCGACCGAGTTCGTGCGCCCCTCCACCAGCCGAAGCTGGACCTGCGCCGAGGGCACGACGCGGTCGATCTCGTCCTGCAGATGCGCGCGCGCGAGCTGCTCGGTCAGGCCCGCGACGCGGATGTCACCCGCATAGGGCACGAAGATCGTGCCATCGGGCGCGACCGTCAGCGCCTCGATCGGGACGGCGCGATATCCGTTCGACGAGAGAAGCGAATTCTCGGTGCTGTCCCAGATCGTCAGGGCAAGCTCGTCGCCCGCGGCGATGACCTGCGTGCGCGCGCCGCCGCTGGCAGGGATCCAGCCGAGGGGACGCGCCCCGGTCAGGGGCCAATCGGCCACGACGGGCAGGAAGTCGCGGGTGACGGGATGCACGGCGAAATCGGCCGTTTCGCCTTCGGCGACGGAAATGATCTCGCGCTCGACCGCGGCACCGCGCGGCAGGTCGCTACAGGCCGAAAGGGCGGCCAGAAGGGAAAGACACATCACGGCGCGTCGCCATGCTACGGTTGCCATGTATCCCCCCGGATCGCACTCGTTACTGACCTGTGAACAGGTTTACGGGCGGGGCGGGCCGCGTCAACGGGCACGGGGCGCAATTTCCGGCGCGATGCAAATTTGCCCTGCCCGGATACAACACACCCGACAGGACGGGACCGATTATCCTTGAATGACGCGGGCGATGCATGGCACCTGCGCGGGGGTTCAACCACCACCGCAGGTGTCATGGCGTCACGTATTCTTCTGACCGGGGGGGCAGGCTATATCGGCTCTCACACCCATGTCGCCCTGGTCGAGGCCGGGCACGAGGTGGTGATCCTCGACAGTTTCGCTAACGCGCGGCGCTCGGTGCCCGACCGGTTGGCGCAGATCACCGGACGGCCGGTGCAGCTGGTCGAGGGCGATGTGCGCGACGAGGCCCTGCTGACGCGCGTTCTGGTCGAGCAGGGGATCGAGGCCGTGGTGCATTTCGCCGCCCTCAAGGCGGTGGGCGAAAGCATGGTGCGGCCGCTGGATTACTTCGACGTGAATGTCGGCGGGCTGACCGCGCTTCTGCGCGCGATGGAAACGGCGGGCTGTCGCCGCCTGGTGTTTTCCTCCTCGGCCACGGTCTACGGCCTGCCCGAAGAGATACCGACGCCGGAAAGCGCGCCCCTGCGCGCGATGAACCCTTATGGGCAGACCAAGATCATCGGCGAGCAGATGCTGGACTGGCTGGGCCGCTCGAACCCGGACTGGGCCATCGGCGTGCTGCGCTACTTCAACCCCGCGGGCGCGCATGGCTCGGGGCTGATCGGCGAAGACCCCCACGACACGCCCGGCAACCTCATGCCCTTCGTCGCAAAGGTCGCCACCGGCGAGCTTGAGCGGATCGCCGTCTTCGGCGCGGATTACGACACGCCCGACGGCACCGGCGTGCGCGATTACATCCATGTCGAGGACCTCGCGCGCGGCCATGTGCTGTCGCTGCAATCGCTGCTGGACACCGGCCAAGGTCACCTTGTGAACCTCGGCACCGGGCGGGGGTATTCCGTGCTCGAGGTCATCGCCGCCTACAAGCGGGCGAGCAACCGCCACCTGCCCTACACCATCACCGAGCGCCGCGCAGGTGACGTGCCGATCTCGGTCGCGCGGGCGGACAAGGCCGCCGGGCTGCTGGGCTTCCGCACCGAAAAGGGGCTGGAGGAGATGTGCGCCAGTTCCTGGGCCTGGGTCTCGACCACGGGGGCGCAGGACTGAACCGGCGTTGCCTGTGACCGCAGCGCCTGTCGAAGGGAGACGAGGATGAAGCTCACACGCAAGGACGACATCGCCGCCGGCCCCGCGCCCGCGGCCTATTTCACCGGTGCCGTGACCATCGAACGGCTGCAGGACAGCGCCGCACCCTCGCGGGTGAACGCGGTGCGCGTCAGCTTTCCGCCCGGCGCGCGGACGGCGTGGCATACGCATCCGCTGGGCCAGCTTCTGATTGTCGTGGAGGGCGAGGGCTGGGCCCGCACCGAGGGCGAGGAAAAGCACATCCTGCGCCCCGGCGACACGGTCTGGATTCCGCCCGGCGAACGCCACTGGCACGGCGCGACCGACGCAAGCGCCATGGTGCATATTGCCGTGCAGGAGGCCGTGGACGGCTCCGCCGCCGACTGGCAGGAGCATGTGAGCGACGCCGATTACCTCGGCTGACGCGCGCGTCAGGCCAGACCGGCGCGCAAGCAGTCGTGGATGTGCAACAGGCCCACGGGCCGCCCCTCGGCATCGACCACGAACAGCGCGGTGATGCGGTTGGCCGACATCACCGCCATCGCCTCGGCCGCCAGGTCGTCGGGCGCGATCACGCGGGGCGCGCGCGTGGCGACCTCGCCCGCGCTGCACTCCATCAGGCGCGCCATGTTGCGCCGCAGGTCGCCGTCCGAGATCACGCCGACAAGCCGCCCCTCCGAGACGACACCGGCGATGCCGAAGCTTTTCTCGCTCATCACGATCAGCGTGTCGGACATGGGCGTTTCGGCCGCCACCAGCGGCAGCGCCTCGGGGCCGTGCATCAGCTGCGCCACCTTGCTGAGTTGCGCGCCCAGCTTGCCGCCGGGATGAAAGGTGCGGAACTGTTCCGGCAGGAAGCCGCGCCGCTCCATCGTGGCGACGGCCAGGGCATCGCCCAATGCCAGCGTCAGCGTGGTCGAGGTGGTCGGCGCCATGCCGATCACGCAGGCCTCGGGCGCGGGCGGCAGGACCAGCCGATACTCGGCGGCCTGCATCAGCGTGCTGTCGGGACGACCCGAGATCGCCACCATGGGGATATCGAACCGGGCGACATGGGCGATGATGTCCTTCAGCTCGGCGGTTTCGCCCGAGTTCGAGATCAGGATCGTCAGGTCGCCGGGCATCACCATGCCGAGGTCGCCATGGCTCGCCTCGGCGGGATGGACGAAGGCCGAGGGCGTGCCGGTCGAGGCAAAGGTCGAGCTGATCTTGCGCGCGATATGGCCCGACTTGCCGATCCCCGACAGGATCACGCGGCCCTTCGTGGCGAGGATCGCCTCGACGGCGGGGGCGAAATCCTCGGGCAGGGCCTCGGCCATGGCGGTGACGGCCTGCCCCTCGGTGGTCAGGACACGCGCGGCGGTGGCGCGGATCGCGGCTTTCTGGTCATCGGTCATGGGCGTGCCTTAGCCCAAGCCCGCCCGCTTGGCGAGAGGGGGGATTTCGCGCGCCCGCGCGCTCTGGCACAAGGGGGGGCCGCCACGGGGAGGAACCCATGAACCGACGTTTCGGCCGACAGCCCGACCCGAGCCTGCGCTACACGCCGCGCCCCGGCGTCTACGCGATCATCGAGGCGGGCGACGGCATCCTCGCCACCTTCCAGGAAGACCCCCGGCCCGAGTTGCAGCTTCCCGGCGGCGGCATCGACCCGGGCGAGCAGCCGCTTGTCGCGCTGGCGCGCGAGGTGATGGAGGAAACCGGCTACATCATCCATTCCGCCCGGCGGCTGGGGATGTTCCATCGCTTCACCTACATGCCGGAATACGACCTGCATGCGCAGAAGCTCTGCCATATCTACCACGCCCGCCTCGGCCCGCAGCGCGGCGCTCCGACCGAGGCCGGGCACACGGCGGTCTTCCTGCCCTGGGACGTGGCCGAGGAGCGGCTTGCCGTCTCGGGCGACCGCTATTTCCTGCGCAGCTTCCGCGCCTGGCGCGGGGTCTAGCCGCCCGGCCCGCGGTAGGTCAGCAGCACCGCCGAGACGTCATCGGGGAACTGCGCCGTGCCGGCGAACCGGGCCAGCCCGTCTTCCAGCGCCGAGAGGAAATGCAGCCCGCCATGCGCGGCCGCGGCCCGGACAAGGCGGATCAGCCCTGCCTCCTCCAGCATGTCGCCGGTGGCGCCGGGGCATTCGGTCAGCCCGTCGGAACAGACCAGCACCCGGTCGCCGGGGCGCAGGGTGACCTCGAACCGCTCGTAGCTTGCGCCCTCGATCAGCCCGATGGGCAGGCCGCCCGCGCCCACAACCTCGATCGCGCCATCGGCGCGCAGGATCAGCGGGTGAGGGTGCCCGGCCTGCACCATCGACAAGCGGCCCGTGGGAATGTCGAGAAACCCCAGCCCCAGCGTGAAATAGCGGTCCGAGCGCATCTCGCTCAGGATCATGCGGTTGAGCCGGTCCGCCGCACGCTCGGGCGAGAGGGCGCGAAACCCGCCGTCCGCGCGGCGGGCCAGCGCGATGTTCTGATCGGGGCTTGCCGCGCTCAGGATGCCCGCGACGCGGGCCGCGATCATCGCCGAGGCGACGCCGTGGCCCGACACGTCGAGCCCGAAGATGCCCACGGTATCCCCCTCGACCGGGAAAGCGCCGACCATGTCGCCCCCGATATGGCCCGAGGCCTTGAGCCACAACGACACGTCGACGGGCCCGTAACGCCGCGCGCGGTCCTGCATCTGGGCGCGCTGCAGGCGGCGCGCCTCGTCGAGGTCGGCGTCGAGCGCGTCATAAAGCGTGCGCAGCTCGCCCAATGCGCCGGTCAGCAGCCCGTTCTTTTCCACGAGGTCGCGCTGCATGGCGACGATCCGCGCGCCCGCGTTCAGCCGCGCGCGCAGCTCGGGCGGGCGCACGGGCTTGGTGAGAAAATCATCGGCCCCGGCCTCCAGCCCCTCGGTCAAGGCGGCGTCGCCGGTCTTGGAGGTCAGCAGGATGACATAGGCATAGCCCGCGCGCCGGTTCGCCCTGAGATGGCGGCAGAACTCCGGCCCGGTCAGGCCGGGCATCACCCAGTCGCTGATGACAAGGTCGACAGAGGGATCGAGCGCAGCGGCCATCGCCGCATCCGCCGTGCCGCATTCCACGACCTCGTGCCCCCAACGCCGCAGGAGCGCGGCCAGCAGAACCCGCTGCGCGCGGCTGTCATCCACCACCAGAACACGGTGAGGCGCCTGCGCCGGGCCGGCGCGGGGCAGGGTCTGGTGATCGGGAACATGCAGCATGGTCGGGCCCGTCGTGACGATTCCCCCCTCCTGCACCGGGGCGGGTTAACCGTGGGTGAAGGCGACAAGTCGAACTATCGCGGCGGGGTGCTGCAACGGTTCGTTAACATCCGTCGGACTAGCGTGAAGGCCCAGCTCGAGGAGACCACGGCCATGATCGACCGGCACCGTCTGAACGCCCTGCGCGAGGATATCGGCGAAGAGGATTTCGCCGATGTCGTCTGCCTTTTCATCGGCGAGATCGGCGAAAAACTGACCCAGCTTCAGGCCGCGCCGCAGGGGGCCACGGCGGATGATTTCCACTTTCTGCGCGGCAGTGCCGTGAACCTCGGCCTGACCGCCTTTGCCGAGGCCTGCACGGGGGCCGAGGGGGCCTGCCGGGCGGGGCAGCCGCCCGATGTCGCGGGCGTGGCCAGGGCCTTTGCCGCGGCCATGGCGGCCCTTGCCCCCGACCTTCCGGATGTTGCCGCCCTGGCAGACTTCGCCAGCGCGGCCTGAGCGCGGCCTCAGATCAAGAAATCGGCCAGCACCTCGTCATTGGTGATGTCGCGGAAGCCGAAGCCGCGGGACGTCACGCGCTCGACCATCGCATCGAAATTCGCGGCGTCGTCCGTCTCGATCCCGATCAGGACCGAGCCGAAATTGCGGCTGTTCTTCTTGAGATACTCGAAGCGCGCGATGTTGTCGCCCGGCCCCAGCAGGTCGAGGAAATCGCGCAGCGCGCCGGGGCGCTGGGGCAGGCGAAGAATGAAGTATTTCTTCAGCCCCTGCCAGTTCTGCGCCCGTTCCTTGACCTCGGGCAGACGCTCGAAATCGAAGTTCCCGCCGGATGTGACGCAGACCACGGTCTGCCCCGCGATCTGGTCGCGCATCTCCTCCAGCACATCGACCGAAAGGGCCCCGGCGGGTTCCAGCACGATCCCCTCGATATTCAGCATCTCCTGGATGGTGACGCAGATGCGGTTCTCGGGCGCGATCTTCACATCGACCGGCGCGACCCGGCGCAGCACCTCGAAGGTGCGGTCGCCGATCCGCGCCACCGCGGCCCCGTCGACGAAGGTGTCGGTGATCGGGATGGTCTGCGGCGCGCCCGTCTTCAGCGCCGCGGTCAGGCTGGCGCCACCCGCGGGTTCCACCAGCGTGACCTTGGTCTCGGCGCCCACGGCATCGAGGAACGAGATCATCCCCGCCGACAGCCCGCCACCGCCCACCGGCAGGATCAGCCGGTCGGGCGCGCGGCCCATCTCCTCGATCATCTCGACCGCGACCGAGGATTGCCCCTCGATCACGTCCGCGTCGTCGAAGGGCGACAGGAAATGCGCGCCGCGCGCCTCGCAATCGGCCTTGGCCGCGGCAAGGGTCTGGTCGAAGAAATCGCCCGTCAGCACGATCTCGACCGCGCCGCCGCCGAAAGTCTTGGTCTTCATGATCTTCTGCTCGGGCGTGGTGACCGGCATGTAGATCCGGCCCCGCACCCCGAAATGCGCACAGACGAAGGCCACGCCCTGCGCATGGTTGCCGGCGCTGGCGCAAACGAAATCGCGCGCATCGGGGTTGGCCGCCAGCACCTTGCGCATGGCGTTGAACGCGCCGCGCAGCTTGTAGGAGCGGACCGGCGACAGATCCTCGCGCTTCAGCCAGATGTCGGCACCAAAGCGTTCGGACAGGTGCACGTTCCGCTGCAGCGGCGTGGGCGGAAACAGGGCCCGCAGGTTGCGCGTCGCGGCCCAGGCGTTCTCGGCGAAATCACTCATGCCGCCCGGCGTGCCGCAAGCGCGCGGCGCTGTCCAGCCTCAGTTGAGCTGCCGCCCCTCGACGAGGTTGCCGTAAAGCGTGGTCATCAGCGCCAGATTGACCAGCAATTGCAGCCAGGAGACGAGGCCGTTGACGATCTGGCCCGGCACCGACGGCACGCGCTGTTCCTGCATCATGCCGAAGGTCTCGACCGGGACGGTTTGGCCGAAGACGACAAGGATCGCCTGCTGGATCACGCCCACCACCAGCGCGATCACGATGAGCGGCAGCAGGATCTGGCTCGAGACGGGCCGGGTCACGGCCCAGCTTTCGCCGATGGTCATCCGCTCGCCCAGCGCCGCGGCAGGCAGGACAAGTCCGATGCGCGTGGCCAGCCAGCTGACCCCGAAGACAAGGCCGATGCCGAAGAATATGGCGACCGCGGGCGATTGCGTGGCGGTCACCACAATCAACATCACGATGGCCGCCCCGATCATCGCCAGGATCAGGACAAGACCGACCTTGAAGGCGCGCCCGAAATAGGAGGCGATCCGGTCGCCGCGCCAGCGCGGGAAGAGACCACCGTCGAACTCCTCGAGCAGGACATAGCGGTGCCAGGCGACCGCGGCCCAGCAATAGATGACGACGCTCAGCACGATGAGCCCAAGGACACCGAGGATCGTGCCGCCGCCGGGGTTCTCGACGGTCCGGGGCGTGAAATCGCCGCCGATCAGGAGGACGAAGCCGATCAGGGGCAGAAGAAACAGCGGCAAGGTCAGCTGCGCCGCCTGCCGCAGGTTGCCGAAAACCTGCTGCACGACGTGCCGCAGCAACTGATACCCGTAATCCATCGCACCCTCCGCTCACCTTGCCCACGGATTGAAAACCCGGTATCGCCCACGCGGTCAACGAAAAACCCCGACGGAGTCTGCCCATGTCCGCGCCCAAGAAAGTGGTCCTTGCCTATTCCGGCGGCCTGGACACCTCGATCATCCTGAAATGGCTGCAGACGGAATACGGCTGCGAGGTGGTGACCTTCACCGCCGACCTCGGCCAGGGCGAGGAACTGGAACCGGCGCGGGCCAAGGCCGAGATGCTGGGCATCAAGCCCGAGAACATCTTCATCGAGGACCTGCGCGAGGAATTCGTGCGCGACTTCGTCTTCCCGATGTTCCGCGCCAATGCACTGTATGAGGGGCTGTATCTGCTCGGCACCTCCATCGCGCGGCCGCTGATCTCCAAGCGGCTGGTCGAGATCGCGGCCGAGACCGGGGCCGATGCGGTCAGCCACGGCGCGACTGGCAAGGGCAACGACCAGGTGCGCTTCGAGCTGTCGGCCTACGCACTGAAC
Source organism: Roseicyclus amphidinii (assembly GCF_030163755.1). Lineage (GTDB taxonomy): Bacteria > Pseudomonadota > Alphaproteobacteria > Rhodobacterales > Rhodobacteraceae > Roseicyclus > Roseicyclus amphidinii. Next base: position 50,860 of record NZ_JASJOE010000001.1, read on the forward strand.
CCCGAGATCAAGGTGATCGCGCCCTGGCGCGAATGGGACCTGTCGAGCCGGACGAAGCTGCTGGAGTTTGCCGAGGCGAACCAGATCCCGATCGCCAAGGACAAGCGTGGCGAGGCGCCCTTCTCGGTCGATGCGAACCTTTTGCACACCTCCTCCGAGGGGAAGGTGCTGGAGAACCCCGGCGAGGAAGCGCCGGATTACGTCTACCAGCGCACCGTCCACCCCGAGGACGCGCCCGATACGCCCGAGATGGTCGAGATCACCTTCGAGAAGGGCGATGCCGTCGCCATCAACGGCGAGGCGATGTCGCCCGCCACGATCCTGACCAAGCTCAACGAGCTGGGCGGCAAGCACGGGGTGGGCCGTCTGGACCTCGTGGAAAACCGCTTCGTCGGCATGAAGTCGCGCGGCATCTACGAGACGCCCGGCGGCACGATCCTGCTGGAGGCGCATCGCGGGATCGAACAGATCACCCTCGACAGTGGCGCGGGTCACCTGAAGGATTCGATCATGCCCCGCTATGCGGAGCTGATCTACAATGGTTTCTGGTTCTCGCCCGAGCGCGAGATGCTGCAGGCGCTGATCGACACGTCGCAGGAGCATGTGTCGGGCACAGTCCGCGTGAAGCTCTACAAGGGATCGGCCCGCACGGTCGCGCGCTGGTCGGATCACTCGCTCTATTCCGAGGCGCATGTGACCTTCGAAGAGGACGCGGGCGCTTACGATCAGACCGACGCGCAGGGCTTCATCCAGCTCAACGCGCTGCGGCTGAAGCTCCTGGCGGCGCGGAACCGTCGGCTGAAGGGCTGAGGCCCCGCGACGTTGTGATTGCCCGAAAGGTCCGGTTCACACGCCGAGCTTGCGGGCCCGTGGGGATTGGCCGGTTGCGACCGGGGTGCGCAGCCCCCTGGCGGGACGGCTCCGCGGAAAGACAGGGGCGGCACCACCCGGCACCGCCCCCCATGCCACGCCTTACTGCGCGGTGATGACGGTCATCACGAGGTTGCCGTCGATGCGGATCGGGCCGTCCTCGGTCGCGCCAAGGGTGTATTCGAAGCCGCCGGTCATCGTGCCGCCGTCCTCGCCATGGACCATGAGCATCAGCATCTCGCCGGGCTGCACGGCCTCCATCAGAATCGCGGCGACATCGGTGTTGTCGCCCTCGCGCAGCGGTGCGTAGCCCACGACGGGGCCGGGGGCCATGTCGGCATCCGTGCGATGCACGACCATCCAGCCGTTCGCAGGCGCGACGACGGACGCGGCGGTGACGGTGCCGCCCGAAACGCTCTGATCGGCGGCTTCGACCATCGGCGCCATCGCGTGACCGGCGGCAAGGGCCGCTCCGGCAGACAGGGCAAGGGCGGCGGTTGCGGTCAGAAAGCGGGTCATTGGATATCCTCCATGCGGTTGACGAGGGCCTTCTTCGGCCCTGCCCTCACAGCCACGGAGGAACCGGGCGGCAGGTTTCACCGCCGCCCCGATTTTCCTCAGAGCGCCGCGGCCAGCCGCACCCCCTGGTCGATGGCGCGCTTGGCATCAAGCTCGGCCGCCACATCCGCGCCGCCGATGACGTGGCAGGCGATGCCCTCGGCCTCCAGTGCGTCGGCAAGGCTGCGCTCGACCTCCTGCCCGGCGCAGAGGACCACGGTGTCGACCTCGATCAGCGTGGGATTTTCCCGCGCCTCGCCGAAGCTGACATGCAGGCCCTGCGCGTCGATCTTCTCGTAATTGACGCCGGTCAGGGTCTTCACCCCCTTCATCTTGAGGCTGGCGCGGTGAATCCAGCCCGTCGTCTTGCCCAGCCGCTTGCCGGGCTTCTCGGCCTTGCGCTGGAGCATCACCACCTCGCGCGCGGGGGCCTCGGGGCGCGGCCCTTCGGGCGCAAGGCCGCCGCGATGCGTCGCCGGGTCGGCGACGCCCCATTCGCGCCGCCACAGCTCGGGCGCTTCGGTCGGGCTGTCGCCCTGATGCACAAGGAATTCGGCCATGTCGAACCCGATGCCGCCCGCGCCGATGACCGCCACGCGGCGGCCCACCGTGGCCTTGCCCGCAAGCACATCGACATAAGACAGCACGTTCGGCCCGTCCTGCCCCGGAATGCCCGGGTCGCGCGGGCTGACGCCGGTTGCGACGATCACCTCGTCGAAGCCGCGCAGATCCTCGACCGTGGGCGCAAGCCCAAGCCGCAGGTCCACGCCGCGGCGGTCGAGCATGGTGGCGAACCAGTCGACAAGGCCCACGAACTCCTCCTTGCCGGGGATCGTCTTAGCCATGTTGAGCTGGCCGCCCACCTGCCCGGCCTTGTCCCAGAGCGTGACGGAATGCCCGCGCTCGGCGGCGGTGATCGCAGTCGCCATGCCCGCGGCCCCCGCACCAACGACAGCAATGCGCTTGGGTGCGGCGGCAGGCTCATAGCGCAGTTCCGTCTCGTGACAGGCGCGCGGGTTCACGAGGCAGGAGGTCAGCTTGCCCGAAAACGTGTGATCGAGGCAGGCCTGGTTGCAGGCGATGCAGGGCGCGATTTCCTCGGCGCGGCCCTCCATCGCCTTCTTCACGAAGGCGGCGTCGGCAAGAAAGGGGCGGGCCATGCTGACCATGTCGGCGCAGCCCTCCGCCAGCACCTCCTCGGCCACCTCGGGCGTGTTGATCCGGTTCGATGTGATGACCGGGATGCCCACCTTGCCCATCAGCTTTTGCGTGACCCAGGCAAAGCCCTTGCGCGGGACGGAGGTGGCGATGGTGGGGATACGCGCCTCGTGCCAGCCGATGCCGGTGTTGAGGATCGTCGCCCCCGCCGCCTCGACCGCCTGCGCGAGTTGCACGACCTCGTCATGGGTGGAGCCATCGGGGACAAGGTCGATCATCGACAGGCGGAAGATGATGATGAAATCGGGGCCAACCGCCTGCCGCGCGCGGCGCACCACCTCGACGGGCAGGCGCATCCGGTTCTCGTAACTGCCGCCCCAGCGGTCGGTGCGCCTGTTGGTGTGGGTCACGAGGAACTGGTTCAGGAAATACCCCTCGCTCCCCATGATCTCGACACCGTCATACCCGGCTTCGCGGGCGCGGACGGCGGCGGTGACGATATCGGCGATCTGCTTCTCGATGCCGTCCTCGTCCAGCTCTTTCGGCGGAAAGGGCGAGATCGGGGACTTGATCGGCGAGGGGCCGACGCAATCGGGCGAATAGGCGTAGCGGCCCGCATGCAGGATCTGCATGGCGATCTTGCCGCCCGCCTCGTGGACGGCATCGGTGACGATGCGGTGATTGGCGATGTCCTGCGCGGTGTAAAGGCCAGCGGCACCCGGAAACACGCCGCCCTCCTTGTTCGGTGCCATGCCGCCCGTGACGATCAGCGCGACCTCGCCGCGGGCGCGTTCGGCGTAGAACTCGGCCACCCGGGGCCAGTCCTTCGTCTCTTCCAGCCCGGTGTGCATCGAACCCATGAGCACCCGGTTCTTCAGCGTCGTGAAGCCCAGGTCGAGCGGTGTCAGAAGATGCGGATATCCTGTCTCGGTCATGCCAGTCCTCCCCCGGTTCGCAGAGCTAAGCGACCCGGCCCGCGCTTGTCACGCGAAACGCGGCGTCAGGACGGATCAGCGGTCGCCCGTCTCGGCGCAATGGCGGCGGAAGGCCCGCTTGAGCATCTCCAGCTCGTCGCGCAGCAGCGCCATTTCGGCGCGGATATCCTCGTCGAGCGGGGCACCGGACATCAGCGTGATCCGGTCCAGCACCTCGCCGCTGGCGACCGAGCGCAGGGAAATCACGCTGACCCCCTGGCCGATCACCTCGGCGGGCAGGTCGCAGGCCACGCGCCAGCCGTCCTGGCGCTGGGGGTCCTTGCTGACCGAGGCGACAGCAACCACGCGGCCCTCGAACACCGCCTCGATCCCGGCCCCCTGGGCCGATGTCAGAAGCCCCTCGTATCGCCCGCCGGACAGGCGGACCGGCGTCAGTGTCTCGGGGTCCATCGCGGCACCTTCTCCTCCGTCAGATATCGGCGCGCGGCGCGCGCAGGATCACCATGTCCCACAGGGCGATCCGGTTCATTTCCGGCCCTTCGAGGATCAGGTCGAGCCAGGCCTTTTCGACGCGCTTCTCGTTGATCGTCGTATAGGCAAGATCGAACTCGGCCACGCCGCTGTCGTGTTCGATGTGGAATTGCCGCACGATCTGTTCGAGGTTCGGCCCGTGCTGCACGTTCAGCCGGGCATAGATCTCGAGCGGCTGCTCGCGGCTCAGGCGCAACTGCACGGTGAAGACATGGCCAAGGGTCATGCCGCGCACCGCCGCCTCGGGCAGATCCTGCACCAGCGACAGGAAGGAGCCGTCGAAGCGATAGACCTCGAGCACGAGGCCGAAGACCGGGCCGACGATGCCGGGCGGGGCGGGATCCTGCCGAAGGCAGAGATCGGCCTGATCCGCATCGTGAAACAGCGTGACGCCGCCGCCGATGGGCAGCGGAGAGGCGAAATCGACATGGCCGCGGGGATGGATCTTCTGACGCCAGGGGGCCGACCGCTCGGCCCAGTCGCATTGATCGGGCCGCGTGATGCCATCCGCCACCCCGACCCGCGCAAGCAGTTCGGTTTCCGCCGTTCCGGCCATCCGGTCGAGATTGTCGCGCAGCGACACCATCTCGCCACGCATCGAGGACAGGTCGCGCGTGGTCAGCGACGCGGGCGATTTCATCGCGCGTGTCCAGCGCGTGACAGCCTGCGCGGGGGCGAAGCGCCCAAGGAAACCGATACGATCGTGACTCATTCACCAAATACTCCAGACCATCCGCGCGTCCGACACAGGGGGGTGCGCGCCGCGGCGACCTAGCCGAATATCCTCCGAAACAGGCCGACATTCCACAATGGCTCGAGGGCGCGCGGCATATTGCGCGGCGTGCCTTGCGCGGGGGCAACGGGCGGCGGCGGGGGGGCGGCCTGCACCGGCAGGGCCTGTGCCGGGACCGGGGCCGCGTTCGTGACCGGCGCGGAATTCGCCGCCTGCACGGCGTTCACGAAGGAGGTCAGGACCGCAAGGCTTTCTTCACGGTCCAGCGCCCGGTCCTCGAGCGCCAGGACCGACAGGGTCGCAATGCGCGGGCCGACGTCGAGATAGGCGCGCCAGTAATCGGGCTGCACCCCGTCGATCGCGCCGGCGCTCGTGTCGCTGGCATGGAGCAGAAAGGCATCGCCGACAGTGGCGGTTTCAAGCACCTGCACGCTGTCCGGCTCTCCGGCGCGGCTCAGAAGCGACAGCCCCTCGGGCGAGCGGAAGAACCCGTCGAGCTCGGGGATGCTGTCGGCCAGCCGCCCGTCGCCCGACGGGGCCGAGATCGCCGCGGTCAGAAGCGCGGGGCTTTGCGGCTGGGCCGCGCGGCGCGAATTGGCGATGGCCGCGCAATTGCCCAGAAGGACGAAACCCGTGTCGCCGGTGTCGCGCGTGGCGGTCGGATCGACGCAAAAGCCCTCGGGCCCGGTCACGACGATCCGGTCGGCCGTCACGGCGACCTCGGCAGGCGCGTCGGCCGCGCGCCCCAGACCGAAGTCCAGACCCCCACCGCCACAGGACGCCAGCAGCAAACAGGCCGCCACAAGGGCGGCCCGCTTCGTATGATCAGAGATCCGCGTAGACATGCTTCTCTTCGGCACCGCCGGGATGGGTCGTGGCGCCCTTCACCGCCGGGCCGACCAGCTGCGCATATTTCCACAGCGCGCCGGTGGCGTAGATCGTCTCGCGCGGGCCGGCCCATGCCTTGCGGCGGGCCTCGAGCTCGTCATCGCTCAGGGCGACCGACAGCTCGCCGGTGATCGCGTCGATGGTGATCATGTCGCCGTCCTGCAGCAGGCCGATGGGCCCGCCCACCGCCGCCTCGGGGCCGACATGGCCGACGCAGAAGCCGCGCGTCGCGCCCGAGAAACGGCCGTCGGTGATCAGCGCCACCTTCTTGCCCATGCCCTGACCCGAGAGCGCCGAGGTGGTGGCCAGCATCTCGCGCATGCCGGGGCCGCCCTTGGGCCCTTCGTTGCGGATCACGATGACCTCGCCTTCCTTGTAGGCGCGGGTCTTGACCGCTTCGAAGGCGTCTTCTTCGGATTCGAAGACACGCGCGGGGCCGGTGAAGACCTGCTGCTCGGCGGCCATGCCCGCGACCTTCACGATCGCGCCCTCGGGGGCGAGGTTGCCTTTCAGGCCCACGACACCGCCGGTCTTGGTGATCGGGGTGGCGGCGGGATGGATGACCTTGCCGTCGGCCTCGCGCTCGATCAGGTCCAGTTCCTCGCCCATGGTGCGGCCGGTGACGGTCATGCACTCCTCATGGATCAGGCCGATCTTGCGCAGTTCCTTCATGACGACGGGAACGCCGCCGACCTCGTAGAGATCCTTGGCGACGTATTGGCCGCCCGGCTTCATGTCGACGAAATAGGGCGTGTCCTTGAAGATCTCGCAGACATCGAAGAGGTCGAAGGCGATCCCCGCCTCATGCGCGATGGCGGGCAGGTGCAGGCCGGCATTGGTCGACCCGCCGGTGCAGGCCACGACGCGGGCGGCGTTTTCCAGCGACTTGCGGGTGACGATGTCGCGCGGGCGCAGCCCGGTTTCGAGCAGCTTCATCACCGCCTCGCCCGAGGCGACACCATACTGGTCGCGGCTCTCGTAGGGCGCGGGCGCGCCCGAGGAGTTGGGCAGCGCAAGGCCGATCGCCTCCGAGACGCAGGCCATGGTGTTGGCGGTGAACTGGCCTCCGCACGCACCCGCGCTGGGGCAGGCGACGCGCTCGATCACGGCCAGCGCCTCGTCGCTGAGGTTGCCGGCCTGATGCTGGCCCACGGCCTCGAACACGTCCTGAACGGTGATGTCCTTACCGTCCAGACGACCCGGAAGAATGGACCCGCCGTAGATGAAGACCGACGGCACGTTGAGGCGGACCATCGCCATCATCATCCCCGGCAGCGACTTGTCGCAGCCCGCAAGACCGACCAGCGCGTCATAGCAATGGCCGCGCATCGTCAGCTCGACGGTGTCGGTGATCGCATCGCGCGAGGCGAGCGAGGAGCGCATCCCCTCGTGGCCCATGGCGATGCCATCGGTGACCGTGATCGTCGTGAACTCGCGCGGGGTGCCGCCCGCGTTCTTCACGCCGACCTTGACCGACTGCGCCTGACGGCTGAGGGCGATGTTGCAGGGCGCGGCCTCGTTCCAGCAGGTTGCGACGCCGACGAAAGGCTGGTGAATTTCCTCGTCGTTCAGGCCCATGGCGTAGAAATACGACCGGTGCGGCGCGCGGGCGGGCCCCTCGGTCACGTGGCGGCTGGGTAGTTTCGACTTGTCCAGATTGCCCTTTGCCATGGTGCGGGCCTCCCCTCTCGCTTGCGTGTCGGATTGATGCGTTGCCCTCGAAATAGACGCGGGGCGCAGGCCAGACAAGCGAGATTGCCGCGATCCCCGCCGCGGTCTAGGCTGAGGGGAACGAAAAGCCGCCAAAGGCAGGTCCGATGCAGTATCCAGTTCATGCCGATTTCGTGGCCCCCGCCGTGCCGCACGCGGCGGCGTGGCGGCTTCTGGCCGGTCTTCTGCTTGTCGTGACGGTCTACGTGCTGGGGATGGGCGCAATCTTCCTCGTGCTGGTCGCGGTCAGCGGCTTCGAGGGCGCCGAGATCTGGATGAGCCGCATGGCGAGCGCAGGGACGCCGACTTCGACGCTTCTGGTTCTGGCCACATTCCTCGGCATGGGGCTTGGCCCGATGCTGGCGGCGCGCTGGCTGCACCGGCGCGGCATAGGCACGCTGTTCGGGCCGCGCGCGGTGCTCTGGCGGCATTTCGTCATCGCCGCGGCGATCTGCGTGGCGATCTACACGGCAAGCGCGCTTGTGCCCTCGAACATCGCGCCGCAGCCGAACCTTGCCCCGGCCCTCTGGGCGGGGTTCCTGCCGCTGGCGCTGGTGGGGGTGCTGGTGCAGACCGGCGCGGAAGAGGTCCTGTTCCGCGGCTACATCCAGCAACAACTGGCCGCGCGGCTTGCCTCGCCGGTGGCGTGGATGCTGCTGCCCTCGGCGCTTTTCGCGGTGCTGCATTACCAACCCGACCTGATGGGCGACAACGCGTGGCTCGTCGTGGGCGCGGTGTTCCTGTTCGCGGTGCTGGCCGCCGACCTTACGGCAAGGACCGGCAGCATCGGCGCGGCATGGGGCTTTCACTTCGCCAACAATTGCGTGGCGATCCTGATCGTGGCGATGGACGGGCCGCTGTCGGGGCTTGCGCTTTACACCGTGCCCATGGCCGAGATGACCGCGGCCGAGCTGCGCCCGGCGCTTGTGGTGGACATGGCCGTGACGCTGCTGACCTGGGGCGCGATCCGGCTGGCCGTCAGCCGCGATCAGTCAAGCCGCCGCACCAGAAGCTGATTGCCCGCCCCGCGCTTGACCTCGAGCATCTTCAGGCTTTGCACAAGGTCGCTCAGCTTGCGCTTGCCATAGGTGCGCGTGTCGAAATCGGGGTTCGCGGCGGTGATGAACTGGCCGATCTGGCCCAGCGAATACCAGTCGTCTTCCTGCTCGATGCTCTCCATCGCGCGAAAGATCAGGTCGCGCGCCTCGGTCAGGGGGCGGGTGTCGTCGGGCTTGCCGTCCTCCTTCGGGGCCTTGGGATCGGCGGGCAGGATGTTCTCGACGAAGATGAACCGTTTGCAGGCCTTGCGAAAGGCGTCGGGCGTCTTCTTCTGGCCGATGCCGTAGACATCGAGCCCCTGCTCGCGGATGCGCTGCGCGAGGCGCGTGAAATCGCTGTCGGAGCTGACCAGAACGAAACCGTCGAAGCGGCCCGAGAGCATCAGGTCCATCGCGTCGATGACCAGCGCGATGTCGCTGGCGTTCTTGCCCACGGTATTGGCGGGCTGGTGATGGGGGACGATGCCGAACTCGGCCTGAACGCCCGACCAGCCCTTCATGTGGGTCGAGCTGAAATCGCCGTAGATGCGGCGCACGCTCGCCTCGCCGAACCCCGCGATCTCGTCGAAGATCGCCTTGGCGTGCTTGTGAGACGTGTTGTCCGCGTCGATCAGAACCGCAAGAAGCGGGGTATCATTGTTTGACATGCTCGAATACCTCCGGCCCCAACGTGTCACAGCGCGCCCTGCCATGCCAGAGCGCCCGCATCCCCTCGGCGCGAAGGGCGTTGGTTCCGGGGATGTAGAGGGTGCCGCTGTTCGTCGGGGCCGCTACCACGGTCTCGAGCATGAGGACATCGCAAACGCGAACGGTCATCGGCTGACCTGCGGACGCGTCCATCAAGCCTGTCATCGCATCGGTCGCGGGCAACGCGAGGCGGACGAAGACATCGGTGATCCCGCCGCTTTCCGATATCTCGATCGCGGCGACATCGCGCGGCATCAGCGCCACCTCTTGCCCCGCAAGGGTGTAGACCAGCACCGGATCGGGCGGCGCGAGGCCGAGGCGCGCGCCAAGGCTGTCAGCCGGCACGGGCGGCGCAAGCAGCAGCGCGCTACAGAAAGCTGCGATACATGACCAGCGCATCGACATATCCCTCGGCCGGGTGATGGAAGGCACCGGGCAGGCGGCCGACCACCTCGAACCCCGCCTGCTGCCAGATCGCGATGGCGCGGGTGTTGGTCTCGACCACGAAGTTGAACTGCATCGCCCGGTAGCCCTGCGCGCGGGCCTGATCGAGGGAATGGGCGAGCATGGCGCGTGCCACGCCCTTGCCCTGCGCCTCGGCCGCGGTGACGAAGCCGCAGTTGCAGACATGCGCGCCGCCGCCCTGCTGGTTGGGGCGGATATAGTAGGTGCCCAGCGCCCGGCCCGCCTCGTCCTCGGCGACAAAGACGGTCTTGTCGGGCGCTGTCCAGTAGGCGACCGCGGCCTCCTCGGGGATGTCGCGGTCGATGGTATAGGTCTCGCCCGCCCGGAACACGGGCAGGATCAGCCCCGCCAGCGCCGCGCCATCGCCCGGCGCGGCGGGCCTGATCGCCAGGTCGGACATGATGCGCGTCAGTAGACCACGACCGAGCGGATCGAGGTGCCCTCGTGCATCAGGTCGAAGGCGCTGTTGATCTCCTCGAGCGGCATGGTGTGGGTGATCATGCTGTCGATCTCGATCTTGCCGTCCATGTACCAATCGACGAATTTCGGAACATCCGTCCGCCCCTTGGCGCCGCCAAAGGCGGTTCCCTTCCAGACGCGGCCGGTGACCAGCTGGAAGGGCCGGGTGGAAATCTCGGCCCCCGCGGGCGCGACGCCGATGATGACCGACACGCCCCAGCCGCGGTGCGAGCATTCCAGCGCGTCGCGCATCACCTTCACGTTGCCGGTGGCGTCGAAGGAATAGTCCACCCCGCCGATCTGGTCCGCACCGCGCTTGGTGAGGTTGACGATCTCCTGCACCACGGACCCTTCGATCTTCGAAGGGTTGACGAAATGCGTCATCCCGAACTTGCGCGCCATCTCTTCCTTGCCGTCGTTCAGGTCGACGCCGATGATCATGTCCGCACCCGCCATCCGCAGGCCCTGGATCACGTTCAGGCCGATCCCGCCAAGGCCGAAGACGGCCGCGGTCGATCCGATCTCGACGCCGGCGGTGTTGATCACCGCGCCGATGCCCGTGGTGACGCCGCAACCGATGTAGCAGATCTTGTCGAAGGGCGCGTCCTCGCGGACCTTGGCCAGCGCGATCTCGGGCATGACCGTGTGATTGGCGAAGGTCGAGCAGCCCATGTAGTGATAGATCGGCGTGCCATCGAGCATGGAGAAGCGCGTGGTGCCGTCAGGCATCAGGCCCTGACCTTGCGTGTTGCGGATCGCGGTGCAGAGGTTCGTCTTGCCCGACAGGCAGGAGGGGCACTGCCGGCACTCGGGCGTGTAGAGCGGGATGACATGGTCGCCCGGCTTCAGCGTGGTGACGCCTTCGCCCACCTCGAGGACGACACCCGCCCCCTCGTGGCCGAGGATCGAGGGAAACAGCCCCTCGGGATCGGCGCCCGAGCGGGTGAATTCATCGGTGTGGCAGATGCCGGTGGCCTTGATCTCGACAAGAACCTCGCCCGCCTTGGGGCCCTCGAGGTTCACTTCCATGATTTCCAGCGGTTTTCCGGCTTCCAATGCGACGGCGGCACGTGTGCGCATGGTCGGGTCCTTCCCTTGGGGTTGTTTTGCCGCGACCTTGTTCCAATCTTTCGGGCAACGCAACGGAGGATGCCCATGCTGCCCCGGATCGTCCCGACCATCGCTGCCGCCTGTCTTGTGCTGCCGTGGAGCCTGCCCGCAGGGGCGAATGGCGAGGATACCTGCGGCGCGTCCGGCTTCCGGGGCCTCGTCGGCCAGACGGGCGAGATTGCACGGTTGCTCGAGCTGGACCAGCCGATGCGCGTGATCGAGCCCGGCATGGCCGTGACGATGGATTACCGCCCGGACCGGATCAATTTCGAACTGGATGAGGAAGGTTTGATTGCAGTGGTCAGGTGCGGGTGAAGGACGGCGCAGGTGTTTTTCGAATCTGTATCAATGACTTACACAAATCATTGGAATTCTTGTCCGATTCAAGATCCTGTGGTATCGTTTAGCACCCGGGGGATGCGGTGAAAAATCTGCTGACCGTGACACTGGAGTGATCCAGTCGTTGATTGGGGGTGCTTAGCAGGCCCCTCCTCGGGCGGCCCTCCATCATCTGGGGGGCCTTATTTTTTCTGACGCCGCAATCAGTTTCCGAAGTGAAGAACTACGGAGATCGTGAGCGCTCAACAGAAATAGACGCTCCGAGTTTCGAACGTTCTTTATCGTCACCTTGAAGTGTTTAGGCTGTGATCCGAGACGCTCAACCGGGGCCACAAGGTGAAAACGACCAGCCCGACGGTCGCCATAGATCATCGAACTGGATAGAACCCAATCGAGGTTCTCATAAGTGGCCAATGGGATGTCGGGGTGGCGCGCAAGCTGTTTGAGAAGAGTTTCACGGCTCAACCAGACATGGGTGTGCAGGGCACCAACCTGCGCTGCGTAGGCCTTGGGCACCCGTCCCACGATAACCGGTTCATGTCGTTCTCCGGTGACGAGCCTCAAGATCTCGGGTTGCGACAGCTTCACGGAAACACTCATCAACACCACGGTGGGTGTCACGCAATCCCATGTCACGTTTCGGGTCAATCCTGCGCTCTCTTGCGCCGCCCCCCGATTCCCCCTATATGCCCCTCAACAGCGGCGCCCCCGGGTCCACACCGGACGGCACCACCGGACAAGTTCGACGGGCCGCTTGGCCCGTTTTTTCGTTTCTGGAGACCCCCGTGTCCGACCTGATCGCCAAGACCGCCATCGACCGGCGCATGGCCGAGATCCTGACCCCCGTGATCGAGGGCATGGGGTTCGAGCTGGTGCGCATCCGCCTGATGGGTGGCCAGACCAAGACGCTGCAGATCATGGCCGAGCGCCCCGAGGGCGGCATCGAGGTGGACGATTGCGCCGAGATCTCGACCGCCGTCTCGGCCGTGCTGGATGTCGAGGACCCGCTCGATGACGCCTACACGCTGGAAGTGTCCAGCCCCGGCATCGACCGCCCGCTGACGCGGCTCAAGGATTTCGAGACCTTCGAAGGCTACGAGGCGCGGATCGAGACGACCGACATGATCGACGGCCGCCGCCGCTTCAAGGGCGTTCTGGCGGGCGTCGAGGGCGACGAGATCCTGCTGAACATCGAAGAGGGCACCGTGGGTCTGCATTACGACTGGCTGTCGGATGCCAAGCTCGTGCTGACCGATGAGCTGATCAAGGAAATGCTGCGCCAGAGAAAGGCCGCGGGCATCATCGACGAAACCAAGTTTGACGAGATCGAGGAAACATCCTCGGAGGCGGAGGAGTAACGCACAATGGCCATCACGTCAGCCAACCAGCTGGAACTGTTGCAGACCGCCGAGGCGGTGGCCCGCGAGAAGATGATCGACCCCTCGCTGGTCATCGAGGCGATGGAAGAATCCCTCGCCCGCGCCGCCAAGTCGCGCTACGGCGCGGATCTCGACATCCGGGTCAAGATCGACCGTAAGACCGGCCGTGCCACCTTTACCCGCGTGCGCACCGTCGTCGCCGATGAAGAGCTGGAGAACGAAAAGGCCGAACTGACCGTCGCGCAGGCCAAGCCCTGGCTTGACGACCCCAAGGTCGGCGACGTGATCGTCGACGAGGTGCCGCCCGTCGAGATGGGCCGGATCGCCGCACAATCGGCCAAGCAGGTGATCCTGCAGAAGGTCCGCGAGGCCGAGCGCGACCGCCAGTACGAAGAATTCAAGGACCGCGTGGGCACCATCATCAACGGTGTCGTCAAGCGCGAGGAATACGGCAACGTCATCGTCGATGTCGGCGCGGGCGAGGGCGTGCTGCGCCGCAACGAGAAGATCGGCCGCGAGGCCTATCGCAACGGCGACCGCATCCGCTGCTACGTCAAGGACGTGCGCCGCGAGACGCGCGGCCCGCAGATCTTCCTCAGCCGCACCGCGCCCGAGTTCATGGCCGAGCTGTTCAAGATGGAAGTGCCGGAAATCTACGACGGCATCATCGAGATCAAGGCCGTCGCCCGTGACCCGGGCAGCCGCGCCAAGATCGGCGTCATCTCCTACGACAGCTCGATCGACCCCGTCGGCGCCTGCGTCGGCATGCGCGGCAGCCGCGTGCAGGCCGTGGTGAACGAGCTGCAGGGCGAGAAGATCGACATCATCCCGTGGAACGACGATGCCGCGACCTTCCTCGTCAACGCGCTGCAGCCCGCCGAGGTGACCAAGGTCGTCATCGACGAGGATGCCGAGCGGATCGAGGTTGTCGTGCCCGACGAACAGCTGTCGCTGGCCATCGGCCGCCGCGGTCAGAACGTGCGTCTCGCCAGCCAGCTGACCGGCCTCGACATCGACATCCTCACCGAGGAAGAGGAATCCAAGCGCCGCCAGGCCGAGTTCGAAGAGCGCACGCGCCTGTTCATGGACACGCTGGACCTGGACGAATTCTTCGCGCAGCTGCTGGTGGCCGAGGGCTTCACCTCGCTCGAGGAAGTGGCCTATGTCGAACAGGACGAACTGCTCGTGATCGACGGCGTGGACGAATCCACCGCCGAAGAGCTTCAGGCCCGCGCCCGCGACTACCTGGAAGAGCAGAACAAGCTGGCGCTTGAAAAGGCCCGCGAGATGGGTGTCGAGGACAGCCTCATTGACTTCGACGGCCTGACCCCCCAGATGCTGGTGGCATTGGGCGAGGATGGCGTGAAGACGCTGGACGACTTCGCCACCTGCGCCGACTGGGAACTGGCCGGCGGCTGGACCACCGTCAACGGCGAGCGCATCAAGGACGAGGGCCTGCTTGAGCCCTTCGATGTCAGCCTCGAGGAAGCGCAGAACATGGTGATGACCGCCCGCGTCAAGCTGGGCTGGGTCACCATCGAAGAGCTCGAGGCACAAGCCGCCGCCGAAGCCGAGGCCGCCGCGGCCGAAGCCGAAGCAGAGGGGGCGGAGGGCTAAGGCCCTCCGGTCCGGGACCCGCAGATGAGCAGGGGCGGTCACGACAAGGACAGGGCCGATGGCCCGGAGCGGCGCTGCATCGCCACCGGCGAGGTGCAGCCCAAGCATGGGCTGATCCGCTTCGTGGTCGGCCCCGAGGGGCAGGTCGTGCCCGACCTGTCGGAAAAACTGCCGGGCCGCGGCATCTGGGTCGCGGCGGATCGTGCCGCGCTCGAGCTGGCCGTGAAGAAAAAGCTCTTCGCGCGCGCAGCGAAACAGCCGGTTACCGTGCCGCCCGACCTTGTCGCGCTGGTCGAGGCCGGGTTGGCCCGGAAACTGACCGACCTGATCGCCCTCAGCCGCAAGGCGGGCGAAGCGGTCGCCGGTTTCGAGAAGGTCAAGGATTGGCTCGCCACGCGGCAGGTCAAGGTTCTGCTCCAGGCCAGCGACGGCTCGGAGCGCGGTAAATCGAAACTCTGGACGCCCACTGGCGCCCGGTACTTCAGCGTCCTGACCGCCCGGGAATTGGGTTTGGCATTCGGACGCCAAAGTGTGATACATGGCGCGCTTGCGGCTGGCGGTCTTGCCCCTCGTGTTGTAGAGGGGGCCGCAAAACTGCAGGGCCTGCGCAAGGCAGACGGCGGAGCGACCGCCGGGAAAGACGAACGGAACGCATGAGCGACACGGACGGAAAGAAACCCCTTGGCCTCTCCGGCACGCGGTCTGGCCGCGTGAACCAGAGCTTTTCGCGCGGACGCACGAAAAGCGTCGTGGTCGAGACCAAGCGCAAGCGCGTGATGGTGCCCAAGCCGGGGCAGCAGAGCGCCGCGGCGCAGAATGCCGAGGGCGGCAAGCGTGACAAATCCGTTCCCGACGCCGAGCTCGAGCGCCGTCTGAAAGCCCTGCAAGCCGCCAAGGCCCGCGAGGCCGAGGACGAGAAGCGCCGCCAGCAGGAGGAAAAGGACCGCGAGGAAGAACGCGCCCGCCGCCGCGCCGAGGCCGAGGCCAAGGAGCGCGAAGAGCGTGAGCGCGAAGAGGCGCTCAAGGCCAAGGAAGAGGAAGACGCCCGCCGCAAGGCCGAGGAAGAAGCCCGCCGCAACGCGCCCAAGGAAGCGCCGGTCGATCCCGCCGCCGTCGAGGCGGCCGCGGCCTCCGGTGCTGCCGCGCGTGGCGGTGCAAAGCCCGCCGCAACGCCCGTGCGCCGCAAGGCCGAGGATGACGACCGCGGCGGCCGTGGCCGTGGCGGCGAGCGGGGCGGCGAACGCCGCTCGGGCAAGCTGACGGTGAACCAGGCGCTGACCGGTGGCGAAGGCGGCCGTCAGCGCAGCCTCGCCGCGATGAAGCGCAAGCAGGAGCGTGCGCGCCAGAAGGCTATGGGCGGTGCCCAGGACCGCGAAAAGGTCGTGCGCGATGTGCAGCTGCCGGAAACCATCGTGGTCTCCGAACTGGCCAACCGCATGGCCGAGCGCGTGGCCGACGTGGTCAAGGCGCTGATGCAGAACGGCATGATGGTCACGCAAAACCAGACCATCGACGCCGACACCGCCGAGCTGATCATCGAGGACTTCGGCCACCGCGTGCAGCGCGTGTCCGACTCGGACGTCGAGGATGTGATCGACGCGATCGAGGACAAGCCGGAAGACCTCCAGCCGCGTCCGCCGGTCATCACGATCATGGGCCACGTCGACCACGGCAAGACCTCGCTTCTCGACAAGATCCGCCAGGCGAATGTCGTCTCGGGCGAGGCCGGGGGCATCACGCAGCATATCGGCGCCTACCAGGTCAAGACTGCCTCGGGTGCTGTCCTCAGCTTCCTCGACACGCCCGGCCACGCGGCCTTTACCTCGATGCGGGCCCGTGGCGCGCAGGTGACGGATATCGTCGTTCTGGTGGTCGCCGCCGATGACGCGGTGATGCCGCAGACGGTCGAAGCCATCAACCACGCCAAGGCTGCCAAGGTCCCGATGATCGTGGCGATCAACAAGATCGACAAGCCCGCCGCGAACCCGACCAAGGTGCGCACGGACCTGTTGCAGCACGAGGTGGTCGTCGAGGCCATGTCGGGCGAGGTGCAGGATGTCGAGGTGTCGGCCCACACCGGGCAGGGTCTCGACGAGCTGCTCGAAGCCATCGCGCTGCAGGCCGAGATCCTCGAGCTCAAGGCCAACCCCGACCGCCCCGCCGAGGGTGCGGTGATCGAGGCGCAGCTCGACGTGGGCCGCGGCCCGGTCGCCACCGTCCTCGTGCAGAAGGGCACGCTGAAGCAGGGCGACATCTTCGTCGTCGGCGAACAGTGGGGCAAGGTCCGCGCGATGGAGAACGACAAGGGCGAGCGCGTGAAAGAGGCGGGCCCGTCGGTTCCGGTCGAGGTGCTTGGCCTCAACGGCACGCCCGAGGCCGGCGACGTCCTGAACGTTGTCGAGACCGAGGCCCAGGCCCGCGAGATCGCCGAGTATCGCGCGCAGGCCGCCAAGGACAAGCGCGCCGCCGCCGGTGCCGCAACCACGCTGGATCAGCTTCTCGCCAAGGCCAAGGCCGACAAGAACGTCGCCGAACTGCCCATCGTGGTGAAGGCGGACGTGCAGGGTTCGGCCGAGGCCATCGTGCAGGCGATGGAAAAGATCGGCAACGACGAGGTTCGTGTGCGCGTTCTGCACTACGGTGTCGGCGCGATCACCGAATCGGACATCGGCCTTGCCGAGGCTTCGGGCGCGCCGGTCATCGGCTTCAACGTTCGTGCCAATGCGCCTGCGCGCAACTCGGCCAACCAGAAGGGCGTCGAGATCCGGTATTACTCCGTGATCTACGACCTTGTGGATGACGTGAAGGCCGCGGCCTCGGGTCTGCTCGGTGCCGAGATCCGCGAGAACTTCATCGGTTATGCCGAGATCAAGGAAGTCTTCAAGGTCTCCGGCGTCGGCAATGTCGCTGGCTGTCTCGTGACCGAGGGCGTTGCCCGCCGATCTGCTGGTGTGCGCCTGCTGCGCGACGACGTGGTGATCCACGAAGGCACGCTGAAGACGCTCAAGCGCTTCAAGGACGAGGTCAAGGAAGTGCAATCCGGCCAGGAATGCGGCATGGCCTTCGAGAATTACGAGGACATCCGCAAGGGCGATGTCATCGAGATCTTCGAACGCGAAGAGGTCGAACGCTCGCTGGCGTGATCCTTTGCATGGTTACGGAACGGGGCGCCTTCGGGCGCCCTTTTTCTTTGCGCGCCTTGCCGCTATACTACCCAGTAGCACCAAGGGGGCTGACCCATGACCGTGAAGACATCCGTATCGCTCAGCGACCAGCAGGCCGCCTTTGCCCGCAAGCTGGTGGAGGAAGGCCGCTACGCCAGCATCAGCGCCGTGATCCAGCACGGCCTCGACCGCCTCCAGATGGAGCGCGAGGCCGAGATGGCCGATGTCGAGGCGCTGCGCGCGGTGCTGGAGGAACGGCGGAAGGGGCCTTTCGTACCCATGGAACCACCCGGCGAACTGACACGCAAGGTCGTGACGAATTGGCGGGCCAAGCGTGGCGTACAAGCTTGAACGTGGAGAGAGCGTTGCCTCGGATCTTGAGGAAATCCTCGACTTTTTCGCTAACAACGCCCTTCGCGTCGGCAGCTCGACCGATCAAGCCGAGGCAGAGGCCGAGCGCCGGCTGACCCATCTTGCACGGGCCTTGCAAGGGCTGTCGAACGCCCCCTACCGCGGAACGCTCAGGCCTGACCTTGGGCGCGGCGTGCGCAATGTCACCATGGATCGGTTCATCGTCTATTTCGACGTCATCGAAGACACGCAGACCGTTCGCATTCTCGCCGTCTTCCACGGCGGGCAGGATCATACCCGCCGCATGCTAGCGCGGATGCTGCGTTAACCCGTCGGCTGCGCCGCTTCCTTCGGGTTGCGCATCCACACGCTGCCGTTCAGTGCGCCCGCGATGGTCACCCACACCAGGTAGGGCACGAACAAGGCCCCCGCGATCCAGTCGAGCTGGAAGAAGGTCACCATCGTGCCCGCCACCGCGATCCAGAGGAAGGCCATGATGACGAAGGCCGCCTTGATCCGGTGCAGCCCGAAGAAGACCGGCGTCCAGAGCGTGTTGAAGGCGATCTGCATCGCCCAGAAGGCCATGCCATAGGCGTTGCCCTCAAGCGGCGCGATACGGGCCGCGGCGATGGCGGAGGAGAGGTAGAGCACCGTCCATGCCACGGGAAAGACCCAGTCGGGCGGCGTCCAGCCGGGTTTCGACAGGCCGCGGTACCACGCGCCCGGCATGAACATCGAGCCGGTCGTGGCAGCCGCCCCGCAGGCGGCCAGAAAAATGGCGAACAATCCCCAATCCATGAAGAGCAGATAGGGCGTCACGCGCTCCGCGCCAAGGCAGGCGCGGTCCGATCGCGCGCTTCGAGCTGCGACAGAACCGACAGCACGCCGTCGCCCCAGCCGGTTTTCGCCGCGTCGGGATGCGCCGCGGCCTCGACGAGAAAGGCGACCTCGGGCAGCGGCTTGGCGTAGATCACCGCGCTTTGCGGAAAGACCGTGACCGACCCGGCCCGCAGGATCGACCAACCCAGAAGCCCCAGCTTCTGCCGCCGCGTGGTGAAGGCGCGGCAGGTCACGCTGTCATGCCCGTTGCGCGCCAATTGCCGCCCGATGGCGTCGTAACAATGGCGCGCCGCGAAGATGCCGGGCCGCGCGGCAAGGGGCAGGCCCTTGATCCCCGCCTCGGACCGGAAATAGAGGCGGTTCGCCTCGGCCAGCAGGCGCTTGACGATGCGGCGCAGCGCGGGCGAGGGCCGGGGGTTCGCAAAGAAGGCGTCGAGGTCGATGCCCGCCTCCTCCAGCCAGTCGGTCGGCAGGTAGAGGCGGCCTGCCCGCGCATCCTCGCCCACGTCGCGGGCGATGTTCGTCAGCTGCATCGCAACGCCCAGGTCACAGGCCCGCGCCAGCGCATTGGGATCGCGCACGCGCATCAGAACGCACATCATCGCCCCCACGGCGGCGGCGACACGCGCGGAATAGGCGCGGACATCGGACAGGCTGGCATAGCGCCGCTCCATCCCGTCCCAGGCCAGCCCCTCCAGCAGCGCCTCGGGCAGCGCGCGGGGCATGTCGTAATCCTCGATCAACGCTGCAAAGGCGCGGTCGGCGGGCGCGTTCCTTGGGCGACCCGAATAGGCCAGATCGAGCCTGTCGCGCAGCGCGAGGACCGCGGCGGGCTTGTTGTCGCCGAAGTCGACCTCGTCATCGGCGACACGGCAAAAGGCGTAAAGCGCAAGCGCCGCGTCGCGGATATCGGCGGGCAGGAGTTTCGAGGCCGCGTGGAAGGAATAAGACCCTTCGCGGATCGCCTCCCGGCACCAGTCGCGGTCGGCCTCGGCAATCATTCCGCGGCCATCTTGGTTTGCGGCAGCACCAGCGGGCGGGGCGCATTCGGCACCAGCTGAGTCAGCACCTCGGAGGAGGTCACGACCGAGGGGATACCGGCACCGGGATGGGTGCCCGCGCCGACGAGAAAGAGGTTGCCGAACTCCTCGGAAATATTGTGCGGCCGGAACCACGCCGATTGGAAAATCCGCGGCTCGAGGCTGAAGCCCGCGCCATGGGGGCTGAGGTAGCGGCTCTCGAAACTGGCCGGGGTCAGGATATGGCTGGCCGACAGGTGATCCTCGAAGCCGGGGATCAGCTGCTCGTCCAGCACGCGGGCGAGGCGCTGGCGATAGGTCTCCTCCATCTCGGCCCAGTCGACGCTGTCCGCGCCGTGCAGGTTCGGCACCGGGCTGAGGGCGTAGAAGGTGTCATCCCCCTTGGGCGCCACCGACGGGTCCGTGACCGAGGGGCGGTGCAGGTAGATCGACATGTCATGCGCCAGGTGCCGCTTCATGAAGATGTCGTTCAGCAACCCCTTGTAGCGCGGCCCGTTCAGGATCGTGTGGTGTCCCACGTCAGACCATTTGCCCGCCGTCCCCTTCGTCCCGAAATACCAGACGAACAGCCCCATGGACCAACGCGAGCGGTTCAGCCGCTGCTTGGTCCAACGCGTCTTGGTCTGGTTCCGCAGAAGCCGATCATAGGTGTGCCCGGGATCGGCGTTCGAGACGACGATATCGGCGGCGATGCGCTCGCCTTCGGTGGTCACGACGCCGTCGGCGTTCCCGCCGGAAACGGTGATCTCGTCCACCTCGACGCCACGGCGCACGGTGCCGCCCTGATCCTCGATCACGCGGACCATCGCGTCGGCCATCGCCTGCACGCCGCCCATCGCGTAATGCACCCCGAACTCCTTTTCGAGATGCGAAACAAGGATATACATCGAGGTCACATGCGTCGGGTCGCCCCCGATGAAGAGCGGGTGGAACGACAGCGCCATCCGCAGGCGAGGATCGCGGACGCGGGCGCTCGCGTGGCCATAGACCGAGCGGTCGGCGCGCAGTTTCACGAAACCGGGCAGCTCGCGGATCAGGTCCATCAGCTTGTTCATCGGGCGGCGGCCCAGCCCTTCGAAGCCGAATTGATATCGCGCCTCGCTGTCCTTCAGGAATTTCATGTAGCCCGGCACATCGCGGGGGCTGAGGCGGTGAACCTCCTCGATCATCGCCTCTTCGTCCTGCCGGACGGTAAAGACCGAGCCATCGCGCCAGCGGATCTCGTAATAGGGATCGACCGGGCGCAGATCGACCTCGCGGTCGAAGTCGCGGCCGCAGTCTGACCAGAGCTGCTTGAACACCTGCGGTACGGTCACAATGGTCGGGCCAAGGTCGAAGCGGTGGCCGTTCTGCGTGACCGACGATCCACGCCCGCCCGCCCGGTCGAGCCGGTCCAGCAGCGTCACCCGGTAGCCCTTGGCGCCCAGCCGCATCGCGGCGGATAGCCCGCCAAGCCCCGCCCCGATGACGATCGCGCTGGAGGGGCCGGCGGTGGTCGGTCGGTCGGTCATCCTTGGCCTCAAACTGTCTAGCAAGATTTACAATAGGTCATGCGGCGACGTTTTGCCAAGACAATCTAGGCGCGAAATGCCTTTTCCTCGCAGCGTCATTATGTCAGACTAAGTTGACACATGGAGAGACCGGCCATGCAATCCGTAACCTTGAGCCTGTATCGCTTCGGCTCTGCCCCTGCGCGTGCATGGGCCTTGTTTCAGATGGGCCCCGCCCGATTCGCCCTCCGCGCGATCCCGAAGATCGGCACGGTGAAGCTTTGCGGGTCCGGCGTGGGCGAGGGGTTCACCCCCGTTCCCGACACCTCGGTCTACGCGATTCTCGCCACCTGGCCCGACCATGGCACCGCGCGCCGCGCGATGTTCGGCACCCGCATCTTTCGCCGCTATGCCGAGATGTCGGAGGAACGGATGACCGTCTTCCTCACCCCCACCTCCGCCCGCGGGCGCTGGGACGGGGCCGAGCCCTTCACCCCGCAGGACGTGGAACCGGGCGGCCCGGTTGCCGCCCTGACGCGCGCCACGGTCAAGCTGCGCAGCGCCGCCCGCTTCTGGCGGCAGGAGCCCGCGATTTCCCGCGCCATCGGGCGCGATCCCAACGTGATCTTCAAGATCGGCATCGGCGAGTTGCCGATGGTCCGTCAGGCGACATTCTCGATCTGGCCCGACACCCGGACCATGGCCGCCTTCGCCCGCGCCGACGGCCCCCATGCACAGGCCATCCGCGAGGTGCGCGAGGGGAAACTGTTCCGCGAAGACCTTTACGCCCGGTTCCGAGTCGATGCCATCGAAGGCACATGGGCGGGCCAGACACCCGACCTGACCCGCGGACCGCAAGACATGACCGACCAGATGAAAGTTGCCGCCGAATGAAGGATTTCGCTTTGACAGGCCCGTTCCCCTTTACCGCCATCGTCGGGCAGGAGGACATGAAACAGGCCATGATCCTCACGGCCATCGACCCCGGCATCGGCGGCGTGCTCGTCTTCGGCGACCGCGGCACCGGCAAATCCACCGCCGTCCGCGGGCTTGCCGCGCTGCTGCCGCCCATCGAGGCCGTCGCGGGCTGCCCCGTCAACTCGGCGCATGAGGGGGACATTCCCGACTGGGCCAAGGTCGTGGACCGGCATGTCGTGGAGAAACCGACGCCGGTGATCGACCTGCCGCTGGGCGCGACCGAGGATCGCGTCGTCGGCGCGCTCGACATCGAAAAGGCGCTGACCCTGGGTGAAAAGGCCTTCGAGCCGGGGCTGCTCGCGCGGGCCAACCGCGGGTATCTCTATATCGACGAGGTGAACCTGCTGGAGGATCACCTTGTCGACCTGCTGCTCGACGTGGCCCAATCGGGTCAGAACGTGGTCGAGCGCGAGGGGCTGTCGATCCGCCATGCCGCGCGGTTCGTGCTGGTCGGCTCCGGCAACCCCGAGGAAGGCGAGCTGCGCCCGCAGCTGCTGGACCGTTTCGGCCTGTCGGTCGAGGTGACCTCGCCCCGTGATATCGAGACGCGGATCGAGGTGATCCGCCGCCGCGACGCCTATGACCGCGACGCGGGTGGGTTCCTGACCGAATGGCGGGGTGCCGACATGGAGCTGCGCCAGCGCATCCTGGACGCTCGCGCGGCCCTGCCGGGTGTCGCCGCAGGTGACGAGATGCTGCGCGATTGCGCGGAACTTTGCGTCGCGCTCGGGTCCGACGGGTTGCGCGGGGAACTGACGCTGCTGCGCGCCGCCCGCGCGCTGGCCGCCTTCGACGGGGCCGTGTCCGTCAGCCGCGACCAGCTGCGCCGCGTTGCGCCGTCGGCGCTGCGCCACCGCCTGCGCCGCGATCCGCTGGACGAGGCCGGGTCGACCACCCGCGTGGAACGCGTGGTGGAGGAGGTGCTGGCGTGAGCGCCGGCGAAGAGCGTTGGAGCCGGGTCAACCTTGCGCTGGCCTGTTTCGCGCTCGACCCTGCCGCGCTTGGCGGCATCTGGCTGCGCGCCCGTGTCGGGCCTGTGCGGGACCGGGTGCAAAAAGGTCTCGAAACCGCCTTGCAGGGTCTGACTCTGCGCCGCCTCCACCCCGGTATTGGGGATGACGCGCTGTTTGGCGGTGTCGATCTGGCCGCAACCTTGGCCGAAGGGCACGTGGTGCGCACCCGTGGCTTGCTGGGCGAGCCTGCCGTGTTGGTCATGCCCATGGCCGAGCGGGTCAAGCCGGCGCTTGCGGCCCGTCTTGCCGGGGCGCTGGACGGGAAACAGGGTCTGTCCCTGATCGCCTTCGACGAAGGCGCGGAGCCGGAGGAGACCTTGCCATCGGCGCTGGCTGACAGGCTCGCGATTCATCTCGAACTGGCGGAACAGAGCCTGTCCGATGCCCCCGACCTGCCCCTCGACCCCGAGGCATTGGCCGAGGCGCGCGCGCTTCTGCCTCTTGTCACGGTTCCCGAGACCGCCATCGCCGAACTGGCCGAGGTCGCAGCCCGGCTCGGCATCCTGTCGCTGCGCGCACCGTTGCAGGCGCTGGCCGTCGCCCGCGCCTCGGCCGCGCTTTCGGGCGAGACGGAGGTGGAGGCCGCCGACCTGACCCTTGCGGTCGAGTTGGTCCTTGCCCCCCGCGCCACGCAGATCCCCGAGACGGAAAGCGACGCGCCCGAAGAGAACCCCGAGCCGGAGCAACCCGACCAGCCCGAAGACCAGCCCGAGCAGGACGGCGAGCAGGACGACACCCCCCTGCCCCCCGCCGAGATGCTGCTCGAGGCCGCCAAGGCCATGCTCCCCCCCGATCTTCTCGCCCGCCTGCAGGCAGGGCGTGCCGCCCGCGCCAGCCAATCGGCCAGCGGCACGGGGGCCGCCAAGAAAGGCAACCGCCGTGGTCGCCCCCTGCCCTCGCGGCCCGGTCGCATGGGCGGCGAGGCGCGTGTGGACCTCGTGGCGACGCTGCGCGCGGCTGCGCCGTGGCAGCCGATGCGGCGCAAGGCGGTGGGCGATCATGAGCGCCTCCATATCCGCATGTCCGACATCCGCCTGCGCCAGTTCGAAGAAACGTCGGACCGCGCGATCATCTTCGTGGTCGACGCCTCCGGCTCCGCCGCGCTGGCCCGGCTGGGCGAGGCGAAGGGGGCGATCGAGCTCTTGCTGGGCGAGGCCTATGCCCGCCGCGACCATGTCGCGCTGGTGGCCTTCCGCGGCGACGGGGCCGAGGTGCTTTTGCCGCCCACCCGCTCGCTGGTGCAGACCAAGCGCCGCCTTGCGCAACTGCCCGGTGGCGGTGGCACGCCGCTGGCCGCGGGCCTGCGCGCGGCGCTGGAGCTGGCGCTGCTGGCGCAGGGCAAGGGGATGACGCCCTCGGTCGCCCTGCTGACCGACGGGCGCGCGAACGTGGACCTTTCGGGCATCGCCAACCGCGCGCAGGCGGGCGAGGACGCGACCGCGATGGCGCGCGCGATCCGGGCGCGGGGCTGGCCGGGGCTGGTGATCGACACCGGGCTGCGGCCCACCCGCGGCCTTGACGCGCTGGCGCGCGAGATGGGGGCACCCTACCTGCCCTTGCCGCGCGCGGATGCGAAGACGCTGTCGGCGGCGGTGGATGCGTCGCTGACCCCGGCATGACCGACCTGCTGCCCCCCGCCGACTGGCCCTATCGCGGGGCCAGCCGGATCGTCGCCGCACGGCCCCATCGCTGGCATGTGCAGGTGACGGGCGAGGGTCCCGACATCCTGCTGCTGCATGGCGCGGGCGCCTCGGCACACAGCTGGGCGGCGCTGGTGCCCCATCTCGCCGACCGGCACCGCGTCATCGCGCTGGACCTGCCCGGCCATGGCTGGACGCGCAGCCCGCGCGGACGGGCCAGGCTGGGGGACGTCGCCGCCGATATCGCGTCGCTCTGCGCGCAGGAGGGGTGGTCGCCGCGCCTCGTGATCGGCCATTCGGCGGGGGGCGCTGTCAGTCTCGAACTGGCGCGTCAGGGTCTGTTGCGGCCCGACCGGCTGGTGATCCTGAACGGCGCCCTCGAGAATTTTCGCGGGGCTGCCGGATGGCTTTTCCCGATGATGGCCAGGATGCTGGCGCTGAACCCGTTTACCGGGCTACTGATCAGCCAGGGCGGGCGCTCGGTCGAGCAGGTCCGCAGGGTGCTGTCGAGCGCGGGCACCGAACTGAGCGAGGAGGGGGTGGCGCGCTACGCACACCTCATCCAGCGCCGCGCCCATGTGGACGGCACGCTGGCGATGATGGCGCAATGGTCGCTGGACGAGCTGAACCGGGCCTTGGCCGGCATCGCCACGCCGACGCTGTTCATCCATGGCGAGCGTGACGGGGCGGTCGCCCTTCGCGTGGCCGAACGCGCAGCGCAGGCGATGCCGGACGCAAGGCTGATCGCGCTGCCCGGCGTGGGCCATATCGCCCACGAAGAGGTGCCCGAGCGCGTCGCCGACGAGATCCTGCGCTTCACGGCCCGGGCTACGGCCGAATGACAAAGGGCGCCCCATGGGGACGCCCTTCGTGATCTTGTTGCCGTCAGTTTGCCCTGCCGATCACTCGGCCGCGAGCGACACCAGGTAGGCGTAGAGGTTGACCGCGTCTTCTTCCGAGCGGACGCGGAACGCCATCGCGCCACGCGCGCTGTTGTCGCCGGAGGCCTCCCGGATGTAGCCGGTCGGGTCCTGCACGTAGGCGACGAAGTTTTCCTCGGTCCACACGACGCCGGCCTCGTTCAGCGCGGTCAGGCCGGGCGAGTAGCGGAAATCCTCGACATGCGCGATCGGTGCGCCCGCGATCCCGTAGAGGTTCGGGCCGGTGCGCGCGTTGCGGCCGGCAAGCGTGTCGCCGGCCTCGTTCACGACGACGTGGCAGGCCACGCACTGGCGGAATGCGGCCTCACCGGCCGCGGCGTCGCCCGAAGCGGCATGGGCGTCGGCCAATGCCATCGGTGCGGAAAGAAGCGTCATTGCCGCAGCAAGCACGATTTTGCGACTCATGGGGTAGTCTCCCTTCAGGTTGGTCCCGGGTGCATAAACTATGTCGTTTCGCCAAGGGTCCAGTTTTTTCTAACGGAATTCACGCAACCGCATGGGCGATCGCGCATTGTTTCCACAGCGTCTTGAGCGCCATGACCAGGTATTCGATATCCTCGTCGGTGTGCAGCGGGCCGGGGGTGAAGCGCAGCCGCTCGGTCCCCTTGGGCACGGTGGGGTAGTTGATCGGCTGCACGTAGATGCCGAACTGGTCCATCAGGATATCCGACAGCATCCGGCACTTGACCGGGTCCTTCACCATCACCGGGATGATGTGGGACGGGTTCATCTCGTGCGGGATACCCTCGGCATCGAGACGCGCGCGCAGGCGGGCGACCTGCCGCTTCTGCATGTCACGCTCGTAGGAGCTTTCCTTGAGATGCCTGATCGAGGCGGTCGCGGCCGCGGCAACAGCGGGCGGCAGGGCGGTGGTGAAGATGAACCCGCTGGCGAAGCTGCGGATGAAATCGACCAGCGCATGTGACCCGGTGATATAGCCGCCGACGACGCCGTAAGCCTTGCCCAGCGTCCCCTCGATCAGGGTGATGCGGTCCATCAGCCCCTCGCGCTCGGCCACGCCGCCGCCGCGGGGGCCATACATGCCGACGGCGTGAACCTCGTCGATGTAGGACATCGCGCCATGCTTGTCGCAGACGTCGAGAATTTCCTTGATCGGCGCGATGTCGCCATCCATCGAGTAGACCGATTCAAAGGCCACGATCTTGGTCGCATTGGCCGGAAGGGCCGCCAGCTTGCGGTCGAGGTCTTCGGGGTCGTTGTGCTTCCAGATGACCTTCTGGCAGCGCGCGTGGCGGATGCCCTCGATCATCGAGGCGTGGTTCAGCTCGTCCGACAGGATCACCGCGTTGGGCAGGCGCGCGCCCAGCGTCGACAGCGCGGCCCAGTTCGAGACGTAACCGCTGGTGAACAGAAGCGCCGCTTCCTTGCCGTGCAGGTCGGCCAGCTCGGCCTCGAGCTGCTTGTGGTGCCAGGCATTGCCCGAGATGTTGCGCGTGCCGCCAGCGCCGGTGCCGCAATCCTGCACGGTCGTGACCATCGCCTCGATCACGCTGGGGTGCTGGCCCATGCCGAGGTAATCGTTGGAACACCAGACGGTGACCTCGTCCTGACCATGCGAATGGTTCTTCACCCGCGGAAACTGCCCGCAGGCGCGTTCGAGTTCGGCGAAGATGCGATAATTGCCCTCTTCTTTCAGTTGATCGAGCTGGGCTTGAAACAGCTTGTCAAAGTTCATCGGGCATCCTCGCTATGCAGTATTGCTTGGTTGGTGGGCGCAGGGCGCGAAGGGAGCATCCAGCGCCAGAGTTTCTCGTCGGGAAGCGGGAGCACCATGAACCAGTGTTCCAGCAGGGCCAGCGCGGTGAGCGCGCCCAAAAGGGCGTAACCCACCGCGTCGGCCGCGGTTTCGGCGGCAAAGATGTGGCCGAGCCAGTAGGCGGCGGCGACGCTCAGACCGGTGATCGAGATCGGGAAAAGCCAGTTCATCCGCGCTGTGCGGAAATGGCTGGGCAGGTGGTTCAGGTGCTCGGGGATGAACTCCACGTTGATCTTGCGGACCCCGAGATAGAGGTTGAGCTTGGCCGAAATGCGGGCGGCGAAGAGGACGGCAAAGGTCCACATGCCGAACTGGTTTTCCGCGCCATAGCTGGCGGTGATCATCGCCAGCAGCGTGAAGGCCAGCAGCATCTCGTGATAGGCGATGGTGCCCCAGGCGCGGATGAACCGCTCCCATTCGGGGACACCGTCCTTGAGCGGCTGGCGCACCGGGCCGGTGATGACACCGGTCAGGAAGGCCAGTTCGATCCAGCCCCAGAGCGCCAGCGCCGACAGGAAGGCCACGTAGACGCCCGCGACCGTTGTGTTGCCCAGCGTATCGGCAAAGCCGAAAGCGCCCAGCACGAGGAACGGCAGGTTCCACAGCACGGCCCAAAGCCGCGCCTTGGCCCCTTCGCGGTCCGCGCGCCGGACGGCCATCAGGATCGCCCCGGTGGAGAACCACCAGAGGAACAAGGCCACAAGGGCCGCGATCCAGGGCGAGTGCAGCATCAGTAAGCAGGCTCCAACCGGGTGGAGGCGGGGACGGCATGCTTGACCGCCGGGATCGTGTAGAGCCCGACAAAGGCCGTAGCCGCCCGCGCCATGGCACCGACGCGCTTGAAGAGGTTGCCGGTCTTCTTGGCCTCGGCGAGATCGGCATTGGCGCGTTGCAGCGCCTCGAGCCCCTTCTGCCAGCGCGGATGGTCGATATCGAGCGTCAGCGGGAAGACCTGCTTCGAGATCTCGGAGGTCTTGGTAAAGACCTCATGCGCGTACCAGTCGGGATCGACGCCGAGGGCGGCATGGAAGGCCGGGCGCTGGTGGTCGCGCACGTACATCGTGGAATAGACCGCCGTCAGGAAGAACTTGATCCACAGCTTGTTGGCGAAGCTCTGGGTCAGCTTGGGGTCGGTCTTCATCAGCAGGGCAAAGGCCTCGCCATGGCTGAACTCGTCGTTGCACCATTCCTTGAACCACTTGAAGATCGGGTGGAACCGCAGCTCGGGGTTCTTCTCGAGGTGGCGGTAGATGGTGATGTAACGGGCGTAGCCGATCTTTTCCGACAGGTAGGTCGCGTAGTAGATGAACTTGGGCCGGAAATAGGTGTATTTCTTCTTCTGCGTCAGGAAACCAAGGTTCACCGCGATCCCCGCCTCGCGCAGCGCGTCGTTGATGAAACCGGCATGGCGCGCCTCGTCACGGGCCATCAGCTGGAACAGGGTGACGATATCCTCGTTGTTCCCGCGGCGCTTCATCTCCTTGTACAGGACGCAGCCCGAGAACTCGGCGGTGCAGGAGGACACGAGAAAGTCGATGAACTCGGCCTTGAGCTTGGGCTCCATGTTCTCCCAGTCGATATGGTCCCAGTCCTCGTTCTTCTTGAAATGGCCCCTGTTCGGGTCGGCCTTCATCTGCGCGATCAGCAGGTCCCAGTCCTGACGGACGGAGGAGACGTCGATCGCGTCCAGCTCGTCGAAATCGGTGGTGTAGAAGCGCGGCGTCAGCAGCGTGTTCTGCATGGCGAGCGCGGTCGCGCCCTCGCTGTCGACGATGCCCTGGTGGTTGGAGGCGGCCAGCGCCTCTTCGACGGTGGTGGCGTCGGCGGAATGGGTCAGGTCTTTCATACCGAGACCTCCTCGGAGAATGAGAACTCGCAGAGTTCCATGAATTCGAAGTCGCCGGTCATCCGGGTCCAGAGCTGTTCCAGCTTGGACGCCCGCGCGATGCGCGCCATGCGCTCTTCGCGGACGACCTCGCCATAGGCGGCCATCACCGGCGGGCCCTGCACCTGCACCTCGTCACCGGGGTTGATCACGGCCCCGTTCAGGAATTTCACATGCGCATGGAGCGAGTCGAAGCAGTGGCTCACCTCGACCACGCAGGGCGCGGTTTCGAACTCTTTCGTCAACAATCCCATCGGTCATTCCTCCAGCAGGCGGGCGAACACCGCCTCGTTATCCGCCCCGAAGCCGAACAGTTCGGCCCGGAAATCGGTCACGTCGTCACGAAGCCCGATGCGCCCGTCTGAAAAGCGCACAAGCCGGATGGGCTCCGATGCATGGAGGCCGACGGCCCCCCTCTCCCGCTCCAGCACGCGGTAGATGCCGGCGACAAAGCCGCCTTCGGTGGGTCCTAGATTGGCGATCAGGTTGCCGTCGACGTCCAGAACACGGGCCGAGCCGTCCATCTGGCCGAAGATGCGGATCACGCGTTCCTGCACCACGGGCACCTCCGCCTCGGAGGGCGGCATCGCCTCGAGCGGGCGGTCGGTGAGACGGGCATAGGACACGATGATCAGGACGCAGACGCAAAGGACGAACATCGCGCGGACAAGGATGGTCGGCACCATCTCCTTGTCGCGCTCGACCAGCTTCTGTTCCGGTTTGGTGTAGCTGCGGGTATAGGCCATGGCGCGTTACTCCGCTGCGACCGGCCGGGCGGCCGGGACGGTTTCGATGACGGGCACGGAAACGGCGGTTTCCGCCGCCTCGGCCAGGATCGCGGCGACCTTGCGCGCATCGGGGATGCAGCGCAGCGCGGGCTGGGTCTGCTTCATCTTCCACGGGCGCACATGCGGCCAGGTCAGGATGTAGGACAGGCGCACGCCGTCATCTTCCAGCAGCTCCAGCGCGATGGTGCCGGTGCCGTTCTTGCGGATGCCCAGTTCGGCATTCGCCACTTTGCGAAAGGGAATGTTCAGCGTCATCGTCAGCGCCGCGCCGATGCGCAGCGCGACGCGCTTGTTGGTGATGGTGTAGACCGTCGCCTTGGCCTGCATCAGCGCGACCAGAAGCAGGATGGCGCAGACGATGCCGCCCAGCACGAGGAAGAAGGACGCGGCCGTCGCGCTTTCCACCCATGTCTCGGTCGCGGCACCGGCGATGGTGCGCCACGCGAAGAGGAACGTGAAATACCCGGCCACCCACCAGAAGCTGAGCGCCTCCTTGGCGAGTTGCCACCAGGCGGGCTGACCCTGCCACAGGATTTCCTCGCCCGTGGGCAGCTCCTCGGGCAGGCCGCGCACCGGTTCGGTGGCGAAATCGTCGTGATCATGTGGCATCGGTCGTTTCTCCTTGCCTTGGGTCGTGGACCCGGCGCGTGTCTGAGGCGCGCCGGGCTTAGGCGCGTGTCAGAGCAGCGGGTCGATCCGATCCTGCGAGGCATAGAGGATGCCGCCGCCGTAATAGGCCGAGATCTTTTCCTCCTCGAGCAGCGTGATCTGCGTCGACGACTTGGTCAGCGGCACATTTGCGAAGTGCTTGCCGTAGATGGCGTTGATCTTCACCTTGCCGCCCCAGATCCGGCAGAAGTGGATCGGCACGAGGCGCGAGCCGCCGCCATGATCCGCATCAAGCTCGATCTCGAGGTAACGGACCAGCTGCTCGGGGGCATCAACCCACATGTCGCTGACCGTGCCGACCACCGCGCCGTCACCGGCATGAACCGGCATGCCGCGCGGGTCGCGCCCGGCGGAAACGCGGAACGTCTCGGTCTTGCCCATGGGCACGATCTTGGCGTGGCCGTGGCCGTCCAGTTCCGGCACGTCGCGGCGCGGAACCCATGCGCCCGGGCCGATCCCGTCGACCATGCCGTCGCCGGTGGGGTCATAGGGGTAGCCGTTGCCGGCCGCGAAGGCGACCTTTTCCATCGCGAGATCGGTGCGGCGGTGCGCCTCCTCGTTCTCGGGCGAGGGCACGGTCACTTCGCCGCGGCCATGCATCAGCTTGAAGGTCTTGGCGTTGGGAACCGGAAAGGGGCCCTGGTTCGGGGCGGCGGTGCCGTCCTCGTTTTCCAGCGGATAGCCTTCGCGCATGTTCTCGGTCTGCAGGTAGTAGATCAGCAGGGCGAAGAAGATCCAGAACAGCCAGATGCTCAGGCTGGCGAGGTCGAAATTGCCGAAGAACGCGTTTGTCATGATGTGGTCCTTTCAGGGTTCGGCGGTTTCAGGTGGGCAGGTCGGCGAGCCCGAACTTTCCGGCCCCCCCTTCCCTGTTGGTCGTTGCAGTGCGGACAAGCGGCCCGAGGGCCACCAGTGTTACGAAAAGCAGCAGGATCTCGAGGTGGTAGACCACCGAGTAGCCGGTCGCCGGATCGTTGAGCGCGACGCCCAGGTGCCCCTGCGTCGCGGCGGAATTGATGACATCGCGCAGCCCCCCGCCGATCAGCGTGGCCAGCCCCGCGGCGGTCGCCTGCGCAGCACCCCACGCGCCCAGCGCAAGGCCCCGGCCCGCCTTGCCCGCGGGCATGGTCATCGCCGCGGTCAGCGTGGCGACCGAGAAGAGGCCGCCGCCGAAGCCGATCAGCATCGCGCCCGCGAAGAACAGCGGCGTCGAGTCCCACGGATGCGCAAAGATCACGGCGGAGAAGGCGGCAAGCCCCGCAAGGATGCCGCGCCCGCCCATGCGGAACGGGTTGATCCCGCCCGCCAGCCATTTCGCGGCAAGGCCGAAGGCCACCAGCGCACCCACGGCCCAACTGGCAGTCAGAAGCGTGGTTGCCGACACGGAAAGCCCGAGGATCTCGCCGCCATAAGGCTCGAGCAGCACGTCCTGCATGTTGAAGGCCATGGTGCCGAGGAACACGACGACCAGAAGCCGCCCGGCCACGCCGCCGCTCAGGTAATCGGCCCATGCGTCGCGGAAACTGGGTGTTTCCTCGGCCTCGCGCGCGGCCTTGGTCATCGGACGCACGGTTTCCTGTTTCCACAGGGCGATGACGTTCAGGACGACGGTCACCACGGCGGTGCCCTGGATCACCTGGATCAGCTCGATCGCGGTGAACTCCCGCAGGAGCCAGCCGATCACCAGCGCCGAGCCGCCCATGCCGATCAGGAACATGACATAGAGCAGCGCCACGACCCGCGGCCGCGTCTCGTCCGTCGCGCGGTCGGCGGCCAGCGCCAGCCCCGCGGTCTGGGTCATGTGCATCCCCAGGCCGGTCATCAGGAAGGCGATGCCGGCCAGCAGCTCACCCGCATAGGGGATGTCGTAACGCACCTGCGTGACATCGCCGCCCAGCACCAGCAGGGCCGCGGGCATGATGGCAAGGCCGCCGAACTGCCAGAGAGTGCCGAACCACAGGTAAGGAATGCGCTTCCAGCCGATTGCGGATTTGTAGGTGTCCGACTTGAAGCCCAGCAGCGCGCGGAAGGGCGCGATCAGCACGGGCAACGCCACCATCGAGGCGACGAGAAAGGCCGGAACCTGAAGCTCCACGATCATCACGCGGTTGAGCGTGCCGAGCAGCATGACCATCGCCATGCCGACCGAGATCTGGAACAGCGACAGGCGCAGCAACTGGCCAAGCGGCAACTCGTCCGACGCCGCATCGGCGAAGGGCAGGTAGGCGACCGAGATGCGCTTCAGCAGGGTCTTCATGCCCGGTACTCCAGGCATGTCGAGATGTAGAAGCCGCGGCTCACGCGCTCGACCTCGGTGATCGACCCTGTTGCGCCGTGCAGAGCCGTTTCACGGGCCAGCCGCTTGGGCGCATGGGGGATCATCGTGGGCGACCGGTCGGAGCGCGGGAAGAGCTTTCCAAGCGTCCAGAAGGCCATCAGGAAGGCCGTGCGCGGCGCGACGGTGAAGACGACGCTCTCGCGGACACGGGGGCAGAGATGCGCCAGCGCCCGGCCAAGGTCGGGGGCCTCGTAATAGATCATCGAGTCCATCGCCATGACATGATCGAAGGACCCCAGGTCCGACGACAACATGTCGCCCGAGGTGAAGGTCACCTTGGCCGCCAACTCTTCCGGCAGGCGTTTCGCCGCGATTTCGACCAGCGAGGGCGAGATGTCGATCGCCACCACCTCGGCGCCGCGGCGCGCGAGTTCCTCGGTCATCGCACCCGTCCCGCAACCGGCATCCAGCACGCGCTTGCCGGTCAGGTCCGGTGCGAGGCGGGACAGCATGATCGCCCTCATCCTGTCCCGCCCCTCGCGCACGGTCTGGCGAATGCCGGACACGGGCGCATCCGATGTCAACCGCTCCCACGTTTTCGTGGCGGTGCGGTCGAAATAGGCTTCGACGCGGTCGCGCGTGGCGCCGTATGTCGGCGTTGCCACCATCTCAGTCGAATCCCAGCAGTTCGAAAATGTCCCGGTCTTCCAGCGGCTGCGGCATCAGCGGGTCGGTGCCGCGCCACATCAGCTCGGCCAGGCGGATGTATTCCGCGCGGCACTGCACGATGTCCTCGTCATCGGGCATCTCGAAGAGCGTCTTCTTCTTCAGCCGCGAGCGGCGGATCGCGTCCACGTCGGGCATGTGGCCGATGCGCTTGAAATTCGTCCGCTCGCAGAAGCGGTCGACCTCATCCGTGTCTTTCGACCGGTTGGCGATGCAGCCCGCAAGCCGCACGTTGTAGTTCTTCGACTTGGCCTGAACGGCGGCGATGATGCGGTTCATCGCGTAGATCGAGTCGAAATCATTGGCCGTCACGATCACCGCGCGGTCGGCATGCTGAAGCGGCGCGGCAAAGCCGCCGCAGACGACATCGCCCAGCACGTCGAACAGGACGACATCGGTGTCTTCCAGCAGGTGATGCTGCTTCAGCAGTTTCACCGTCTGCCCCACGACATAGCCGCCGCAACCGGTGCCCGCGGGCGGGCCGCCGGCCTCGATGCACATGACGCCGTTGTAGCCGCGGGCCATGAAATCTTCGGGACGCAGTTCCTCGGCGTGGAAATCGACCTCTTTCAGGATGTCGATGACCGTGGGTTGCAGGTGGCCCGTGAGCGTGAAGGTCGAGTCATGCTTCGGGTCGCAACCGATCTGCAGCACCTTCTTGCCCAGCTTGGAAAAGGCGGCCGACAGGTTCGAGCTTGTCGTCGACTTGCCGATCCCGCCCTTGCCGTAGACGGCAAAGACCTTGGCCCCCTCGATCTTCATCGAGGCATCCTGGTGGACCTGAAGCGAGCCTTCGCCATCCTCGCCCTTCTTGAGGACCGGCGGCGCGCCAAGGCCCCGCTTTTCCAGACCTGCGGCCTCGCGCATGGCGGCGCGGGCGGCGGGGGGGTTTCTTTCGTCCAGCATCAGGGTCGGTCCTTTCTCATTCGGCGGCCACGCCGGGGGTGAGCCCCTCGAGCGTGTCTTCGAGCTCATCCGCGCCAGCCTGAAGCGCGGCGAGTGTTGCCTCGTCGGGGTGCCAGTAGTTCCGTTCGAACGCCTCGAGCAGGCGGTTCGCCATGCGGGCCGAGGCCTGCGGGTTCAGGGCCGCCATGCGGCGGCGCATCTCTTCATCCAGAACGAAGGTCTCGGACAGGCGCTGGTAGACCCAGGGGTCGACCTGCCCGGTGGTGGCCGACCAGCCCAGCGTGTTCGTCACCTGCGCCTCGATCTGGCGCACGCCCTCGTGCCCGTGTTTCAGGAGGCCCTCGAACCACTTGGGGTTCAGGCTGCGACTGCGGGTTTCCAGCGCGACCTGGTCCTTCAGCGTGCGGACCTTGCCCTCGCCGCGGGTCTGGTCGCCGATGTAGACCGGCGCTTCGACGCCCCCCTTGGCGCGTTTCACCGCGCGGGAGATGCCGCCGAGCGTGTCGAAGTAGTGGTCAACGGTCGTGACCCCCAGTTCGACGCTTTCAAGGTTCTGATAGGCGAGGTCGACATCCTTCAACGCCGCCTGCAGAAGCCCCGCGTTCTTCTTCGCCTTGCCGTCGAGGCCATAGGCAAAGCTCTTGCGCGCCTCGTAGGCGTCGGCCAGCTCGTCCTCTTCGCCCCATGCCCCACTGTCGACCAGCGCGTTGACGTTGGAGCCATAGGCCCCCTCGGCATTCGAGAAGACGCGAAGCGCGGCTTCCTCCATGTCGCAGCCCATCTTCTCGGCATAGTCGAGCGCGTGGGCGCGGACGAAATTCATCTCGACCGGCTCGTCGGCGGTGGCAGCCTTGTGGGCGGCTTCGGCCAGCATCCGGGTCTGCAACGGCAGCAGATCGCGGAAGATGCCCGAAAGGGTCATCACCACGTCGATACGCGGGCGGCCGAGCTGCTCGAGCGGGATCAGGTCGGCCCCGCAGAGCCGCCCGTAACCGTCGAAGCGGGGCTTCGCGCCCATCAGCGCCAATGCCTGGGAGATTGGGCCGCCGTCCGACTTGATGTTGTCCGACCCCCACAGCACCAGCGCGACCGAGCGCGGAAACGCCTCCGCCGCCTCGATCAGGCGCTGCGCCTGTTTCGCGCCATCCTGCAGCGCAAAGGCGGTTGGCATGCGGAACGGGTCGAAGGCGTGGATGTTGCGCCCCGTCGGCAGAACCTCGGGTGAGCGGATCAGGTCGCCGCCCGGAACGGGCTCGATATAGCGGGCCGAAAGCGCGCGCATCAGGCCGGTCAATTCCGTCTCCTGCCGGAGCAGATGTTCGACCCTGCGCCGCGTGTCAGGGTCTGTTTCTGCCATCACGCGCAGATGTTCCTGCAGCTCGGCCTCGGCAATCGGGCGGCCCACGACATGCAGCCCGTCGGGGATCAGCGCATCCTCGGTTTCCAGCAGCGTCAGCCACAGGCGGTCGGGGTCGCGTTCGGACAGGTCCACCGCCTCGGCCTGCGTCTCGATCAGCGCGGCCAGTTCGCTGCGCTCGGGCGCATCGGGGGCAAGCCCGCGCCAGCGGGTCAGGCTGTCCTTCAGCTCGGACAGACCCTTGTAAAGCCCCGCAGCCGCCAGCGGCGGGGTCAGGTGCGTGATCGTCACGGCGTTCGAGCGGCGCTTGGCCAGCGTCGCCTCGGACGGGTTGTTGGAGGCGTAAAGATAGACGTTCGGCAGCTCGCCGATCAGGCGGTCGGGCCAGTCGCGCGCGCCCAGGCCCGCCTGCTTGCCCGGCATGAACTCCAGCGCGCCATGCATGCCGAAATGCAGCAGCACATCGGCGCGATAGGTGTTGCGCAGCCAGAGGTAGAACTGGGTGAAGGCGTGGGTCGGCGCGAAACCATGCTCGAAGAGCAGGCGCATCGGGTCGCCCTCGTAACCGAAGGTGGGCTGCACGCCGACGAAGACATTGCCGAAGTGATGGCCGAGGACAAAGACCCCCCGCCCGTCCGACTGGATCTTGCCCGGCGCGGGGCCCCAGACGCTTTCGATCACCTTCAGCGGCGGCGTGTTGCGCACGATGGTGTCGGCATCGACATGGGCGGCGACATTCGCCTCCTGCCCGTATTGCTTCGCATTCCCGTGCAGGATCGCGGCGCGCAGGTCATCGACGGTGGCCGGAACCTCGACCGCGTAGCCCTCGGCCTTCATCCGCGTGAGCGTGTTGAACAGGCTTTCGAAGACGCTCAGGTAAGCCGCCGTGCCTATGGCCCCCGCGTTGGGCGGGAAGCCGAAAAGGACGATGCCGACCTTCTTCTCGGCATTCGCCTTGCGCCGAAGCAGGGCCATGCGCTTGGTCTTTTCGACAAGGCTGTCGATGCGTTCGAGGCAGGGCGCCATCGCCTTGCTGTCCGACGCGCGCGGGCAGTTGTAGGAACAGCCCTGGCACCCTTCGGGGCCGTGCCGCCCGCCGAAGACGGTGGGGTTGGTCGCGCCGTCGATCTCGGGCAGCGCCACGAGCATCGTGGTTTCCACGGGGCCAAGCCCACCGGCGGAGGAGGCCCATTGCCCGAGCGTCTGGAACTCGATCGGGTGGGCCGCGATATAGGGCAGGTCGAGGCCCTTCAGCACCTCAACCGCCGCCGCGCTGTCATTATAGGCCGGGCCGCCGATCAGGCTGAAGCCCGTCAGCGAGACCATGGCGTCGATGCGGCCCCCGGTGAAATACTCGGCAATCGCGGGCCGACCGTCGAGGCCACCGGCAAAGGCCGGCACCACGGCCAGCCCCGCGGCCTGCATCTTGCGGATGACGCCGTCGTAATGGCCGGTGTCGGACGCCAGCACGTAGCTGCGCATCATCAACAGGCCCACGGTGGCGACCGGGTTCTCCGGGTTCGGCAGCTGCTCGATGTCGGTCACGATCCGGTGGCCCGGAAGGTCGGGGTGATAAAGCCCCACATCGGGGTAATCTATCGGCGCCGCGGCCTTGGCGCCCTTGAAGGCGCGGTCGGTGGCGTAGCTGCCGATCAGGAAGCGCACCATCTGCTCGACGTTGTCGTCAGAACCGCCCAGCCAGTATTGCATGGTCAGGAACCACGCGCGCAGGTCCTGCGCCTTGCCGGGAATGAACTTGAGGATCTTGGGCAAGCGGCGCAGCATCTTCATCTGCTTCTCGCCGGATTTCGCCGAGGGGTCCTTGGACCCGCGCAGCTTCTTGAGCAGCTTCATCGGCCCGGTGGCGGGCTTCATCATGTCCAGGTCGCCCATCCGGGTCAGCTGGACGACTTCCTTGGCCGAGATGACACCGATCATCGCGTCGCAGTGATCGCGGCGCGCCTGCAGCTCGGGCAGGATCGCTGTGATATGTTCCTCGATGAACAGAAGGTTGGCGACGATGATGTCGCCATGCCGTACGGCGATGCGCGCTTCTTCCAGCGCGGCGGGGTTCTCGGCCCATTCGGCGCTGGCGTGGACACTGACGTTCAGGCCGGGGAACTCACCGGCCAGCCGCTCCGAGACGCGCGCCGCCGGGCCAGCCGCGTGGCTGTCCAACGTGACGATCACGACCCGGTAACCGGGGATATGATCCCCGTCACCGCGCATAATGGGCCTTGGCCTCGTAAAGCGTGTCGACGCTGATCTCGGTCACACCGCGCTCGGCCGCGAATTTCTCGGTGTTCCGCTTGGCCTTGCCGCGCACGAAGAACGGGATCTTCTTCAACTCGCGCTCGGCATCGGCCAGCCAGACCATGACATCGGACCCGGTCGCTTCGGGCGCGACCTCGTCCTTCATCTTCCCGGAAATACGGCCTTCGGGAGCGACCTCGGCCACGGGCGCCTCGGCCACGGACCTGGGCGCGTGGCCGCCATGATGGCTTGCGCCCGCCTCGTCGTGGAACTCGAAATCCTCGCGGAACATCGCCAGCAGGTGCTCTTCCAGCCCCATCACCAGCGGGTGAATCCAGGTGTCGAAGATCACGTTCGCGCCTTCCCAGCCCATCTGGGGGGAGTAGCGCGCGGGGAAATCCTGCACGTGCACAGGCGCAGAGATCACCGCGCAGGGGATGCCGAGGCGCTTGCCGATATGCCGCT
This sequence comes from Roseicyclus amphidinii, assembly GCF_030163755.1. Taxonomy (GTDB): domain Bacteria; phylum Pseudomonadota; class Alphaproteobacteria; order Rhodobacterales; family Rhodobacteraceae; genus Roseicyclus; species Roseicyclus amphidinii. Next base: position 89,918 of record NZ_JASJOE010000001.1, read on the forward strand.
CCATCTGCGTGCCGAGGATCATCTCGGGCGCGGCATCCTCGATGGCCTTCTCGACCTCTAGGTAATCGTCGGTGATCAGCGGCTCGAGGCCGAATTCCTGCCCCAGCTTGCGGATGTCGCGGGCGAACTCGCGGTTGTAGCAGCCAAGGCCCACAACCTCGAAGCCCATCTCGTCGCGCGCGATGCGGGCGGCGGTCTTCACATGGGTCGCGTCGCCGAACAGGAAGACGCGCTTGCCGGTGAGGTAGGTCGAGTCCACCGACTTCGACCACCAGGGCTGACGCAGGCGGGAGAGGTCTTTTTTCGGCTCTACACCGCAGAGTCGAGCCACTTCCGCGACGAAATCATGTGTCGCGCCGACGCCGATGGGAACCGTCCTGGTGTAGGGGATGCCCAGCGCGCGCTCCATGTGGCGGGCGGCGGTTTCGGCATGTTCGGGATACATCAGGATGTTGACATGCGCCGCACCCAGCCGGGTCAGGTCATGGGGCGTCGCGTCGAAGGGGGCCACGACATTGATGCCGATGCCCATTTCATACAGCAGGCCCTTGATCTCTTCGATGTCGTCGCGGTGGCGGAAGCCCAGCGCGAGGGGGCCGATCAGGTTCGCGGTGATCTCGGGCGTCTTCTCGACCGGGCCGGCCAGCGCCTTGACCAGCTGGTAAAAAGTCTCGTCGCTGCCGAAATTCTCTTTCCGCTGGTAGCTGGGCAGTTCCAGCGCCACGACCGGCACGGGAATGTCCATCGTCTCGGCCAGGCCGCCGGGATCGTCCTGGATCAGTTCCGCGGTGCAGGAGGCGCCGACGATGATCGCCTGCGGCTTGAAGCGGTCATAGGCGTCCTGGCAGGTCTGCTTGAAGATACCGGCGGTATCCTCGCCCAGGTCGCGGCCTTCGAAGGTGGTGTAGGTCACCGGCGGGCGGTGATTGCGCCGCTCGATCATGGTGAACAGAAGGTCGGCATAGGTGTCGCCCTGCGGGGCGTGCAGCACGTAATGCAGACCCTTCATCGCGGTGGCGACACGCATCGCGCCGACATGCGGGGGGCCTTCGTAGGTCCAGACGGTGAGTTTCATTCCGCAGCCTCCAGTTTCAGGAGGTCGCGGCGGCGCAACGGACGGCTGAACAGCCCCGCCAGGTCACCGGCCTGATCGTAGAAATGGACGGGCGTGAAGACCAGTTCGATGGCCCATTTCGTCGTCAGTCCCTCGGCCTCCAGCGGGTTGGCAAGGCCAAGGCCGCAGACCGTCAGGTCGGGCCGCGCCGCGCGGACGCGGTCGAGCTGCTTGTCGACATCCTGCCCCTCGGAAATCGTGGGGCCTGCCGGGATCAGGTCGAGGTCGGGGCCGACAAGGCCCTTGTGAATGAAGGGCTGGCCGATCTCGACCGCCTCCATCCCGCATTCGCGGGTCAGGAAACGCGCCAGCGGAATCTCGAGCTGGCTGTCGGGCATGAAGAAGATCGTCTTGCCGCGCAGATGCGCGGAGGCGTTGGCGATGGCCGTCCGCGCGCGGGCGCGGGGCGCGGCGGTGACCGCCTCGAAAGTGGCGTCATCGACGCCGAACTCATCCGCGATGGCCTTGAGCCAGAGGGTCGTGCCCTCTTCGCCGAAGGGGAAAGGCGCCTGGATCATCCGCGCGCCGCGGCGCTCCAATGCCGCCGCCGTATCACCAAGGAACGGCTGGAGGCAGGCGAAGACGGTGTTCGGCCCCACGCCCGGCGCATCCGCGCTGCGCGGCGCGGGCAGAACCCGGATCGGGCCGATGCCCATCTTGCGCAGCAGGCCCACGGCCTGATCCTCGACAACATCCGGCAGGGCACCCACAAGCAGCAGCTCGCGCGCCTCGGTCCGGGGGAGGACCGGGACCATCGAGGCGAGACAGGCATCTTCACCCTGGGTGAAGGTCGTCTCGATGCCGCTGCCGGAATAGTTGAGCACGCGCACATGAGGCGCGTGAATTTGCGTCAGACGCTCCGCCGCGCGGGCGAGGTCGAGCTTGATGACCTCGGACGGGCAGGAGCCGACAAGGAACAGCTGCTTGATGTCGGGGCGCCGCGACAGAAGGCGCGCCACCTCGCGGTCAAGCTCATCGTTCGCGTCGGCCATACCGGCCAGGTCGGTTTCCTCGAGGATCGCGGTGCCGAAGCGCGGCTCGGCGAAGATCATCACGCCCGCCGCCGATTGCAGCAGATGCGCACAGGTGCGCGAGCCCACCACGAGGAAGAACGCATCCTGCATCTTGCGATGCAGCCAGATGATGCCGGTCAGGCCGCAGAACACCTCGCGCTGGCCACGTTCCTTGAGGACGGGCACATCGCGGCAGGTGGCAGCGGGAATGTTGGCGGGGCGATTCACAGGCGGCCCTCCGCGTCGAGGCGCGCCATGCGCAGTTTCCAGACGAATTGCGCCGCGTTGATCACGTAGGCGGCATAAGCGGCCAGCGCGATCCACATCTGGTCGGCGTGCGGCCAGCCCGACAGCAGCGCCCAGACATAGGTCAGGTGCAGCGCGATCACCGCGAAGCTGACGACATCCTCCCAGAAGAAGGCATGCGCAAAGAGATACTGACCGAAGACGACCTTCTCCCAGATCGCGCCGGTGACCATGATGGTCAGCAGCACACCGGTCTTGATCACGATCGAGATCGTCGCGGCCTCGAAGCCGGCCCCGGTAACCATGAACCGGATCACGAGAGCCAACGAAACAAGGAACACAAGGAATTGCACGGGGGCAAGGACACCCTGGACGGTTGTCCAGATCGTTGCATCCCGGCGGGCGCGTTCCTCGGCGGTGTAAAGCTGGCGTGACGGCGTGGATGTAAGTGTGTCGCTTGGCATGCGAGCGTCGATTCCTCTGGGCGATAGGGAAAATCTAGCCCCGTGCAGGACAGAGTGTCAATTAAAACTTACACATTGCGCGTCTAGTTTCAAATGCGGAGAGGGCCTGCAAAGGGCCATCGCCCACCCGGCCTTTACCAAGAAAAAAAGGCGGGTTACGGGGGGTGAGCGTGGGGCGCACCCCTTGAAAGTGAAAGGATGTCAATTTACTTTGACAGATGGACATGGATCAGCGACACTGAAGGCGAACATTTGCTGACCGACCGACGCGAGACGACAAATAGACGTTAGGCGGCGGCGCAAGTGGTGAATTCTCATGAAGGACGACTCTCACATGCGGCCAGTGACCGTTTCGGTCATGGAGCCCGAGGAGGTCACGCGCCTTGCCCGGCGCGCGATCGCCGTCCTTGCCGCGCATGGGCCAGGACGCAGCGACGGCATGGCGCGTCGCCTGATCCAGATGAGCGACGCCTTCATCTCGAGTGACGAGACCCAGCGCCACGAGGTGCTTTTGCGGCTGCGGCAGGACGGGGTGTCGAACGAGGACCTCGTCGATCACCTTGTGCCCGCGGTAGCGCGCCTGATGGGGGAACGCTGGTTCGCAGATGAAATCAGCTTTGCCCATGTGACCATCGGGGCCGCGCGCCTGCAGGAAACGGTGCGCGCCCTCGGACGCCGCAACGAAGCCGATGCGGAGCGGGCGGTTCTCCTGGTCGTGCCGCGGGCCGAGCATCACACGCTCGGCACCTTCGTGCTGGCCGATCAGCTGCGCCGGCGGGGGGTCGCGGTGGATATCGCGGTCGACCGTCACCCGCGCCAACTGGCCGAGCTGATGCGCAAACGCCGCTACCACATGGTCGGCATCACCGCCTCGGGGCGCAGAACGCTTGCATCGGTAAAGGAATTGGTGGACATAATTCGCTCTACCGTCACACGCGTGACACCTGTCATCATCGGTGGCCCTGTCCTCGACAAGGATCTGGACGTGCTGGCACTGACCGGGGCGGATCACATCGCGCGGGATGCCGCCTCGGCGTTGATGAAGTGCGGGCTCGAGCAAACAGGGAAAAGGACCCTGTCCATGACGAATTCAAACCGCACCGGAAACGGGGTGACCGGTGGTGAGGGTTAAGGTTTCATGAACACGCGCGGATCGGAATTCCTCGACCAGCCTCAGGCGCCGCCCATCGGCCCGGAGCAGTTCAACGAGATCGTGACGACGGCGGCGGACCTCGCCATCGTGCTCGACACGCAGGGCACGGTGAAATCCGTCATCACCAACCCGCTGAACCCGACGCTCGGGCGGCTCGACCATTGGAAAGACCGCGACATCCGCGAGTTCATGGCCGAGGACAGCCTGTCGAAGCTGGAAAGCCAGCTCGAGGCGTACCGCGAGGGTCAGAAAAAGGCCGTCGACGCGATCGAGGTCAACCATTTCGACAATGCGAATTGGGAATTCCCGATCCGCTACACGATCCACAAGACGAACAACCCCGACATCATCCTGATGCTGGGCCGTGACCTGCGCCCCATCGCCGAGCTGCAGCACCGGCTGGTCAAGGCGCAGCTCGCGCTGGAAAAGGATTACGAGACCCACCGCGATTACGAAACGCGCTACCGGGTCATCATGGAGGCCGCGCGCGACGCGCTGGTGCTGGTCGATGTCGCCTCGGGGCGCATCCTCGACCTGAATTCCTCGGCGGCCCAGATCCTCGGGGCCGAGGCCGACAGCCTGACCGGCAGCGCCTTCACCCAGGAATTCGAGGGACGCCGCCGCGGCGAGTTCATCGAGGGGCTGGTACTGTCGGCCGGTGACGAGGCCGGGGGGCCGGTGCAAGTCACCACGCGCCGCGGCAAGGCCGATGTGGCGATCCACCCGACCGTGTTCCGCGCCGCGGGCGAGAAATCGCTCCTGTGCCGGATCGAGACCGCCAAAAGCGTCGAGACGGTCGCGGCGGAACTGTCGACCACCTTGGCGCAGCTCTACCGCGAGGGGCCGGATGCCATCGTCGTCACCGACGGTCATGGCGCCATCCGATCTGCCAATGACGCCTTTCTCGGGCTGACCGATGCCGGGTCGCTGGCCGATGTGAAGGGCAAGTCGCTGGGCGAATACCTCGCCCGTGGCAGTGTCGACCTCAAGGTTCTGACCGACAACGCCGCGCGCTCGGGCAAGATGCGCATGTATGCCACCCGGCTCGAGGGGGCTTATGGCTCGCAACTTTCGGTGGAGCTGTCGGCGACGCATCTGAACGCGGGGGGCGCGTCGGGCTTTGCCTTCGTGATCCGCGACACCTCTCGGATGGAGGTGGTGCGCGAGCCCGCCGCCACCATGGCCAGCATGTCCGGTGGTTCGCCCGTGTCGGACGATGCGATGCGCAACGTGATGGACCTCGTCGGCTCCGCGCCGCTCAAGGATATCGTCGCGGCGACCACCGACGTGGTCGAGAAGATGTGCATCGAGACCGCGGTCGAACTGACCGACAACAACCGTGTCGCCGCCGCCGAGATGCTCGGCCTGTCGCGGCAGTCGCTCTACGTGAAGCTTCGGAAATACGGGCTTCTGAACAAGAACGACCGGAACGCGTCGAACTGATCCCCGAACCATGGCCAAAGGCACCCGCCCCGGCGGGTCTTTCGCCGTGCGTCAGCGCGCCTTTACACTTGCCGACTCGTGATGTGTCAGTCTATGTTTACACTCATGAGTGTAACGACCGACCTCACACCGCCGACATCGCCACGCAGCTTTCCCGAACCGAAGGCCGTCCTGACGCTGCTGAAACCGATCACCTGGTTCCCGCCGATGTGGGCCTATCTGTGCGGTGCCGTGTCCGCGGGCGTCTCGCCTGCCGGGCATTGGGTTGCCGTGATCCTCGGCGTGATCCTGGCCGGGCCCATCGTCTGCGGGATGAGCCAGGCGGCGAATGACTGGTGCGACCGGCACGTCGACGCGATCAACGAGCCGCATCGCCCGATCCCCTCGGGGCGCATTCCGGGGCGCTGGGGGCTGTGGATCGCCATCGCCATGTCCGCCTTCGCCGCGGTTGTCGGCCTCGCCCTCGGCCCGTGGGGGTTCGGCGCGACGCTGGTCGCCATCGCCGCCGCCTGGGCCTATTCGGTCGAGCCAGTCCGCCTGAAACGGTCGGGCTGGTGGGGGCCGGGGCTTGTCGGTCTCAGCTATGAAACCCTGCCGTGGTTCACCGGTGCCGCCGTCCTGTCGATGGGCGCGCCCAGCTGGCCGGTGATCATCGTGGCCGTCCTTTATGGCCTCGGCGCGCATGGCATCATGACACTCAACGATTTCAAGGCGCTGGAAGGCGACCGGCAGATGGGGGTGAACTCGCTTCCCGTCACGCTCGGCCCCGAACGCGCGGCGAAACTGGCCTGCGTGGTCATGGCCGTTCCGCAGGTCATCGTCTTTGTCCTGCTCTTCTTCGTCTGGGACCGCCCGGTTCATGGCCTTGCCATCGCCGTCTCGCTCATCGCGCAGCTTTACGCGATGCAGGTGCTGCTGCGTGACCCGAAAGGCAAGGCGCCTTGGTACAACGGCGTCGGCGTCGCGCTTTACGTCTCGGGCATGATGGTCACCGCCTTTGCCGTCCGCACGCTGGAGGCTTGGCCGTGACGCTCTCCTGGCTGCAGATCATCCGGCTTGGCCTCGTGCAGATGTCGCTCGGGGCCATCGTCGTGTTGACGACCTCGACGCTCAACCGCCTGATGGTGGTGGAGCTTGCCTTGCCCGCCGTTCTGCCGGGCCTCCTGGTCGCGCTGCATTACGGCATCCAGATCACGCGGCCGCAATGGGGCTACAAATCCGACACCGGCGGCAAGCGCACGCGCTGGATCATCGGTGGCATGGGTATCCTCGCGCTCGGCGGGCTGTCGGCGGCCTATGGCGTCGTCCTGATGGAGACGCAGGCGACGCTCGGCCTGATCGTCTCGATCCTTGCCTATGCGGCGATCGGGGTCGGCGTCGGTGCCTCGGGCACCTCGCTTCTGGCGCTGCTGGCCACCGCAACCGCCCCCCGTCGCCGCCCTGCCGCCGCGACGATCACATGGCTGATGATGATCTTCGGCATCGCCATGACCGCTGGCGTCTCGGGCCAGTTCCTCGACCCCTATACGCCCCTGCGCCTGATGGAGGTTGTCGGCGTCGTGACCCTTGGCGCCTTCGCGCTGACCGCGCTTGCCGTTCGGGGCATCGAGGCGCGCGTGATTTCCCGCCCGCAGGAACCCGCCGCCCCCTTCCTCGACGGTCTGCGCGAGGTCTGGGCCGAGCCCAAGGCGCGGATGTTCACCCTTTTCGTCTTCCTCAGCATGACCGCCTATTTCATGCAGGAACTGATCCTCGAGCCCTATTCCGGCCTCGTCTTCGGCTTCACGCCGGGCCAGTCCACCACGCTCTCGGGCGCGCAGAACGGCGGCGTCTTCCTCGGCATGGTCGTGGTCGGCGTCGCGGGCACCGCGCTACGGCTTCTCAGCCTCAAGGCGTGGGTTGTGGTCGGCTGCATCGGCTCGGCCGCGGCGCTTCTGGGTATCACCGCGCTTGGTCAGATGGGGCCGGGCGCGCCGCTTTTGCCTGCGGTCGTGGCGATGGGGTTCTTCAACGGCATGTTCGCCGTGGCCGCCATCGGTTCGATGATGGCGCTGGCCGGCGAAGGCCGCGACGCGCGCGAGGGCACGCGGATGGGCCTTTGGGGCGCGGCACAAGCCATCGCCGCGGGCTTTGGCGGGCTGGCGGGCGCGGCCCTTGCCGATCTCGCCCGCACCGTGATGCCCGATGCCACAGCCTTCGGCGCGGTCTTCAGTTTCGAGGCCCTTCTCTATCTCGCCTCCGCCGTCATGGCGCTGCGGGTGATGGAGGGCAAGGTTTCCATGGCGCCGCAGACCGGCGCAGCCGTTCCGGGAGAATGACCATGAAATACGATGTCGTCGTCGTGGGCGGGGGCCCGTCGGGCGCCACCGCCGCCGAGGATCTGGCGCGCTCGGGCCACAAGGTCGCGCTGATCGACCGGGCCGGTCGGATCAAGCCTTGCGGCGGGGCCATTCCCCCGCGGCTGATCCGCGATTTCGACATCCCCGACGAGCAACTCGTCGCCAAGATCACCACGGCGCGGATGATCTCGCCCACCGGGCGGCGCGTCGATATTCCCATCGAGAACGGCTTCGTCGGCATGGTCGACCGCGAGCATTTCGACGAGTTCCTCCGTGTCCGCGCGCAGGAGGCGGGCGCGGAACGCGTGACTGGCACCTACACGCGCATCACCCGCGACAAGGACGGCACCCATGTCCATTACCGCGACAAGGCCACGGGCGAGGATCGCAGCCTTACCACACGCCTTGTCATCGGGGCCGATGGCGCGCGCTCGAACGTCGCCCGGACCGAGATCAAGGACGGTGACAAGATCCCCTATGTCATCGCCTATCACGAGATCGTCGAGGCCCCCGGCCCCCGCGGCGAATACCACCCCGACCGTTGCGACGTGGTCTATGACGGGCGCATCAGCCCCGATTTCTACGGCTGGGTCTTTCCGCACGGGAAATCCGCCAGCATCGGCATGGGCAGCTTCCTGAAGGAGGTGGACCTGAAGAAGGCCACCGCCGATCTGCGCGAGGCGTCGGGTCTCGCCGATTGCAAGACCATCCGCAAGGAGGGCGCGCCGATCCCGCTTCGTCCGCTCGACCAATGGGACAACGGGCGCGACGTGGTGCTGGCAGGCGATGCCGCCGGCGTCGTGGCCCCGTCCTCGGGCGAAGGCATCTACTACGCCATGATGGGCGGACGCGTTGCGGCCATCGCCGCGGCGACCAAGCTGCAGACCGGCATGATCAAGGACCTGAAACTGGCGCGGAAACTCTTCATGCGCGAGCACAAATCGGTCTTCAAGATCCTCGGCGCGATGCAGGATGCCTATTACAAGTCCGACGAACGCCGGGAACGGTTCGTCTCGCTCTGCCATGACGTCGATGTGCAGCGCCTGACCTTCGAGGCCTACATGAACAAGGAACTGGTCAAGGCGCGCCCGCTTGCGCATATAAAGATCGGTATCAAGAACCTTGCCCACCTGACCGGGCTCGTGGCCCCGACGCGCGTATGACCGACATGATCCCGGCCTGGGTGAACGGCACATTGACCCCCGTCGAAAAGCTGGAGGCCCATGTGAAGGGCCATCGCCACAAGGCGATTTCCGTGTTCCTGATGCGGGGGGACAAGGTGCTGCTGCAGCGCCGCGCGCTTGGCAAGTATCACACGCCGGGGTTGTGGGCGAACACCTGCTGCACGCATCCGCATTGGGGCGAGGCCGCGCTGGATTGCGCCACCCGGCGGCTGGAGCAGGAACTGGGCCTGGGCGGTATCGCGCTGACCTTCCGCGACACGGTCGAATACCGCGCCGATGTCGGCGGCGGGCTGATCGAGCACGAGGTCGTCGATATCTTCGTGGGCGAACTGCCCGCCGGGCGCGAGCCCGTGCCGAACCCCGATGAGGTGATGGACACGATCTGGCAGCCGCTTGCGCAGTTGATGCGCGAGGTGGTGGAAAGCCCCAAGGGCTTCACGCCCTGGCTGCAGATCTACCTGCGCGACCATGCCGGGGTGATCTTTCAGGACGCATGAAAAAGGGCGCCGCAAGGGCGCCCCTTTCCTTTCCGGCCCGTGCCCCTTCAGGCGCGGGCTTTTTCGTGCAGCGTGGCAACCCCCAGCGCCTGCAACGCGGCGGCGGCGATGTCCAGCGCGGTAAGCCCAGCGTCGGCATACATGTCGCTGGGACTGGCCTGGTCGATGAACCGGTCGGGCAGGGTCATGGTGCGGATCGCGCAGCCGCGGTCGAGTTGGCCGGTGGCCGCGAGATGGTGCAGCACCAGCGCCCCGAAGCCCAGCATCGAGCCCTGTTCGACCGTGATCAGCGCGCCGTGGCCTGCGACCAGCCTGTCCACCAGCGCGGTATCCAGCGGCTTGGCAAAGCGCGCGTCGGCGATGGTCACGCTCAACCCGCGGGCTTCCAATGCGCGGGCGGCCTCGGTCGCCTCGGTCAGATGCGCGCCGAAAGACAGGAGGGCAACGTCACGCCCCTCCTGCAGGACGCGGCCCTTGCCGATCTCCAGCACCTCGCCCTGGTCGGGCATCGGCACGCCGGTCCCCTCGCCCCGCGGATAGCGAAGGGCAATCGGCCCGCTGTCATGGGCGGCGGCGGTGGCCATCATGTGAACCAGCTCCGCCTCGTCGGCGCAGGCCATGACGGTCATGTTGGGCAGGGCGGCCAGGAAATTCACGTCGAAGGCCCCGGCATGGGTCGGGCCGTCGGCCCCGACCAGCCCGGCGCGGTCGATCATGAAGCGCACGGGCAGGTTCTGCAGCGCGACGTCATGCACCACCTGGTCATAGCCACGCTGAAGGAAGCTCGAGTAGATCGCGCAAAAGGGTTTCATCCCCCCCGCGGCCATCCCGGCGGCAAAGGTCACCGCGTGCTGTTCCGCGATCCCCACGTCGAAGACCCGGCCCGGCATCGCCTTTTGCAGGATGTTCAGCCCCGTGCCCCCCGGCATCGCGGCGGTGACGCCGACAACGGCGGAGTCCGTCTCTGCATGGCGCTTCAGACACTCGCCGAAGACCTTGGTATAGGCGGGCGCGTTGGGCGTGGATTTCTGCTGCACCCCGGTCGCCACGTCGAATTTCGCAACGCCGTGATAGCAATCATCCGACCGCTCGGCGGGGGCGTAGCCCTTGCCCTTCACGGTGACCGCATGGATCAGGACCGGCCCGGTCGCCCGCGCCTTGGCGCTGCGCAGCACGTTGAGCAGCTGGCCCATGTCATGCCCGTCGACCGGGCCGATATAGGTGAAACCCAGATGCTCGAAGAGCGTCGCGGATTTGGGCGCGCCGGTCACCAGTTCCTTGGCGCGTTCCGCGCCCTCGCGCAGCGGCTGAGGCAGATGGGCGGCGACGCCGTCGGCAATATCCTTGAGCGCTGCCAGCGGCGAGTTCCTGGACAGCCCGGCGAGGTAGCTCGACATCGCGCCCGTCGGCGGGGCGATGGACATGTCGTTGTCGTTCAGGATCACGAAGAGGCGGCGGCCGATATGGCCCGCGTTGTTCAGCGCCTCGTAGGCCATGCCCGCGCTGATCGAGCCGTCGCCGATCACGGCGATGGCGTCGCCCGTAGCCTGCCCCATCTCGCGCGCCATGGCAAAGCCCAGCGCGGCCGAGATCGAGGTCGATGAATGCGCGGCCCCGAACGGATCGTAATCGCTTTCGCTGCGCTTGGTGAACCCCGAAAGGCCACCCTTCTGCCGCAGCGTGCGGATGCGGTCGCGGCGGCCGGTGACGATCTTGTGCGGATAGCACTGGTGGCCGACGTCCCAGACCAGCTTGTCATAGGGCGTGTTGAAGACCGCGTGGATGGCGACGGTCAGTTCGACGACCCCAAGCGAGGAGCCAAGATGCCCGCCCGTCTCGCTGACCGCCGAGATCGTCTCGGCGCGCAGCTCGTCGGCGCATTGTTTCAGCTCGGCGTCAGTCAGGCGGCGCAGGTCCGCGGGGTAGGTGACACGGTCGAGAACGGGGGTGTGGGGTCTGTCGGTCATTCTGTCGGTCCTCCCGAACCGGCTGGTCAGAGACGAAAAAACCGCGAACAGGGTCTGACCTGCCCGCGGCTCAGGGAACCTCACGAAGGGACGTAAGGGTCCGTCTTGGCGGGGGGCGCTGTGGGGCGCCCCCGGCCTGTCTCGATATGGGCCGCGGCCCGCATCGCCTACTCGAAGGCCGAGTAGTCCGGCTCATCGTCGAGGACGGCAAGCTCGGGCCAGTTGCGGATCACGTTCAACCCGTTGAGCGGCCGCTGCTCGCCCTGGTGACAGGTGCGGCAGGCCAGTTTCGGCACGTCGGCGAAGACGGGGCCGAGGCGCTCTTCGGGCAGCACATACTCGAGCGGAAGGATGTATTGCTCAAGCGTTTCCTGCACCATGATGATCCCGAGGCTGGCAGTGGCCCATTGCGGGGTCACCTGCGCAGGATCGTAGAAGGCGCGGGAGTTGTGGCAGAACACGCAGTTCACGCCCAGCGAGTTGGCGAAGTAGTTCATCCAGGCATAGGTCATTTCCGTCTGCTGGATGAGCGGGCTGCCCGGCGGGTTCTCGGCCCGGCTGACAAGGTCGTGGACCTGCGCGACACCGTATTGCCCGTTCTCGTCCTGAAGCAGGAAATGCTCCAGGTAGGTCGAGGGCAACGAGGTGAAGTTCGAGGTCATCGTCACCCGGTTCTGGATCGCGGGCCAGCCGGCCACGTTCGAATTCACGTTTCCGACGCGGAACCAGATGTTGTTCGGCACGGGCTGTCCGCGGTGACAGGTGTAACAGGTCACCCCCACCTCCGCGTTGGCCTGGACGTGTCCGATCCAGTTCTGGTTCAGGTTCTGCGTCATCTCGATCATCGAGTAGGCCAGCGCCGTCTGGTAACTGTCGTTACCCGGCTCCAGCAGGTCGGGGATGCCGGTCCAGGACCGCATCGCCTCCCGCAGGCGCTCGTAATTCTCGACCGTGACATTGGCGAGCGTGGGGGGAACCCCCTCGAGCACATCGATGGCCAGCTGCGAGTCGGCGGTCGGGACCACCGGCTCGGAGGTGACGTAGCCGTCGACATCCGGGTATTCGGACAGGCTCGAGACGAACTCCTGCACATGCATGCCGGTGCCGCGGGGGCCGGTCTGTTGGCTGGCCGTGGCGAAGGGTTGGCCCCAGGCCACGATCATGGCTGCAACAAAGATCGCCGATCCAGCGACACCCACGGCGATAGCAGGGCCGAAGATGTTGGTCGGGTTGTCCTTGTTCCAGTTGTCAAACCACTTGGGAAACATGGCTCAGTTACCTCCCGCCGGGACGCCGCCGAAGTTCTCGTAGGTGCCGTAGGCTTCGTAGCCGTAAGCGCCGAGGTATTCGGGTGCGAAGTTGTGTTCGATGGCCCAGATGAACCAGTTGTCCACCACGGTGCCGGTGAGAAGGATACCGATCCCGCCGGTGATGGGTGTCAGGACCGCGAACCACCAGGCCCAGCGGTGAATCCCCTCCATCGTGGCGTTGAAGCCCATCGTCCAGCGCCAGAACAGGCCTGCGCGTTCGGATGCCGTGCCGCGGTCGTAGATCTGCTCCAGCTCGCGGTCGCCGCCATAGCGGGAGACGGCCAGGATGGTCGCGCCATGCATCGCAAAGAGCAGGACGGAGCCATAAAGGAACACGATCGAAAGCGCGTGGAACGGGTTGTAGTAGAGGTTCCCGTAGCGGATCGAGAAGGCCGTGGTCCAGTCGAGGTGCGGGAAGATGCCGTAGGGCACCGCCTCGCTCCACGATCCCATCAGGACGGGACGGAACAGGCCGAGCACGAGGAAGAGCCAGATCGCCGCGAGGAAGGCCCAGGCGATATGCTTGCCCATCTGGTGCTGCACGGCGAGCAGGTAGGTCCTGAGCCACCAGCTCATCACCGAGACGAGCAGGAAGAAGCTCGAGATGATGTACCAGCCGCCGTCATTGAGCGGCGGGAAGCTCAGCCCGTGTTCCGGCCCCGGAGGCTCGAGCGCCAGCCAGAAGAGCTGACGGATGAATTCCGGGATCGACCAGTCGACCTGCGACAGCATGTTCAGGCCCACGATGTTGAACCAGAGCGTGCCGGTGGCAAGGCTGATCAGCCCCGCCCAGCCGAGGTAGATCGGACCGAGCTGCGCATTGCCCAACCAGCCGATCAGGGTCGAAAACCCGGCCTTCTTGGTCCGCTCGCCGCCCAGGATGTTCTCGCCGGTCTGGGCCATGCCCATCTCGGGCTCGCCCTGGACCTGCACCTGGGTGAAGATGTTCTGATATTCGAAATAGGCCATGGTTCAGTTCCCTCCCACGACGGCGGGGGCGTTGGTGCCGTAGGTGACCATGCCCGTGCTGTCATAGACGACGCCCTGGTCGGGCCAGATCGGCAGGGTCAGCCACCAGTTCCACCACTCGGGCCAGCCGGAGGTCCAGACCGGGCCGGAGATGATGATGCAGACCGCACTCCAGAAACCGGCGTTCAGCGCCAGCAACAGGCCGACACGGTGAATGCCCAGCGTGCCGATCGAGTAGCCGATGAAATCCCGAAAGAAGGTGTCTTCGTGATCCGGGGTTTTCGCCTCGGTGTCCTTCTCGGGGTTCGCCGCCGAGAGGATCAGGCCGCCGTGCAACGCCAGCGCAAAGGTCGTGGCGAAGAAGAACGTCACCGCGATCATGTGGGCCGGGTTGTAGTGGAAGTGCAGGTAGGCGTAGCCGACGTTCGACACCCAGTCGAGGTGGCTGAAGATGCCATAGGGAAAGCCGTGCCCCCAGGCGCCCATCAGAAGCGGGCGGAACACCACGAGCGTCACATAGGCGAAAATGGCGAAGCCGAAGGCGAAGGGAACGTGATACCCCATGCCCAGCTTGCGCGAGATCTCGACCTCGCGCAGCGCCCAGGACACGAAGGCCCCGATCGCGCAGAAGGTGATGATCTGCCACAGGCCGCCCTCCATGAGCGGCGCAAACCCGAGCCCGTAGCTCAGGTCAGGGGGTGCGATGTTGATCGTCCAGGGGTTGAAGTTGCCATCCATGGCAGCCCCCCAGAAGATCAGAACCGTCCCCAACAGGGCGAAAAATGCTGTCGTGACCCCGAAGAAGCCCACGTAGAAGGGCCCTACCCAGAAGTCGAACAGATCACCGCCAATCAGCGTCCCTCCGCGGACGCGGTACTTTTTTTCGAAGCTTAGCAAAGCCATGCGTCTGTCTCCGCGAGTTTGGCGGCGTGGGTCGAAAAACCGGTCAGCCGTCAGTCAATTTGGTCGGATCGCTGCGGGCGAGGCGGACACGCGCCGCCCGCAGCAAGGGATTGTCCGCGCCTCGAGCGGCGCGGGCGCAGGTCACCCGCCGAAACCGGCGGTCGCTGCTGCGGACTCGAACCAGTTCAGACCGGACGACAGAACCACCAGGTGGATCATCGCCGCGAGAAGGAACAGGAAGACGCCCTGGGCCACGAACACGCGGCGGGGGTCGAAAATGAGCCAGATCTTGTAGAACTTAGCCATGTTGGTGTTCCTTCCTCAGAACCAGGGTGCCCAGATGTACGTGGCAAGGTGAGCAACGAGGGCGACGGCCGCAAACAGCCAGAGCCCGCTCATGTACACCGCGTGCAGCTCTTGAGCCTGCTCGTCGGTAAGACCCGTGAAGGACAGGTCGGAATTATCAGCCATTTAACTTTCCTCCGGAACGTTAGACCGATGCCGCGAACCCCGCGGCCGGGCCCCGGCAAGGCCTCATTGCCCTGCCGGCCATCCACCCCACCCCGCATCGCGGGATGTGGCGAACTCCTGAAATCGGCTCCGGTCGTCACGCCGAGTGTGTCTTGGTGGCTCTCGCTCCGCCCGCCTGTGGTCTGACGACAGGCTCGCATGGGCGGATCAGAGCCGGATCAGGCGGAAAAGATCATCGGTGTGATGATGCTCGCCTGACCCCAGGCCCGTTTGACGGGCCCCTTGTCGGTGAAGCTTCCCGAGCGGATCGCCGCCAGCGCCCAGGTCAGGGTCGCAAGCGGCAGCGTCGCCAGGAAGATGATCCCGAAATAGATCATGAACTCGGTCTTCGGCGGCTTGTGCTTTACGACCGTGTGGTTGGAGGTGAAGTCCGTCATCTTTCCTCTCCCTCGTTGAGTTCGAAACCCGCCGGCGCGAGGGCGCGGACGGTATCCTTGACGACCCGCTCGGCCCCGTTCGCCAGCGCAGCCTTTTCGGCGGCGTCACGCAGGCTTTTGGCGGCGGAAATGCGGGTCAGAACCGGGTGTTCGGCGACGATCCGGTCGAGCAGGGCCTGCGCGTCCGGATCCCACGGGAAATCGCGGCGCAGCGTGGTCGGCGTGGCCTCGGCGCTGTCCATGTCGCTGCCGAGCGGCAGGATGTGGAACAGCGCGTCGAACAGGCCGTTGCAGACCTCCTGGATGATGTAGGTCGCGCCCGCGTAGCCCATGAAGGGCGTGCCGGTCGCGCGCCGGATGGCGGCACCGGGAAAGCTTGCGGGCATGAAGGCCGGTTTCGGCCCGTGCCCGCCCGACATCTCGGCGAGATACATCTTCTCGTTGATCGACCCCATCAGCACGAGCGGCCGCTTGCCGTGGATCATCGCGCGCACTTCGTCGTTGTCGGTCTTGTGACCGGCGACGCGGGCGACGGCAAAGGCACAGGGCAGGCCCATGTCGGTCTCGAGGAAGTTGCGCACGCCGCGGGCATAGGTCTCGTTCGCCACGATGCCGAAGCTGGCGGTTGCAAAGAAATCCTGCGTGACCGAGCGCCAGAGGTCCCAGACCGGCTTGATCGTCGAATGCTTCTCGCGCTCGATGAAGGGCTCGGGGTCAAGGCCCGTCAGCTCGCCCAGCTTGCGCAGGAACTTGGTGGTGCTTTCCACCCCGATGGGCGCCTGCAGGTAGGGCTTGCCCAGCACCTCGCAGAGGCCGCGGCCGAATTCGCGGTACATGCAGATGTTGACGTCCGCATTCACGAGGTTCCGCATCTCGGCCAGGTGGCTGCCGAGCGGCATCACCATGTTGACCTCGCAGCCGATGCCTTCGACCAGGCGGCGGATCTCGTGCAGGTCCGAGGGCATGTTGAACGTGCCGTACATCGGCCCGAGGATATTGACGCGGGGCGCGGCCCCCTCCTCGCGCTTCTTCTCGGGCGGCATCCGGCCCTTGGTCATGCCGAACTCGGTGAAGATCCAGGTCATCGCACGGTCGGCGCTTTCCCACTGGTCCTCGTCGATGGTGCGCGGCAGGAACCGCTGGATGTTGGTGCCCTGCGGCGTGACACCGCCGCCGATCATCTCGGCGATGGAACCGGTGACGACAACGGACGGCAAGGCCGGGTCCAGCACGTCCCAGGCGCGCTTCATCGCGCCCTCGGTGCCGTCGCGGCCCAGCTCTTCCTCGGCCAGGCCCGTCACCACGATGGGCAGCTCATGCGGCGGCAGCGCATCGGTGTAGTGCAAGACGCTGGTCACCGGCAGGTTCTCGCAACCCACGGGGCCGTCGATGATGACCTGAAGGCCCTTCACCGCGGTGAAGGCATAGACGGAACCCCAGTAACCCCCGGCGCGGTCGTGATCCTGGATCAGCATTTCACACCCCCATTCGCCGCGATGCGGGCCTTTTCAGCCTTTTCGAGCTTCTTGAGGTTGGTCGCCCGGAAATCGGGGCGCAGGTTCGGCGCGCCTTCCCAGATCCCGGCGGTATCGCCTTCGCCGACGCCGTCGAAAAAGGCCTTCATGTGGTCCATGCGGTCCTTGTTCGCCATGGCGGCGTTGACCACCTGCCCCAGCGAGCCCGCACCGGCGGGGCCGAACAGGGGCCGGGCCGAGATCAGGTTGGTGAAGTAGAGCGACGGGATGCCCATCTGCTTGCCCTTCTGCACCACGGGCGTGGTGCCGATGGCGAGGTCGGGGCGGATCGCCTCCATCGCGGCGCAATCGTCCTCGAGGCTGGCGCGGAATTTCACCTTCACGCCGCGCGCTTCCAGCCATTCGACATCGGGCGCGGACCATTTCGTCTTGGGACAGGCCGAGCCGACATAGGGCACATCCGCCCCGCTCTCGATCAGCAGGCGCGCGACCAGCAGTTCGGACCCTTCGTAGCCCGAGAGCGTGATCGTGCCCTTGATCGGAACCGAGGCAAGCGCGCCCTTGATCGCGGGCAGGAACGCGTTCTGCGCGGCGGCGATCTTGTCAGGCGAAACGCCGTAAGCCTCACCGATGGCCTTGAGCCACGCCGCGGTGCCGTCATGGCCCACCGGGGCGGACCCCACGATGGTGCGGCCCGCCGCTTCGAACTCGCGGATTGCGCTGGTGTAGAAGGGGTGGATCGCGGCCACCACCTTGCTGTCCAACGCGGAATAGAGCTCGCGCCACTCACGGCAGGGAACGACCGGACCTGCCGCCAGACCGAGTGGCGCGAGCATCCCTCCAATACCCAATGGGTCTGCAGGGAACATTTCGCCCAACAGGGTCACTGTCGGACGGTCTGATTTACCCGAAACGGGGGCTTGGACTGGGCCGGCCTCCACTTCCCGTCGGGCATAGTTGAGCATCGCCCCGGCGAGGACATCTTTCGCCTCGGCATGGGTCGGCACTCCGAAGCCCGGAACGTCGATGCCGACGATCCGAACCCCATTGATCTCGTCAGGCAACAGCCGGAGGGGCACGCCGGACGCGGTGGGCACACAGAGGTTGGTGACCACGATCGCGTCGTAACGCGCGGGGTCGGCCATCTCGTGAACCGCGTCGCGGATGTCCTCGAACAGCTTGCCGGTGACGAGGGTTTCCGAGTTGAAGGGCACATAGCCGACCGAGCGGCGCGCCCCGTAGAAATGGCTGACGAAGGTCAGGCCGTAGACACAGCAGGCCGAGCCGGAAAGCACGGTCGCCGTGCGCCGCATCCGGAGACCCACGCGGAGCGAGCCGAAGGCGGGGCACATGGACTGCGGTTTGTCATGGGGGCCTTGCGGGTAATCCTTGGCGTATTGGTCGAGGATCTCCGACTTGCCCGCCTTGCGGGCGGCCTCGGCCATGGTGGACCCGGAATGGCAGCCCATACCGTCACCACCCTGCGGTGCAGAGCCTGATTCAGTTACGTCGACACGCGCCTCGCCCCGGATCACCTCGGCGTCGGCTGCGTCGTCGTAGCGGACTTCTCTGGGTTGATCATCCATCGGTTCAGGCCTCGTCGTAGACGACTTCGAGGGAGGCTTTCGGCACCGAGTTCTTGCCGCGCATGTCCATGTCGGTGGCGGGCTCCAGCGTGATGCCCGCTCCGGTTTCCGACCCGTCGAACAGCTCGAGCAGCTGGTCCTGCGACAGCGCCACGGGGCGCATCGGCGGGGCAACGGCGACGTTCTCGCCCAGCGCCGCGAACAGCGCGCCCCACTGGCTCTCGGCGGTGCCGACGATCTGGTAATTCGCGGATTTCTTGCGCAGGTCATCATCCTGCGGGATGGCGGCCAGCACCGGGATGCCCACTGCCTCGGCAAAAGCCTGCGCCTCGCCCGAACCGTCATCCTTGTTGATGACAAGGCCAGCGACGCCCACATTGCCGCCCAGCTTGCGGAAATATTCCACCGCCGAACAGACGTTGTTGGCCACGTAAAGCGATTGCAGGTCGTTCGACCCGACAAGGATCACCTTCTGCGCCATGTCGCGCGCGATGGGCAGGCCGAAGCCACCGCAGACCACGTCGCCCAGGAAGTCGAGCAGGACATAGTCGAAATCCCAATCGTGGAAGCCCAGCTTCTCCAGCAGTTCGAACCCGTGGATGATGCCGCGCCCGCCGCAGCCTCGGCCGACCTCGGGCCCGCCAAGCTCCATGGCGAAGACGCCGCCGCGCTTGAAGCAGACATCGCCGATCTTCACTTCCTCTCCGGCCAGTTTCTTCTGGGTCGAGGTCTCGATGATCGTCGGGCAGGCCTTGCCGCCGAACAGAAGGCTGGTGGTATCGGATTTCGGGTCGCAGCCGATCAGCAGCACGCGCTTGCCCTGTTCGGCCATCATGTGACTGAGGTTGGCGAGCGTGAAGGACTTGCCGATGCCGCCCTTGCCGTAGATCGCGATGATCTGGGTTTTCTTGGTGGGCTCGCCCTGCGGCACCTCGAGCGTGGGCTCGCTGGCTTCTTCGCGGAGCTTGGCGTCATACTCACGCAGGTTCGGAACATCGAGGCTCATGCGGCGTTCTCCTTTTTGTGCCCTACCGCGTTGCTGCTTGAGGGCATCCAATCCAGGATCATCTTGAGACAAGCGGGGTCTTCGAACGCGGTCTGATACGCACTCTCGGCTTGCTCTGCCTGGACGGTGTGGGTGATGAGACCGGCAAGGCTGAGGGCCCCGTGGTCGATCAGGTCGCGGGTGGCGACCAGGTCTTCGCGCGTCCATTCCGCGGCGATCCGGAACCGGGCTTCGCGCAGGAATGCGGGCGGGAAGGAGAATTGCAGCGGCTCGGGGTAGAACCCGGCCAGCACGATCTCGCCACCCTTGGCAAGGCGGCCGACCATGGTGTCAAGCAGCGAGGACACGCCGGACGCATCGTAGATGCAACCGTAATCGCGCTTTTCGTCGGCATCGGGGTGGATGACCTCATAGCCGGTGGCCCCGGCCTGACGGTCCGCGTCGATCTCCCAGACGGTGGGGGGCTTGCCGCCCGCGGCGATGGTCAGCCGCGCCAGCAGGCGGCCGAATACGCCGTGGCCGATGATCAGTTCGGGCAGCTGCGTGTTCATCCCCGCCAGCGCGTGACGCGCCGTTGCGGCCAGCGCCAGCAGCGCCCCCTCGGCGCCCAGCGCGCCGTCGATGCGGACGACGCGGTCGGATTTCGTGACCAGCCTGTGCGCGGCACCGCCGAACAGGCCCTTCACGTCGCCGTAGCAATTGGCACCGGGGACAAAGACGATGTCGCCGGGCGTGTAGCCTGTGCCCGCCGCGGCCTCGACCACTTCGCCCGCGGCCTCGTAGCCGGGGACAAGCGGGTAGCCCATGCCCGGAAAGGGGGGCATCTGGCCGGACCAGAAAAGTTTCTCGGTTCCCGTGGAAATCCCCGAATGCCGCACGTCGACAACCAGGTCACCCTCGCCCGGATCGGTCAGCGTGACCTGTCCCAATCCAAGGGTTTTCGGTCCTTCCAGTATGACGGCGGTGGTCTTCACGAGGGTCTTTCCCGGTCTTTTGGCAGGTTTGGAGGAGAATCCTGATCCTGCGGCAACTTGACTGTCAGTTTAACCTGACACTCTTGTATGTCAATCTCAATAGACATACCTGTCAGCGTTTCTTTACGCCTTCCGCGCTTCGACCACCGAAGTGATGAAGGGCCGCGCGGTCTTGCGCGGGCGGATATCGGCGAAACCTGCAGTTTCGAGATGCTGCGCGATCTCCGCGGCGCTGCGCGCGCGGCCGGTGCCCATCGCCATGCAATAGAGGCCGAAATAGGCATCCCCCGCGCGCTCGGGCCGCGCGCCGCCCGACATCGGTTCCGAGACGATGATCCGCCCGCCTTGCGGAAGCGCGGCATGCGCCTTGGCCAGCAGCATCCGCACGGTGTCGTCGGAATGATCGTAAAGCACGCGGATCAGGCTGATCGCATCGGCCCCCTGCGGCAGCGCATCGGTGCGGAAACTCCCGCCGGTGATGGTCGCACGCTCGGTCAGGCCGTTCTGCGCGAAGCGGTCCGTCGCGGGCGCGATGACCTGCGGCAGGTCGAAGAGGTGCAGCTTGAGCGCCGGATAGGCCTTGCCGACCGCGGTCAGGAAAGCCCCGGTGCCGCCGCCGATATCGAGCAGCATCCCGATCCCGCGCAGGTCGAGGGCGCGCAGCGCCTCCTCGGCGACGAGGGTCTGGCTTTCGGCCATCAGCTCGGAATAGGTCGCGGCCGTTTCCGGGTCGATCTGGCCGGTCGCGCCGAAGACATAGGGCCAGAAGGCAGCCAGTTCCGTCTCGGGCGCATCGCGGAAGAAGCCGACCGGGTCGGCCATGTCACGGTAGAGAACGTCATGGTGTCGGATCATCTGCGCCAGCCCCGGAATACCGGGCAGCGCGGCGCCAAGGCGGCCCAGCGCATAGCGCCCGTCGCGGCCCCGCGTCATCAGGCCCAGCGCGGTGGCGGCCTGGCACAAGACGCGCATCCGGTCGGGGTTGATGCCGGTCAGAAGCGCGAGAGATTCGACCCTGCGCGGCTGGTTAGACAGGTGTTCGGCGAGATCCAGCTCGACAAAAGCCATCAACACCTGGCTGTGCAGGAACCCCGCCACCAGGTCGAACAGCGCCTCGCCATCCTTGCGCGCGACCCGCGCGGCAAAGGGCGTGCGCGCGGCCCAGTTCTGGAACCGGCGCGAGCGCAAAAGGCCCGTCTTCCATGCATAGAGCCTGTCGCGCAGGCGCGGCCTGTCGGGGTCGGTGTGATCGGCCAGCGCCACGCGCCCTAGACCGTCTGATGCGCCGGAAGGACCGGCGTCAGGCGTTCGGCGGTCTTGCGCACCATCTCGCACAACGCGGCCTCGCCCGGGCAGGAGGGGATCGATGAGATCGCGCCCGACAGGATATCCTCGAGCCGCCGGATCGCGCCGCGCACGCCCAGCTGGCTGACGGCGTTGGGGCGGCCGTTGATCTCGTCCTGCTGCGCGGGCTTGCCCAGCGTCACCTCGTCATAGAGCGCGTCGCGCAGATCGTCGGCAACCTGGAACGCCTCGCCGATGCGCGCGCCCAGTTCGGTCCAGGCGTCCGGCTCTTCGCCGGCCGCCGCCGCACCCATGCGCGTGGCCGCGGTGAACAGCGCGCCTGTCTTGGCGCGGTGATAGGCGGAAAGGTCGATCTTGGCCTCGCTCTCCCATCCTTGGCCGGCGCAGATGCCGCCCGGCATGCCGGTGGACTCGCCCAGGATGCGGATCAGCTGCACCGCGCGGGCCGGATCGTCGGCGGCGGCGCGGGCAAGCACCTCGAAAGCCATGATGATCAGCGAATCGCCCGTCAGAAGCGCCAGCGGCTCACCATAGGCGCGATGCACCGCCGGCTTGCCGCGGCGGGTGTCGGCATTGTCGAAACAGGGCATGTCGTCATGGACGAGGCTGGCGCAATGGATCAGCTCGATCGCGGTTGCCGCCGCATCCGACAGGGCCGGGCTTTTGTCGCCGCAGGCCATGGCCACCGACAGGCAGATCGTCGGCCGGATGCGCGCGCCGCCGGGGCTGACCGCGTAATCCAGCGCCGAGGCGAGTTTCGGAGGGGCCGCGCCCGCCTGTCCCTGCCGGATGGCGCTGGCAATGGCCGCTTCGATCCGGGGTTTCAAAGGCATGGTCGCCCCCTCTGTCCAAAAAGAATCCGTGCGGATTGACACGGGTGTTGTAAACTAGGGTGGACAAATCGACCCAAGGTGTCAACATAATCTGACACATGGATTGGAGAATGGCGTGACAGGTGCCACCAGGCAGGCGGTCGTGATCGGGGCCGGGATCGGCGGGTTATCCGCCGCGATGCGGCTGGCCCATGCCGGGCTGTCGGTGACGGTGCTGGACATGGCCGCCGGGCCGGGCGGCAAGATGCGCACGCGGGACAGCGTGGCGGGGCCGGTGGATATCGGGCCGACGGTTATGACCCTGAAAGGCATGTTCGAGACGCTTTTTGCCGATGTCGGTGCGCGGCTGTCGGATCATGTCACGCTCATTCCCGACGAGATCCTCGCGCGCCACCACTGGCGCGACGGCAGCACGCTCGACCTGTTCCATGATCCAGAACGCAGCGCCGCCGCGCTCCGGGATTTCGGCGGCGCGCGGGCCGAAACGCAGTTCCGCCGCTTCTCCGACCGGGCAAGGCGGCTGTTCGAGGCCTTCGAAGGGCCGGTGATGCTTGCGCAAAAGCCCAGCCTTCCTGCGCTGACCGCGCATGTTCTGAAAAACCCCGCGCTGATCCCCGCGATGGCGCCGGGGCGCAGCCTTGCCGCGAGCCTGTCGTCACAGTTCACCGACCCCCGCCTCCGGCAGCTTTTCGGGCGCTATGCCACTTATGTCGGCGGCTCCCCCTATCTCAGCCCGGCCGTTCTCGGCCTGATCTGGCATTCCGAGGCCAGCGGCGTCTGGCGCGTCGAAGGGGGGATGCACAGGCTGGCTCAGGCGATGCAACGCCTTGCGCAGGACAAGGGCGCGCGTTTCCGCTTCAACGCGCGTGCCGCGCGGATCGAACAGCAGGATGGGCAGGTCTGCGCGGTCCACCTGGAGGATGGCACCCGCATCCCCGCCGACCTGATCGTCTTCAACGGCGACCCCAAGGCGCTGGTCGACGGTCACCTGGGCCAAGGCCCCGCCGCCGCCGTCCCCCGCAATGGGGTGGAGGCGCGGAGCCTCTCGGCCTTTGTCTGGGGCTTCGCCGCCACGCCCGCTGGGGTGGAGCTTGCGCATCACAACGTGTTCTTCTGCACCGACCCCAAGCGCGAGTTCGACGACCTTGCCGCCGGGCGGATGCCCGCAGACGGCACGCTTTATGTCTGCGCCCAGGACCGCGGTGGCGACGCGCCCCAAGGCCCCGAGCGTTTCGAGATCATCCTGAACGGGCCGCCCGGGCACCCGTCGACCCCGGAGGACGCCTACAGATGCCGGACACATACATTCGAGACGCTGGCCCGGATGGGGCTGAGGTTTTCCCCGACGCCGGACATCACCGCGCTGACCATGCCGGGGGATTTCGACCGGGCCTTTCCGGCGTCGGACGGTTCCCTTTACGGGCTTTCCCCACATGGGATGATGGCGACCTTCCAGCGCCCCACGGCGCGGACGACGCTGAGGGGTCTTTATCTCGCGGGGGGCGGGGCGCATCCGGGGGCGGGGATACCGATGGCCTGCCTCTCCGGGCAGCACGCGGCCGCGGCGATCTTGAGCGACCTTGCTTCGACCTCGACGTCCCGCCGGACGGCTACGCCTGGTGGTATGTCGACGGGATCAGCGACGATGGCGAGCGCGCGATCTCCATCATCGGCTTCATAGGGTCGGTTTTCTCGCCCTGGTATCGCTGGTCGGGGCGCAAGACCCCGGCCAACCATTGCTGCCTGAACGTGGTCACCTACGGCCGCGGCGGTCGCTGGACGATGACCGACCGGGGGCAGGATGCCCTTGGCCTGTCGCGCGACCGGATCCAGATCGGCCCCTCGGCGATGGTCTGGGCGGGCGATCACCTGCGCATCGAGATCGAGGAGATGTCGACGCCCCACGCCCAGCGCATCACCGGCGAGGTGATCGTGCGGCCGAGCGCCCTGACGCAGGTGGAAATGGCCCTCACGCCGGACGGCGCGCATGTCTGGCGGCCCTTCGCCCCCAAGGCGGATATCGAGGTGCGCCTGAACCGCCCCGGCTGGAGCTGGACCGGCCACGGCTATTTCGACGCGAATTTCGGGACGCGCGCGCTGGAGGCCGATTTCAGCTACTGGACCTGGGGCCGGTTCCCCCTGCGCGACGGCGCGGCCTGTTTCTACGACGCCCAGCGCCGCGACGGGACCGAGCTTGCCGCCGCCATCGGCTTCGCCGAGGACGGCACGCCCCGCGCGATCGAGATGCCGCCGAAGGCGCGGCTGAAACGCCCCGGCTGGATGGTGCGGCGCGAGACGCGGGCCGATGCCGGCTACAGGCCGCGGCAGATCAAGGCGATGCTCGACGCCCCCTTCTACAACCGCGCTGCGGTGCAGACGCGGATCAACGGCGAGGAAACCGTGGGCGTATTCGAGGCGCTCGACCTCGACCGCTTCCGGGGCCCTTGGCTGATGCCGATGCTCGCCGTGCGCGTCCCGCGCAGGCGCGGCTGGCCGGGGTGGTTGTAGGGGTGCCGTTCAAGCCGCTGCTCGTGGCCATGCAGATCGGCTAAAGCCAGTGCGTCGTATCTGCCCGATACAGGAAACCCGCAGGCGACTCGAACAAGGGAAGGTTTCGTTCCCAACTCGATGACACATCGTGAACCGCCGCCTCCAGCGCGCTTTCCAGCTCTGCGATACGGCCGTCCTTCACGTCAAGAACCGACATCAGCGCCTGCAATGCGCGCATCAGCGCCTTGCCCTGTTCGGATGTCCGCTTGACCGCGATGCCAGGCTCGGGAAGTGGTTCTCCAAGCCCCTGTTTCAGCTCAATCCACTCCTGCATCGCCTGCTGGGTATTGGCCAGAGCCTCCTCTCGCGTCTCGCCGTCAGACATGCAGCCTTGCAGATCGGGCACAAGGCCGACGAAACCTCCGCCGTCCTCTTCGCTGAGGGGCAATATCACAATGACGTAATCATCCATCGCTACTCTCCCCGGCGCTTCGGTGGGCGGCCACGTAACTTGTGAATTTCCTGATATACACAGGTTTAATTGGT
The DNA here is from genome assembly GCF_030163755.1 of Roseicyclus amphidinii. Taxonomy (GTDB): domain Bacteria; phylum Pseudomonadota; class Alphaproteobacteria; order Rhodobacterales; family Rhodobacteraceae; genus Roseicyclus; species Roseicyclus amphidinii. The sequence goes on from NZ_JASJOE010000001.1 coordinate 115,643, forward strand.
CGTTTCGCAGGAACCGTCAAGATGCCTTCAAGATGACGGATGTTGATCTTGTAGTGGCTTCCGCCGCCGGTGGGCGGCACGCAGTCGATCCCGTAGTGGCTGCAAATCCTTTCAATGTCACCAATGGTCCAGTCTGCTCTCGGGTTTGTTCCCATGTCCGAGAGTGTCCTGGACGGTTTTACCACGGTGACCTCTTACCACTATGCCAGAAGCTTGCGCGCCACGGGTTTGGCAAGTCAAGCGCGGCTGGCCGGGGTGGTTGTAGGGGTGCCGGGCTGAAGCCCGGCCTACGGCGGTGCGCGGGCCGGGAGGTTGCGGGCTGGGGGCCCGCCCGCCATATAGGTCCGGACAACGGCAGGAGACCCCATGGCAGACAGCGATTTCCCCGGCTGGCACGGCACCACGATCATCGGCGTCCGCAAGGGCGGCGAGGTGGTCGTCGCGGGTGACGGGCAGGTGAGCCTTGGCCAGACCGTCATCAAGGGCAGCGCGCGCAAGGTGCGCAGGCTTAGCCCCGGCGGCTATGACGTGGTCGCAGGCTTTGCCGGGTCGACCGCCGATGCCTTCACCCTGCTGGAACGGCTGGAAAAGAAGCTCGAGGCGACGCCGGGGCAGCTCCAACGCGCGAGCGTGGAACTGGCGAAGGACTGGCGCACCGACAAGTACCTGCAAAAGCTCGAGGCGATGCTGATCGTCACCGACGGGCGCGAGCTCTACATCATCACCGGTGCGGGCGACGTGCTGGAACCCGAGCATGACGTCGCCGCCATCGGCTCGGGCGGGAATTACGCGCTGGCCGCGGCGCGGGCGATGATGGACAGCGACAAGGACGCCGAGACCGTGGCGCGCGACGCCATGGCGATTGCCGCGGAAATCTGCGTCTACACCAACGGCAACCTGACCGTGGAAAAGATCGGCGGATGACCGACATCACCCGCGACGACATCCGCGCTGCCGTGGCCGCCGGAACCCTGACCGAGGCGCAAGCGGCTTCGCTCGTGGTGCTGGCCCAGCAGCGCGCGGGCGTGCGGGCGCATATGTCGGGCCTCGATGAACCCTTCGAGCTGTTCAAAGGCTTCAACGAGATCTTCATCGTCGTGGGTCTGACGATCCTCTACCTCGGCTATGCCGGGGTCACGGGGATGACGCTTCTGGGCACGACGCAGGGCTATATCCTCGGGATGGTCTATGCCGTGATCGGCATGGGCGGCGTGATCTGGCTGGCGCGGTATTTCACGCTGACGCGCCGGATGGTCGCCCCCTCGATCGCGCTGGCGATCATCTTCGGGCTTCTGGCCGCGCAATTCGGCTTCGCCTTCGCGGCCATGCTCGACATGCGCACACCCGCGACGCTGACCACGGCGGCGGGCCTCTCGGCGGTCTGCCTGTCGGGCTATTACCTTCTGTTCCGGGTGCCCTTCACCGTCGCGCTGATCGCGCTGTCGGTCTTTGCCACCACCTTCGGCCTCGCCACGCTGGGCGGCAATTTCCCCAGCGACCCGCGCGACATCTTCCTTTTGTCGGCGGACGGTCCCTTTGCGCTGATGACCATCCTTCTCGGCCTTGTCGGCCTGATCATCGCGCTTGGCTTCGACATGTCGGACCCGCACCGGGTGACGCGCCGCGCTGCCTCGGGCTTCTGGCTGCATGTCATCGCGGCGCCCGCCATCGTGAACACCGTGGCGCTGACGCTCTTCGACACCGGCACCGTCGCGGCGCAACTGCTCCTGACCGGTTTCATCGCGCTCATGGCGCTTTTCGCCGTGGTGATCGACCGCCGGTCCTTCCTCGTGGCTGGCGTCGGTTATGTCGTGGCGCTGGCCATCACCGTGGTGGAAGGGCAGGCGTTCTTCATCATTCTCATCCTCGGCGCAGGCCTCGTGCTGCTCGGCGCGCAATGGGAGGCGCTGCGCCGCCGTGTCATGCACGCGCTACCCCGTTTTCCGGGCAAGGACCGCTTGCCCCCCTATGACCTGATCCAACAGGAGTCCGCATCGTGACCGACCTGACCCCCCGCGAGATTGTCTCGGAACTCGACCGGTTCATCATCGGCCAGCGCGACGCCAAGCGCGCCGTTGCCGTGGCGCTGCGCAACCGCTGGCGGCGCAAGCAATTGGGCGATGACCTGCGCGAAGAGGTGTATCCGAAGAACATCCTGATGATCGGCCCCACCGGCGTCGGCAAGACCGAGATTTCGCGGCGTCTGGCGAAACTCGCCCGCGCGCCCTTCATCAAGGTCGAAGCCACGAAATACACCGAAGTGGGCTATGTCGGCCGCGACGTGGAGCAGATCATCCGCGATCTGGTGGACGCCGCGCAGGTCATGGTGCGCGAGCACATGCGCGAAGAGGTCAAGGCCCGCGCCCATGACGCCGCCGAGGAACGCGTGATCGAGGCGCTGGCCGGCAAGGACGCCCGCGAGCAGACGCGCGAGATGTTCCGCCGGAAGCTCCGCTCGGGCGAGCTGGACGACACCGTGATCGAGCTGGAGGTCGCCGATACCTCGAACCCGATGCAGGGGTTAGAGATCCCCGGCCAGCCGCCGGGCATGGGCGGGGGGATGATGAACCTCGGCGATATCTTCGGGAAAGCCTTTGGTCAGCGAATGGTGAAAAAGCGCCTGAGCGTCGCGGCCAGTTACGATCTGCTGATCGCGGAAGAGGCCGACAAGCTTCTGGACGATGACGCGGTGAAGAAGACCGCGCTGGAAGCGGTCGAGCAGAACGGCATCGTCTTCATCGACGAGATCGACAAGGTCGCCGCCCGGCAAGACGTGCGCGGCGGTGACGTGAGCCGCGAGGGGGTGCAGCGCGACCTGCTGCCCCTGATCGAGGGCACGACCGTGTCGACAAAGCTGGGGCCGGTGAAGACGGACCATATCCTGTTCATCGCGTCGGGTGCGTTTCACATCGCCAAACCCTCGGACCTGTTGCCAGAGTTGCAGGGCCGTTTGCCGATCCGGGTGAACCTGCGCGCGCTGACCGAGGAGGATTTCGTCCGCATCCTGACCGAGACCGACAACGCCCTGACGCTGCAATACACCGCGCTGATGGCGACCGAGGAGGTGAGTGTCAGCTTCACCCCCGACGGCATCGCGGCGCTGGCCAAGATCGCGGCCGATGTGAACCAGTCGGTCGAGAACATCGGCGCGCGGCGGCTTTACACGGTGATGGAGCGGGTGTTCGAGGAACTGAGCTTCACCGCGCCCGACCGGGCGGGGGACACGGTCACCGTGGATGCCGATTTCGTCGAGACCAACCTGGGCGAGTTGACGCGGAGCACGGACCTTAGCCGTTACGTGCTGTAAACCGGGGGGCCGTCAGCGGCCCTTCCTGAGATAGACGTAATAGGCCCCGCCGCCGCCGTGGCGCAGATGCGCCTCGCGGATCTCGAGGACAAGCGCGCCCAGCGGCGGCGCGTGCAGCCAGCCGGGCACCTGGTGGCGCAGGATGCCGCGGCGGATGGGGATCGGACCGCCCTCGTCGCGGTCCTTGCCCTTGCCGGTGATGACGAGAACCAGCCGCTTGCCCGAGGCATGGGCCTCGAGGATGAAGCGCATCAGCACCGGATGCGCCTGGGCCAGCGTCATGCCATGCAGGTCGATCCGCGCCTCGGGCGACAGCTTGCCGCGCAGCATCTTGCGATGCATGCCGTGATCCATCCGCACGGGCGCTTGCGCCAGCCGCATGGACAGGTCGCGCGCGGGCTGCTGTGGGTGCGCCGCCTGCGTCGCCTTTTCGCCGAGGCGAAAGGCCGGGAGCCGGTCGCCCACCGGATCGGATGGCTTGGGCTTGGGTGGCGCTTTCGCGCCCGGCATCTCGGGCAGGCCGGTGCGCAGCCGCGAGCGGTCGAGCGGCGTGGCGCTTTGGGCCACGCGGCTCCACAGCTCGCGGTCCTCGGCGCTCAGGCCCTTCTTTCCGCGGCGCGCCACGTCTCAGGCGTCCGGCGCGCGGCGATGCGCCAGCTCGATGGGCAGCAGGACGACCATCCGCCCCGGATCGCGGATCGTGCCCGCGGCCTCGCCCGCCGCATCGCCGAAGCCGAAGAAGATATCGGCGCGCTGCGCGCCACGGATCGCCCCGCCGGTGTCCTGCGCGACCATCAACCGGCGCATCGGCCCCGCGCCGTCCTTTTCGATCCAGACCGGCGCGCCCAACGGCGTATGGAGCGGGTCGACCGCAATGGTCCTGAGGGGCGTGATCGAGCGGTTCATCGCGCCCAGCGGGCCAAGGCCCGGATCGCTGATATCCACCTCGCGGAAGAAGATGTAGGAGGGGTTGTGATACAGCAATTCGCGCCCCGCGGCCGGATTGCGCCGGACCCAGGCGCGGATCACCTGCGCGGAGACCTGGTGCGGCTGGTAGACGCCGCGGCGCACCAGTTCCTGCCCGATGGAGCGGTAGGGCTGGCCGTTGCGCCCGCCATAGCCCACGCGGATCACCGAGCCGTCCGGCAGCCGGATGCGCCCCGATCCCTGCACCTGAAGGAAGAACAGCTCGACCGGGTCATCGACCCAGGCGATCTCGAGGCCACGCCCCTCGAGCAGGCCACCCTCCTCGATCTCGCGGCGGCTGACCCATTGACCGTCCCGCGCTTCGGGCGGAACGCGGTAGAGCGGGTAGCGAAACCGCGCCGTCGGCCTGAGCGAGCCGTCGAGCTCGGGCTCGTAATAGCCGGTGAACAGGGCAGGGGCATCGCCGCCGATCACGACGGGTCGAAAGAACAGCTCGAAAAAGCTGCGCGGATCGGCGGCGGCTTCGGCAAAGGCACAGATCGGACGCCACTCGGGATCGTCGAGATCGGCACAGGTGCCGCGGAACACGGAAAGGGCCGCGGCATGGTCATCCTCGGCCCACCCGTCGAGATCGGAAAAGGACAGCAGTTCGACCGTTTCTTCAGACATGGCGGGCCCGATGGATGCCAGGACGGAAAGGCAGGCGCCAAGGATCGCAGCGAGCCCGCGCATCGCTCATCCGTCGGTAGCGACCAGTTCCCAATTGGGATTTTCGGCGCCCATGTTGCGGGCAAAGGTCCAGACGTCGCGCTGACGCTTGATCTCGTTCGGATCGCCCTCGATGACCTGTCCGTCGGCATTCTTGACCACCGAAGTCAGTTCGCCCACGAAGCGCACGGTAATCTCGCCCACACCGGTCGCACGGTCGAAGCTGGCGCTGTCCAGCGTCAGCTCGCGCACCCCGATGAAGGAGGCGTCAATCGTCAGCCCCTGCTCCTGGCGCTGGCGGATCACGGTCTCGAAGGTCTCCATCACGTCCTCGGCGAGGAACGGGCGCAGCTCGTCCACGTCGCCGTTCTCGAAGGCCATGAGGATCATTTCATAGGCACCGCGGGCGCCCTGCAGGAACTCGGACACCGAAAAGCCCGGCTCGGCCAGCTTCATCGCCGCCAGTGCGCGGGCGCTTTCGCTGCCATCCTCGACATGGTCGGTGATGTCGCGGTCGGGGCCTCCCTCGATCACCTCGAAGTCGCGGCGGCGCGTTTCGCTGGGGCCGGGGCGCGGGGCTGCCGGCGTTTCATGGCCTTCACGTGTCCCGAGCACGCTGCGCAGGCGCAGGATGAGGAAGATCGCTATGCCGGCAAGCACCAGCAAGGACAGCAGGGACGAGTTCATGAAGGATCCTCGAAAGGGCGTCGGGGTTCTGTTAATCGATATCGCAAGGCACATATGTAAGGCAGGGGTCGGGTCAAGTCCATGACCGTGGCCCGCCTTTCGACCGCGCGGCGACGCGCCCAAGCTGACGGAGCCGGTTCATGTGGCTGTTTCTCGCCTTTCTCCTCGTGCCGCTGATCGAGATCGGCCTGTTCATCCAGGTGGGCGGGGCGATCGGCCTGTGGCCGACCTTGCTGATCGTGGTTCTGACCGCGGTCGCGGGCACGGCGCTGGTGCGCTCGCAGGGGGCGCTGGCGCTGGCACGGCTGCGCAGCAGCTTCGAAACGCTGCATGACCCGACCGAGCCGTTGGCGCATGGCGCCATGATCCTGTTTTCCGGCGCGCTCCTGCTGACGCCGGGCTTTTTCACCGACGCCGTCGGTTTCGCGTTGCTGGTGCCCGCGGTGCGCAACATCGTGCTGCGCGAACTGAGGAAGCGCGTTCAAGTCCGCGGCATGTCGATGGGCGGCCATCGGCCCGGCCACCCGCCGCACCCGCGCGACGAGGTGATCGACGTCAGCTACACCGTCGAGGACGTGGACGAGCCGCCGCGCAACGGCCCCTCGGGCTGGACGAGGCATTGAGCCCCCTGACCGGGGCTGCTAGACCCCGCGGCAACATATCCTGACGTCTGGAGACGAAAATGTCCGATACCAACGGGAGCACCTCGCCCGCAACCGCCGCAGCGTCCGACGGCCAACCGGTTCTGCCCAAGCTGCAGATCCTCGGCCAGTTCGTGCGCGACATGTCCTTCGAGAACATCGCGGCGCAGAAGGCGCTCAAGACCAACGCGCAGCCCGACATCCAGGTGCAGGTCGCGCTGGACGCGCGCAAGCGCGAGACCGACGATCAATACGACGTCATCATGAAGCTGAAGATCGAGAGCAAGACCAAGGAAGAGACGCCGCAGTCGGTCTTCCTGCTCGAGCTGGAATACGGCGGCATCTTCAAGGTCGAGAATGTCACCAACGAGCAGCTGCATCCGTTCCTTCTGATCGAATGCCCGCGGATGCTGTTCCCCTTCGTGCGCCGCATCGTGTCGGACGTAACCCGCGACGGCGGCTTCCCGCCGCTGAACCTCGACACCATCGACTTCCTGGCGCTCTACCGTCAGCAGCTGGCGCAGCGCGCCGCGGCGGCCCCCAAGGCCGACGCCTGATCTAACCCTGTTTCGACCAGAGCGCGCCGTTCCCCAGCTCCGCCACGAAGGCGGCATGGGCGGCGCGCTCCTCTTCCGTGACGCGGGAGGGGAGGGGCGTGGGCCGAGGGCGCGGACGCCACTCGGTCGCGGCGGTATCGGCGCGGTTCCGGCCGCCGCCCGTGGACAGCGCGAAATCGGGCTGACGCCCGCCGGTCAGTTCCAGGTAGACATCGGCCAGGATCTCGGAGTCGAGAAGCGCGCCATGCAGCGTGCGGTTCGAGTTGTCGATGCCGAACCGGCGGCACAGCGCATCCAGCGACGCGGGCGAGCCGGGAAACTTTCGCCGTGCGATCATCAGCGTGTCCAGCGCGCGATTGTCGGGAAGGGTCGGATACCCCGCCCATTCCAGTTCCGCGTTCAGGAACCGCATGTCGAAGCTGGCGTTGTGGATCACCATGCGCGCATCGCCCAGGAACTCGAGAAAGGCCTGCGCGACCTGGGCAAAGCGCGGCTTGTCGGCCAGGAACTCCTCGCCGATGCCATGCACGGCGAAAGCCTCGGCCGGCATGTCGCGCTCGGGGTTGATGTATTGGTGATAGGTCTTGCCGGTCGGCACCTGGTTCCACAGCTCGACCGCGCCGATCTCGACGATCCGGTGCGCGGGCGTGTCGAACGGGTCGAGGCCGGTGGTTTCGGTGTCGAGGACGATCTCACGCATCGGGCCGCTCCGCTTGGGTCAGGGTCTCGATCAGGTCTGCCACGGCGGCGCGGGTCTGTTCCAGCGTCTTCGTCTCGATCACGTGATCCGCGCGCGCGCGCTTCTCGGCATCGGGCATCTGCCGCGCAAGGATGCGGTCCAGCATCTCCGAGGTCATTCCGGGGCGCGCAAGGACACGGGCGCGCTGCGTCTCGGCGTCGGCGCTGACGACCAGAACGCTGTCGACATCGGCGTGTCCCGTCTCGAACAGCAGGGGGATGTCCAGCACCACCAGCGCCGCATCGCCCTGCGCGGCCAGAAAGGCGCGGCGATCCTCGGCCACAAGCGGATGCACCACCTGTTCGAGCCTGCCCAGCAATTCAGGGTCTTGCGCAAGCGCCGCCTTCAGCCTGTCGCGGCTGACCCCGCCGCCCTCGAGCGCCTCGGGACACAGCGCCGAGACCGGCGCAACCGCCGCGCCGCCGGGCGCGTAAAGGCGATGCACCGCCGCGTCGGCATCCCAGACCGGCACGCCATGGTCGCGGAACATCTGCGCCGTCGTGGATTTGCCCATGCCGATGGAGCCGGTCAGCCCAAGCCGATGGGTCATTCTGCCAGCACCGCCCGGCGCAGATCGTCATCCACCAGCGGGGTATAGCCGAACCAGCGTTCGAAGCCCGGCACCGCCTGGTGCAGAAGCATGCCCAGCCCGTCGATGGTCTCGCATCCGGCCTCGCGCGCGGCGCGCAGAAGGTCGGTTTCCAGCGGTTTGTAGACGATATCCGTCACCACGGTCAGCGGCGACACCCGCGACAGGTTCAGCGACAGCGGCGGCTGCCCCTCCATCCCCAGCGAGGTGGTGTTCACGATCAACGCGCAGTCCGGCACGAAATCGGAAATGCGGGTCCAGTCCTGCGGTTCGACCCGTGCGCCGAACTGATCCTTCAACGCATCGGCCCGCGCGCGCGTGCGGTTCGCCACGATCACACGCGGCGCGCCGTCCGAGATCAGCGCCGAGACGATCGCCTTGGCCGCGCCGCCCGCGCCCAGCACCAGCGCAGGCCCGTTCGAGGCGGTCCATCCGGGCAGGCTTTGGCGAATGTTCGACAAGAACCCCTGCCCATCGGTGTTGTCGGCCTGGATGCGTCCGTCCGACATGAAACTGATCGTGTTGGCGGCACCGATCAAGGCGGCCCTGTCGGTGACCGTCGTGGCCAGCGACAACACGTATTCCTTGTGCGGAATCGTGACGTTCACCCCGACGAACCCCATGTGCGGCAGCATGTGGAACGCATCGGCAAGATTGGCATGGGTGATGTGCAGCGGCACGTAATGCCCGCGCAGACCGTAGCGGCGCAACCAGTGCCCGTGCAGCTTCGGCGACAGGGAATGCGCAATCGGATCACCGATCACGCCGGCCAGCGGAATCTCGGGACGGATCATGTCAATCTCCAACCACGTAATCGCAAGAACGAACAGATGTCGAGCAGGGGCAACCCAAGCACGGAAAACCAGTCGCCGTCTATCCGGCTGAACAGCCGCGCGCCGATGCTTTCCGCCTGGTAAGCTCCGACCGAGCTGGCCACCTCGGGCCAGGCGCGGTCGAGATAGGCGTCGATCTCGGGTTCGGTCAGGCTGTGCATCGTCATCCGCGCCAGCCCGACATGCCGCCAGGCGGGCTCGGCCCCGTCGTAGATGACCGCCGCGGAATAGAGGTGATGCGTCTGCCCGGACAGGCGCGTCAGCTGATCCTTCGCCATCTCGCGGCTGTCGGGCTTTTCGAAGATCGCGGTCTTCAGCGCGAGAACCTGGTCGCAGCCCAGCGTCAGCCCCTCACCGGCGACCTTGCGCGCCTTGAACTCGGCCAGCGCGTCGGCAACGTCGCGCGGGTGGGCGGACTCGGCCAGCAGCGCGTCGCGGATCGCGCCTTCGTCGATGCGGGCGGGGCGAATCGACAGCGTAACGCCCGCCGTTTCCAGCAACTGACGGCGGATGGCCGAAGCCGAGGCGAGGGTCAGGGGCCCGTGGGGCGCGAATGTCTTGTCCATAGGTCTGTGCATAACGGAGGGGAGTTATGGCCGACAATCCGGTTGATGACTCGCGGCAGCGGGAAGGCTCCCGGTGCGAGGAGGGGTTTCGCGGCTCCGCTCCGGGGGTTGTCCACGGGGACAAGACATTCACGTCGCGCTGTTGACCTGCCGCGGATGACCCCGATCATCCACCGTTTTCCCTTTGTCATCCACAGGTCTCATATATCTTAAACACTTATTAAATATGTGAAAATCCGCGTTTCTCAAGATCGGTCCATCGTGGCGGGGATAGTTTTCGCCACCGGGACAAGACTGGGGGTAACTTGTGACGAACCGGGTTTTCCGGCTTCCTAACGGTCCTAAAGACACAACAATCTTTTTATATTCTTATTTTTTTATGACTCTTGGCCGCCTCGGGCACCAAGCTTGACAGACAGAAGGCCGAGACATAGACGAAACAGGCCTTTCGTCCGAAAGCGCATCTTCCGACCGATGATGACAGACAGGATCGCCCCATTCGGGCCGCCCTGCGACAGGATATTCCCATGACTTCGATGACGCTGAAGCTGGCCGATCTGAAAGCCAAGTCTCCCAAGGACCTGCTGGCGATGGCAGAGGAGCTTGAGATCGAGAACGCCTCGACCATGCGCAAGGGCGAGATGATGTTCGAGATCCTGCGCGAACGCGCGGACGAGGGCTGGGAGATCTCGGGCGATGGTGTGCTCGAGGTGCTTCAGGACGGGTTCGGCTTCCTCCGCTCGCCCGAGGCCAACTACCTGCCGGGCCCCGATGACATCTACGTCAGCCCCGACATGATCCGCCAGCACAGCCTGCGCACCGGCGACACGGTCGAGGGGACGATGACTGCGCCGCGCGACAACGAGCGGTATTTCGCCCTCGTGAAGGTGCAGGCGATCAACTTCCAGGATCCCGAGCGCGCGCGCCACAAGGTCGCCTTTGACAACCTGACGCCGCTTTACCCGGACGAGCGCCTGAAGATGGAAATCGAGGATCCGACGATCAAGGATCGCTCGGCCCGCATCATCGACCTGGTCGCGCCCATCGGCAAGGGCCAGCGGTCGTTGATCGTGGCGCCGCCGCGCACCGGCAAGACGGTTCTGCTGCAGAACATCGCCACCTCGATCGAGAAGAACCACCCCGAGTGCTACCTGATCGTTCTTCTGATCGACGAGCGCCCGGAAGAAGTCACCGACATGCAGCGCAGCGTGAAGGGCGAGGTGATTTCCTCGACCTTCGACGAACCCGCAACGCGTCACGTCGCCGTGGCCGAGATGGTGATCGAAAAGGCCAAGCGCCTCATGGAACACAAGCGCGACGTCGTGATTCTGCTCGACTCGATCACGCGCCTTGGCCGCGCCTTCAACACGGTGGTTCCGTCCTCGGGCAAGGTTCTGACCGGCGGCGTGGATGCCAACGCGCTGCAACGGCCCAAGCGGTTCTTCGGCGCGGCCCGCAACATCGAAGAGGGTGGCTCGCTCACCATCATCGCCACCGCGCTGATCGACACGGGTAGCCGGATGGACGAGGTGATCTTCGAAGAATTCAAGGGCACCGGCAACAGCGAGATCGTGCTGGACCGCAAGGTCGCCGACAAGCGCGTCTTCCCGGCGATGGACATTCTCAAGTCCGGCACCCGGAAAGAGGATCTGCTGGTCGACAAGTCCGACCTGCAGAAAACCTATGTCCTGCGGCGCATCCTGAACCCGATGGGCACAACAGACGCCATCGAGTTCCTGATCTCGAAGCTCAAGCAGACCAAGTCGAACTCCGAATTCTTCGATTCGATGAACGCGTAAGGGGCAGGGGCCGATGCAGACGATTTTCGCCCTGGCCACCGCCCGGGGGAAATCGGGCGTGGCCGTTCTCCGTATCTCGGGGCCGGAGGCGCATGAGGTCGCGCGGCGGTTGAGTGGTGACCTTCCGGGACCGGGGCGCTTCGCCTTGCGCGCCTTGCGCGATGCGGCGGGCGCGGTTCTGGACGAGGCGCTTGTCCTGCGGTTCGACGCGCCGCGCAGTTTCACGGGCGAGGATACGGTCGAGCTGCAAACGCACGGCAGTATCGCGGTGATCCGCGCGGTCGAGGCGGCGATTGCCGCCACCGGGCTTGCCCGCATGGCTGAACCCGGCGAATTCACCCGGCGCGCGCTTCTGAACGGCAATCTTGACCTGGCGCAGGTCGAAGGCCTGTCCGACCTGATCGCGGCCGAAACCGAAGGGCAGCGCCGTCAGGCGCAATCGCTGTTCACTGGCGCGATGCGCGATTTCGTCGAGGACACGCGCCGCGATTTGCTGCGCGCGGCGGCCTTGATCGAAGCGACCATCGATTTCGCCGACGAAGAGGTGCCCGTCGATGTCTCGCCCGAGGTCGGCGCGTTGATCAACGGCGTGATCGCGGCCATTGACGGCCAGCTTTCGGGCTTTGACGGAGCGGAAAAGCTGCGCGCGGGTTTCGAGGTTGCCATCGTCGGGCCGCCGAACGCGGGGAAATCCACGCTTCTCAACCGCATCGCGGGCCGAGAGATTGCCATCACCTCCGAGATCGCCGGCACGACCCGTGATATCCTCGAGGTGCGCGTGGACCTGCAGGGGTTGCCGGTGACCTTCCTCGACATGGCGGGCCTGCGCGAGTCCGAGGATCGGCTTGAACAGATCGGCGTCGCCCGCGCGCGGGAACGGGCGGCCGCCGCGGATCTGCGCATCCTGCTGCAGGACGGCACGGCGCAAGGCGCGCCGTTCGAGCCGGGGCTGGAGATCGACCTGACCTATCGCACCAAGGCCGACTTGACGGGGGAGGGGGTGTCGGGACTGACCGGCGACGGGGTTGACCGCATCCTGTCGGATGTCGCGGACCGGTTGGCCGGGCGCGTGACCGAAGGAACCGTTGCCAGCCATGACCGCCACCGCCAGGCGATGCAGACGGCGCGGGGCGCGCTGGAACTTGCCGAGCGCGCCTTTACCGCGGGCGAGGGGGCCGAGATCATCGCTTATCACCTGCGCGACGGATTGGCCGCGCTTGACTCGTTGATCGGGCGTGTAGATGTAGAGGCCGTCCTCGGAGAAATCTTTGCGCAGTTCTGCATCGGCAAGTGAAAGGTGTTTCACGTGAAACATGAGCGTTTCGACGTCATCGTGATCGGCGGTGGCCATGCGGGTGCCGAAGCCGCCCATGCCGCTGCCCGCGCGGGTGCCAGAACCGCGCTCGTCACGATGGAGCGCGCGAAGATCGGTGTGATGTCCTGCAATCCCGCCATCGGGGGCCTTGGCAAGGGCCATCTCGTGCGCGAGATCGACGCGATGGGCGGGATCATGGGCTTGGCCGCCGACCGTTCGGGTATCCAGTTCCGCTTGCTGAACCGCCGTAAGGGACCCGCCGTCCGCGGCCCGCGCACCCAATCCGACCGCGCGCTCTATCGCGCCGCGATCCAGGATTTGCTGGCCGATCAGCCCAACCTTTCGATCATCGAGGGGGAGGTCGCAGACCTGATCGTCGAGGGCGGCCGCATCGCCGGCGTTCGCCTTGCCGATGACAGCGAGCTGCCCACCGTCGCCGTTGTTCTCACCACCGGAACCTTTCTGCGCGGCGTCATCCATATCGGCGACCGCCGGATGGATGGCGGGCGCATGGGCGACCGCCCGTCGCAACGCCTTGCCCAACGCCTCGACGCACTGGCGCTTCCGCTCGGGCGTCTGAAAACCGGCACGCCGCCGCGGTTGCGGTCCTCCTCCATCGCGTGGGACGGGCTGGAGATGCAGCCGGGCGATGATGACCCGACGCTGTTTTCCTTCCTATCGCGCGCGCCTTCGGTCCGGCAAATCTCCTGCGGGATCACGCATACCAATGCGAAAACCCATGAGATCATCGCCGCGAATCTCTCGCGCTCCGCCATGTACGGCGGTCATATCGAGGGCGTCGGCCCGCGCTACTGCCCCTCGATCGAGGACAAGGTGGTGCGCTTCGCCGACAAGAGCTCGCATCAGATCTTCCTCGAGCCCGAGGGGCTCGATAGCGATGTTGTCTATCCCAACGGCATCTCGACCTCGCTGCCCGAGGATGTGCAGGCCGATTACGTCCATTCCATCGCCGGATTGGAACAGGCCGAGATCCTGCAACCGGGCTATGCCATCGAATACGACTACGTCGATCCGCAAGCGCTGGATGCCTCGCTCGAGCTTCCTGCGCTGCGCGGCCTTTTCCTCGCCGGGCAGATCAACGGAACCACCGGCTACGAAGAGGCCGCGGCGCAAGGGCTGATGGCCGGCCTCAACGCCGCGCGGCAGGCGCGGGGGGAGGGGCCAGTGATCCTTGGTCGGTCCGACGCCTATATCGGGGTGTTGATCGACGATCTGGTCACACGGGGCGTCAGCGAACCCTACCGCATGTTCACCTCGCGCGCCGAATACCGTCTGACGCTGCGGGCGGATAACGCCGATCAGCGGCTGACCGCGCTGGCCGATGGTCTTGGCCTGATCGACGAGACGCGGCGCGCCGCCTTCGGGGAAAAGATGGAGCGGCTGGCGGCCGGGCGCACAGTCCTGGAAAACGCGCGGTTCACCCCGCGCGAGGTGGCCGAGACGGGCATTACCATCAACCAGGATGGTCAGCGCCGTAACGGTATGGAATTGCTTGCTTTTCCCGATGTCACGCCTACCGACCTGGCGCCGCTCATCCCCGAGCTGGACGAGATGCAGCCCGAGATTCGTGAGCAGCTGGCCATCGAGGCGTTGTATAAAACCTATGTCGACCGCCAATCCCGCGATGCCGAGGCGCTGCGCCGCGATGAGAACCAGGTGATTCCCGACGCGCTCGCTTATGGTGAGATCGGCGGCCTTTCGAACGAGCTGCGCGGCAAGTTGGAGCGGATTCGCCCGCGGACGCTGGCGCAGGCCGGGCGGATCGACGGGATGACGCCTGCGGCGCTGGCGTTGATTCTGACGCGCATCCGCCAGGACGAGCGCCGCCGCGCATGACCGAGGATGACGCAAAGGCGGCGCTGGCCGCGCGTGTTTCACGTGAAACATTCGAGCGGTTGGAGCTCTACGCCCAGCTCCTGACGAAATGGCAGGGGGCAATCAACCTTGTCTCGCCCACGACATTGTCGCAGCTCTGGCTGCGCCACATGCTCGACAGCGCGCAGGTTTTCGACCACGCCCCCGAGACCGCGACGCGCTGGATCGACTTTGGCAGCGGCGGCGGATTCCCCGGCCTTGTCTGCGCGGCCATCGCCGCCGAAAGGCGGCCCGAGCTTCAGGTTACGCTGGTCGAATCCGACCTTCGCAAGGGGGCGTTCCTGCGCGAAACGGCGCGACAGATGGGCGTGACCGTTGGTGTTCTGACCCGCCGGGTGGAGGATGCGCGCCCGTCCAATTCGGATATCGTCAGCGCACGTGCCCTTGCACCGCTTGCCACGCTTTGCGGCTATGCCGTGCCGCACCTGTCATCCGGCGGCATCTGCCTGTTCCAGAAAGGCGCCCGCCACGCCGAGGAACTTGAAACCGCGCGGCGCGACTGGCACATGGATGTGACAACCGTGCCCAGCGTCACCGATGCCGATGCGGTCCTTCTCAAACTGGAAAA
This sequence comes from Roseicyclus amphidinii, assembly GCF_030163755.1. Classification (GTDB taxonomy): domain Bacteria; phylum Pseudomonadota; class Alphaproteobacteria; order Rhodobacterales; family Rhodobacteraceae; genus Roseicyclus; species Roseicyclus amphidinii. The sequence continues at coordinate 130,775 of NZ_JASJOE010000001.1, forward strand.
CCTCCGCCATGTCTGAGCCCTCCGCCCCGCGGGTCATAGCGATCACCAACCAGAAGGGCGGGGTCGGCAAGACGACCACCGCGATCAACCTTGGCGCGGCGCTGGCGCATCTGGGCGAACGTGTGCTGATCGTCGATCTCGACCCGCAGGGCAATGCGTCGACCGGCCTTGGCATCTCGGCGCGCGACCGCGACAACACCACCTATGAGTTGCTGCACGAAGAGGCGCCCTTGTCGTCGGTGATCCGCAAGACAGGGGTCGAGCGGCTGGATATTGCGCCGGGCACCACGGACCTCAGCTCGACCGATGTCGAGCTTGGGCAGCACGAGAACCGGATTTTCCTGCTCAAGGATGCGCTGCGGACCGATGGTCTGGCGGCTTACGATTACGTCCTGATTGATTGTCCGCCCTCGCTGAGTTTGCTGACGGTCAACGCGCTTGTCGCGTCAGACGCGGTGCTGGTTCCGCTTCAGGCCGAGTTTTTCGCGCTCGAGGGGCTGTCGCAACTGATGCTGACCCTGCGCGACGTGCGCGAGACGGCGAACCCTGGCCTCCGGATCGAGGGCGTGGTGCTGACGATGTATGACCAGCGCAACAACCTGAGCCAGCAGGTCGAGGAAGATGCCCGCGGCACGCTGGGTGAGCTGGTGCTGAACACCCGCATTCCGCGCAACGTGCGCCTGAGCGAAGCGCCGTCCTACGCTTTGCCGGTGCTGGCGTATGACCCGGCGTCCAAGGGCAGCCAAGCTTATATCGACCTGGCCGAGGAAGTCTTGGCGCGGCATGCGAAACGGAAGGAGCCGGCCTGATGGTCAAGCGGCGCGAAAGAACCGGATTGGGGCGGGGCCTGTCGGCCCTGATGGCGGATATCGAGACGCCGCAGGCGGTCTCGAGCGAAACGGATGCAGAGAGCAACACGACCGAGGCGGCACCGCGCGGCGTGCGTTCGGTGCCCATCGACCGGATCGTGCCGAACCCCGACCAGCCGCGCCGGACCTTCGCCGAGGATGCGCTGAACGAATTGGCCGAGTCGATCCGCGAAAAGGGGGTGATTCAGCCCCTGATCGTGCGGGTGGACCCGCGCGATGCGTCGAAATTCCAGATCGTCGCCGGCGAACGCCGTTGGCGTGCCTCGCAACGCGCGCGATTGCATGATCTGCCGGTGATCGTGCGGGACTTTGACGATACCGAGGTGCTCGAGGTTGCGATCATCGAGAATATCCAGCGCGCTGACCTGAACGCGCTGGAAGAGGCCTTGGGCTACCGGCAACTGATCGACCGTTTCGGCCATACGCAGGAGCAATTGGCGACCGCGCTCGGCAAAAGCCGAAGCCATATCGCCAACATGATGCGTCTCCTCGGCCTGCCCGAGGAAATCCAGGAGATGCTGCGCGCCGGTCGGTTGAGCGCCGGTCACGCCCGCGCGCTGTTGACGGCCGATGATCCGCTGGCCCTGGCCCGTGAGGCGGTGGCCAAGGGGCTGTCCGTTCGGGATGTGGAGAAGCGCGCCAAGGCGAAACCGGGTGGCGAGGCGAAAAAGCGGCCGCCGACCGGGGGAAAGGACGCCGACACCGTCGCGCTCGAGGGGGATCTGAGCGCCACGCTGGGGATGCCGGTTGCGATTGCGCATGACGCGGCAAGCGGGGGTGGGGCGGTGACGATCCGCTACGCCGATCTCGAAAAGCTCGATGACCTCATCCGCATTCTTGGCGGTCACCGTTAGGGCTCAGTCCACCAGCAGCTCGGCGAGGACCGTGTTGAGGATGCGCCGACCCTGAAGCGTGGCGGTGATCCGGTCCAGCGTGACGCTGATCATGCCGAGAGAGTCGAGCCTGCCGAGCAAGTCAGGGTCGAAATCCCGACCGCGTATCGCCCTATAGCGCGCGCGGTCCAGACCCTCGGACAGGCGCAGCGACATCATCGCGTATTCCTCGGCCTGCGCCTCGGGCGAAATCACCTCGCGCAGGGTCTCTCCGCTGCCGCGGGTTTCGACGGCGCGCAGCCAACCGGCAGGCGAAAGTTCCGTCTCTGTCGCGCGGCGCAGACCCTGTAGCGTCAACCGCCCATGCGCGCCGGGGCCGATGCCCACGTAATCGCCGCCGCGCCAATAGACGAGGTTGTGCCGCGATTGCGCCATGTCGCCCGCATGGTTCGACACCTCATAGGCCGGAAGGCCCGCGGCCTCGCACATCTCCTGCGTCAGGTCATACATCTCGGCCCCGGTGTCGTCATCGACAAGGCCGGGCAACCGCCCACGGGCGTGCCGGTCACCGAAGGCGGTGCCGGGCTCGATGGTCAGTTGATACAGCGACAGATGATCGGCGGCGAGCGCCAGCGCCTCGGTCAATTCGCTGCGCCAGTGCGCGAGGGTCTGGTGCTGGCGCGCATAGATCAAGTCGAAGCTGACGCGTGGAAAGACGCTGCGCGCGATGTCGAAGGCCGCGCGACCCTCCGCCGCCGAATGGAGCCTTCCCAACAAGCGAAGATCGGCGTCGTTCAGCGCCTGAAGCCCCATGGAAACGCGGTTGACGCCCGCATCCCGAAAGCCGCGAAAGCGGCCCGCCTCGACCGAGGTGGGGTTCGCTTCCAGCGTGACCTCCAGATCGTTGGCGACCGGCCATTCCGCGCGGATCGCCTCGAGGATCGCGGCCACCGTTTCGGGCGCCATCAGTGAAGGCGTGCCGCCACCGAAATAGATGCTGGTCAGCGTGCGGCCCGGAACCTCAGAGGAATATCTTTTTATTTCAGATAGATAGCAGGAGAACCACCGCGACTGGTCGATCTGGGCGGCGACATGGCTGTTGAAGTCGCAATAGGGGCATTTCGCCTGGCAGAAGGGCCAGTGAACATAAAGGCCAAAGCCCCCGGCCTGCCAGTGTTCAGCCACCAAGTGCCTGTTTCAATTGTTCGACCGCGCGGGCGCGGTGGCTGATCTTGTTCTTTTCCCAGCGGTCCATCTCGCCAAAGGTGACGTCGTAACCCGCGGGCTGGAAAATCGGGTCATAACCGTGACCCTGCTCGCCCCGCATCGGCCAGACGACCTGACCCTCCATCACGCCGGGAAAGACCTCGTCATGGCCATCGGGCCATGCCAGCACCAACGTGCAACAGAACCGCGCGGTGCGGGGGTGCGGCGCGCCCTGCGCCTCGAGCAACTCGTGGGTTTTCCGCATCGCCATGACGAAATCGCGCCCGTTTGGCGTTTCGGCCCAATCGGCGGTGTAGACACCGGGCGCACCGTTCAGCGCGTCGATCTCGATCCCGCTGTCATCGGACAGGGCGGGCAGGCCGGTGGCCTTGGCCGCGGCATGGGCCTTGATGCGGGCATTTTCGACGAAACTGGTTCCGGTTTCCTCGGGCTCGGGCAGGTCGTGGTCAGCCGCGCCGGTCACGCGGATGCCGAAGGGCGCCAAAAGCGCCTCCATCTCCTCGAGCTTGCCCTTGTTGTGGGTCGCCACAAGCAGGTGGTCACCGGTGAACCGTCGCATCAGCTGGTCGCCGCTTTCTGCGCTGCCACAAGCGCCGCGATGCCTTGCTCGGCCAGGCCGTACATCTCGTCGAACTGCCCGCGGGAGAAGGCCGAACCCTCGGCGCTCGCCTGCACCTCGACCAGCGCACCGGCTCCGGTCATCACGAAGTTCGAATCGGTCCCCGCCTCGCTGTCCTCGAGATAGTCGAGGTCCAGCACCGGCTGGCCCGCGTAGATCCCGCAGGACACCGCGGCAATGTGATCCGTGATCGGATCGGAGGTGATATCACCCGCCTTCATCAGCTTGTTGACGGCAAGCCGCAGCGCGACCCACCCCCCGGTGATTGAGGCGCAGCGCGTGCCGCCATCGGCCTGGATCACGTCGCAGTCGATGGTGATCTGCCGTTCGCCCAGCGCCGAGCGATCCACACCGGCGCGCAAGCTGCGCCCGATCAGGCGCTGGATTTCCTGCGTCCGGCCCGATTGCTTGCCCGAAGCCGCCTCGCGCCGCATCCGCGTGTGGGTGGCGCGGGGCAGCATGCCGTATTCCGCGGTAACCCAGCCGAGACCCGAATTCTTGAGGAAGGGCGGCACGCGTTCTTCCAGCGTCGCAGTGCACAGCACATGCGTGCCCCCGCAGCGGATCATGCACGACCCCTCGGCATGGCGCGTGACGCCGGTTTCGATCACGATCTCGCGCATTTCGTCTAGGTTTCGGCCGGAAGGACGCATAGATATTCCCCTGATGATCCGTGAGGCGGGGATAGTCCGCGCCCCCCCCGCGACGCAAGCCCGAATGGCCGGCAAGACCATGAAGACACCTGATCGCAAGCCAGATCCGTCCAACGTGATGAACGACCTCAACGACCGCTCGCGCGAGGTGTTTCGCCGCGTGGTCGAGGGGTATCTGGAAACCGGCGCGCCGGTGGGCTCGCGCACGCTGACGCGCAGCCTGTCGGAACAGGTTTCCGCCGCGACGGTGCGCAACGTGATGCAGGACCTGGAATACCTCGGCCTGCTGGGCAGCCCGCATATCTCGGCGGGGCGGGTGCCGACGCAGCTGGGGCTGCGGATGTTCATCGACGGCTTCCTCGAGGTGAGCGAACTGGGCGAAGCGGATCGTCAGAACCTGGACGACACGCTTGGCTCGAACACCGGCGACGTGACCGGCGCGCTGGACCGCATCGGGTCGGCCCTGTCGGCGGCGACGCATGGGGCCAGCGTGGTTCTGGCCCCCAAGCACGAGGCGCCGATCAAGCATATCGACTTTGTTCCGCTGTCGCCTGACCGGGCGCTGGTGGTGCTGGTCCATGCCGACGGGCATGTCGAGAACCGGCTGTTCCAGCCGCCGCCCGGCCATACCCCAAGCGCGATGCGCGAGGCGGCGAATTACCTCAACGCGCATCTGGCCGGCCGCACGCTGGGCAGCCTGCGCACGGAGATGCAGCGCGAGGTCGACAGCCGCCGCGCCCAGATCGACGAGATCGCCAATCACATGATCGAGGCGGGGCTGGCCGTTTGGGATGCCGAAGGCGATGATGCCGCCCGCCTGATCGTGCGGGGGCGGTCGCACCTGTTGGCCGACGCGGCGCAGGCTGAAGAGTTGGAGCGCATCCGTCTGTTGTTCGACGACCTCGAGCGCAAGCGCGACATCGCCGAGTTTCTCGAGCTGGCTGAAACGGGCGAGGGTGTGCGCATTTTCATCGGCTCCGAGAACAAGCTTTTCTCACTTTCGGGTTCCGCTCTGGTCGTCTCTCCCTATATGAACGCGGACCGGAAGATCGTGGGCGCGGTGGGGGTCATCGGGCCGACCCGTCTGAATTACGGGCGCATCGTTCCGATCGTGGATTACACGGCGCAGCTGGTCGGCAAATTGATCGCCGATCGCGGCTAGGCCGGACAAAGGAAGGTAGACGAGGCAATCATGTCCGACACCAGGCAGGAGAACATGGCCACAGAGGAAACCCTGCAGGAGGGCGAAGCCCCCGAGGTCGATCTGACGGCTGACGCGCCGCTCGACGAGGTGGATGCGCTGCGCATCGAGCGCGACGAGCTGAAGGATCGCCTTCTGCGCACGCTGGCCGAATCCGAGAACGTCCGCAAACGCGCCGAGCGCGACCGCCGCGAATCCGAGCGGTATGGCGGCACGCGCATCGTGCGCGACCTGCTGCCGGTCTATGACAACCTGCGCCGCGCGCTCGACAGCGCGGGTGAGGCCGCGGGAGATGCCGACAGGGCGCTGATGGAAGGCGTCGAGCTAACGCTGCGCGAATTGCTCAAGGTGCTGACCAAGCACGGCGTCACGCCCATCGTGCCCGAGGTCGGCGACCAGTTCGATCCGCAAAGCCACGAGGCGATGTTCGAGGCCCCCGTGCCCGGCACCAAGGCGGGCGAGATCCTGCAGGTGATGGCCGAGGGCTTCCTTCTGCATGACCGGCTGGTGCGGCCTGCGCAGGTCGGCGTGTCCTCGAACCCCGGCTAAGGCTTCTCGGCCAGGTCCTTCAGCTCGTAGAGCAGCATCAACGCCTCGCGCGCCGTCATCTCGTCGGGATGCACGGCGGCGAGGCGTTCCTGCAAGGGCGACGGCCCGTCCTGTTTCACGGGGCGCGCGACGACGGGCGCGGCGGCGAAGAGCGGGAGATCGTCGATCACCGCCTTGCGCTCGCCGCCTTCGCGCTCGCCCTTTTCCAGCGCCTCGAGCACGTCATGGGCGCGCGCGATCACGCTTTCGGGCAGGCCCGCAAGCTTGGCCACCTGCACCCCGTAGGATCGGTCGGCGGCCCCCTCGCGCACCTCGTGCAGGAAGATCACGTCGCCCTGCCATTCCTTCACCGCAACCGTCGCGTTCCGCAGCCCCGAGAGCCGCGCGGCAAGGCCCGTCATCTCGTGGTAATGCGTGGCGAAAAGCGCGCGGCAGCGGTTCACCTCGTGCAGATGTTCCAGCGTGGCCCAGGCGATGGACAGCCCGTCATAAGTCGCCGTGCCGCGCCCGATCTCGTCGAGGATGACAAGCGCGCGGTCGTCCGCCTGGTTCAGGATCGTCGCGGTCTCCACCATCTCGACCATGAAGGTCGAGCGCCCGCGGGCAAGGTCATCGGCCGCACCAACGCGGCTGAACACCTGGCTGACAAGGCCGATTTCGGCCCGTTCGGCAGGGACGAAACCACCCATTTGAGCCAAAATAGCGATCAGCGCGTTTTGGCGCAGGTAGGTGGATTTACCGGCCATGTTCGGGCCGGTCAGAAGGGTGATGGCCGCGCCGTCGCCCTCGGGGTTCAAGGCGCAGTCATTGGCAACAAAGGGCGCGCCCTCGCGCGACAGCGCGGCCTCGACCACCGGGTGCCGCCCACCTTGGATGTCGAAGCGGCGGTCGTCATGCATCGCGGGACGGGTCCAGTTGCCCTCGGCGGCGCGACGGGCCAACGCGGCGCTCAGGTCCAACTCGGCCAGCGCGCGGGCGGTGCTGCCGATGGCGTCATGTTCGGCCAGGATCGCCTCGCGCAGCGACTGAAACAGCGCGCGCTCGATCTCTTGCGCGCGGTTGCCGGCGTTGAGGATCTTGGTTTCCAGCTCGGACAGCTCAAGCGTGGTGAAGCGCACGGCGTTGGCGGTGGTCTGGCGGTGGATGAAGCGTTCGGACAGTGGCGGCGACAGCATCTTCTGCGCATGGGTCGCCGTGGTCTCGATGAAATAGCCCAGCACGTTGTTGTGCTTGATCTTGAGCGAGGAGACACCCGTCGCCTCGATATACTCGGCCTGCATTCCCCCGATCACGCCGCGCCCCTCGTCGCGCAGGCGGCGGACCTCGTCCAGCTCTTCGCTGTAGCCTTGGGCGATGCTGCCGCCGTCTCGCAGCTGCACGGGCGGCTCGGCCACAAGCGCGCGGTCGAGCAGGTCGGACAGGGTCTGATGGCCCGTCAGACCCTGTTTTGCCTCGGCCAGAACCTCGGGCAGGTCGACATGATCCAAGGCCGCATGAAGCGCCCCGGCCCCCGCCAGCCCGTCGCGGATCGCGGCCAGGTCGCGCGGCCCGCCGCGGTCGAGCGCCAACCGCGACAGCGCGCGGTCAAGGTCGGGGATGCGGCGCAAATGGGTCTCGATTTCGTCTCTGATCAGCGTGTCAGACACGAAAAACCCGACCGCATCATGCCGCGCGCGGATCACGCCAAGGTCGGTTGACGGCCCCGACAAACGCCGCTCCAACAGCCGCGCGCCGCCTGCGGTCAGGGTCCGGTCGATGACCGACAGCACCGTGTTCGCCCGCCCGCCAGACAGCGCCTGTGTCAGTTCCAGGTTCCGCCGCGTGGCGGCGTCCAGTTGCAGAACCTGCCCCGCCGATTGCCGCCGCGGCGCACGCAGCAGCGGCAGGCTGCCTTTCTGCGTCAGTTCCAGATAGTCGATCAGCGCCCCCATCGCGGCGACCTCGGGCCGGGTGAAGCTGCCGAACCCATCGAGCGAGGCGACGGAAAACAGCCGCGCGATGCGCGCCTCGGCGGATCGGCTGTCGAAACTCGTCGGCGCAAGCCGCGTGACGGCCGCGCCGATCTCCTCCATCGCGGCGATGCGCTCGGGCGGCATGCCGTCCGAGACCAGCACCTCGCGCGGGGCGAGCCGGGCCAGTTCCGGGCCAAGCCGCACGGGCGCGCAGGGCAGGACGTGGAAATCGCCGGTCGAGATGTCGCACCAGGCCAGCGCGCCCTCGCCCCGGATCTCGGCGAATGCGGCAAGGTAATTGTGCCTCCGCGCCTCGAGCAGCGTGTCCTCGGTCAGGGTGCCGGGCGTGACCAGCCGCACCACCTCGCGCCGGACCACGGCCTTGGAGCCGCCGCGCTTCTTCGCCTCGGCGGGGTCCTCCATCTGCTCGCAGATCGCCACGCGAAACCCCTTGCGGATCAGGGTCAACAGGTAGCTCTCGGCACTATGCGCGGGCACGCCGCACATCGGGATGTCTTCGCCCGCATGCTGCCCGCGCTTGGTCAGCGCGATATCCAGCGCCGCGGCGGCGGCGACCGCGTCGTCGAAGAACATCTCGTAGAAATCGCCCATCCGGTAGAACAGGAGCGCATCGGCATGCTGCCCCTTGATCTCCAGGTATTGCGCCATCATCGGCGTCACTTGGCTCATGCCACCCCCCGCAATCGCTTGTGGACCCTACGCAAGCCGCGCGCGGGATTGAAGCGGCAAAAGGCTGTTGTTGCCGGGGCGGGTGACGTTGGATAAACCGGCCTTCGGGCAAAAGGGAGGGCGCCGCGCCATGGCCGACAAGACCAAGATCACCCGTGACGAGGCGCTGGCCTATCACCTCGACCCGTTTCCGGGAAAGATCGACATCTCGGCCTCGGTCCCGATGGCGACACAGCGCGACCTGAGCCTTGCCTATTCCCCCGGCGTCGCCGTCCCCTGCGAGGTGATCGCGGAGCGGCCCGAGACGGCCTATGATTACACGACCAAGGGCAACCTTGTTGCCGTGATCTCGAACGGGACGGCTGTTCTGGGGCTTGGCAACCTTGGCGCGCTGGCCTCCAAGCCGGTGATGGAAGGCAAGGCGGTTCTGTTCAAGCGGTTTGCCGATGTGAACTCCATCGACATCGAGCTGGACACCGAGGACCCCGACGAGTTCTGCCGCGCGGTCAAGCTGATGAGCCCGACCTTCGGCGGCATCAACCTCGAGGATATCAAGGCGCCCGAGTGTTTCATCATCGAGCAGCGCCTCAAGGAAGAATGCGACATCCCCGTCTTTCACGACGACCAGCACGGCACCGCCGTGATCTGCGCCGCGGGTCTGATCAACGCGTTGCATATCTCGGGCAAGAAAATCGAGGATTGCCGCATCGTGCTGAACGGCGCAGGTGCCGCCGGAATCGCCTGTATCGAGCTGCTCAAGACCATGGGCGCGCGCCACGAGAACTGCATCGTCTGCGACACCAAGGGCGTGATCTGGCAGGGCCGCACCGAGGGGATGAACCAGTGGAAATCCGCTCATGCCGTCAAGACCGAGCTGCGCACGCTGGAAGAGGCGATGGTGGGCGCGGACGTGTTCCTTGGCGTCTCCGTCAAGGGCGCGGTGACGCCCGAGATGGTGAAGTCGATGGCCGACAACCCGGTCATTTTCGCCATGGCGAACCCCGACCCCGAGATCACGCCGGAAGAGGCGCACGAGGTGCGCGTCGATGCGATCGTGGCAACGGGGCGGTCGGATTATCCCAACCAGGTCAATAACGTCTTGGGATTCCCCTATCTTTTCCGCGGGGCGCTGGATATCCACGCCCGCGCGATCAACGACGAGATGAAGATCGCCTGCGCTTATGCGCTTGCCGAACTTGCGCGCGAGGATGTGCCGGACGAGGTGGCGATGGCCTATGGCCGCAAGCTCGCCTTTGGCCGCGACTACATCATCCCCACGCCCTTCGACCCGCGGCTGATCTACACGATCCCGCCCGCCGTGGCGCGCGCCGGGATGGACACGGGCGTGGCGCGGCGGCCCATCATCGACCTCGAGGGCTATGCCAAGGGGCTGCGCGCGCGGATGGACCCGACGAGCTCGATCCTGCAGGGGATCTATGCGCGGGCGAAATCGGCGCAGGCGCGGATGATCTTTGCCGAGGGCGACGATGTGCGCGTGCTGCGCGCGGCGGTGGCCTATCAGCGGCAGGGGCTGGGCAAGGCGCTGGTCGTGGGGCGCGAGGCCGATGTGAAGGAAAAGCTGTCGGCGGCGGGGCTTGCCGACGCGGTGCGGGAGCTGGAGGTGGTGAACGCCGCCAACACCCGACATCTCGAGAGCTACAAGTCGTTTCTTTACCAACGGCTGCAGCGCAAGGGGCATGACCGGGCGGATATTCACCGGCTTGCGGCGCGGGATCGGCATGTGTTCTCGGCCTTGATGCTGGCGCATGGGCATGGCGATGCGCTGGTCACGGGGGCGACGCGGAAATCGGCTCATGTAATTGATCTGATTGGCAAAGTCTTCGACGCGCGGGCGCAGGACGGGGCGGTCGGCGTGACCGCGCTGTTGCACAAGGGGCGGATCGTGCTGATCGGGGATACCCTGGTGCATGAATGGCCCGAGAAAGAGGACCTGGCGCTCATCGCCGAGCGCGGCGCGCAGGTGGCGCGCGACCTGGGGCTTGAGCCGCGGGTGGCCTTTGTCAGCTTCTCGACCTACGGCTATCCGGTCAGTGAGAGGTCCGAGAAGATGCATCGCGCGCCCGAGGTGTTGGACCAAAAAGGTGTGGATTTCGAGTATGATGGCGAGATGGCCGTCGATGTCGCGCTGAACCCCGAAGTGATGGCGCAATACCCGTTCACGCGGCTGTCGGGGCCTGCAAATGTGTTGGTCGTGCCCGCCCGGCATTCGGCGTCGATCAGCGTGAAGCTGATGCAGGAAATGGCGGGCGCGACGGTGATCGGGCCGATCCTGACCGGGCTGAAAAGCCCGATCCAGATCTGTTCGACGGTCTCGACCGCGAATGACATCCTGAACATGGCGGTGATGGCGGCTTGCGAGATCGGGCGGCGCTGACGCCCGGTCACAGCGCGTGCACATGCCGTACACACCGCGTGCATACGGCATGCGGGCTTGGGATGTGCGGCAATCGTGTGTATCATCGCTGCACACGGAGGGCGCACACCATGGGCAAGCAGCGGACCAACATCAGCGTCGACGCCAAGGTTCTGGCCGGTGCGCGCGCGCGGGGGATGAACGTCTCGGCCATCGCCGAGGAGGCCCTGCGCAAGGCGCAGCAGAAGGCGTGGCAGGAAGAGAATGCCGAGGCGCTTGAATCGAAGCGCAAGTGGATCGAGAAAAACGGGCTGCCGCTGGCAGAATACCAGGTTCTCAAGATCGACTGATGGCGCAGAACAAGGTCTATCGTTTGCCGAACGGGCGTCTTGTCCTCGATTTGCAGTCCGATCTGGTAACTACGCCCACGCGGCTGGTTGCGCCCTTGATTGCTCGCGCGGAAAGCGGGCCGCCCCTTCCAAACCTCGAACCGATCTTTTTGTTCGACGGAACAGAATACCTTATGGATACCAGCCTTATGGCGGCCGTGCCCGATACCACCCTGGCCAGGCCCGTGGGTGATTTCTCGGAGCACGACTACACGATTCGCCGCGCCGTGGATTTCTTGTTCACCGGCGTCTGAGCGTCAGCCCGTCATCCCGTCCCAGAAATTCTTGACCTTGTCGAAGAACCCGCTGGCGTTGGGGTTGTTGGTCTGGTTGCCGATCTCTTCGAACTTCCTGAGAAGCTCTTTCTGCTCCGCGGTCAGCTTGACCGGGGTTTCGACGGCCAGCTCGATATACATGTCGCCGACGCCGGGGCCGCGAAGCTGGGGCATGCCCTTGCCGCGCAGGCGCATCTGGCGGCCCGATTGCGAGCCTTCGGGCACCTTCACGCGGGAGCGGCCGCCGTCGATCGTGGGCACCTCGACCTCGCCGCCGAGGGCGGCCTTGGTCATGGAGACAGGAACGCGGCAGAACAGGTCGATGCCGTCACGCTGGAACAGCGGATGATCGGCGACCTCGATGAAGATGTAGAGATCGCCCGAGGGGCCACCGCGCAGGCCGGCCTCGCCCTCACCGGACAGGCGGATGCGGGTGCCGGTCTCGACGCCGGCGGGAATGTTGACCGACAGCGCGCGGTCCTTTTGCTGGCGACCGGCGCCGCCGCAGGTGCGGCAGGGGTTCTTGACGATCTGGCCCATGCCCGAACAGGTCGGGCAGGTGCGTTCGACCGTGAAGAAGCCCTGTTGCGCGCGGACCTTGCCCATGCCCGAGCAGGTGGGGCAGGTGGTCGGTTCGGCGCCGCCCTCGGAGCCCGAGCCGTTGCAGGAGCCGCAGGCGACCGAGGTGGGAACGGTGATCTGCTTGGACAGACCCGAATGCGCCTCTTCGAGGCTGATTTTCAGGTTGTAGCGCAGGTCTGAGCCGCGGCTGGCCCGGCTGCGTCCGCCGCCGCCGCGCTGGCCGCCCATGAAATCGCCGAAGAGATCTTCGAACACGTCGGAGAAGGCCGAGGCGAAATCGCCCTGTCCGGGACGCCCGCCATAGCCACCGGCGCGCGCACCGCCTGCCATGCCGCCGTCGAAAGCCGCGTGACCGAAGCGGTCATAGGCCGCCTTCTTGTCGGGGTCTTTCAGGACGTCGTAAGCCTCGTTCACTTCCTTGAACTGGTTTTCGGCGTCGGGGTTGTCGGCGTTGCGGTCGGGGTGAAGCTCTTTCGCCTTGGTGCGATAGCCCTTCTTGATCTCGTCGGCAGAGGCGCCTTTCGAAACTCCGAGCACCTCGTAGTAGTCGCGCTTTGCCATGTCGCCCTTTCCTTGAACGCAGGGACCGGCCAGGGGTGAACCCCGGCCGGTCTCATGAGGGTCACGTCACGCGATCAGCCGCGCTTGCGGTCGTCGTCGAGGTCTTCGAAATCGGCGTCGACGATGTCGTCATCCACGGGGCGCGCGGCGTCCGGGTCGGCGTCATCGCTGTCGCCGTCGTCCTGGCTGGCCTTGTAGATCGCCTCGCCCAGGCGCATCGACGCCTCGGTCACGTTCTGGATGCCGCCCTTGATCTTGCCGGCATCCCCGGTCTCGAGCTGTTCCTTGAGGTTCTTGATGGCAAGCTCGATCGCCTCGACGGTGGAGGGATCGACCTTTTCGCCGTGTTCCTCGATGGATTTCTCGGTGGCGTGGATCAGGCTTTCGGCCTGGTTCGTGGTCTCGACCAGCTCGCGGCGCTTCTTGTCGGCGTCGGCGTTTTCCTCGGCCTCCTTCACCATGCGCTCGATATCCTCGTCGGACAGACCGCCCGAGGCCTGGATCGTGATCTTCTGCTCCTTGCCGGTGCCCTTGTCCTTGGCGCCGACCGAGACGATGCCGTTGGCGTCGATGTCGAAGGTCACCTCGATCTGCGGCACGCCACGCGGGGCGGGCGGGATGTTCTCGAGGTTGAACTGGCCGAGCATCTTGTTGTCGGCGGCCATCTCGCGCTCACCCTGGAAAACGCGGATGGTCACCGCGTTCTGGTTGTCTTCCGCGGTCGAGAAGATCTGCGCCTTTTTCGTCGGGATCGTCGTGTTGCGGTCGATCAGGCGGGTGAAGACACCACCCAGCGTCTCGATGCCGAGCGAGAGCGGCGTGACGTCGAGCAGGACAACGTCCTTGACGTCACCCTGAAGCACGCCGGCCTGGATCGCGGCGCCGAGGGCGACCACTTCGTCGGGGTTCACGCCCTTGTGCGGCTCCTTGCCGAAGAAGTTGGTCACTTCCTCGACAACCTTGGGCATGCGGGTCATGCCGCCGACGAGGACAACCTCGTCGATGTCGCCCTTGGACAGGCCTGCATCCTTGAGGGCGGCGGCGCAGGGCTTCATCGAAGCCTTGATCAGGTCGCCCACGAGGCTTTCCAGCTTGGCGCGGGTCAGCTTCATGACCATGTGGAGCGGCTGACCGTTCGCGCCCATCGAGATGAAGGGCTGGTTGATTTCGGTCTGGGACGAGCTGGACAGCTCGATCTTGGCCTTTTCGGCCGCTTCCTTGAGGCGCTGCAGCGCCATCTTGTCGGTCGTCAGGTCGACGCCGTGCTCTTTCTTGAACTCGTCGGCGAGGTAGTTGACGATCCGCATGTCGAAATCTTCGCCGCCGAGGAACGTGTCGCCGTTCGTCGATTTCACCTCGAAGAGGCCGTCGTCGATTTCAAGGATCGTGATGTCGAAGGTGCCGCCGCCGAGGTCATAGACCGCGATCGTCTTGGTGTCCTTCTTGTCGAGACCGTAGGCGAGCGCCGCGGCCGTCGGTTCGTTGATGATGCGCAGCACCTCGAGGCCGGCGATCTTGCCGGCGTCCTTGGTCGCCTGGCGCTGGGCGTCGTTGAAATAGGCGGGCACGGTGATGACGGCCTGCGTCACGTCCTCGCCGAGGTAGCTTTCGGCGGTTTCCTTCATCTTGGTGAGGATCTGTGCCGAAACCTGGCTTGGCGAATATTTCTCGCCGCGCACCTCGACCCAGGCGTCGCCGTTGCCGCCGTCCACGATCTTGTAGGGGACAAGTTTCTTGTCCTTCTCCACCTCGGCGTCGCCCAGACGGCGGCCGATCAGGCGCTTGACGGCGAAGATCGTGTTCTCGGGGTTGGTCACCGCCTGGCGCTTCGCGGATTGGCCCACGAGACGCTCATCCTCGGTGTAGCCCACGATGGAGGGCGTGGTGCGTGCGCCTTCGGAGTTCTCGATGACGCGGGGCTGGCTGCCGTCCATGATGGCAACGCAGGAGTTGGTGGTGCCGAGGTCGATACCAATGACTTTGGCCATGTCGGTCTGGTCCCTTCTTTCAAGCGAACGGGCGGTGTCGGGTCCGCTTCGGCCCCCAATGCCGCCTTCGTGATCCTGTTTGATTTGGCCGGGAAGCACGCCCGACCGGTTCGGAGGGTATATAGGAGGGGGGTCAGGGGCCTGCAAGCGGGGCCGCTGCGTGGAAAACGGGGGAAAATCGCATGGCGGAGAGCGTGGATGTCGGCGGTGTGACGGTCTGGCCCGGCTGGCTGGACGCGGGCGCGCAGGCGGCGATGGTCGAAGATATCCGCGCCGTCGCGGCGGCGGCGCCGTTCTTCACGCCGGAAACGCCGCGCGGGCAGAAGATGTCGGTGAGGATGACGGCGGCGGGGCGCTATGGCTGGGTCAGCGACCGCAAGGGCTACCGTTACGAGCCGCGGCACCCTTCGGGTGTGGACTGGCCGCCGATCCCGGCTTCGGTGCTGGCGGTGTGGCGGGCGGTCAGCGGCGTCGACCGCGACCCGCAATGCTGCCTTGTGAACTGGTATGGCGAGGGGGCGAAGATGGGCCTGCACCAGGACCGGGACGAGGCGGATCTAGACATGCCGGTCGTCTCGATCTCGTTGGGGGACGAGGCGCTGTTCCGCGTGGGCGGGGTCGAACGCGGCGGGCCGACGCGGTCGATCTGGCTGCGCTCGGGCGATGTCGCGGTGATGGGCGGCGCGGCACGGCTGGCGCATCACGGCATCGACCGGCTGCGCTTTGGCTCGTCCACGCTGTTGCCGCGGGGCGGGCGGATCAACCTGACGCTGCGGGTGGTGGATCAGCGCCCGGCCGCCCAGCTGGAAGAGGCATGCTTGCGGGTATAGGCCTCGGCCATGAAGCCGATGATCAGCGTCACGAGGGTGAAATAGAGCGGATATTGCCAGTTGCTGTGATGCGGGAAGTAATTGACGAAGACGAACCCCCGCCCCTGGTCGATGACGTGAAAGATCGGGTTCCAGTCGAAGAAGGCGATGACCGAGGTGGGCAGCATGTTGGCCACGAACATCTTGCCCGAGGCGATCATGTTGGCGCGGATGTAGACCAGCTGGATGATGTTCACGACTTCGGGGGCCCAGGGCTTTGCCGCCATCAGCACCAGGCCGATCGCGCAGCCCGAGGCCCAGGCGAGCAGGAACATCATGAAGGCGCTGGGCCAATCGTGGATCACCACCGGGTTGAACATGGTGTGCAGGACCAGCAGCAGCA
Source organism: Roseicyclus amphidinii (assembly GCF_030163755.1). Lineage (GTDB taxonomy): Bacteria > Pseudomonadota > Alphaproteobacteria > Rhodobacterales > Rhodobacteraceae > Roseicyclus > Roseicyclus amphidinii. Next base: position 146,749 of record NZ_JASJOE010000001.1, read on the forward strand.
CGAAAAGGCTCATGGTCTGGGCATAGAGCGAGCTGAGCGCGGTCGACAGGATCGAGACGAGCGTGTTCATCGGCGCGTGCTGCATCATCGCCGAGGTGGAGCTTTCGGCGTTCATCATCTGGCGCACGGCCTGGATGTGGGTGAGATAGGCGAAGATGCCGGTTAGAAGATACAGCATGAAATCGCCGCGCACCGAGACCGACCGCTGACCCAGCACGGTGAACATGACGTAAAACGCCGCGATGAAGAGCAGTGACTGCATCACCTTGAGCAGGATCGCCCAGACCGCGTTGCGGTGGGTCTGGCGCACCTGTCGCGCCGCCGAGATATAGGCGAGTTGCAGCGTGTTCAGCGCAAGGCTGAAGGTCGATTGCGTGCGCCGTGCCTCGAACATGAAGGCTGTGCCCCTTACTCTTACCCAGACGCTCTCGGCCCTTGCCCGGACGTGCCGTGGCGACGATAACGCGGGAAGTCCTGGCACACAATCAAGGCCAAATGGAGGCGCTTTTGGATTACGCAGAAATGATGCGGGTTTTTCGCAAGGCCGCGATCGAGGCGGGCGACCGCATCATGGAGATCTACGAGGCCGATGATTTCGAGGTGAAGGCGAAATCCGACGACAGCCCCGTGACCGAGGCCGACGAGGCCGCCGACGCGCTGATCTCGGCGCAGCTGCGCGCGGCCTTTCCCGACCGGGCGCTGGTGACCGAGGAGCAATCGGGCAGCCATGACCAGCAGGTGACCAGTTTCCTGATCGTCGATCCGCTGGACGGGACCAAGGAATTCGTCCAGCGCCGTGGCGATTTCACCGTCAACATCGCGTGGGTCGAGGACGGCGTGCCGGTTCGCGGCGTGGTCTATGCGCCCGCCAAGGGGCGGCTGTTCTACACCGATGCCGAGGGGCGCAGCGTGGAGGAGGCGGGGCCGTTCGACCCTGAAAAAACAGGCTCTGTAACGCCCATTCGGGTCAGAACGCCCGACAATGGCGCGCTGTTCGTCGTGGCGTCGAAATCGCACCGCGACGCGGCGACGGATGACTACATCGGCAAATATGCCGTGGCGGACATGAAAAGCGCGGGATCGTCGCTCAAGTTCTGCCTTGTGGCCACGGGCGAGGCCGATCTTTACCCGCGGCTCGGCCGCACGATGGAGTGGGACACGGCGGCAGGCGACGCGGTGCTGCGGGGCGCGGGGGGCCATGTGATCCGCTTCGAGGATCACGCGCCCTTTGCCTATGGCAAGCCGGGCTTCGCCAACGGCTTTTTCATCGCCCATGCGCCGGGCGTGGAGTTGAAACCGGCATGAGCGTGCATTGTGTCATCCCCGCGCGCTATGCCTCGACCCGCTATCCGGGCAAGCCGCTCGCCCTGCTGCGCGGTGCGACCGGGGTCGCCCGGAGCCTGATCGAGCGGAGTTGGCGCGCGGCCATGGCGGTGGATGGGTTCGACGCGGTGCATGTCGCCACCGATGACGACCGCATCGCCGAGGCCGCCCGCGGCTTTGGTGCGCAGGTGCTGATGACCTCGTCCGAGGCGCGCAACGGCACCGAGCGCTGCGCCGAGGCGCTGGCGCAGCTGGGCGAGGGTGTCGAGATGGTGGTGAACCTGCAGGGCGACGCGCCGCTGACGCCGCCCTGGTTCCTCGAGGCGCTGATCGCCGGGCTGCGCGCCGATCCGGGGGCCGCGGTGGCCACGCCGATCCTGCGCTGCGATGGCGAGACGCTGGCCGCTTTGAAGGCCGACCGGGCCGCCGGGCGCGTGGGCGGGACCACGGCGGTCGTCGATCGCGCGATGCGGGGGCTCTATTTCTCGAAGGAGGTGATCCCCTTCGCCGCCGAAAGCTACGCGCCCGAGGCGCCGACGCCGGTGTTTCACCATGTGGGCGTCTACGCCTACCGCCCCGATGCGCTGCGGACCTATCCCGCCTGGCCGGTCGGGCCGCTGGAGACGCTCGAAGGGCTGGAACAGCTGCGCTTTCTCGAGGCCGGGCATTCGGTGCGTTGCGTCGAGGTCGAGGCGCGCGGGGCGAAGTTCTGGGAGCTGAACAACCCCGAGGATATCCCGCGGATCGAGGGGATGCTGGCCGAGATGGGCCAGCCCTGATGAGCGCGCCGCGGCTGAGTGTCGTGGTGGTCAGTTGGGGGCGGCCCCGCGCGCTGGCGCGGTGTCTGACGGCGCTGGGGCAGATGCGCTCGGTGAGGTTCGAGGTGATCGTCGTCGCCGATGCCGACGGTCTGGCCGTGGCGCAGGGCGTGCCGATGGCCGAGCGGCTGGTTCTGATGGCGCAGGAGGAGGCCAATATCTCGGCCGCGCGGAACGCCGGTATCGCGGCGGCGGTGGGCGAAATTGTGGCGTTCATCGACGATGACGCGGTGCCGGAACCGGGCTGGGCTGAGGCTCTGTTGGGCGGGTTCGAGACGTTTGGGGCGGCCGCGGTGACCGGGCCGGTGATCGGGCGCAACGGGTTTTCGTTGCAATGGGGCCGGATGGCGGTCGATGCGCAGGGGCGCGACCGCTGGCTGGGCGAGGGCGAAGCGCCAGCGCCGGGCGAGGCGCTGAAGCTGCATGGCACGAACATGGCGCTGAAGCGCGATGTTCTGACCCGAACCGGCGGGTTCGACACCGGTTTTGCCTTCTATCTCGACGAGACGGACCTCGCCTTGCGGCTGTCGCGCGCGGGTCTGGGGCTGCGCTATCTGCCGGATGCCGTGGTGCATCACGGCTTTGCCGCCAGCGCGCGGCGGCGCGAAGACCGGGTTCCGCTGGACCTGTTCGATATCGGTGCCTCCTCGGCGCTGTTCCTGCGCAAGCATGCGCCCGAGGCGCTTGAGGCGGGGCTGGCCGAGCTGGAAGCGGCGCAGCGCGCGCGTCTGTTGCGGCTGGCGCGCAAGCGAAAGCTGGGACCGGAGGATATCCGGCGGCTGATGGAGAGCCTTGCGGCAGGGATCGCCGCGGGGCGGGGGCGGCCCTCGGAGGTGGGGGGGATCGGTGCGCCGGGGCGGCCCTTCCGCCCGATGCGCGATGCGCTGCCCGGCGCGATGCGGTGCCTTGACGGATGGGTCTATCGTGCGGGTTCGAGCCGCTCGGAGGCCGCCAGACATGTCGCGGCCGGTGAGCCCGTGGCGCTGCTTTTGCTCGAGCCGACACCGCGCAAGCACCGGTTGTGTTTCACCGAAACCGGGTGGTGGGAACAGCGCGGCGGGGTGTTCGGCCCGGCCGAGCGCAGCGCGCCGCGTCTGCAAGCCTGGACGCCCGCGGCGCGCAGGGCGCGGGAATGGGGCCGGTTGGCCCGTATTTCCTGCCCGGATCGGCTCGAATAACCGTTTATTCCCAAGCCCGAAATGAGTAAGACAGTCGGCAATGGTAAAGAGTGGGACAGATGCGACGTTGAATATCGGCGCATCGGACGGAGCAGCAGTGATGAAGAAACGCGTGACGAAGGCGATCTTTCCGGTTGCGGGGCTGGGGACGCGGTTCCTTCCGGCGACGAAATCGGTGCCGAAGGAGATCATGACGCTCGTCGACCGGCCGCTGATCCAATACGCCATCGACGAAGCGCGCGCGGCCGGCATCCGGGAATTCATCTTTGTCACCTCGCGCGGGAAATCCGCGCTGGAGGATTACTTCGACCACGCCCCCGAGCTGGAATCGGCGCTGCGCAAGAAGGGCAAGACCGATCTGCTGGAGATCCTGAAGACCACCAACATGGATTCGGGCGCGATTGCCTATATCCGGCAGCATCGGGCGCTGGGCCTTGGCCATGCGGTCTGGTGCGCGCGGCGGCTTCTGGCGGACGAGCCGTTTGCCGTGATCCTGCCCGATGACGTGATCGCCGCTGAAACCCCCTGTCTTCAGCAGATGGTCGAGGCCCATGCCGAGATCGGCGGCAACATGGTCGCCGCGATGGAGGTGCCCGCCGACAAGACCAGCGCCTATGGCGTGCTGGACATCAAGGAAGACATGGGGTCCGTCGTGTCGGTCAAGGGCATGGTGGAGAAGCCCGAGAAGGGCAGCGCGCCGTCGAACCTGGCGGTGATCGGGCGCTATATCCTGACGCCGCAGATCATGGACAACCTGACGCGGATCAAGTCGGGCGCGGGCGGCGAGGTGCAGCTGACCGACGCCATCGCGCAGGAGATCGAGGGCGCGGGCAATGTCTATGGCTACCGCTTCCGCGGGCAACGGTTCGATTGCGGGTCCAAGGCCGGGTTCCTGCAGGCCACCGTCGCCTTTGCGATGGCGCGCGAGGATCTGCGGGACGAGTTCACCGAGTATCTCAGCGACCTGATGGCGTCGCGCAGCGCGGCGGCGCAGTAGCGAAAGGTCGCTCGGGGTTGCCCGGCGGCTTGGGTCAGGCGGGGCCGATCTGGCTCGACGTGACGCGGCTGGTCAGCCGGGCGGGGCGCGGCGTGCAGACGGGCATCGACCGGGTCGAGGCGGCCTATCTGGATCATCTTCTCGAGCAGGGCGGGCCCGCGGCCCGGTTCCTTCTGCGCTCGACGCGCGGATACCTGTTGCTCGGGCCGGAGGGCGGGGCGCTTCTGGCGCGGCTCGTGCGGGGCGAGGCCGGGTTGCCGCCGCGCGGTGACCTGCTGTCGCAGGCGTATGGGAAAGGCTCTGACCCGCGGCACAGGGTCGAACGCGCGCTGCGTGGCGTGGCGCGTGACCGGTGTTTGCGCGGCGGCCTTGCGCGGATGATCCGGCGCCATGGCGGCGGGGGGTTCCTCTATCTCAACACCGGGCACGCCAACCTGTCGGAGGCGACGCTGGCCCCGCTGGCCACCGCGGCGGGGGTGCGTGTCGCGGTGCTGGTCCATGACCTGATCCCGCTCACGCATCCCGAGCTGGTCGAGCATGGCATGCCCGCGCGCTTTGCCGGCCGGATCGCGCGCATCGCGCGCCATGCCGACCTGGTGATCTGCAACTCGGCGGCGACCGAGGCCGAGCTTGCCGCGCATTGGCACGACAGACAGGCCCGACCGCCCTGTGTCGTGGCGCTTCTGGGGCTTGAGCCGGACCCCGCGCCGCGGCCGGACGTGGTGCGGCGCGACGATCGTTTCGTGATGCTCGGCACCATCGAGCCGCGCAAGAACCACGCGATGATGCTGGAGGTCTGGGAGCGGCTGGCCGAGCGGCTGCCGCCCGAGCGGATGCCCGATCTGCACATCATCGGGCCGGTGGGCTGGCGGGTCGAGGGGCTGATGGCGCGCCTGCGGTCGCATCCCTTGCTGGGGCGGTCGATCCACCTGCATGGACCGTTGCCCGAGGCCGAGCTGCGCCGCCACCTGGCCGAGGCGCGGGCGCTTGTGTTCCCGTCGCTGGCCGAAGGCTACGGCTACCCCCCGCTCGAGGCGCTGCGCGCGGGGGCGTTGCCGATCTGCAGCGAGCTGCCGGTGTTCCGCGAGACGCTGGGCAATAGCGCAGTTTACCTTGACGTTGCAGATCCATATTGTTGGGTGACAACGATTGAGCAACACATATCGGGCAAGGTGGCCCTGCCGTTGCCCAGTCGCCCGACCCTGCCGGATTGGTCCGGTCATTTCGAAACGGTCGGCGCGGCGCTTGGTCAGGTGCGAGTGGTTCGAGTGGATGGTTTGTGAATGAAGGCGGTGAAACGGTATGCATTGCGCCTTGAGCGCAAGAAATACCTCGTTCGCGCCTGGCGAAAGAGCAGGTCGCTGCGCGTCGTCGCCAACCGCACCGAGGCCATCGGGCCGCAGGATGTGCTGTGTTTCTGCACCCTGCGGAACGAGAAGGTCAGGCTGAAGTTTTTCCTGAATTACTATCGTGACAGGGGTGTTTCGCATTTCCTGTTCGTCGACAACGACAGCACCGACGGCACGCGCGAATTTCTTGCCGAGCAGCCCGATTGCTCGGTCTGGACGACACCCGCCAGCTACAAGCGGTCGCGGTTCGGGATGGACTGGATCAACCGGCTTTTGCGGCTTTACGGCCATCAGCATTGGTGCCTTGTCGTCGATCCGGACGAATTTCTGGTCTACCCGTTCAGCGATACCCGCCCGATCCCGGCGCTGACCGATTGGCTCGATGCGTCGTCGATCAAGAGCTTCGGGGCGATGATCCTCGACATGTATCCCAAGGGGCCGATCACCGCGCAGCCCTATTCCGAGGGGCAGGACCCGTTCGAGATCGCCTGCTGGTTCGACCCCGGCAACTACGCGATCAAGCGCAACTGGCAATACGGCAACCTGTGGATCCAGGGCGGGCCGCGCGCGCGGGCGTTCTTCGCCGATCAGCCCGCCAAGGCGCCCGCGCTGAACAAGGTGCCGCTGGTGAAGTGGGACAAGGGCTATGCCTATGCCAGCTCGACCCACATGCTGCTGCCGCGGGGGCTGAACCTTGTCTATGACGAATGGGGGGGCGAGAAGACCTCGGGCGTGCTGCTGCACGCGAAGTTCCTCGATACCTTCACCCGGAAGGCCGCGGAGGAGTTGGAGCGGCGCGAGCATTACGCGGCCTCGGCCGAGTATCGGGCCTATCACGCAGGGCTGAACGAGAACCCGGATTTCTGGACCAAGTGGTCGGAGCGATACATCAACTGGCGCCAGCTCGAGATCCTGGGCCTCATGTCCAAGGGGAACTGGGCATGAGCACGCTGGGCTTCGTGATGCTCTGCCACACCGCGCTGCACCGCGCGGCGCAGGTGGCCCGCCATTGGGCCGAGCGGGATTGCCCGGTGGTGATCCATGTCGACCGGCAGGTGAAGCGCCAGCGGTTCGAGGCGTTCCGCAAGGAGCTGTCGGACCTCGAGAACGTCAGGTTCTCGCGGCGTGTGCGCTGCGAATGGGGAACCTGGTCGCTGGTGCAGGCCTCGCAGGGGGCGGCGGAGCAGCTGCTGGCCGAGTTTCCGGGCGTGCGGCATGTCTATCTCGCGTCGGGGTCGTGCCTGCCGCTGAGGCCGGTGGACGAGCTGCGGGCCTATCTTGCGGCGCGGCCGATGACGGATTTCATCGAAAGCGTCACGATCCGGGACGTCGACTGGACCATGGGCGGGTTGAACGACGAGCGGTTCAACCTGCGGTTCCCGTTCTCGTGGAAGCGGCACAGGTTCCTGTTCGACCGCTATGTCGAGTTGCAGCGCAAGGTGGGGTTCAAGCGCAAGCTGCCCGAGGGGGTGGTGCCGCACCTGGGCAGCCAATGGTGGTGCCTGACGCGGCAGACGCTGACGGCGATCCTGCAAGACCCGCGGCGGCGCGAGCTTGAGCGGTTCTTCAGCCTCGTGTGGATTCCCGACGAAAGCTATTACCAGACGCTGGTGCGCAACTACTCTCGGTCCATCGAAAGCCGGTCGCTGACGCTGTCCAAGTTCGATTTCCAGGGCAAGCCGCATGTGTTCTACGACGATCACCTGCATCTGTTGCGGCGGTCCGACTGTTTCGTCGCGCGCAAGATCTGGCCCAAGGCGAACCGGCTCTATTCCACCTTCCTGACCGATGACGCCACGGTCAGCCGCATGGCCGAACCTGCGCCGGGCAAGATCGACCGCGTGTTCTCGCGCGCGCTGGAGCGGCGGACGCGGGGGCGGCCGGGGCTTTACATGCACAGCCGCTATCCCAACCCCGATTGGGAGAACGGCAAGACCGCCGCGCCCTATTCGGTGTTCCAGGGGTTCAACGACCTGTTCGAGGATTTCGAGACCTGGCTCGCGCGGCGGCTGGGCACGGTGGTGCATGGCAACATCTTCGATCCGGCGCGCGCCCGCTTTGCCGGGGATGCGCCGATCTATGCCGGGTGCCTGTCGGCCCATGCCGCCTTGCGCGACTACAACCCCGAGGGGTTCCTGACGAACCTGATCTGGAACACGCGGGGCGAGCGGCAGGTGTTCATGTTCGGCCCGCGCGACAACCAGCGGCCGGGCGCCTTCATGGCGGCGGATGCGAATGCGCAGATCTCGGTCATCACGGGGGCCTGGGCGGTGCGGCTCTACCAGTCGAACCGGAATTTCTCGGACATCCGGCAGGATGCCGCGCGGATGCAGCGCCACGAGGTCGATTTCGTCAACACGCTGCGCCATGTGCGCAGCCGTGCCGACATCCGCATCTGGACGCTGGCGGATTTCATCGAGGAACCGATGGAGCATCTGCAGGGCATCCTCGACGCGATGGAGGGGGCCAATGCCATGCGCCTGACCGAAGCGCCGCGCATGGCCGACCTGTCGGGCTTCGCGGGCTTCCTGCAGTCGCTGAAGAACCAGGGCATGAACCCGATGACGGTGGGCGATTTCCCGATGGAGGGTCCGGTTCACCGGCCACCCGCCGATCGCAACCGCCCCTACCTGGTGACCTGATCCATGGCCAACCGCCGATTTGATGCCTTTGTCATGTTCGCCGAAATGCGGACCGGGTCGAATTACCTGGAGGACAACCTGAACGCCCTGCCGGACGTGACCTGTTACGGCGAGGTCTACAACCCCACCTTCCTCGGGCATCACAACCGGTTCGAGCTGATGGGCTATGACATGGACCGCCGCGAGGGCGATCCGCTGGGCCTGTTGGAGCGGATCATCGACGGCACCGAGGGGCTGCCGGGGTTTCGTTTGTTCCATGACCACGACGACCGCGTGGTCGAGCGGGTGCTGGCCGATCCGCGGATCGCCAAGATCATCCTGACGCGCAATCCGCTGGACAGCTATGTCAGCCGCAAGATCGCCACCGCCACGGGGCAGTGGCGCTTGACCGATGGCAAGAACCTGAAGACCGCGCAGATCCGCTTCGACGCCGAGGAATTCGCCGAGCTGACCGACCGGCTGGCCGCCTTTCAGGACCGGCTGCGCCGGGGGTTGCAGCTGGGCGGGCAGGGGGCCTTCCTGATCCGTTACGAGGATATCAACGACCCGGACGTGCTGAACGGGCTGGCGGCCTTTCTCGGGTCCGAGGGGCGGATCGAGGCGGCATCGAACACGCTGAAACGGCAGAACCCCGGCGCGCTGTCGGAAAAGGTCGAGAATTACGACGAGATGATCGCGGCGCTGCGCGACGTCGACCGGTTCGGCCTGACCGCCAGCGCGGATGTCGAGCCGGTGCGCGGGGCCTCGGTTCCCGGTTTCGTGGCGCATCCCGAGGTCGGGCTGTTGTTCATGCCGATCAAGGGCGCGCCGGAACAGGCGGTGATCGACTGGATGGCGGGGATCGGCGGCGTCGGGCGCGAGGGGCTTTTGCGCAAGATGACGCAGAAGGACCTGAAACAGTGGATCAGGGCCCACCCCGCCTATCGCAGTTTCACGGTGCTGCGGCACCCGGTGAAGCGGGCCTATGTGACCTTCAACCGGTTCATCCTGCCCGATGACCGGCCTGCCTATGCCGAGGCGCGCAAGATCCTGCGGCAACGCTACAAACTGCCGATCCCGGCCGGTGCCCCAGGCGACGACTGGAGCGCCGAGTCGCAGAAGGCGGCATTCGCCGGGTTCCTCGAGTTTCTGAAGATGAACCTTGCCGGGCAGACCAGCCTGCGGATCGATGCGGCATGGGCCTCGCAAGCGGCGACGCTGCAGGGCATGGCGCAGGTGGCGCAGCCCCATCACCTGCTGCGCGAGGAAGAGATGACCACCGCGCTGCCCGCGCTGGCGCGCGCGGTGGGCGTGGCGGATGCGCCCGAGCCGCGGGCCGAGGGGGTGCCGGGCGCGGTGCCGCTGGCCAAGGTCCATGACGGCAAGATCGAGAAGGCGGCGATCGACGCCTACCGGCGCGATTACCAGACGCTCGGCTTTCCGCGCTGGAACAAGATGTAGGGTGCCGGGCCGCGGTCAGGCGGCCTTGCTTGCTTCGTGCTCGGTCAGGAGGGTGTGGAGCGTCGCCGCGTCGGCATTCGCGCGCAGCTTGGCGCAGAGCGACGGGTCGCGCAGCGTGCGCGAGACGAGCGCCAGCGCCTTGAGGTGATCGACGCCGGTATCGGCGGGCGCAAACAGCGCGAAGACAAGGTCGACCGGCTGCCGGTCGGCGGCGTCGAACTCGATGGGTTTCTCGAGCCGCAGGAAGGCGCCATGCACCTCGGTCAGGTCCGAGAGCCGCGCATGGGGCAGGGCGACGCCATGGCCCACGCCGGTGGGCCCCAGGCTTTCGCGTTCTTGCAGCGCATCGAAGATCTGCCCTTCGGGCAGCCCGATCAGGTCATGCGCAAGATCCGCGATGCTTTGCATCAGGCGTTTCTTGCTGGTCACATCACTCAGCACCTTCACGGCGCGCGGTTTCAGCAACGACGACAGGTTCATCCCATCCCCTTCGTGACCCAGAAGCCGGATCGGTTGCGCGCGGCGGGGCCGAGGGGCCACCGCCGCGCCGGTGTCTCATTTGCCGGGGGGGTCGATCCAGCCGACGTTTCCGTCATCGCGCCGGTAGACCACGTTCACCCCGTTGTGCTTTTCGTTTCGGAACACAAGGACCGGCGCGCCCGCGATCTCCATCTGCATCACGGCTTCGCCGACCGAAAGCGAGGGGATCTTGGTCTCCATCTCGGCCACGATGATCGGCTGCAGATCCTCGGGTTCCTGTTCCTCGGCCTCGTGACCGGATGGAGCGAGGACATACATGGCCGCTCCGAAGGTTTCAACGGGGTCCTGCCTATCGCGGTGATGGTCTTTCAGGCGGCGCTTGTAGCGGCGCAGCTGCTTTTCCATCTTTTCCGCGCTGCCTTCGAAGGCGGCATAGATCTCGTGCGCGTGGCCTTTGGCCGAGGCGGTGAGGCCGGTGGAGAGGTGGATCGTCGCTTCGCAGACGTATTCTGCGCCGGATTTCGAGAAGATCACGGTCGCATCGGTCGGGCGCATCGAGAATTTCTCGACCACGGCACCCAGGCTGTCCTGCACATGGGTTTGCAGGGCTTCTCCGATGTCGATCTGTTTTCCGCTGATTTGATAGCGCATGGGTCCTCCGGACTTCAGATGCAGGGGATCGTGGCCGGCCCGGAATGGGTGGCCTGCCGCCTGCAAGAGGCTGTTCGGCTGCGTTTTGGTATGGCTGATCCCGGGCCGTTTTCGCGGGCCTTCGTCCGGCGGGCGGACGCGGGGATCTGGGATGAAGCGAACGCGAACATCACACCCATTAGGCGACGGCGCGGGGGCGCTGTCAACGCAAAGCGGAGCGGCGCGCAGGTCTGATTTCCGCAAAGCGGAGCGGCGGCGCGTCAGGTGATGCGGAAGCTCTGGCCAAGGTAGACGCGGCGCACCGTCTCGTCGTCGACGACCTCGTCGGGGGTGCCCGACTTGATGATGGTGCCGTCGTGCAGGATATAGGCGCGGTCCACGATCTCGAGGGTTTCGCGCACGTTGTGATCGGTGATCAGAACGCCGATGCCCCGCGTCTTGAGGTCCTGCACAAGGTGCCGGATCTCGCCCACGGCGATGGGGTCGACGCCCGCGAAGGGTTCGTCCAGCAGCACGTAGCGGGGGTTCGAGGCAAGGCAGCGCGCGATCTCGGCGCGGCGGCGTTCGCCGCCCGAGAGCGACAGGGCGGGCGCGCGGCGCAGGTGGCCGATGGAGAACTCGGACAGGAGTTCCTCGAGCCGGTCCTGCCGGGTCTTGCGGTTCTTCTCGACCACCTCGAGGATGGCCATGATGTTGTCCTCGACCGAAAGGCCGCGGAAGATCGACATTTCCTGCGGCAAGTAGCCGATGCCCGCCCGCGCGCGGCGATACATCGGAAAGAGCGTCACGTCCTGTCCGTCGATGGTGACGGTGCCGCCGTCGGGCGTGATCAGCCCGGCGATGCAATAGAAGGACGTGGTCTTGCCCGAGCCGTTGGGGCCGAGCAGCGCCACAACCTCGCCGCGGGCGAGGGTGAGCGAGACATCGCGGATCACCGGGCGGCGGCGGTAGCTCTTGCGCAGCCTGTGAACGACGAGACCCTGACCGCCCGCGGTCACGGTGAGCGCGGGTTTGCCGCCCTCCATCAGTTCGCCTCGGGGTCGATCACCGTGCGCACGCGACCGTCGATGGTGCCGTTCCCGGTGGTCATGTTGACCGTCATGCTGTCGCCCGCGATGGCGGTGGGCCCCTGCGTCACCAGCACGTCGCCCGACATCGTCAGCAGCGCGGCGCCGATGTCGTAGCGCGCCTGCGCGCCCTCGGCGGCGTCTTCGCCGCGCGCGACCAGAACCCCGCCCGAGGCCAGAACCTCCTGCACGGTGTTGCCGCTGCCGGTGTCGGCATAGACCACCTCGACCCGGCCTGCGGCCATGCGCAGATCGCCCTGCACGATCAGGACATTGCCCTCGAAGACGGCGCGGCCGTTGCCCTGGTCGATGGACAGGCTGTCGGCGGTCACCTCGACCGGCTGGTCGGCATCATGCGCCACGCCGCCAAAGCCGATCCCCACCTGGGCGAATGCCGGGTGGGCCGTGGCAAGGGCGATGGCCAGGATGGCCGAAGGAAGCAGGTGGCGAAACATGGTGACGTCTACTTGGGGAACTCGGGGGGCACTCAAGGGTCGTATATCAGGCGAACGCCGCCTGTGAAACTCAGGAAAGCCCCGCCTTCGGGGCCGGTCATCTCCATCGCCCCGGCGGTCAGGGTGGCGCCCTCGGCGACGATCTCGATCCGGCCGGGCGCGGAGAGGCGCATCCGGTCCATCGAGACGATCAGCCGCGCGGTGTCGAGCGACAGGCCCGAGGTCGTCGCCGCAGAGACCTGCCCGTCGAGCGACAGCGCGCGGGCGGCAAGGTCGATCTCGCCGTTGCCGGCGCTGACCACCATGCGGTTCTCGTCGGTGACGGTGACGCGCGCCTCGATCTCGGTCAGGCGGATGCGGTTGGGGTTCGCGGGCTCGGGCGCGGCGCTGGCGGCGACCAGCGTCACCGCGCGCCCGTCCTCGAGCGTTCCGGCGAAGCGCGGCTGCGACAGGCGCTGTTCGCGCAGCAACTCGTCGATGTCGACCGTGGCGAAGGGCAGCGCCGCCTCGGGGTCGGGGGTGCGCGAGAACAGGAACATCGTGGACAGCAGCGCCAGAGCGATGAGCGGAAGGGCCAGTTTGACCCAGCTCACGATCCGCGAATATCGGTTGGGCGCCGCCATCGGCCGATCAGTGCGAGAAGATGTCGATCTCGGGCCAACCGGCAAGATCGAGTTGCGCGCGCGTCGGCAGGAAGTCGAAACAGGCCTGCGCGGTGGCGGTGCGCCCTTCGCGCGCCAGCATCTCGTCGAGCGCGGCTTTCAGGCGGTGGAGATACAGCACATCGGAGGCGGCATAGGCCTTTTGCGGCTCGGTCAGCTTGGCCGCGCCCCAGTCCGAGCTTTGCTGCTGCTTGGAGATGTCGACCTCGAGCAGTTCCTGCAGCAGGTATTTCAGCCCGTGCCGGTCGGTGTAGGTGCGCACCAGTTTCGAGGCGATCTTGGTGCAATAGACCGGCGCGGCCAGCGCGCCGAAGGCGTGATACATCACCGCGATGTCGAAGCGCCCGAAATGGAACAGCTTGAGCACATCGGGGTCGGTCAGAAGCCGCGCGAGATTGGGGGCCTCGGTCTGGCCCTTGGCGACCTGCATCAGGTGCGCGTTGCCGTCACCCGACGACAGCTGCACGACGCAAAGCCTGTCACGGTGGGGGTTGAGGCCCATCGTCTCGCAGTCGATTGCGACCGCGGGACCGAGGTCGAGGCCATCGGGCAGATCGTTCTGATAGAGGTGGATCGTCACGGTTCAGTCCCTTTCATCTCGCAGGCGGTGCGGCGGAGAGAAAGAGTGGTGCCCAGGAGAGGACTCGAACCTCCACGACCTTTCGATCACTGGCACCTGAAGCCAGCGCGTCTACCAATTCCGCCACCTGGGCAGGTGTCGTGAGGCGGGCTGATAAAGGCGGTGTGCGGGGGTGTCAACGGGGGTCGTGCGGGAAAATGCGCGACTTCAATAATCCCGCTCGAAGAACACGCCGAGGCTGGAGGTTCCGTCCGAGGAAAAGCTGCCGCGCGCGGTCACGTTCGGCGTCAGGTCGATGTTGAGCGAGACATCCGCGCCGCCGTCGCCGCCCACCGTGACATCGGTATAGACATTGTCCGACAGGTAGCGCCCGGCGCGCAGGGCGGCGTTGCCCTGGGCGTCGGTCTGGATGTCGAGATCGTCGAGCCCGAGGGTTTCGCGCAGGTTCGACAGGATGCCCCCCTGGCCCTCGCCGCCCGCCAGCGAGGCCGCGGCATCGGCCAGTTGCAGCAGCTGCACCGGCGACAGCGCCGAGACCGAGCGCCCGAACAGAAGCTGGGCGAGGATCTCGTCCTCGGGGAGGCTGGGGCTGGACCCGAGGGTGACGGTGGGCGCGCTGATCGGGCCGCTCAATTCGATGCTGACCTGGTAGTCGCCCGCGCGGGTGGTGGCGCGTAGCCGGATGAACGGATCGAAGCTGCCTTCGAGGCTGGCGGAGCCCTCGGTCAGGTCGAGCCGCGTGCCGAGGATCGAGAGCCGCCCGCGGACGAGGTCGAAGCGGCCTGCCGGGATGACCTCGGCGGTGGTGCCGCCAAGGCGCAGTTGCCCGCCCAGCTCCGCGTCGAGGCCGCGGCCGCGGATGAAGATGCGGCCGGGGGCCGTGATCGCCAGGTCGAGGGCGATGCGCTGCGCGCCACCGCCGCTGCCGCCGTCTGCGCCTTGCGCCCGTGGGCCGAGGCCCGCAGCGATGCGCGTGCGCCGCTCGGCGGCGGTTTCCGCGCTGTGGGTGATCGGCGGGATGGCGGCCGAGCCGCCCAGCCCGCTTTCGGGCACGCGCAGTTCGGTTTCGCCCAGCGCGATTTCGCCACCCACCTGCAGCGCGCCGGTCAGGGCGCCGGTGACGGCGACATCGGCGCGGTCGATGCGCGCCTCGTAGAGCGTGGGATCGACCAGCCGCAGGTCGCGGCCGCGAATCTCGATCCGGGCGGGCAGGCCGGGCTCGGTCAGCCCGACGCTGCCGTCGGCGGTCACCGTGCCGCCGCTGCCGAGCCGACCGTCGGTCGAGAAGCTGACGCGCCCGCCCGACAGCTGGCCGGTGGCCGAGACGCCTTCGAGCGCGGTCTGAAGCGTGGGCAGGGTGACGCGCGCGTCGCCTGTGCGGACCGTGCCCGACAGCGACGCAAGCGCGGGTGCGCCGTTCAGGCGCAGGTCGAAGTCGAGCGTGCCGAAGACGCTGCGCGGCGCCAGCGCGCGGTTGGCCAGCGCAAGGGGCAGCTGGCCCCGCGCCGTCAGATCGGCGGTGGCGGCATCGGCGGCGACAGAGCCCGAGACATCGGCGGTGATGCCCGCGCCGCTGGTCAGCTCGGCGACCACGCGCCACGGCGCGTCCTCGCCCGCGCCGCGGGTGGTGTCGAGCCGGGCCGTCACCGGCCCGCTCAAGGTGTCGGTGAACAGCCCGACATCGGCCAGCCGCGCGTCAAGGCCGATCACCGCGCCGTCGGGGCCAAGGCGACCGGTGCCCGACAGGCGCGCCTCGGCCCCGTCGAGCGTGAGCGCGCGCAGGGTAAGGCCGGTTTCGTCGCGCAGCGCCGAGAGGGTCAGCCGGGTCTCGCCCGCGAAGAGCCGCGGCGGAAGCGCCTCGGCGATGCGCAGGTCGCGGCCCGTGCCCTCCAGCATCAGGTCGAAGGCGCCCGACAGAAGCTCGGCCTCGGCCTGCAGCGTGGCGGACAGGCGGCCGGACAGGGGTTGTTCGGCCAGCGCGGCGAAGCGCGACAGGTCGGCGGCCTCGGCCGTGAGCGCGGTGGTCAGGGTCAGTTGCGCCTCGCCGGTGGCAAGCGCAGCCTCGCCGGTCAGGGCAAGGTCGCCCGCCCGCGCGGACAGCGCGTCGAGCGTCACGGGCCGGCCCGTGCGCCAGCCGAGCCGCGCGGTCAGCTGCGCGACCTGTCCCAGCGCCTGTTGCAGCGCCGGATCGTCGTGCCGCAGCCCGTCGAGGGCGACGCGCAGCGGCGCGTCCACGCGCAGCCCCTCGGGCGTCTCGGCGATCTCGCCCGCGGCGTCGATCCGAATCGCGTCGACCGTCGCCGTCCCGAGGTCGAGGCCGGTCGCCCGCGCGACCGCGTCATAGGCGTCGCCCGCGGCGCGGTCATAGCGCACCGCGATATCGGCGGCGGTCACGGTGATCTCGGCATCGGGGATCGGCAGGCGCACGGGGCCGGTTCCCGCGGGGTCGGCGATGCGCCCGGTCAGCGCAAAGGCGCGGGGCCGCCCGCCGGGGTCGAGCGACATCTCGCCCGACAGCTCCAGCGCCGCCGCGCTCAGCGACAGCCGGTCAAGCGCGACGGCGCCGTCGGGCAGCAGCGTGATCTGCGTGTCGAGCGCGACATCGGGGCCGAAGAAGGCGCGGTAATCGGGCAGGAACAGGGGCGTGATGTCGCCGCCGACGCGCGCCGTCACCCTGCGCGTTCCGGTCTCGGGGGTGAGCGCGGTCGCCACCGTCCCCGACAGGCGCGGCACGCCCTCGGTCGAAAGGGCGATCTCGGCGGCGAAATCGTCGATCGGGTCCTCGCCCGCGACCGACAGGCTCAGTTGCGGTGCGCCGGGAAGCCCCAGAAGCGTGGCGGCAAGGCCGCCGGGATCTTCCTCGAGCAGCAGGGACAGCGACAGGAGCCGCGTGTCGTTGGTGTAGCTCGCGGCAAGGTCGAAGACGCCGCGCGGCCCGTCGAGGCGGGTGATCTCGAGCGCGGCGCTGCCCTCGCCGCCGGCCAGTTGCGCCGCGCCCTGCACCGACAGCTCGACCGCCTGCCCGATGAGCGAGGGGCCGAGACTGACCCGCGCGATGGCGGTGCGGTCGATGGCGATGGAGACCGGCAGGTCGGGCAGGGAAAAGGGTGTCGCCTCGGCCGGTGGCAGGTCGAGCCCCGGCTCGGTGACGGGGGCGCGCAGGATCTCCAGCCGCTCGGCGGTGAGCTGGTCGATCTGCAGCGCGCCGCGCAGAAGGGCCGCGCGCGACCAGTTCAGTTCCGCGCCCTCCAGCGTCAGCCAGACGCCCTGCGCGTCGGCGATGGTCAGGCGGTCCAGCTCGGCGGTGGCCGACAGCGCGCCGCGAAAGCCCTCGATGGTGACGGTGCGCGCGCCGTCCGAAAGCTGGTCTTCGAGGAAGCGCACGATGCGCGAGCGGTCGTCGTCCTGTGCCGCGGCGGGCGCGGCGAGAAGGGCCGTGACGGCGATGAGGGCCAGCAGAAGATGCCGCATCAGAAGGCCTGCCCGATGCCGATGTAGAGATAGGCCTCGCGCCCCGCGTTCGTGCCGGTGACGGGCGTGGCAAGGTCAAGGCGGATCGGCCCGAAGGGCGTGGCGTAGCGCAGCCCGAGGCCCGCGCCTGCGTGCCAGTCGCTGTCGCCGCCGCCCCAGCTGTCGGCACTGATCGCGCCGATATCGGCGAAGCCGACGACGCCGAAATTCGTCTCGCCTACGTCGTGTCGGATCTCGCCCGACAGCCCCGCGAAGGAGCGGCCGCCGCTGGCGATGCCGCCCTGAAGCGCGCCGAGGGTCTGGTAGGGTTGGCCGCGGACGGTGCCCGAGCCGCCGGAATAGAAGAACTCGTCGGGCGGGATATCCGCGACTGTCCCGCCCGTCAGCGCGCCCAGTTGCAGCCGCCCGGCAAGGCGGGTGGCCCCTTCGCCGAAGGCGCGGTAGGCGCGGCCGTCGAAGGTCAGCCGCGCGCCGCCGCCATCGCCCGGCGTGAGGAAGGGTGTCAGCGCGACGTCGCCGTAGAGACCCGCGCGCGCATCCAGCGGATCGTCGCGCCCGTCGTAGGTCGCGCCCAGCGGCAGGGTCAGCCGGGTGATGGTGGAGGTGCCGAGCGGCGAGGAAAACCGCGCCCGTTCCAGACCCAGCGCGCCGCGCAGGGTGATCCGGTCGGTCAGCCGGTGGGTGAGACCGGCCTCGAGCGTTACCGAATCGAGCTGGTAAAGCGGTTCCTTCAGCGCGGCGACACCCAGCTCGAGACCGAGGTCCGTGTCGGGCGTGAAGGTGGCGGGGCGGTCGAAGCGGGCGGTCAGCTCGGCGTCGATGCCGTCGGTATCGCTGCTGATGCCCGAGACGACGGCGTCGAAGCGCAGACGCTCGGCCCCGCCGAACAGGTTGCGGTGCAGCCAGTAGGCCGACAGCTGGATGCCCTCGTCGCTGGACAGCTCCGCCCCGAAGCCGAGGCGGCGCAAGGGCGCCTCGTCGAGGACGGCGGCCACGTCCGAGACATCGCGGGCCTGCGGGTCGCGCAGTTGCAGCGCCACGGCGGAAAAGACGCCGGTTTCGCGCAGCCGTTCCTCGGCGCGGGCAAGCGCCTCGGGCGAATAGACCTCGCCCACGGGCAGGCCCGCGATTTCGAGGATACGGGCCGTGCGCATCCGCTCCTGCCCCTCGGGCAGAAGCTGGCCGAAGGAGATGACCGGGCCGGGATCGACGCGGATCGCCACGTCGAGGACGGCGGCGCGGTTGTCGGCGCGGATCGACTGCTCGCCGACATCGGCGAAGGCGTTGCCCTGCGCCCGCCACGCGGTCAGGGCCGCGGCGGTGGTGTCGCGCAGAAGCGGGGTGGACGCCGGTTCGCCGGGGCGGAACCCCTCGGGCAGGTCGGTGTCGGGGGCAAGCGGGCCGATCCGCGCTTCGCCCAGCCGGAAGGGCGCGCCGGTCTCGATCTCGATCTCGACGGTCTGCACGCGGCCGGGCGGATCGAAGGGCGAGATGCCCGCGGCATCCCGACCGTCGAGGCGGATGGCGATCACCGGGGCGAAGTAGCCGTCTTCGTAGAGCACGCCGATCAGGCGCGCGTAATCGGCACGCGCGGCGGCGACGACATCGGCGCCGGTGCGGGTCGTGCCCTCGTCAAGGTCGCGCAACAGCAGCGCGGCGGCGCGCAGCCGGTCCTGCAGGTCCTCTGATGCGCCGGGCGCGATCAGGCGGACCTCCTGCGCGGCGGCGGGCGCGGAGGTGACGGCGACACAGACCGACAAGGCCAGCGCGCCGAGATGGACCAAGGCGATACGAGCAAACATCTCTTCATACCTAGCCCCTGCACCGAGTCGTTGCCACCCGTGTCCGGGGCGCTGCGCGGGTTCCGGCGCAACCTTGGGACGATTTGCGCCTTGTCGCGCCGGGATGGCCCTTCTATCACGCGAGCCAAGACCGTGACCGGAGGACACCATCCATGTCGAAGCTCGTCACCATTTTCGGCGGATCCGGCTTTGTCGGACGCTACATCGCTCGGCGCATGGCCAAGGAAGGCTGGCGTGTCCGCGTCGCGGTGCGCCGTCCGAACGAGGCGCTGTTCGTGCGGCCCTACGGCGTGGTGGGGCAGGTGGAGCCGGTGCTCGCCAATATCCGCGATGACGACAGCGTGCGCGCGGCAATCCACGGCGCTGACGCGGTTGTGAACTGCGTGGGCATCCTGTCGGAGCGCGGCAAGAACCGCTTCGACACCGTTCAGGCCGAAGGGGCGGCCCGTGTCGCCCGCATCGCCGCCGAGGAAGGCGCCGCACGGTTGGTGCATGTCTCGGCCATCGGGGCCGAGGGCGGCAGCGACAGCGACTACGCCGACACCAAGGGCAAGGGCGAAGAGGCGGTGCTGGCCGCCTTCCCGACCGCGATGATCCTGCGCCCCTCCATCGTCTTCGGACCCGAGGACCAGTTCTTCAACCGCTTCGCCGCAATGACGCGGATGTCGCCCGCCCTTCCCGTGGTCGGGGCCGAGACGAAGTTCCAGCCGGTCTATGTCGATGACGTGGCAAAGGCCGCGGTGATGGGCATCCTCGGGACGGCGAAGCCGGGCATCTACGAGCTGGGCGGGCCCGAGGTGGCGACGTTCCGCGTGCTGATGCAGCGGATGCTGGGCGTGATTCGCCGCCGCCGCCTGCTCTTGAACGTGCCGTTCTTCGTGGCCGGGATCATGGGCACGGTGCTGGACGCGGTGCAGACGGTGACGCTGGGCCTGTTCCACAACGGCTTGCTCACGCGCGACCAGGTCCGCAACCTGCGCCGCGACAACGTGGTGACCGAGGGGCGCATGGGCTTTGCCGAGCTGGGCATCCACCCCACCGCGATGGAGGCGGTGCTGGACGACTACCTGTGGCACTACCGCCCCGGCGGGCAATATTCCGACATCAAGGAAGCCGCACGCCACCTGCGCAGTCAGGAATAGGCGATCCCCAGAAGGATCACGCCGAGCGCCACGCGGTAGATCACGTAGGGCGTGAAGCTGACCGAGCGCAGAAGCCGCATCATGATGCTGAGCGCCGCAAGCGCCGAGACGAAGGCGAAGCCGGCGGCGATGGCCCCGTCGCGCGCGGCGGCCGCGTCGGCGGTGGCGATCACCTCACCCCCCAGCAGGATGCCCGAGGCCATGATCGTCGGGATCGACATCAGCATCGACAGGCGGGCCGCGCTTTCGCGGTCATAGCCCAGCAGCCGCGCGCCGGTGATGGTGATGCCGGAGCGCGAGGTGCCGGGGATCAGCGCGACCGCCTGCCAGAGGCCCATGGTGATGGCGTCCTTCAGCGACCAGCCTGCGGCCTGTTTCACCTTCGGCCCGCGCTGGTCGGCCCAGTAGAGGACAAGGCCGAAGACCAGCATCGTCCAGCCGATCACCGCGACGGAGCGCATCGCATCGTCAAGGCCCGTCAGGTGCAGGACAAGCCCCGCAAGGATCACCGGGATCGTGGCGATCATCAGCAGGAAGGCGAGCCTTGCGCCCGCCGTGTCGATCCGGCCCGTCAGCATCCGGGGCAGGCCCGTCAGGGCCAGCCGCACGTCGCGCCAGAAGTAGAGCATGACCGCGCCCAGCGTGCCGACATGGACGGCGACGTCGATCACCTGACCCTGGTCGGCAAGCCCGGTGAGATTCGGCAGAAGCACGAGATGGCCGGAGCTCGAGACCGGAAGGAACTCGGTGATGCCCTGGATCAGGGCGAGCAGGATCAGGTTCCACAGGGTCATCGTGCGCAGGGTCCGAAAAAGGGCAACGGGTCAAAGCCCTGATGTATCATCTGATTCTGGAATATAGGTAACTCTTGTTTACCATTTTCGGGATGTTTTGGTCCAAGCGACAGGCTTGACGGCGGTAAAATCGGCAAATAGGTCAGCCTTGTTGTCTTTTCAGATCCGTGCAGCCTCGGTATAGAGGCGCAGCTAGGATGGGAGATGTTTCGTGGCCAAGCAACCCATGTTGAAATTCGTGTCGGTCGAGCGGGAGATGCCGGAGAAGCGTCCGCCGAACCTGCGCCGTGAGGATTTCGGCGAGATCTACGGTGAATACGCGCGCGAGAAGGCGGCGGAGCAGGCCGGGCGGTGCAGCCAGTGCGGTGTTCCCTATTGCCAGTCGCATTGTCCGCTGCACAACAACATTCCCGATTGGCTCAAGCTGACCGCCGAGGGGCGGTTGCAGGAAGCTTACGAGATCAGCCAGGCGACCAACACCTTCCCCGAGATCTGCGGCCGCATCTGCCCGCAGGATCGCCTGTGCGAGGGGAACTGCGTGATCGAGCAGTCGGGGCACGGCACCGTCACGATCGGCTCGGTCGAGAAATACATCACCGATACGGCCTGGGACCAGGGCTGGGTCAAGCCCATCGCGCCTTCGGTGGAGCGGCCCGAATCGGTCGGCATCATCGGCGCGGGCCCCGGCGGGCTTGCCGCCGCGGACATGCTGCGCCGCGCCGGGCTGCAGGTGACGGTCTATGACCGCTACGACCGCGCGGGCGGGCTGATGACCTACGGCATTCCCGGCTTCAAGCTGGAGAAGGACGTGGTGGTGCGCCGCAACACGCTGCTGGAAGAGGGCGGCGTGGAGTTCGTGCTGAATTGCAACGTGGGCGAAGACGTCAGCTTCGACGCGATCCGCGGCAAGCATGACTTCGTCATCATCGCCACGGGCGTCTACAAGTCGCGCGACCTGAACGCGCCGGGCGTGGGGGCCGACGGCATCGTGCGCGCCATCGACTACCTGACGGCCAGCAACCGCAAGAGCTTTGGCGACGAGGTGCCCGAGTTCGACAGCGGCGAGCTGAATGCAAAGGGCAAGCGCATCGTCGTCATCGGCGGCGGCGACACCGCGATGGACTGCGTGCGCACCGCGATCCGGCAGGATGCGGTCAGCGTGAAGTGCCTCTATCGCCGCGACAAGGCGAACATGCCCGGCTCACAGCGCGAGGTGGCCAATGCCGAGGAAGAAGGCGTTGAATTCGTGTGGCTTTCCGCGCCCAAGGGTTTCACCGGCGGTGAGACGGTCGAAGGCGTGATGGTCGACCGGATGCGCCTTGGCGCACCGGACCAGACCGGGCGGCAATCCCCCGAGATCATCGAGGGCGCCGAGTATGTCGAAGGCGCGGACATGGTCATCAAGGCGCTGGGCTTCGAGCCCGAGGACCTGCCGACGCTCTGGGGTGTTCCCGAGCTGGAGGTGACGCGCTGGGGCACGATCAAGGCCAACTTCCGCACGCATGAGACCCAGGTCGAGAATGTCTATGCGGTGGGCGATATCGTGCGCGGCGCATCGCTGGTTGTCTGGGCGATCCGCGACGGGCGCGAGGCGGCCGAGGCGATCCTCGAAAAACTGGCGACCACGGGCGCGGTGGCGGCGGAGTGATCCGGTAACCGCCATCGGGCTGGCCCGGTCAGGCGGTGACATCCGTACACGGGGCGTGCAGACCGCGTGCATACGCGGGGTCATACGGGCGCGTGGGCGCAAAGGTTAAAGGTCAGAAAGGCTGACGGGTATGTGGGTTAACGGCATCGCAACCGGTTTGGGCACCGTGGGTCTCGCGGCGGCCCTGCTGTGCGCGCCGCTGCCCGCGGCCGCGCAGATGCCGGGGCCCGACCTGTTCGATGTGCCGGCGGGTTGCACCGCCTTTCTGACGGTTCAGGCGCGCGAATGCACGGTCAGCCACCACTGGACCTGCGAGGGCGATCCCGAGGGGACGCATTGGCGCGTCTCGCTGGATCAGGACGGACCCTATTACCTGAGCTACACGGATGCGGAATTTCGCTGGCTGCGGGGCTGGAGCCTGCGCAGCGACAGCACGACCGTGCTGGTCGAGCCCGAGGACGACCCCGCCAGCCTGACCGAGCTGCTGGAGACGGGCAGCGACACGATGGTGTTCTCGCTGATGGTCGAGGGGCAGACGGGCCGGTTCCGGCGCGACTACACCGGTTTCGACAGCCTGACGGGCGGCGAGGTGACGGTGGATGGCCGGACCCTGATGGTGACCGAGTTCACCTATCAATACGGCGTGGACGGCGGCGCGCGCCGGGTCGAGGGCAACCAGTTCGTCCACGAGGGCTGGCGGATGTTCTTCGGCGGGGTCGAGACGGTGACCGAGCCCGACGGGACAAGCTTCGAATACAACAACAGCCCGATGGAGTTTGCGGAACCCGGCGAGCCGGGCTTCCTAACCACGCGGCCGATCTACGATTGCGGCGACATGATGAGCGCGGCGCCCGCCGTCCCGGTCTGGAGGGTTCGGCAGTGAGCATCGCGGATCAATACCGCCGCACCGGGCGACTTGACGGCGCCTGCCTGTGCGGGGCCGTGCGGATCGGCGTCGACGGCGCCCATGTCGCCGCGGTGGGGGTCTGCCATTGCAGCATGTGTCAAAGGTCGTCCGGTCTGGTCTGGGGCGCGTTCGAGGCATCGGCCGATGCCGTGACGGTCGAGGGCGCGGTTGCGCGCTATGCCTCCTCCCCGTTTTCCGAGCGCGCCTTTTGCCCGGTCTGCGGCAGCAACCTGTGGCTCAGGAACACCGACCGCGACGACGCGGACTACGAGCTGATGCCCGCCCTCTTTCCGGCTGCGGCGGCGTTCCCGCTGATTTCGGAAATCTACACCGACCGCGCACCGGCCTATGTGCCGTTGTCCGGTGATCATCGCCGCGCGACTCGCGCGGAATACGAAGCGAAAAACCTTCATCTCGAGGGAGACATGCCATGACGACTTACGATGCGACCTGGGCGGCGGCCGAAGAGGCCAAGCGCCGGTGGATGGCCGAGAACGGCATGTTCCGCGAGGAAGACGAGCATTCCTCCTGCGGGGTGGGGCTTGTGGTGGCGCTGGACGGTGAGGCCAGCCGCAAGGTCGTGGAGAACGGCATCAACGCGCTGAAGGCCGTGTGGCACCGCGGTGCGGTGGATGCCGATGGCAAGACCGGCGACGGCGCGGGCATCCATGTGCAGATCCCGCCGCGCTTCTTTTACGACCAGGTGCGCCGCACCGGGCATGAGCCGCGCGAGAACGAGCTGATGGCCGTCGGCCAGGTCTTCCTGCCGCGCACCAATTTCGGCGCGCAGGAGACCTGCCGGACGATCGTCGAGTCCGAAGTGCTGCGGATGGGCTATTACATCTACGGTTGGCGGCATGTGCCGGTGAACATCGCCGTGCTGGGCGAGAAGGCCAACGCGACGCGGCCCGAGATCGAGCAGATCATCATCTCGAACTCCAAGGGCGTGGACGAAGAGACCTTCGAGCGCGAACTTTACGTCATCCGCCGCCGCATCGAGAAGGCCGCGCAGGCCGCGGGTGTGAAGGAGCTGTATCTTTGCAGCTTCAGCTGCCGCTCGATCATCTATAAGGGGATGATGCTGGCGCAGGACGTGGCCGAGTTCTATCCCGACCTGCAGGACGAGCGCTTCGAGAGCGCCTTTGCGATCTACCACCAGCGCTATTCGACCAACACCTTTCCGCAGTGGTGGCTGGCCCAGCCCTTCCGCATGTTGGCCCATAACGGCGAGATCAACACGCTGAAGGGCAACGTCAACTGGATGAAGAGCCACGAGATCCGCATGGCCTCGACCTATTTCGGGGACATGGCCGAGGACATCAAGCCGATCATCCCGCAGGGGGCGAGCGACTCGGGCGCGCTTGATGCCGTGTTCGAGGTGCTGGTGCGCGCGGGCCGCTCGGCGCCGATGGCCAAGACGATGCTGGTGCCCGAGGCCTGGTCGAACACCGCCGCGGAGCTGCCGCAGGCGTGGCAGGACATGTATGCCTATTGCAACTCGGTGATGGAGCCGTGGGACGGCCCCGCCGCGCTGGCGATGACCGATGGCCGCTGGGTCTGTGCCGGTCTTGACCGGAACGGGCTGCGCCCGATGCGCTATGTCGTGACCGGTGAGGGGATGCTGATCGCCGGGTCCGAGGCCGGGATGGTGCCGATCAACGAGGCGACCGTCGTGGAAAAGGGCGCGCTTGGCCCGGGCCAGATGATCGCCGTCGACATGAAGGACGGCGGGCTGTTCCACGACACCGAGATCAAGGACAAGCTGGCGGCCTCGCGCCCCTTCGGGGAGTGGGTGGGCAAGATCGCCGATCTGGCTGCCGATACGGCCGGTGTGAGTGAACGCGCGCTGTTCGACGGGGCCGAGCTGCGCCGCCGGCAGGTGGCCGCGGGCTATTCCATCGAGGAGCTGGAGCAGATCCTCGCGCCGATGGCCGAGGATGGCAAGGAGGCGCTGGCCTCGATGGGCGACGACACGCCGGCGGCGGTTCTGTCGAGCATGTATCGCCCGCTCAGCCATTACTTCCGCCAGAACTTCAGCCAGGTGACGAACCCGCCCATCGACTCGTTGCGCGAGTACCGGGTGATGAGCCTGAAGACGCGCTTCGGGAACCTCAAGAACGTGCTGGACGAGGATTCGTCGCAGACCGAGATCTTGGTCCTCGACAGCCCCTTCGTCTCGAACGCGCAGTTCGACGCGATGGTCGGGCATTTCAACGCCGATCACGTCGTGATCGACTGCACCTTTGCCGCGGGCGGCAAGCAGGATGCGCTGCGCGAGGGGCTGGAGCGTATTCGCCACGCCGCGGAGGATGCCGTGCGCTCGGGCGCCGGTCACCTGGTCCTGACCGACCAGGGGCAGGGCGAGGATCGCGTGGCGATGCCGATGATCCTGGCCACCAGCGCGGTGCATTCTTGGCTGACGCAGCGCGGTTTGCGGACCTTCTGTTCGCTCAACGTCCGCTCGGCCGAGTGCATCGACCCGCATTACTTCGCGGTTCTCGTGGGCTGCGGGGCGACGACGGTGAACGCCTACCTGGCGCAGGACTCGATTGCCGACCGCATCGCGCGCGGCCTGATCGAGGGCAGCCTGACCGAGGCGATGGCGCGCTATCGGGCCGCCATCGACCAGGGGCTTCTGAAGATCATGTCGAAGATGGGGATTTCCGTGATCTCCTCCTATCGCGGCGGTCTGAACTTCGAGGCGGTGGGCCTGAGCCGTGCGATGGTGGCCGAGTATTTCCCCGGCATGTTGTCGCGCATCAGCGGCATCGGCGTCAGCGGCCTGCAGAAGAAGGCCGAGGAGGTGCATGCCAAGGGCTTCCTCCGTGGTGAGGGGGTGCTGCCCATCGGCGGTTTCTACAAGGCGCGTCGCTCCGGCGAAAAGCACGCATGGGAAGCGACGTCGATGCACATGATGCAGCAGGCGTGCAACCGCGCCTCCTACAGCCTGTGGAAGCAGTATTCGGAAAAGATGCGGAGCAATCCGCCGATCCACCTGCGCGACCTGATGGACATCAAGCCGCTGGGCAATCCCGTGCCCATCGAGGAGGTGGAAAGCATCACCTCGATCCGCAAGCGCTTTGTCACGCCGGGGATGTCGCTGGGGGCGCTGTCGCCCGAGGCGCACAAGACGCTGAACGTGGCGATGAACCGGATCGGCGCGAAGTCGGACTCGGGTGAGGGCGGCGAGGACCCGGCGCATTTCGTGCCGGAGCCGAACGGTGACAACCCGTCCGCCAAGATCAAGCAGGTGGCCTCGGGGCGCTTCGGCGTGACCGCCGAGTACCTGAACCATTGCGAAGAGCTCGAGATCAAGGTGGCGCAAGGGGCCAAGCCCGGCGAGGGTGGCCAGCTGCCCGGCATGAAGGTGACCGAGCTGATCGCGCGGCTGCGGCATTCGACCAAGGGCGTGACGCTGATCTCGCCCCCGCCGCACCATGATATCTACAGTATCGAGGACCTGGCGCAGCTGATCTACGACCTGAAGCAGATCAACCCGCGCGCCAAGGTGACGGTGAAGCTTGTCGCCTCTTCGGGCGTCGGCACCATCGCCGCCGGCGTGGCCAAGGCCAAGGCCGACGTGATCCTGATCTCGGGCCACAACGGCGGCACGGGCGCCAGCCCTGCGACCAGCATCAAGTATGCCGGTCTGCCCTGGGAGATGGGCCTGACCGAGGCGCACCAGGTTCTCGCCATGAACAACCTGCGCGACCGGATCACGCTGCGCACCGATGGCGGGCTTCGCACCGGGCGCGACATCGTCATGGCGGCGATGATGGGGGCCGAGGAATACGGCATCGGCACCGCGGCGCTGATCGCCATGGGCTGCATCATGGTGCGCCAGTGCCAGTCCAACACCTGCCCCGTGGGCGTCTGCACGCAGGACGAAAGCCTGCGCAAGAAGTTCACCGGCAACGCGGACAAGGTGGTGAACCTGATCACCTTCTATGCGCAGGAGGTGCGGGAGATCCTCGCCTCCATCGGGGCGCGGTCGCTGGACGACGTGATCGGGCGGGCCGATCTGCTGACGCAGGTCAGCCGGGGTGCGGCGCATCTGGACGATCTCGACCTCAACCCGATGCTCATCACCGTCGATGGGGCCGACCGGATCAAGTATGACCGCAACAAGCCGCGCAACGCCGTGCCCGACACGCTGGACGCGCAGATCGTGGCGGATGCGCATCGCTTCCTCGAGGATGGCGAGAAGATGCAGCTGTCCTATGCCGTGCAGAACACGCTGCGCACCATCGGCACGCGGACGTCGAGCCATATCGTTCAGGCCTTCGGGATGCGCAACGCGCTGCAGCCCGATCACCTGACGGTCAAGCTGCAAGGGTCTGCCGGTCAGTCGCTGGGGGCCTTCGCCGCGCCCGGCCTCAAGCTCGAGGTGTCGGGCGACGCGAACGACTATGTGGGCAAGGGCCTGTCGGGCGGTATCGTCGTGGTGCGCCCGCCGCAGGACAGCCCGCTGACCGCGTCGGAGAACGTGATCATCGGCAACACGGTGCTTTACGGGGCGACCGACGGCTACCTGTTCGCGGCCGGCCGCGCGGGCGAGCGTTTCGCGGTGCGGAACTCGGGCGCCAAGGTGGTGATCGAGGGCTGTGGCTCCAACGGCTGTGAATACATGACCGGCGGTGTCGCGGTGATCCTTGGCTCCATCGGGGCGAATTTCGGGGCCGGGATGACGGGCGGCATGGCCTATCTCCACGACCCGGAGGGTGTGGCCCGCGTCAACATGAACATGGAGACGCTGGTGACCTGCCCGGTGACCGTGCCCGAGTGGGAGGCCCAGCTGAAGACCCTGATCGAGGCGCATCTGCGCGAGACCGGCTCGCGCAAGGCGGCCGGCATCCTGCAGCACTGGGATCTCGAGCGCGGCAACTTCCTGCAGGTCTGCCCGAAGGAGATGCTGGACAAGCTGGCGCATCCGCTGGGCATCGAGAAGGCCGCCGTTCCTGCCGAATGACCCGACACCCCGCGCCCGGTTCGTGTGACCGTTGTGCGGGGTCTCCCCTTCATCTTGGCAAATACAACTCCGGGGGAGTCCCGAAGGGACGGGGGCAGAGCCCCCTGTTTCGGAGCGACGCCTCCGCTCCGCATTCCCTGGATCAGGGGCACCGACCGCACCGCGTCAGCGGTGCCACCGCGGTCGTGGGCGCAGGCCGGAGGCCGAGCCACGCCGCAAGCCCCCTCCGCGCCGCGCCACGGGGCGCAGCCCTTCGGGTCAGGGCGTCACGAACTCCGCCTTGGCGTAGCCCTGCGCGTAGAGCAGCGCGGTCAGGTCGCCGTGGTTGATCGCGTGGGCGGCCTGCGCCTGCACCACGGGTTTCGCGTGGACGGCGACACCCAGCCCTGCGCGTTGCAGCATGCCCAGGTCGTTCGCGCCGTCGCCGATGGCCAGCACGTCGGCATCGGTCAGGCCAAGCCGTGCGGTCAGGTCTTCCAGCGCGGCGACCTTGGCCTCGCGCCCGAGGATCGGATGGGCGACCGTGCCGGTCAGAACGCCGCCCTCGACCAGCAGCGTGTTCGCGCGGTGCTCGTGGAAGCCCAGCCGCGCCGCGACGGCCTCGGTAAAGGCGGTGAACCCGCCCGAGACAAGCGCCGCATGGGCGCCATGGGCGCGCATCGTGGCGACCAGCGTGGCACCGCCGGGCATCATGGTGATGCGGGTGGCCAGCACCTCGGCGATGGTCGTCTCGGGCAGGCCCCGCAGAAGCGCGACGCGCTCGGTCAGGGCCGCCTCGAAGTCCAGCTCGCCGTTCATCGCGCGGGCGGTGATGGCGGCGACCTGTGCGCCGATGCCCGCCGCGGCGGCCAGTTCGTCGATGCATTCCTGCCGGATCATGGTCGAATCCATGTCGGCCAGAAGCAGCCGCTTGCGGCGGCCCGCGCTGGGCTGGGCGACGAGGTCGACGCCCTCGGCATCGAGGCTGTCGCGGATCTGGGGCAGGTTCCCGGGCAGCGACCCGACCTCGAATTCAGCCGCGCAATTGGGGTCGAGCCAAAGCGCATCGCCGCCGCCCATCGCATCGCGCAGCGAGCGGACAAGCACCGGTTCCAGGATCATCGCGGGGTTGGTGACGAGGGTGATGGTGAACATGTCGGCCGCTCTTGCTGCAGTTTCGCGCCATAGACCACGAAGGGACGCAGCGGGCCAGAGGCTTTGGCGGTTGGCATGGCGCGAAACGCGCCTAGGTTGGGTGTCAGGCAAACTTGACGGATCGCTCATATGACACGGCATATCCTGATCGCGGTGTTGGCGCTGTGCGCGCTGGCCGCCGGTCTTTGGGGGCTGGAGGCCCCGCGTGCCGGGCTGGAGATCCGCCAGGCGCAGGTGGGCGAGACCCCGGTGACCGTGATGCGCCAGCCCGCGGCTGAGGGGCCGGTCGTCGTCATCGCGCACGGCTTCGCCGGGTCGCGGCAGCTGATGTCGGCCTGGCAACTGAGCCTTGCGCGGGCGGGGTTCATCACGGTGAGTTTCGATTTCGAAGGGCACGGTCGCAATCCCGTGCCGATGTCGGGCGACGTGACCCGCATCGACGGCACCACCCGGCTGCTGATGGAGGAGACGGCGCGCGTGACGGAGTATGCCGTGGGCCTGCCGGGTGCGCAGCCGCGGGTGGCGCTGGTGGGGCATTCCATGGCCTCGGACATCGTGGTGCGGCAGGGGATCGCGGACCCCCGTGTCGAGGCGGTGGTGGGGATATCGCTCTTCAGCCAGGCGGTGACGGAGGAGGCCCCGGTCAACCTCCTGATCGTCAACGGCGCGTGGGAGGGGGCGCTGCGTGCCGAGGCGCGGCGCGTGATGGCCGAGCTGGGCGCGGAGGAGGGAGACACCGTGGGCACCCCCGGTGACGGCTTCGCCCGGCGCGCGGTGGCGGTGCCCTTCGTCGAGCATGTGGGCGTCTTGTTCGCGCCCGCGGGGATCGCCGCGGCGACCGACTGGCTGGGCGCCAGTTTCGGCATCGCGCCCGAGGCGCGCGCCCTGTCGCTGGGGCCGTGGATCCTGCTGGCGCTCTTCGGGGCGGTGCTTCTGGTGCGCCCGCTGGCGCGGCTGTTGCCCGTGGGGGAAGCGCCGTGGCATCCGTCGCGCAAGCTGTTCTGGGCGCTGGCACTGGCCCCCGCGGTGCTGACGCCACTTGCCTTGAGCCTGTTCGAAACGCGCTTCCTTCCGGTCCTCGTGGCCGATTACCTCGCCCTTCACCTTGCGCTCTACGGTGCGCTGGTGCTGGCCGGCGCGGCCTGGTCGGGCGGCTTGCCCGCGCGGCGGGGCCTGCTGGCGGGGCTGGCGCTGGCGGCTTACGGCATCCTTGTCTTCGGCGGCATCATGGACCGTTACGTGGGCAGTTTCATGCCCCACGCGGGCCGTATCCCCGTGATCCTCGCCATCCTGCCCGGTGCGATCCTCGCCATGCTCGCCGACGCGGTCCTGTCCGAGGGCACGCGCGCGGCGCTCTGGCGGCGGATCGTGGCGCGGGGGGCCTTCCTGTCGTCGCTCGGCATCGCCGTGGCGCTCGATTTCGAGCGGCTCTTCTTCCTCATCATCATCCTGCCCGTCATCCTGCTCTTCTACCTGAGCTACGGCACGATGGGCCGCTTCGTGGGGCGGCGCACGGGGTCGGTGGTGGCGATGGGCATCGGCCTCGGGGTGATCCTCGGCTGGGCGCTGGGCGTCACCTTCCCGATGTTCGATCCGGGGGCCTAGGGCGCGCCCTCAGCGCCGGTAACGCGCGAGGAAGGTCTTGACCGCCTCGGCGGC
Source organism: Roseicyclus amphidinii (assembly GCF_030163755.1). Classification (GTDB taxonomy): domain Bacteria; phylum Pseudomonadota; class Alphaproteobacteria; order Rhodobacterales; family Rhodobacteraceae; genus Roseicyclus; species Roseicyclus amphidinii. The sequence goes on from NZ_JASJOE010000001.1 coordinate 177,917, forward strand.
GATGCGGTCGATCTCGGCCTCGGCGGGGTCCTTCTCGATCCCGAACAGGACCTTGAGCATCAGGTCCGCGCGGCACAGCTGCGCCAGCTGGTCGGCGGCAAGGGCCGTGTCCTCGATGTCGAGGGCGGCGCGGGCGCGGGGGCTGTCGAGGTAGACGGCGATCTTGCGGCCCCATTTCTTCGGGCCGCTGTCGTAGAAGGTGCGGCCAAGCTCGGGGAACCGCTGCGCCTCGGCGACGCAGACGCGGAACATGTCCTGCCCGAACCGCGAAAGGATGAAGGTCATCAGGGTCTTGCAGATGACATGAAGCGTCTCCTCGACGCTCAGGTCGCTTCCCTCTTCGAGGAACTCGACCTCGGATTGCTGGGCACATTCCGATTGCAGGACAGCAAGGAACAGGTGCTGCTTGTCGGGGAAATAGCTGTAGAGCGTGGCCTTGGACACACCCGCATCGCGCGCGATCTCGTCGACGCTGGCGCCCTCGTAGCCTTCCCGCATGAAGACCGTGCGGGCGCCCTCGATCACCTGATCGAACTTGCGCCCCTTCTTGATCTGCGCCGGTGCGTTCATCCGCCCTCCCTTTCCTGCCGATAATGTAAACCACTTGGTTCAGTTTCGGCAAGGATTTCGGCAAATCGGCGAGATCCCATCGGGATGCGGCCCGCGTGCGCGGGGCAGATGGACTCTGGCGCGGGGGCGGATTAGCGAAGGGGCGATGATCGAGATCTTTCTCAAGACGCTGCCGTTCTTCGCGCTGATCGGGCTGGGCTACCAGGCCTGCCGGACGGGGTTTTTCACCGCCGAGGCGGCGGCCTACCTGACGAAATTCGTCTTCTATTTCGCGCTTTCCGCGATGCTGTTCCGCTTTGCCGCGAACCTGTCGCTGGCCGAGATCTTCGACTGGTGGTTCGTGGCGGCCTATCTCTGGGGCTGTTTCGTGGTCTACGCCATCGCCACGGCGGTGGCCTTCCTGCGCCGCCGGTCGATCGAGGAAGCGGCGGTCGAGGCGCAATGCGCCGTGATCGGGAACACCGGCTTTCTCGGCGTGCCGATGCTGATCGTCCTGATGGGCGAGGCCGCGGCGGGCCCGGTGCTGATGGTGCTGTCGCTGGACCTGATCGTGTTCTCGTCGCTGATCGTGATCCTGATCACCGGCAGCCGGGACGGGCGGATGTCGCTGGGCATTCTCAAGACGGTGGGCATGGGGTTGGTGAAGAACCCGATGATCGTGTCGATGGTGCTGGGGCTGGCCTGGTCGGGCACGGGCTGGCCGGTGCCGGGGCCGGTGAACGAGTTCCTCGCCATCCTCGGGGCGGCGGCGACGCCCGGCGCGCTCTTCGCCATCGGGGCCTCGCTGGCGGGCAAATCGGCCGAGCGGATCGAGGTCGCTGGCTGGCTGAGTTTCTGCAAACTGGTGCTGCATCCGCTGGCGGTGGCCTTTGCCGCGCTGCTGCTGTTCCCGGTCGAGGCTTTCGACGCGGCGGTGATGATCGCGGCGGCCTCCCTGCCGGTGGCGGGGAATGTCTATATCCTCGCCCAGCATTACGGCGTCGCGCCGCAGCGCGTCTCGGCCTCGATCCTGGTGTCGACGGCGGTGTCCATCGTCACGGTCTCGCTGGTGATCGCCTGGGTCAGCGGCATGGCGGGGATCGTGCCGGGCGGGTGATGCGCTTGCGCGCCGGGGCCGGGCCGGGCTACGCCTGTCGCGCCGGGCAAAGGAGGGCAGGATGGAGACGATTTCCGAGAACCGCTGTTTCGGGGGCACGCAGGGCGTCTATCGCCATGCCTCGGACGCGCTGGGGTGCGAGATGACCTTCGGCCTGTTCCTGCCGGCCGAGGCCGATGACGGCCCGGTGCCCGTGCTGTGGTATCTCTCGGGGCTGACCTGCACCCATGCCAACGCGATGGAAAAGGCTGGCGCGCAGCAATGGGCCGCCGAGCAGGGGATCGCGCTGGTCTTCCCCGACACCTCGCCCCGCGGCGCGGGCGTGCCGGATGACGCGGCCTATGACCTGGGCCAGGGGGCGGGGTTCTACGTGAACGCGACGCAAGACCCCTGGGCCGAGCATTTCCAGATGTGGAGCTACGTGACCGAGGAGCTGCCCGGCCTGCTTTTCGCGCGCTTCCCGCTGGACGAGGCGCGGCAGGGGATCACCGGGCATTCGATGGGCGGGCATGGCGCGCTGACCATCGCCATGCACTTCCCCGACCGGTTCGCTTCCGTTTCGGCCTTCGCGCCGATCTGCGCGCCCTCGGACAGCGACTGGGGTCGCAAGCAGTTCACCGCCTATCTCGGCGAGAACACCGCGCTTTGGGAGGCGCATGACGCGACCATGTTGATGCGTGAGCGGGGCTTTCCGGGGCCCATCCTGATCGACACCGGCACGGCGGACCAGTTCGGCGACCTGCTGAAGACCGAGGCGCTGGCCGAGGCGATGGCCGCGCGCCGCCAGCACGCGACGCTGCGGATGCAGCCCGGCTATGACCACAGCTATTACTTCGTCTCGAGCTTCATGGAAGATCACGTGAGCTTCCACGCCGAGGCGCTTTACGGGGTGAGCGAATGACACCGGAAGCCGTGATCTTCGACATCGGCAACGTGCTGATCGAATGGCAGCCCGAACGCTATTACGACCGCGTCTATGGCGAGGATCGGCGGCGCGCTTTGTTCGACGCGGTCGATCTGCACTGGATGAACGAGCGTGTGGACCGCGGCGAGCCCTTCCGCGAGGTGATCTACGAGACCGCCGAGGCGCATCCCGAGTGGCGCGCGGAGATCCGCGACTGGCACGACAGCTGGATCGAGCTGGCCACGCCCGTGATCGACCATTCGGTGACGCTGCTGCGCCGGCTGCGCGCCAAGGGCGTGCCGGTGCATTGCCTGACGAATTTCGGCGTCGAAAGCTACGCCTATGCACAGACGCAGTTCGATTTCCTCAACGAGTTCGACATCGAGTTCGTCTCGGGGCGGATGCAGGTGACCAAGCCCGACCCCCGCATCTACGAGATGGTCGAGGCGGGCGTCGGCGTCCCGCCCGGTGCGATTCTCTTCGCCGATGACCGCGACGCCAATATCGCCGCGGCCGAGGCGCGCGGCTGGCAGGCGCATCTGTTCGACGGGCCCGAGGGCTGGGCCGCGCGGCTGGTGGCGGCGGGGCTGTTGACGGCAGAGGAGGCGGCGGCATGAACGTGCGGATGATCGGACCCGAGGCCGAGGCGCAGCTGGACTGGCTGGCGCTCTGCCGGGCCATCGAGGCGGGCCATGCCCTGCCGCGGGCAGAGGTGGCGGACACGTTCCTCTATCGCGGGGCCGATACGCTGCTGAGCCGCGCGGCCTGGATCGACGGGCTGGGGCAGCTGGTGAAGACGGCGACGATCTTTCCCGGCAACGGGGCGGTCGGGCTGCCCACGGTGAACGGGTCGGCTGCTGTCTATTCGGACGGCGACGGGACGCTGTCGGCGATCGTGGATTTCCACCTGCTGACCAAATGGAAGACCGCCGGTGACAGTCTCTGCGCGGCGCTCAGGCTCGCACCGAAAGGGGCGGAGACGATCCTGATCGTCGGCGCGGGCACGGTCGGCCGGTCGCTGCGCGCGGCCTATGGCGCGGGCTTTCCCGGCGCGCGGTTCCTGGTGTGGAACCGGACGCGGGCGGGGGCCGAGGCGCTGGCGGCGGGATGGCCCGACACCGAGGTGGTGGACGACCTCGAGGCGGCGGTGGGGCGTGCGGATATCGTGACCTCGGCCACGATGGCGACCGAGCCGGTGTTGCGGGGCGACTGGCTGCGGGCCGGGCAGCACATCGACCTGATCGGGGCCTACCGGCCCGACATGCGCGAGGCGGATGACGAAGCTTTGCGGCGCGCGCGGGTCTTCGTGGACAGCCGCGAGACGACGCTGGGCCATATCGGCGAGCTGAAGATCCCGCTGGAGGCGGGGGTTCTGACCGAGGCTGACGTGGTGGCGGAGTATTACGACCTGCCGTCGGGCGCGTTCGCGCGCGGATCGGAGGACGAGATCACGCTGTTCAAGAACGGCGGCGGCGCGCACCTGGACCTGATGGTGGCGCGCTACATCCTCGACGCGGTGAGTTGAGCGGTTTCGCCCGCTGCCGCGGGCGACCCGCGCGCCGCTGGCGCGGCGCGGGTGCGAATTTTCATACGAAAATTCAGGCTGTTGCGATGGCCGGGCCCCGGTCCTTGAGCGGGGTTTCGCGGATCGGCAGGTGGACCACGGCCGAGAGCGCCCCGACCCCGACGCCGATCCACCAGACCGCCGTGTAATCGCCGTAGACATCGTAGAGCGCGCCGCCCAGCCAGACGCCGAGGAAGCTGCCGAGCTGGTGCGAGAAGAACACCAGCCCGTAGAGCGTGCCCATGTAGCGCAGCCCGTAGATGTAGCCGACCAGCCCCGAGGTGAGCGGCACGGTGGCGAGCCACAGCGCGCCCATGACGATGGAGAAGGCGATGACCGTCTCGGGCGTGATCGGCAACACGATGAAAAGCCCCGCGGCGAGGGTGCGGCCGGTGTAGATCGCGGCCAGCAGGTACCGCTTGGGGAAGCGGTGGCCGAGCCAGCCCGCTGTGATCGTGCCAGCGATATTCGCCAGCCCGATCAGCGAGATGGCGACGGCGCCGAGCGCCGATGTGGTCGTGATCCCGATGCCGTGCAGCAGGGAGCCGGGGGCGATGGGGCCGCAGAGCTCGGTCACGAAGGCGGGGAAATGGGCGGTGATGAAGCCCAGCTGGTAGCCGCAGGAGAAGAAGCCGATGAAGATCAGCGCGAAGGAGGGATCGCGGATCGCCTTTCCGACGATCTGGCCCATGCTCTCCTCGAGGTCGGCTTTCGTCGCGCGGGCGGGCGCGCGCAGGAGGGGCAGCGCGAAAAGGCTAGCGAGGATCATCGCGGCGAAGATCAGGAAGACGGTCTGCCAGGGGAAGATCGACAGAAGCCCCTCGGCCAGCGGTGCGCCGAAGACCTGACCGGCGGAGCCCGCCGCGGTGGCGATGCCGAGCGCCATGGAGCGGTTTGCATCGGATGCGGCGCGGCCGACGATGGCGAGGATCACCCCGAACCCGGTGCCCGCGATGCCGAAGCCGACAAGGATTTCAAGGAGTTGGTGCTGTCCGGGCGTGATCGCGTAGGCTGAGAGGACAAGGCCCGCGGCATACATCAGCGCGCCCAGCACGATGGCTCGCCTGTCGCCGAAGCGTTCGGCGATGGCGCCGAAGATCGGCTGGCCGATGCCCCAGGCGAGGTTCTGGATGGCGATGGCGAGCGAGAATTCGGCGCGGAGCCAGCCGAAATCCTCGGCGATGGGGATCTGGAAGACGCCGAAGCTGGCGCGGATGGCGAAGCTGATCATGATGACCAGGCAGCCGCCGATCAGGACCGGGGTGAACACATTGTCTTGTCGGGTCATGTCGCACCTGTTCCTGCCGCGCGCTGCAAGATGCAAGGGGCGCGCGGGCGCGTCAATTCAGGCTCTGTCATGAGGCAGTCAACGGGTGCTTAACGTCCGGCGCGAAGGGGTGTAGGCAGGCGCGCATGGGACAGCATCTGCAAGCGATCTACGATACGCGCGTGGCCGAGGGGCTGCTGCGCCCGGACCCTGCGCAGAGGGCGGCGCTGTTGCGGCTGGAGGCGCTGCGGGAGCGGCTGGAGAACCGTCCGCCGCCGCGCTCGGGGCTGTTGGCGCGGTTCCGAAAGCCGGAAGTTCCGCAAGGAAAACAAGGGGTTTACCTGTGGGGCGGGGTCGGTCGCGGCAAGTCGATGCTGATGGACCTGTTCTACAGCCATGCGCCGACGACGCAGAAGCGGCGGGTGCATTTCCATGCCTTCATGCAGGAGGTGCAGGCGGCGCTGCACGAGGCGCGCAAGACCGGGGTGGATGACGCGATCAAGCCGGTGGCGGAAGACATCGCGCGCGATCTCAAGATCTTGTGTTTCGACGAGATGCAGATCACCGATATTGCGGATGCCATGATCGTGGGGCGGCTGTTTGAGCGGCTCTTCGCGGCGGGCGTGGTGATCGTGACCACGTCGAACCGGCATCCCTCGGACCTCTACAAGGATGGGCTGAACCGGCAGTTGTTCCTGCCCTTCATCAGGCTTCTGGAGGAGCGGTTGGAGGTCGATCAGCTGGAGGCGATGACCGATTACCGGCAGGATCGGCTGGCCGGGGAAACGGTTTATTTTCAACCGCTTGGCGCAGATGCGACGCGGGCGATCAACGAGATCTGGCGCGACCTGAGCGGCGGGCGGGAGGAGGAGCTTTGCCTCGAGGTGAAGGGGCGCGAGGTGCATCTGCCGCGCTACTGGGCGGGGATGGCGCGGGCGTCGTTCTGGGACCTTTGTGGGCAGCCGCTGGGGCCTGCGGATTACCTGGCGCTGGTGGGGGCGGTGAAGCTGCTGGTGCTGGAAGGCATCCCGCGGCTGGACGCGACAAAATTCAATGAAGCCAAGAGGTTCGTGACCCTCATCGACGCGCTTTACGAGGGGCATGTGCGGCTGATCTGCTCGGCCGAGGATGAGCCGGAGCGGCTATACCTCGAGGGGTCGGGGAGCTTCGAGTTCGAGCGCACCGCCAGTCGCTTGCGCGAGATGCAGGGGGCCGATTGGGGCACGGGGCGCGACGGGCTGGGGTGATCCGGGCCACCGGTGCACAGGGCGTGCACACCGCGTACACATCCCGTGCATACGCCGATCCGCTGGCTCTCGCGTTGACGCCGGAGGCCCGTCCGCTACTGTCCTGACGACAAGTCCTGTTCCGAGGTGTTTCCATGACGACCCTGACCCGAACCGTGCGCATTGCCGCGCTGACCCTGCCGATGATGCTTCTGGCCGCGCAGGCGGGCGCGCATGTGGGCGAGGGGATCAACACCGGCTTCGCCAGCGGGTTCTGGCACCCGATCTACGGCTGGGACCATGTCGTCGCCATGGTGGCGGTCGGCCTGTGGGGCGCGTTCCTTGGTGCGCCCGCGATCTGGATCCTGCCGGTGGTCTTTCCGCTGGTCATGGCCTTCGGCGGGGCGCTGGGCGTGATCGGCGTGCCGATCCCGATGATCGAGACGGGCATCGCGCTGTCGGGCGTGGTTCTGGGCCTGCTGATCGCCTTTGCCGTGCGCGCGCCGATCTGGGTGGCCGCGGTCATCGTGGGGGTCTTCGCCATCTTCCACGGCCACGCCCATGGTACCGAATTGCCCGAGGCGTTCAGCCCCTATGGCTACGCGGTGGGCTTTGTCGTCGGCACGGGCCTGTTGCACATGGCCGGTATCGCGCTGGGCTTCCTGACGAAATCCGAGGCGGGCAAACTGGCCGTGCGGGGCGCTGGCGGGGTGATCGCGCTGGTGGGCGCGACGTTCCTGTTCGGGCTGGCCTGAGCGCCTTGCGCCGTATCCTGACACTGGCGGCGGCGGGGGTTTTTCCCGCCGGACAAGCTGCCGCGCACGCCTTTCAGGGTGGGGCGGATGGTTATGCGCAGTTCGTCGAGGGCGCGTCGGTCATCCTGACCTATCCCGGCATCCTGCTGCCGATCCTTGCCTTGGGCGTGGCGATCAGCCTGTGGGACACCGAGGGGCTGCCGCGGGTCTGGCCCTTTGCGCTGGCGGGGCAGGTGCTGGGCATCTTCGCGGCCTCGGTCGTGGGGGTCTGGGTGGCCGTGGCCTTCATGGCGCTTGGCGTCGTGGTGGCGGGGCTGGCGGCGCTTTGGCCTGCGAGCAACCGGGCGGTGATCACGGGATTGGCCGGGTTGACGGGCCTTGGTGCGATAGCCGCCGCGCTGGAGGGGCACGGGCTGTTCGAGTTGCCGGTGATGATTCACCTCGGGATTCTCTTTGGCGCGAACCTTGTGCTTGCCGCGGCCTCGGGCGCGTCGGCGCTGGCGATGGAGCGGGTTCCGGCGGAGTGGATGCGGATCGGCTGGCGGGTGGTGGCCAGCTGGATCGGGGCGATCCTGGTGCTGTTCCTTGCCTTCGCGCTGCGAAGCGGCGTCAGCTGACCGGGACGACCGGGTCGCAGTTCAGGCGGACGTCCATCGGAAAGGCCCTGAGCGGCGTGAACGGGTCGATCGAGCTTTCTTCGACCCAGCGGTTGTTGATGCAGACATCCTGCGCCCAGTTGCCGCCGTTGAAGCCGAAGCCGCCGTCCGCGCCGCAATTGTTCACCTCGCCGTTGGCGTTCCATTCCTGGTAGGTCTGCTGGCTGCGGCTGCCGCCGGTGGGGAACCGAAGGGAACGGGTGTCGAAGCTGAGGGTCCAGGAGGTTTCCGGCGTCGCCATGTCGAGCGACCAGAAGCCGACGGGCACGCCATCCTTGTAGCCCTGGATGCGGAAGCCGGTGACCTGCCGTTCGGAAATGATGTCTGTGTCGAGCAGCGTTTCGGGAAACTCGATCATGCCCTCCATCGTGTAGCCGTTCGCGCCGATCCAGCAGAACTGGAACCGGGCGGTGTCGGCGGCGGCGGTCTGGGCCGCGAGGAGGGTCGCGGCGGTGGCGAGGGTGAGGCGTTTCATACCCCCGAGTGTGGGGGCCGCCGCGCCTGCGTCAAGGGCGGTCAGCCGTTCTGTTTCAGGATCTCGCCCGCGAGATAGAGGGAGCCGCAGATCAGGATGCGCGCCTGCGGGTCTTGGGCGGTGATCGCGGCGAGGGCCGCGGCGACGCTGTCGGCCTCATGCGCCGGGAACCCGGCCTTGCGCGCGGCGGTGGCGGTTTCCGTGGCGCTGAGGGTCGCGGTCTGGCCGGGGATGGAGACGGCGTGGAGGCTTTGGGCCACCTTGGCGAGCGGTTCCATGTAGCCGGTCACGTCCTTGGTGTTGAGCATCCCGCAGATGAGATGCGTGGGCCGCTTCGGCATTTCGGCCAGAAGGGCCGCGATGGCGCGGGCGGCGTGGGGGTTGTGGCCGCCGTCGAGCCACAGCTCGGCCTGCGGTGCCGCCTCGGTCAGTGGGCCGCGGCGCAGGCGCTGCATGCGGGCGGGCCATGTGGCGTTGGTCATGGCGGCCTCGAAGGCCGTGTCGGGTTGGCCGAGGGTGCGGAGTGCTGCCAGCGCGATGCCGGCGTTCTCCACCTGGTGTGCGCCGAGAAGGGCGGGTTTGGGCAGGTCGAGAAGGCCGGTTTCGTCCTGGAAGATCAGGCGGCCGTGTTCCTCCCAGACGTGCCAGTGCTGGCCGTGGGCGAAGACGGGGGCGTTCAGGCGGGCGGCCTGAGCCTCGATCACCTCCAGCGCCTCGTCCTGCTGGCGGCCGACGATGACGGGGACGCCGCGCTTGATGATCCCGGCTTTCTCTGCGGCGATCTGGGCCAGCGTCTCGCCGAGATATTGCTGGTGGTCCATGTCCACCGGCGTGATCACGGTCAGGGCGGGGCGGTCGATGACATTGGTGGCATCGAGCCTGCCGCCGAGGCCGACCTCGAGCAGGGTGTAATCGGCGGGCGTTTCGGCGAAGGCCACGAAAGCGGCGGCGGTGGTGATCTCGAAATAGGTGATCGGGTCGGGGCCGTTGGCGGCAAGACAGGTGTCGAGCGTGCGGGACAGGGCCTGTTCCTCGATCAACTCACCAGCCACGCGGATGCGTTCGTGGAAGCGCGCGAGATGCGGCGAGGTGTAGGCGTGGGTGGTGAGACCCGCGCCTTCGAGGCCCGCGCGGATCATGGCGAGGGTAGAGCCCTTGCCGTTGGTGCCCGCGATATGGATCACGGGGGGCACGCGCCGCTCGGGGTGGTCGAGGGCGGCCAGGATGCGGTGCATCCGGTCGAGCGTCAGGTCGATGATCTTGGGGTGAAGCGACATCATCCTCTCGAGGAGGATGTCGGAGGACAGCGCGCTCACGGCTTTTCCGCGGCCTCGGGTTCGGGGGAGGTCGGCGGCGCCTCGTCCGGGGCGGGCAGGTCGCCCGCGACGGCGGGGGGCAGGCCGGTCAGCATCCGGGTGATGGTGATCAGCTCGTCGCGCAGCTGCGCGCGGGGCGTCACGCGGTCGAGCATGCCGTGGTCGAGCAGGTATTCGGCGCGCTGGAAGCCCTCGGGCAGTTTCTCGCGGATGGTCTGTTCGATGACGCGGGGACCGGCGAAGCAGATCAGTGCGTTGGGCTCCGCGATCTGCACGTCGCCCAGCATCGCGTAGGAGGCCGTGACGCCGCCGGTCGTGGGATGCGTAAGCACGACGATATAGGGAAGCCCCGCTTCCTTGAGCATCTGGATGGCCACGGTCGAGCGCGGCATCTGCATGAGGCTGAGAATGCCTTCCTGCATGCGCGCGCCGCCCGCGGCGGAGAACAGGATCAGGGGGCGTTTCAGCGTCACGGCGCGTTCGCAGGCGGCGACGATGGCGTTGCCCACATACATGCCCATGGAGCCGCCCATGAAGCTGAAATCCTGCGCGGCGGCCACGACGGGGGTGCGGCCGATCTCGCCTTCGGCGACCAGCATCGCCTCGACCTCGGCGGTGGCTTTCTGCGCGGCGCGCAGGCGGTCGGGGTATTTCTTCTGGTCGCGGAACTTGAGCGGGTCGTCGATGGGCTTGGGCACCGAGACCTCGGCGAAGATGCCGTTGTCGAACAGCGCCTCGAACCGGGCGCGGGGGGTGATCGCCATGTGATGCCCGCAATTGGTGCAGACATTCAGCGCCTCGGCCAGCTCGCGGTGAAACAGCATCGTGCCGCATTCGTCGCATTTGGACCACAGGTTCTCGGGCATCTCGCGGCGCGAGAAGATCGAGTTGATCCGCGGGCGGACGTAATTGGTGATCCAGTTCATCGACGCGCTGCCCCTCGGCCGTTTCGGGTCAGCGTCGAGATATGGGAAGCGGGGCGCACATGCAATGTTTCTCAGGGCGCGACCCACTGGCCCTGCCAGCCGTCCGAGGCGCGGTAGAGCGCGCGGATATGTGGCGTGCCGAGGTGGAGGATGTCCAGCTCGGCCAGGGTGCAGGTGATCCGGGCAAAGCGGGCGGGGCCGCCCGTGGGCCGCTCGCCGGGGGTGTCGATGGGCGTGCCGGGAACGGTGCCGCTGTAATTGGCCTGCGCCTCCGCCGGAAGGCGGGCGAAGAGGGCGGGGTCGCCGGGCAGGATCGCGGCCCGCGCGCGGGCGCGGATCTGAAGCTGGGGCTTCGGCAGCCAGACATGGAGGGCCGCGCGCGGATCGGCGGCGATCTGCAGGGCCTTGGGGCTGGCGGCGTCGGTGAACAGCTCGAGCGTGGCGGCAGCGCGGTCGGCCCCGCGCAGGACCAGCGTGCGCAGCTCGGGCCCGTCCGGGCCGAGGGTGGCCAGCGTGGGGTGGCGTGCGGGGTGTTTGCGGTCGGCCACGCCGCGGGTGAGGTGGGACCAAGCCGTGTCGAACAGGCCCGACAGGGTCGTTTCAGTCATATCCCGTCATCTCCAGGTAGCCGCGTCCGGAGTGGCTTCCGGAAAAGCGGATCGGCCCCTCCCAATAGCTGACCGAGACATCCATCCAGCTTTGCGGGTTGAGGGGGGTGGTTTCGATGTCGATCCCGCGGGCGGGCAGTTCGATGCGCCATTCGGTCGGCACGTCGCGGCCTTCCACCTCTGTCACCGCAAGCGGTGTCATGGTCAGCGCGCCGTCGGGATAGGCCGTTGTCGTGCCGTTGGGCGCGATCCAAGTGGCCGAGGTGAAGACGCCGCCGCCGCCTTCGCGGAGCGCGAAGCCCATCATCCGCGCGCCATCCGCGAACTGGAGCGAGACCCAATCCCAGCCCTCCTGCGTGTTGGAGAGCGGTTGCGAGGACCATTCGCGGTCAAGCCACGCGGTGCCGGTGACGGGCACCGCGCCGCCGGGCAGCTCGAGGGTGCCGGTCACCTCGTAGAAGGGTTGCGAGTAGTAATAGCTCGCCTGCCCTTCGGAGGATTTCACGGAGTAGCCGCCGTCGCCGTGAAAGACGAGCGGGCCGGTCGCCGACAGGTTCAGGTCATAGGCGAAGCCCTCGCCGCGGGCGGTCAGGGTGAGCGCGTCATAGGCATCTTGCCCCGTTGCGGCGGTCGAGGTCATGGCCCAGTCGTCGATCCATGCGGTGAAGGGCGCGGCTGTGGCGCCCGCCTGTCCGATGCCGCCGCGCGCGAGGCGTTCGGCGCTGAAATGCGCGTCGGGCGTGGTCAGGCCGGCGTGGCCCATCCAGAGCTGCGTCGCCTCCCACCCGTCGGCGGGGTTGGGGGTGAGCGCGGAGCGGAACAGCGTCCATTGCGCGCCGTAGTCGGTGCCGTCCGGCCCGGTCAGGGTGGCGGTCAGATACCACCATTCGATGCGATAGGCAGGGTGCGGGCCGTGATCGGCGGGAAAGTCGAACTGCGCCGGGCGCTGCGGGATGGCAAAGCCCTCGGCCGCGGTGCCGAGGCCCGCGAACCCCTGCGCATGGAGCGGCCCGGACAGCAGGGCGAGGCAGGCGAGGACGGATCTAGCGTTCATGGGTGAAGACCCCGAGAAAGCGCGATGCCGGCATTCGGGCGAGGCGCAGCGCCGGAAGCGTGGCGGCCAGCGCGGCGGCGACAAGGGCGAGGGCGAGGAGCATCAGCCAGTCGCGCGGGAACAGCTGCATCGGCAGGCGCCAGCCGAAGGCCTCGACATTCACGATGGCCAGCAGCACCCAGGCGAGGATCAGCCCCACGGGCAGGGCAAGGGCGAAGGTCAGCGCGGCCAGGATCAGGCTGCGGCCCAGTTCCGCCCGCGCGAGCTGCGCCCGCGTCAGCCCCAGCGCCCAGACCGGCGCCAGCTGCGGCAGGCGCATGGTGGCGAGCGTGAGAAGGCTGGTCAGAAGGGCGAAGCCCGCCACGCCAAGGGTCAGGACGTTGAGCGCGCCGGTGATGCGAAAGGTCTGGTCGAAGACGTCGAGCGAGAAGCGTTTGACCTGCGCCTGGTTGATGACGGCATCGGGCGGCAGGCCGAAATCTTCGCGCAATGCGCTGGCAAGCGCGGGGGCGTCTGCGGGCGGGACGCGCAGGGCGAAGCGGGTGGCGGAGAGGTCCGGAAACGTCTCTGACAGGCGGTGCAGGGTCACGATCGCCTGCGCCTGCGGGTTGCCGTAATCGGAATAGATCGCGGCGATGGGCAGGGTCAGGCCGGGGGCAAGGTCCAGCGGGTCGCCGAGCGAGAGGTCCGCGAAGCGGGCGATCTGTTCGTTGACGAAGACGGCCTCGCCACTGGCGAGCCTGTCCCATGCGTCGGGGGTGGATTGGAGCAGCGGCCAGTTCTCGCGGAAGGTGGGGTGGTCGGCCTGCCCGAAGAGGTCGCCGGGGCGGCCCGCCAGCGTGACCTCGGCGCTGAGGATGGGCAGGATGGCCGTGGTGCGCGGCTCCAGCCATGCGGTCAGGCGGGCGGCTTCGTCGGCGTCGGCGGCGGTGACGTAAAGCTCGGCCGCGAGGCGCTGGTCGAGCCAGCCGAGGAAGGTGCCCCGGAAACTGCCGACCATGGTGGAGACGCCGATATTCGCGGCGAGCGCCAGCATCAGCGCCATGAGCGCGAGCGACAGGCCCGGCAGTTGCTGGCGCGTGTCGGCGAAGAGCCATTCGGCGAAGGGGCCGCGGGCGCTGCGGCTGGCGAGGCGCAGGATCGTGGCGAGCGCGGCGGGCAGGAGGAGTGCCGCGCCGATCAGGAGGGCGGCGAGCGTGGCGAAGCCGACGAGGAGGGAACCGCCGGTCAGGGCGAGGATGGCGGCGAGGGTCAGCAGGGCCGCGGCGGCCAGCGCCTGCCCGCGCATCGTGCGGCGGGACGCCTGC
>NZ_JASJOE010000020.1 GCF_030163755.1 Roseicyclus amphidinii
AGTGTGTCCGCCATCCGCGTCACGATCCGTAAACCGCGACCCCGTCCAGCGCCCCGCCGCGCCTCAGCGCCGCCGGTGAAGGGGCTTCTACGGATACCTCACGACACCCGCAAGTGCTTTTTTGCAGATTGGTGACATTTTTTGCGGACACACCCTAAAACGGTTTGTTTTCATGCAGTTGCACCACGCCCTTCGGTCGCCGGAGGCCGGTTTGAGGCCGTCACCGGCGACGCCTCTGCCAAGCCGGAACTGCCCATGCGCAGCTGTCTTGTGGCCAGGCAAAACTGCACCCCCAGATATGGGGCACCGGGCCGGAAATCACGGCCGACTCAAGGGGCCGCGCGGCGTTCGGGCCGGCGTCCCCGCAGGACGATCAGCCCGATGATCACACCAAGGTAGACCAGCGGCTCGAGCTGGAAGCCCTTTGCAAGCCAGACGTAATGCACCGCCCCCAACAGCGCCGCCGGGTAGACCAGCCGGTGCAGCTTGCGCCACGCGATGCCGCCCAGCTTGCGCACCGCCCAGTTGTTCGACGTCACGGCCAGCGGGATCAGCATCATGAACCCCGCCATCCCGATGGTGACATAGGGCCGTTCGAGGATATCCGCCCAGATCGCCGACAGGCGCTGCACGTCCAGCACCGCCCAGACAAGGAAATGCGCCAGCACGAAGAAGAAGGCGAGCACCCCGATCGCCCGGCGGAACGGCATCAGGTTCAGCCCCGCCCAGTGCCGGAGCGGCGTCACCGCCAGCCCCGCCACGATCAGTTGCAATGCCAATTCGCCGTAGCGGTGTTCCAGCGCCTCGATGGGCTCGACGCCGAGGCCCCCGGTCGCGCCCAGCCAAAAGAGCCAGCCGCCCCACGCGGCGCCCACCACATAAAGGGTCCACGGGGGCACCCGTCGCAGCCCCGCGTTCACGCGGCTCATCAGGGGCGGTTTCGCCGGGATGTCGGATGCGCCGGCCATGACGTCAGAAGAACTCCGCCAGGTCCATGCCCTCGTAGAGCGAGGCGACCTCGTCCTCGTAGCCGTTGAACATCAGCGTATCGATGCGCGGTGCGAACAACCCGCCGCCGATCCGCCGCTCGCTTGCCTGCGACCAGCGCGGATGGTTCACGTTCGGGTTCACGTTGGAATAGAACCCGTATTCGCGCGGCTGCGCGGCGTTCCAGCTGGCATAGGGTTCCTCGTCGGTCAGCGTGATCCGCACGATCGACTTGATCGACTTGAAGCCGTATTTCCACGGCACCACCAGCCGGATCGGCGCGCCGTTCTGCTTCGGCATCGGTTCCCCGTAGAGCCCCGTCGCCATGATCGTCAGCGGATGCATCGCCTCGTCCAGCCGCAGCCCCTCGCGGTAGGGCCACTCCAGCACCGGCACCCGCACGCCCGGCATCTCCTCGGGGCGCAGCAGCGTCTCGAAGGCGACATAGCGCGCGCCCTCCTGCACGCCGACCCGCGTCAGCAGATCGGCCAGCTCGAACCCGTTCCACGGGATCACCATCGACCAGGCCTCGACACAGCGGAAGCGATAGATGCGCTCCTCGATGGTCATGCCCGCGACGATCTCGTCGAAGGAATAGGTGCCGGGGTTGTCGACCATGCCGTCGATCACGATGGACCACGGCTCGGTCGTCATCATGTGCGCGTTGCGGGCCGGATCGTTCTTGCCGGTGCCGAACTCGTAGAAGTTGTTGTAGGTCGTGATCTCTTCGAACGTGTTGGGTTCGAGAGCATCCTGCGCCCGCGCAGCCCCCCCGATCAGGCCGGCGCCCAGCATCGCCCCCGCGCCCGCCATGATCTGACGGCGGTTGAGGTAAGTCTCCTTCGGGGTCACATCATCCCATGTCAGGTCGGAGGTGTAACGGCGGGCCATGCGTATCTCCTTGATCGGTGGCGGTTCGAGCTTTGCCGAATATGGGTCCCGGCCCAACCCGTGACACGCGATCTCACGAAACTGTTCAAGGACCGCGAGCGATGCGCGACCGGCGCGGCACCGCCTTGAAACAATTCACACCCTTTCGGTCACGGCCTCTCAAATGATCTCACGCGCATTTTACTGGAAGGCGGCGCGCGCCGCGGCTTAGGCGCAGAACCCGCTTCGTCAAGCCGCTCCGCGAAAAATCGCCTTGCTTGAAACGGTATGCGCCGCAGCCACATCGCCGCTCGACGAGGGCAACCGCTCTCGCGCCAAACCATACTGAGGAGATCGCAAAATGCGTAAGATGATCCTTGCTCTCGCTGCCACCACCGCCCTGTCGGCACCGGCCTTTGCCGGCGGCCACGGCATGAACATCGTGGAAACCGCTGTCGGTGCCGGCAGCTTCACCACGCTGGTTGCAGCTGTCGAGGCGGCAGGTCTCGTCGAGACGCTTTCGGGCGAAGGCCCGTTCACCGTCTTCGCACCGACCGACGAAGCCTTCGCGGCCCTGCCCGAGGGCACGGTCGAGTCGCTTCTGCTTCCCGAGAACCGTGACCAGCTGGTCGCCATCCTGACCTACCACGTCGTGCCCGGTGCGGTGATGTCCACCGACCTCAGCGACGGCATGATGGCGGCCACCGTTCAGGGCGGCGAGATCACCATCGACCTCGACAACGGGGTGATGGTCAACGACGCGACCGTCGTGACCGCCGACATCGAGGCGTCGAACGGCGTCATCCATGTCATCGACAGCGTGATCATGCCCCCGATGTAATCGGTACCCGGCGCGTGCCCGGGCCGGTCCCGGGCGCGCGCCATTGTTCCAAGACCCATAACGACCGGGTGTAACTGTCCAGTAAAGGAGATCTGCCATGGACCGCCGTAAATTCCTCACCACCTCCGCTCTCGGCCTTGCCGCGACCGCCACCACCGGCCTGATGTCGACCGTGCCGGCGCGCGCCGTCACCGGCACCAGCAACATCGTCGAGCTTGCCGTCGCCACGCCGCAGCTGTCGACGCTCGTGACCGCCGTTCAGGCCGCGGGCCTTGTCGATGCGCTTGCAGCGCCGGGCAGCCTCACCGTGTTCGCGCCGACGAACGATGCATTTGCCGCCCTGCCCCATGGTGTGCTGGACGGGCTCCTGGCCGATACCGCGGCGCTGACCAGCGTGCTGACCTACCACGTCTCGGGCAGCTACTACCCGGCCGAAGCCCTGCTCGGTCAGCACGGCCGCGTGCCGACGCTCCAGGGCGGCTTCATCAACGTGAACGCCACCGGCTCGGCGGTCCACCTGAACGGCAACACCCGCGTCACCACCCCCAACGTCTTCGCCTCGAACGGCGTGGTTCACCTGATCGACCGCGTGCTCCTGCCGCACTGATCGGACGACAGGACGTCACGGAAACGCCCCCGGCGCACAGGCACCGGGGGCGTTTTCGCGTCGCACGGCACCGCAGGCCGTCAGTAGCGGTAGGACAATCCCACAGTTTGACCGGTCTCGAGCGTGATCTCGGTCGCGTAGATCTCGAGCGGGCCGTCATCATCGACCCGCCCCGCCACGCGGATCTTTTCACCGTCGCGCACCGGCATGGCGTTCGGCCCGATGTAGACCAGAACGCGCCCCGTCGCGTCGGCCAACAGGAACTCGTCCTCGTCGGTGATCCGCTCGACCGTGCCCTCGACCGTCACCGCCATTCCGCGGCGCAGGTCCTCGACCGCGGTCACCTTGGCCAGCGCCGCACCCGGCAGGGCAAGCGCCAGCGCGGCACCCAGAAGCATCACCTTCATCGCAGCCCCCCTCAATCCAGCGCGACGAGCAGCAGGACAACCGCCGCCACCCCGCCCAGCGCCACCGCCCAGCCGGGCAGCGTCACCGTCACGTCCGATTTCAACCAACCGCGCAGACGGTCCGTCTGCGAAGGCCCCTTGTCTTCCGTCTGTTCCGTCATGGTCCTGATCCTTGCTGTGACACAGGGCAGAAGTAGGACGGAGCCAATCACGTTAAATACTATCACTCACCCAATATTGATAGGATTTCCCTAAAGAAAACCCCCGGTCACCGGACCGGGGGCCTTGCCTGTCACACCCGCGCGCACTCAATGCACCACGGCATCATCCGGCTTGGGCCGAGTCGAGGGCGCGACGCGGTCCCCAACGATCAGCCCGTCGACCCCGGCATGAACCGAGACCGCGCTGCCGTCCATGATCTCGCCGGCAAGGATCATCTCGGCCAGCTGGTCCTGCAGGCTGCGCTGGATCACCCGCTTCAGCGGGCGCGCGCCGAAGACCGGGTCATACCCCTCGTCGGCCAGCCAGCTCAACGCGGCCTCGTCCAGCTCCAGCGTGATCTTCCGCTGCGCCAGCCGCCGCTCCAGCCGCTTCAGCTGGATACGAACGATCCCGTCCATGTCGACCCGCGTCAGCCGGTCGAAGACGATCATGTCGTCCAGCCGGTTCAGGAACTCGGGCCGGAAATGCGCCCGCACCGCGTCCATGACATCGCGCTTGGCCTGCGCCGCATCCGACCCGTCGGGCAATTGGCTCAGGGCCTGCGACCCGAGGTTCGAGGTCAGCACGATCAGCGTCTGCTTGAAGTCAACGCGCCGCCCCTGACCATCAGTCAGGATGCCGTCGTCCAGCACCTGCAACAGCACGTTGAACACCTCCGGATGCGCCTTTTCGACCTCGTCGAACAGGATCACCTGGTAGGGCCTGCGCCGCACGGCTTCGGTCAGGACGCCGCCCTCGTCATACCCGACATAGCCCGGCGGGGCGCCGATCAGCCGCGCGACCGAGTGCTTCTCCATGAACTCGCTCATGTCGATCCGCACCATCGCCTGGTCGTCGTCGAACAGGTACTCGGCCAAGGCCTTGGTCAGCTCGGTCTTGCCGACGCCGGTCGGCCCGAGGAACAGGAACGAGCCGAGCGGCCGGTTCTCGTCCTGCAACCCCGCCCGCGCGCGCCGAACGGCCCGGCTCACGGCCTCGACCGCCTGCCGCTGGCCGATCACGCGGCGGCCAAGCTCCTCTTCCATCTTCAGAAGCTTCTCGCGCTCGCCTTCAAGCATCTTCGACATCGGAATGCCGGTCCAACGCTCGACCACCGCGGCGATCTGTTCGGGGCGGACGGCCTCTTCGACCATCACGTCCTCGTCCTGTTCCTCCGCCGCGGCCAGCTCCTTCTCGAGCTGCGGGATCACGCCGTAAGACAGCTCCCCCGCGCGGGCGAGGTCACCCTGACGCTTCGCCTGGTCCAGTTCCGCGCGCGCGGTATCGAGCCGCTCCTTGATCGTCCGCGCCGACTCCAGCTTGTCGCGCTCCGCCTGCCATTTCGCCGTCATCTCAGCCGATTGCTGCTGCAGGTCGCCCAGCTCCTTCTCCAGCTTCTCCAGCCGGTCCTTCGAGGCCTGGTCGTCCTCCTTCTTCAGCGCCTCGGCCTCGATCTGCATCTGCAGGATCTGCCGATCCAGCGCGTCCAGCTCCTCGGGCTTGCTGTCCACCTCCATCCGCAACCGGCTGGCAGCCTCGTCGACAAGGTCGATCGCCTTGTCGGGCAGGAACCGGTCCGTGATGTAGCGATGCGACAGCGTCGCCGCCGCGACCAACGCAGCATCCGAGATCCGCACGCCATGGTGCAGCTCGTATTTCTCCTTGATGCCGCGCAGGATCGAGACGGTGTCCTCCACCGTCGGCTCCTCCACCATCAAGGGCTGGAACCGCCGGGCCAGCGCCGCGTCCTTCTCGACATACTTGCGGTATTCATCCAGCGTCGTGGCGCCCACGCAATGCAACTCACCCCGCGCCAGCGCAGGCTTGATCAGGTTGGCCGCGTCCATCGCGCCATCCGTCTTGCCCGCACCCACCAGCGTGTGCATCTCGTCGATGAACAGGATGATCTCGCCAGCCGCCGCCGTGATCTCGCCCAGAACGGCCTTCAGACGCTCCTCGAACTCGCCGCGATACTTCGCGCCCGCGATCAGCGACCCCATGTCGAGCGCCATCAGCGTCTTGTTCTTCAGGCTTTCGGGAACATCCCCGTTCACGATGCGCAGGGCCAACCCCTCGGCAATCGCCGTCTTGCCGACGCCGGGTTCCCCGATCAACACCGGGTTGTTCTTGGTCCGACGGCTCAACACCTGCATCGCGCGGCGAATCTCCTCGTCACGCCCGATGATCGGGTCGATCTTGCCCTCGCGCGCGGCCTCGGTCAGGTCGCGGGCGTATTTCTTCAACGCCTCGTAACTGTCCTCGGCCCCGGCGCTATCCGCCGTGCGCCCCTTCCTCAGATCGTTGATCGCCGCGTTCAGGCTTTGCGCGTTCACCGCGCCCGCATCCAGCGCGTCCTTCGCGCCCGATTTCACCACGGCCAGCGCGGTCAGCAGCCGTTCGACGGCGACGAAACTGTCGCCCGCCTTCTGCGCGATCTTCTCGGCCTCATCGAGCACCTTGGCCGTCTGCTTGTCGAGATAGGTCTGCCCGGCATCGCCGGTCACCTTCGGCATCTTCGCCAGCGCCAGGTCGACCGACTCCAGCACGCGCTGCGGCGCACCGCCCGCCCGCGCGATCAGGTTCGACGCCAACCCCTGCTCGTCATCCATGAGGGCCTTCAGGACATGCTCGGGGGCCAGCTTCTGGTGGTCCTCGCGCTGTGCGATCGTCTGCGCGGCCTGAAGGAACCCGCGGGCGCGATCGGTGAACTTCTCCAAGTTCATGGTCTTTCTCCTTTTCAAAGCACCCGGTCTGCCACCACCCGGCTACGCGGCATGGCGGCCTGTGGGCCTCGTGCATTTATGTGGGATGCATGGGCATGCCCTGCAAGTCACACCGAAATCCACAGTGGAAACATTACGCTAGGACGACGGCCGGGAATCTGTCACAAAACGCCAGGCGGCCGCGTGTGTTTCTGGCCGCGTAAGGGGGGCGCATCTCGCGGTACCCGCGCCCCCCGACTCCAATGGACAGATCGGGCGCGCAGGCCTAGGAACGGGCGGACCATACGTTCCGAAAGGCCAGCCTCCATGACCAGCCCCGCCGATGACCGCCTGATCGTCGCCCTCGATGTCGACAACGCCCTTCAGGGCCTGCAACTGGCCGGGCGGATCGGCGACGCGGTCTCGTTCTACAAGATCGGGCTGGGGATGCTCACGGGCGGCGGCCTCGCGCTCGCCAACGAGCTCAAGCAGGAACACGGCAAGCGCATCTTCCTCGACATGAAGTTCTTCGACATCGGCGCCACCGTGGAAAAGGCCGTGCGCGGCATCGCGGCCTATGACCTCGATTTCCTGACCGTCCACGGCGACCCGCAGGTGGTGCGCGCCGCCAAGGAGGGGGCCGCGGGCAAGCCGCTCAAGATCCTCGCCGTCACGATCCTGACCTCCAACGACCGCGCCGACCTCGATGCCAACCTGATCGTGCCGGGCGACATGGCCGAGATCGTTGCCGCCCGCGCCGCCCGCGCCTTCGAGGCGGGGGCCGATGGCGTCATCGCCTCCCCGCACGAGGCCGCGATGATCCGCGCGCTTCCGCAATCGGCGGGCCGCCTGATCGTCACTCCCGGCGTCCGCCCCGCGGGCAGCGCCACCGGCGACCAGAAGCGCATCGCCACCCCCGCCGCCGCCATCGCCGCCGGGGCCGATCACATCGTTGTCGGCCGCCCCGTCTGGCAAGCGGACGACCCCCGCACCGCGGCGCAGGCGATCACGGCCGAACTGGCCTGAACCGCGACGCGGTCACCCGTCGTTGATATCCCGGTCAAAGGTCTTCACCTGCCCGCGATAGACGCCCGCCCAGCGGCGCAAGCCCAGCCACGAGACCAGCGACACCACCGCGAAGACCAAGAGCAGCACCGGCAGCGAGCCGCCCAGCCACACCGCCAGCGGCCCACCCACCAGCAAGAGCAGCGCAACGACACCCGCGCCCACGGCGAACCCCAGCAGCACGAAGCCCGGAACCAGCACCTCGGCGATGGCCAGCATCACCGCCGCAACACCCCAGACCCACCACGCGGCCCACATCAGCCGCGCCCCTTCAGCATCTGGAACGCCTTGCCGAAGGCATCGACGGCATCCGCGGGAACGATGATCGTCTGGTTGCCCTGCCCGTTGGCGACCGACCCGATCGCCTCGACCTGCTTGAGCGCGATGTTGTATTGCACCGCCTCCAGCCCGCCCCGCGCGATCGCCTCGGCCACCACGCCCGTGGCATAGGCCTCGGCATCGGCCTCGACCCGCCGCGCCTCGGCGGCCTGTCGGGCGGCGTAAAGCTCGGCGTCGGCGTTCAGCTCCACCGCCCGCTTCTGCCCCTCGGCCCGCGTCACCGCGGCGCGCCGCTCACGCTCGGCGTTCAGCTGCTGCAACATCGCGTCCCGCGTCGCCTGGTCGAGGTTCACGTCCAGGATTTCCGCCCGCGTCACCTCGATCCCCCAGTTGTCGACGGCATCCTCGACGCTGGTCTTGATCGTGGCGATCAGCGTGGCGCGGTTCGATTGCACCTCATCCAGCTCCATCTTGCCGATCTCGGCCCGCACGATCCCCGCCACCGTCGTGGCAATCGCGGCATCGACATCGCGGATGCGGTAGACCGTCTTTTCCGGCTCGAGGATGCGGTAAAAGACGCTCGTCTCGACCTGCACCAGCACGTTGTCGGCGGTGATCGCGTCCTGGCTCGCCGTCGGCAGCTGCCGCTCGAGGATCGAGACCTTGTGCGCCACCCGGTCGAGGAAGGGCACGATGAAGTTGATCCCCGGCCCCAGCACGGCCTTCAGCCGCCCGAAGCGCTCCACGACATGCTGCTCGGACTGCGGCACGATCCGGATCGCAAGGAAGATGCAAAGGATGAGGAAAAGGGCGAGCAGCAGGATCACGAGGTTCCCGCCAAGAAGATCGGCAAGCAATTGGTCCATGTCGATACTCGTCTGTTGGCTGTCGGGCTTCATACCCGAAGATATGCGGGGCAATCCCGCCCAAGGCTAGGCATAAACGCCATGCCCCACCGGTGGATTTCCGCCGTTCCCCGGATCGCCGCCACCTTCCCCGCCCCCGGCAAAGCGCCTATCTTCACGCCATGCCCGCCCTGTGCCGCGATTGCCTGCATCCTTTCGAGACCGGACGCCGCTGCCCCGCCTGCGGCAGCCCGCGGATCACCGCGCATCCCGAGCTGTTCGATCTCGGCATCGCCCACATGGATTGCGACGCCTTCTACGCCAGCGTCGAGAAACGCGACAACCCCGCCCTGCGCGACAAGCCCGTCATCATCGGCGGCGGCCGCCGCGGCGTCGTCTCCACCGCCTGCTACATCGCCCGCATCAAGGGCGTCCGCTCGGCTATGCCGATGTTCCAGGCCCTGAAACTCTGCCCCGAGGCCGTCGTCGTGAAGGGCCGGATGGAGGTCTACGCCCGGGTCTCCCGACAGATCCGCGCGATGATGGAGGACATGACACCCGCCATCGAACCCCTCTCGCTCGACGAGGCGTTTCTCGACCTCACCGGCACCGCGCGGCTCCACGGCGCGCCCCCCGCGGTCCTGCTGGCGCGGCTCGTGAAACGGATGCAGACCGAGTTGGGCATCACCGGCTCCATCGGCCTGTCGCACAACAAGTTCCTGGCGAAACTCGCCTCCGACCTCGACAAGCCGCGCGGCTTTTCCGTGATCGGCCAGGCGGAAACCCTCGATTTCCTCAGCGACAAGCCCGTGCGCATGATCTGGGGCATCGGCGCCGCCGGACAGGCCAGCCTCGAGGCGGTCGGCATCCGCAGCTTCGCCGACCTTCGCCGCTGGGACAGGCGCGACCTGCACGAGCGTTTCGGCACGATGGGCGAACGCCTCTGGCACCTTTGCCGCGGCGAAGACACCCGCCGCGTCGCCCCCGACCGTGCCGTCAAGTCGATCTCGAACGAAACCACCTTCGCCGAGGACATATCCGACCCCGACATCCTCGACGGCCACATCTGGCGCCTGGCCGAAAAGGTCGCCGACCGCGCCAAGGCCAAGGGGCTGGCGGGCCGCACCGTCACGCTGAAACTCAAGCGCGACGATTTCAGGCTCCTGACCCGCCGCCTGTCGCTGCCCGACGGCACCCAGGTCGCCGACCGCCTCTACCGAAGCGCCCGCACGCTCTACGACCAGGCCGACCACCCGCGCCCCTACCGCCTCATCGGCGTGGGCCTCTCCGAGCTGATCCCGGCCGAGGCCGCCGACCGTTCCGGCGACCTGCTCGACCCGCAGGCCGCCCGCCGGATCAAGGCCGAGCGCGCCACCGACGCGATCCGCGCGCGCTTCGGTGAAGACGCGATCCTCAAGGGCCGCGCGTTGCGCTGAGATCCGGGGATTGCGCCGGCTGCGCCGTCGCCCGTGGCGGAAAACAAGGTTTTCCGAACCCCTTGGCCGGCGCTGGTGCGGACCTCGGAGGGCATCTCTCACGTGAGGGTCACGCAAGGGTCGATGCCTCCGGCGGCCATATTTTCGGGATAGAGATGCAGCACGCGCGCGCCCACCGCATCTTCATCCTTCAAATATGGCGGGGGAGTCCCGAAGGGACGGGGGCGGAGCCCCCCACGCGCGAAGCGCAAACAAAAGACTCACGGAGCGAAGCGACCTGAAAGAAACGCGGCCCAAGCCGCTCCTTTTGGTCAGCGGCGCATCATTCGGCGGCCAGCGGAACGCGACCGGGGCGCGTGGCGATCACCCGGTCGATCACATTGGTGACGATCCGCTTCATCGTGTCGAAATTGCCCGAGGGCCGCAGCAGCCGCTCGTTCATGTAAAGCGCCCGGTCGATCTCGATCTGCACCGCGTGCCGCCCGCGCGCGGGCCGTCCGTAATGCTGCGTGACGAACGCCCCCGCGAAGGGCGCGTTGCGGATCACGCTCAACCCCTCGGCGACGAAGGCCGCTTCCAGCACATCCACCAGCTCGGCCGCGGCCGACGCGCCGAACCGGTCGCCCAGCACGACATCGGGCCGGCGCTGACCTCCGCGCGTGACCCCGTCCAGCGCCTCGTGCGGCATCGAGTGGAAATCCAGCAGCACCGCCTCGCCGTAAAGGTGTTGCGCCTCGCCCATCAGCCCGCCCAGGGCGGCATGGTAGGGCCGCCAGACCTCGGCGATTCGGGTCTCGGCCTCGGCGCGGCTGATCTTGCCGCGGTAGATCGCGCGCCCATTGGCCACGACCCGCGGAATCACGCCCAGCCCGGACGAGATGCGCGGCGTCTGCAGACCCCGCGGCACGCCCTCGACCACGGCGGGGTCCATCTCGTCGGGGCTTCGGTTCAGGTCCAGCCAGGCGCGCGGATATTCCGCGGCGATCAGCGGCGCTCCCAGGCGCGGCGCCTCTGCCACGAGCATGTCCATGAACGCATCTTCGGACGAGCGGATGCCCTGCGAATCGAGCACTGTCGCCGCAAGGAACTCCGGCGGATAGTAGCGCCCCGAATGCGGCGTCGCCACGACGACGGGGGTCAACAGGTCGCGCGGGCGATCTAGGCGATAGGCAGGCGGCATGCGCACTCCGGGTCTGTCCGTTCCGCAAAGATATAGCGGGTTTTCGCGCGAGGCCAAAAGCCCTTGAACCCCTCCGATCTTCCTTCTATAGACCGCACACCCAAGCGGCGGCGGCGCGGCACCTGGCCTTTCGGCGGGTGACACCTGCAAGGTCCCGGTCGGGTTCGGGCGGTTAGCTCAGCGGTAGAGCACTACGTTGACATCGTAGGGGTCACTGGTTCGATCCCAGTACCGCCCACCATCTTCCCTTTTCTTGAAAGGGGGCAGCGACGGGGACAGCGCGGCAGCGTCGGGTCCCGTGGCAAGGAATTCGCCGGTCCCCCGCGGGGCCAGACAACAACCCAAGGCGCATCGCCGCGCCGCGACGAAGGAGAAGGCCATGAAGGTCAAGAACTCGCTCCGCTCGCTCAAGCAGCGCCACCGCGATTGCCGCGTCGTGCGCCGCAAGGGCCGGGTCTACGTGATCAACAAGACCCAGCGCCGCTTCAAGGCCCGCCAGGGCTGAGACCGCAGCGCAAGCTGATCGGAAAGGCCGCCCTCGGGGCGGCTTTTTTCGGTCTGCCCACCCGCCAGGCCCACCCGCCACGCGCATGTGCGAGCGGCGCGCGCCTAGTCGCCCGCCTCGCGGCGCAGCAGGTCATCCAGCGTGTAGCGCGCTTCGATCGGCCCGGCGTCGCCCGCGATGAAATCGGGGTCCTGCCCCATGCAGCCCAGCCCGCAGACCAGCACCGCGAGGCCCTCTTCGCCGTCGATGTACCACAGCCGCCCGCCGGGCGTGGCCACGTACCCGTTCACGCCCTCCTCCATGTCACCCAGCAGATCGGTGCTCGACGGCACCTCGCTGTCGGCCCCGCTGTCGAAGGCCGCATGGGTGTGGAACGAGGCCGTCACCTCGAGGAACCGGCTCTCGTCACCCCGGCTGAGGCAGGACCACGCGTCGCCCCGCGTGACCTCGGTCGCCATGTAACCGCCATCCGGCAACAGCCCGATATAGCCGCAATACTCGCGATTCTCCGCGAAGCTGCGCGGCTGCAGATCCATCAGGATCTCCCGCGCAACCTCCAGCTCGGCAGGGTCCTGAGCAAGGGCCCCGCCTGCCAGACCAACGGCCAACAGGGCACAGGCCACCCCACCACTCGTAAACTGCTTCACTCGAAAATCCTTCCTCCGATGGCCTCCGCAAGCAAGCGCACAACCGTCATCTGGTCAAGATACCCGGTCGCGCCCATGCCCCGCGACCGCTGATACTCGCGGATCGCCGCCCGCGCGCGCCCGTCGAAGCGTCCATCCACCCGGCCCGGATCGATCCCCAGCGCCGCCAGCCGCTGCTCGGCCAGCTGCCGCATCTGCGGCGTCAGGTTCAGCGCCGCCTCGCGCGCCTCGGCCAGCGACAGCTCGCGCGGGGTCAGCCCGGTTTCCAGCACCGACAGCCGCGATTGCGCGACATCGGCGAACTGTCCGCCCGGATACAGCTCGAGATACCGCCGGTAGGCCGCCACCGAATCGGCGGCCCGGACCTCCTCCCAGACGCGCTCTTCCTGGGCTTCCACCTCGGCCATGCGCGCCGCGTCGATCTCGTCCAGCCGCGCCTGCGCCACCTCCGAGAACAGCCCGTCGGGATAACGCGAGAGATAGGCGCGCAGCGCCGCCTCGTCCCGGCCCTGTCCCGTCGCCTGCCAAAAGGCGCGATCCGCCTGCGCCTGGGCCTCGCGCTGAAGCCGCGCCTCTTCCTCCAGCTCGGCGGCGCGTCGGCTGGCCGCCTCGCGCAGCACGGCGATCTGCGGCCCGGTCAGGAACCCGGTCACCTCGAAGCCGCGCGCGCCCTGCCAACCGCGGATCGCGCCGCGCGTGCCGGGCCCGAAGATCCCGTCGATCCCCCGCGTGTTGTAACCGAGCAGGCTCAGATCCCGCTGGATCTGTTGCCGCTGCGACCGGCCCAGGGACAGCGCCGCCTCTGCGGCCTCCGCCCGCGCCACCGGGTCGGCGGCCTCCGCCTCCAGCGCCGCAACCCGGTCCCGCGCCTCCCCGGCAAAGACACCGGCCGGGAACTGCTCGAGATAGGCGCGATAGGACCCGGGCGTGTTCAACTCCTGCACCGCGGCCCACAGCGCCGCTTCCTCCTCCGAGGGGCCTGTGGGCGGCTCCGCCTCGCCCTGCTCCTCCGCCTCGACCGGCGGAACCGGCAGGAAGGGCAGCGCGGGCGACACGAACCCGACCGCGCGCAGCCCGCGCGCCTCCTCCAGCGCCTCGGCAAGGTCGGCCCCCGGCCGCAACAGCACGTCGCGCGCCAGGTCGGCCAGCGCGTCCGTCGCCCCGGTCACGATCGTCACCCCCTGCGGGGCCTCCAGCACCCCGAGCCCGCGGGCAAGCCCCGCGCCCGGCTCGATCCGCCGCATCTCCTGCCCCAGCAACACCACGGCCCGCCCCGGCGCACGCGCCGCGATCTCGAACAGCACGTCCAGCGCGATCCCCTCCGCGCCGACCGTGGCAAGGTCCGGCCGCTCCGCATCTGTCCCCAGAAGCCATGTCCCCACCGCGGAATGCAGCAGGTGCCCGGACAGGGCGACCAGAACGCGCTCGCTCTCCTCGGCCTCCAGCAGGGCCGACACCGCCGCGCGCAGTGCCTCGGCGGTGCCGTTCTCCACCACGATCACGTCGAAGCCCGCGCGGTCCAGCGGCCCCTCCAGCGACAGGATCTCGTCGCCGCCGTTCAGGTTCTGCGCCGCGCCGTAGCGGTCATTCGCAATCAGCAGGGCGGTATCCGCCCCGGCCTGCGTGGCAGCGCCAAGGGCGAGGGCAAAGGGGATCAGGGCGGGAATCAGGGCGCGCATGGCGGCTACCTCCGTTGGGTCCGGTTTCCCCCTCGGGGTAGCACGATCCCCGCCGGTTAACCGATAACCAACTCCGCCGATCACTCGTACTTTCGTTGATCGTCGATCACGAGCCCATCATTCGGCAGGCTTCCGGGCGCCACGATCTCGACCCGCCCCTTCAGCTTCATCACCGCGGCCACGCTCTCGGCCAGCGCATCCGCGTCGGCGCCCTCGGCCTCGACCCGCACGGTCATCACATCCATCTCGCCCTCGCGCGTGGCGATGACGCGGGCGCGCCCGACCCCGGCATGACGGCCCACGAACTCGGCCACCTGCTCGGGGCGCACGAACATGCCCTTGATCTTCGTGGTCTGGTCGGCACGCCCCATCCAGCCCTTGATCCGCAGGTTCGTCCGCCCGCAGGGGCTTTGCCCCGGCAGCACGGCCGACAGGTCGCCGGTGGCGAAACGGATCAGCGGGTAATCGGGGTTCAGCGTGGTGACCACGACCTCGCCCACCTCACCCTCGGCGACAGGGTCGCCCGTGCCGGGGCGCACGATCTCCACGATCACGCCCTCGTCCACGATCATCCCCTCCATCGCCTCGCTCTCGTAGGCGATGTTGCCCAGGTCGGCGGTCGCATAGCACTGCAGGCAGGCGATGCCGCGATCCGCATATTCCGTCCTGAGCGAGGGGAACAACGCGCCCCCCCCGACGGCGGCGCGGGCAAAGGCCAGCTCCACCCCCATCTCGTCCGCCTTGTCGAGGATCACCTTCAGGTAATCCGGCGTCCCCGCATAGGCGGTGCAGCCCACGTCCTTCGCCGCGCGCACCTGCAACTCGGTCTGCCCCACACCGGCTGGCAACACCGCGGCCCCCACCGCCCGCGCCCCGCTCTCGAAGATCATGCCCGCCGGCGTCAGGTGATAGCCGAAGCAGTTCTGCACCACGTCGCCCGCCCCGATCCCCACGGCATGCAGGAAACGGCCCATGCGCCACCAGTCATGGCTCACGCCGCCCGGCTCGTAGATCGGGCCGGGGCTCTGGAACACATGGGCCAGGTTGCGCACCGGCAATCCGCCGAAGGGCGGATGCTCGGCCTGCCGCGCCACCAGCTCCGACTTGCGCAGCACCGGTAGCCCGGCCAGCTCGTCCAGCGACGCCACCGCCGCCATACCGTTCGAGGCCAGCTGCGCGTTCAGCTGCGCCAACTGGTCCGCGGCCCGCGCATCGGCGCTGCGCGTCTCGAGCGCGTCGTAATGTTTGCGGTTCTCGTCCAGCATCAGCTCAGCCACCTCTTGCGCCGCCGGTAGCTCCGCACGTCACGGAACGATTTCCGGCCCTCCTCGGACATGCCGAGGTAAAACTCCTTCACATCCGGGTTCTCGCGCAGATCGGCTGCGGGCCCGTCCATCACCACCCGTCCCGATTCCAGGATGTAGCCGTAATGCGCAAAGCGCAGCGCCACGTTGGTGTTCTGCTCGGCCAGCAGGAAGGTCACCCCCTGCTCCTCGTTCAGCCGCTTCACGATGCCGAAGATCTGCTCCACCAGCTGCGGCGCCAGCCCCATCGACGGCTCGTCCAGCAGGATCGTCTCGGGCCGGCTCATCAACGCCCGCCCGATCGCCGTCATCTGCTGCTCGCCACCGCTGGTATAACCCGCCTGGCTCCCCCGCCGCTCCTTCAGCCGCGGGAAATAATCATAGACCATCTCCAGGTCGGCGGCGATCGCGCCACGCCCGTCCTTGCGCGTGTAGCTCCCGGTCAGCAGGTTCTCCTCGACGGTCAGGTGCTCGAAACAATGCCGCCCTTCCATCACCTGGATCACGCCCCGGTCGACAAGGTCCGACGGCGTCAGATCGGCCACCGGCTCGCCGCGATAGAGGATCGACCCCTTCGTGACCTCGCCGCGCTCGGAATGCAGCAGGTTCGAGATCGCCTTCAGCGTCGTCGTCTTGCCTGCCCCGTTACCGCCCAGAAGCGCGGTGATGCCCCCTTTCGGCACCTTCAGGCTGACACCCTTCAGCACGAGGATCACGTGATTGTAGATGACCTCGATATTGTTGACCTCCAGAAGCGTCTCCGCCCCGTCCAGCTCCGGCGCCACGCCATCGCCATGGGTCTCCAAAGGCTGGTCCAGCATCTCCCGGCTCTCCCCTGCCACGGCGCCCGTCACAAGCCCCGTTGATATCCCGTTAAGGTTAACGCGCGCGCCCCCAAGGCCCACGCCCCGCCTTCATCTTCCCGAAAATACGGAAATCCCGGCGGCGACACCCGCGCCGCCGCCGGGGGTCCTGGATCAGCTCTCGCCGCACTGGCTCGAGATGTTGTTCTCGGCCGCGAACTGCGCCGAATCCTCCTCGATCAGCGGCTGCGTGACGCTGTCGTCAGGCGCGATGAAGTCGGTCAGCGTGACCCACTCCGTCCCGTTCCACTGCGTCATGATCGCCATGCCGGTGCCGCCGTGATCCTCGCAGCTGACCGCGAACTCCGGCCCGATCATCGGCATGCCCAGCTCTTCCATCCGCGCGTTGGTGATCTCCAGCGCCTCCATCCCGTCGCGCATCATCGCGGGCGTGATCGCGGCGACGCCATGGATCTCCTGCGCGGTGCGGATCGCCTCGGCGGCCAGCATCGCGGCATACATCCCACGGGTATACAGCACCGAACCCACGTTGGTCCCGTCGCCCGCGGCCAGCCCGGCCTCGTGGACATGGGTGCGGATCTCGTCGAAGACCGGCATGTCGCCCAGCCGGTTCATGTTCAGCGCGCGGTAACCCGCCGCATCCGCACCGGCCTGCGCCACGTCATGATCGGCGCCCGCCCACCAGTTGCCGATGAAATTCTCCATCGGGAAACGGGTGTTGATGGCTTCCTGCACCGCGACCTGGTTCATCACGCCCCAGCCCCACATCACGACATAATCGGGACGCTCGCGGCGGATCGTCAGCCACTGGTTGCCCTGCTCCTGGCCCGGATGGTCCACCGCCAGCTGCGACAGCTCGAACCCGTGCATCTCCGACAGCGTCTCGAGCGTGCGGATCGGCTCCCGGCCATAGGCCGAGTTGTGGTAGAGCAGCGTGATGGTCTTGCCTTCCAGCGACCCGCCGTTCTCCTCGAGCAGCTGGTTGATGATCACGCTCGCCGCGTCCCAGTAATTCGCCGGGTAGTTGAACACATGGCTGAACACGTCGCCATTGGCGGCGCTGGTCCGGCCATAGCCCATCGTGTGCAGCGGGATGCCGTCGGCGGTCGCGCGCGGGATCAGCTGGTAGGTGATGCCGGTCGACAGCGGCTGGTAGACCAGCGCGCCTTCGCCCTTGGTCGATTCGTAGCACTCCACACCGCGCTCGGTGTTGTAGGCCGTTTCGCAGCTGACGATGCGCACCGTCTCGCCGCCGATGCCGCCGTCACGCGCGTTCAGCAGGTTGAAGTAATCCTGGTAGCCGTCCGAGAACGGGATGCCGCCCGCGGCATAGGGGCCGGTGCGATAGTGCAGGTCGGGGATCACGAGATCCGCCAGCGCGGGGCCTGCGGCCATCACGCCCGCCACTGCGAATGTTGCCAGTTTCTTCATCGGGGGTTCCTCCCTTTGGGTTTGTCCGTTCAGTCTTGCGCCCCGGTTGTCCCCGGGTTTCTCGCTCGGCGGCCCGCCCTCCTCCCGGCCGGTGCCGCAATCATAGGGTGGGCGATCCCGCCCACCGCCGGGCCCTCCCGCTCAATGCGGGAAGGGCCACAACCTCAGCTTCTCCTTCGCCAGCGACCACAGCCGCGCCAGCCCGTGCGGCTCGACGATCAGGAAGAACATGATCAGCGCGCCCACGATGACGAATTCGAAATGCGTCGCCAGCGCCGGGTCCCATCCCAGGCTGCCGGCAAAGAAATTCCGCAGCGCCACCGGCAGGATCACCATGAAGGCCGCGCCCGCGAAGGCCCCGAAGATCGAGCCGAGCCCCCCGATGATGATCATGAACAGCACCAGGAACGACTTGATGATGCCATAGGCCTCGCCCACCTCGGCCGCACCCAGGTAGACCGTGAACAGCAGCGCCCCCGAGATGCCCACGTAGAAGGACGACACCGCAAAGGCCGTCAGCTTGGCCTTCAGCGGGTTCACCCCGATGATCTCGGCCGCGATGTCCATGTCGCGGATCGCCATCCACTGCCGCCCGATGGATCCGCGCGTCAGGTTCCGCGCGATCCAGGCCAGCACGAAGACGAAGGCGAAACAGAACAGGTATTTCGCCCAGGCCTCGGCGTTCGGCCCCGTCACCGCGATGCCGAACAGCGTCCGCTCCGGCGCGCTGATCTGCCCCGAGGCCGAGTAGTTGTAGAACCACGGCACCTTGTTGAAGAGCCACACGAGAAAGAACTGCGCCGCCAGTGTCGCCACCGCCAGGTAGAACCCCTTGATCCGCAAGCTGGGCAGGCCGAAGGCCACGCCGACCATCGCCGTCATCGCCCCCGACAACAGCGTGATCGTCACCATGTCCAGCCCCGGAAAGGCCGTCATCAGCTTGTAGGAGGTAAAGGCCCCCACCGCCATGAACCCGCCGGTGCCCAGTGACACCTGCCCGCAATAGCCCGTCAGGATGTTCAGCCCGATGGCCGCGATGGCATAGATCAGGAAGGGGATCAGGATCGCGTTCGCCCAGTAGTCGGTGATGACGAAAGGGATCACTCCCAACCCGATCAGCAGCACGATGTAATAGCGATACCGGTCAAAGGCGATCGGAAAGGTCTGGTTGTCGGCGGCGTAGGACGTCTTGAAATCGCCCGCTTCACGGTAAAACATCAGGCGGTCTCCCTTGTCATCATGATCCGGCCCAGCGTGCCGACGAGAAAGCCGAGCGGCGTCAGCACAAGCGGCCAGACCGTCAGGTCACGCGCGCCGAACAGCTCGGCCACAAGGAACAGGCCCGCGAACCAGAACACGCCGAACCCAACGGTGCAGGTGATCGCCCAGAACTTCCGCGCGGGGCGTCCGCCCGTGACGAACACAGGCCTGCCCTGGTTTGCGAAGGCATTGGGCGGGGGGGATTGCTTGCCGGTCAAGGTCATCTCGCTCACACCCTCTCGATGATCTTCTCGCCGAACAGGCCCTGCGGCCGGAACACGAGGAAGACGAGCGCCAGCACATAGGCGAACCAGTTTTCGGTCGCGCCGCCGATCATCGGGCCGATGGAGAACTCGAACAGCGCCTCGCCCATGCCGATGATCAACCCGCCCACGATGGCCCCGGGGATCGAGGTGAAGCCGCCCAGCATCAGCACCGGCAGCGCCTTCAGCGCGATCAGCGACAGCGAGAACTGCACCCCCGATTTCGACCCCCACATGATGCCGGCCACCAGCGCGACGATGCCCGCCAGGGTCCAGACCAGCACCCAGACGTAATTCAGCTTGATGCCCACCGACAGCGCCGCCTGGTGGTCATCGGCCACCGCCCGCATCGCGCGGCCCTGCTTGGTGTATTGCGCAAAGGCGATCAGCCCGCCCACAAGGATCGCGGCGATGATCGCAGCCGAGATGTCGAGATTGTCGATGAAGAACCCGTAGCCGAAGATCTCGAAGGTCGCCGCGTCGATGGCGTCGTTGATCCCCTGCGGCAGGCCCACGTCCATGTTGCGGATCTCGGACCCCCACATCAGGTCCGACACCCCCTCGAGGAAATAGGCCAGCCCGATGGTCGCCATGAACAGGATGATCGGCTCTTGCCCCACGAGGTGCTTGAAGACGAATTTCTGCACCAGCACGGCAAAGGCCAGCATCACCACCACCGTCAGAAGGATCGCGGCCAGCGCGGGCACCTCCCATCCGAAATAGTGGACATCGGTCCCGAAGATCTCGTTGATCAGGTGGCCGAAGGGCACGCGCCCCTGCTGGATGCCCACCAGCGTCATCGCCGCGAACAGCGCCATGACCCCCTGCGCGTAGTTGAAGATGCCGGACGCCTTGAAGATCAGCACGAAGCCGAGCGCCACGAGGGCATACATCACCCCGTTCAGAAGGCCGTTGATCGTGACCTCCATGGCGAAAATCAGTTGGTCGGGCATGCGCGGCCTCCCTGGCTCGGCGTATGTACGCGGTGTGTACGGGGTGTGTACGGGATGTGACGCGGGCGCTCAGTCATGGGCGACCCCAAGGTAAGCGTCGATCACCTCCTGGTTCGAGCGCACCTCGGTCGGCGTGCCGTCCCCGATCTTCTTGCCGTAATCCATCACGACCACCCGGTCGCTCAGGTCCATCACGACCCCCATGTCATGCTCGATCAGCACGATGGTGGTGCCGTATTCATCATTCACGTCGAGGATGAAGCGCGACATGTCCTCCTTCTCCTCGACGTTCATCCCCGCCATGGGCTCATCCAGCAGCAGGATGGACGGCTCCGACACCAGCGCGCGGGCCAGTTCCACCCGCTTCTTCAGGCCATAAGGCAGGCGGCCCACGGGCGTCTTGCGGATATGCTGGATTTCCAGGAAGTCGATGATTTCCTCGGCTTTTTGCCGGTTCGCCACCTCTTCGCGCTGCGCCTTCCCCCACCAGAACGCCTGGTCCAGAAGGCTCGCCTTCATGTGGTTCAGGCGACCGGTCATCACGTTGTCCAGAACCGTCATCCCCTCGAACAGCGCGATGTTCTGAAAGGTCCGCGCGATGCCCTGCCGCGCCACCTGGAAGGGCCGCATCTGCGGGCGCTTCGACCCGCGATAGATCACCTCGCCCTCCTGCGGGTTGTAGAACCCCGAGATGACGTTGAGCATGCTCGACTTGCCCGCCCCGTTCGGCCCGATGATCGCCCGGATCTCGCCCTCGCGGATGTCGAAACTGATGTCCTTGATCGCCACCACACCGCCGAAACGCAGCGTGATGTTACGCATCTCCATCACCACCCCGCCGATCTGGCGGCCATCGGCGGTGACGTAACCTTCCTCAGTGGAATCAAGCATTTACTCGGCCCTTTCCCGTGCCGCCTGGCCGGAGCGAAAGATCAGCGCCCCCACCAGCCCGTAGATCATCAACGCGATCAGCGCCCAGATCAGACTGTCCTCCCAGACCTGCGGCATCCCGAACAGAAGCGCCGCAACCCCGCAGATCCCGATGGCTCCGCCCTGCACCGCCGCGGCCCCCGTGGTCAGGTATCGCCCCGCGACCCAGGAGGCCGCGAAGCCGAGCAGGAACAGGCCAGCCGCAACCAGCGTCATTCCGCCGCCACCTTCGCCGGCGCGCCCACGTCCACCGTCGCCGCGTCGCGGATCTCGAGCGTCGCGCTGATCTTGCCCTTGCGCCCGTCCTCGTAGGTCACTTCCGTCTCGGTGTATTGCGAGGTCTTGCCGGAATAGAGCGCGTCGATCAGGTCGTGGAACTTCTCCTCGATGATCCGCCGCCGCACCTTGCGCGTGCGCGTCAGTTCGCCATCGTCGGCGTCCAGTTCCTTGTGCAGCACGAGGAAGCGATGCACCTGGCAGCCCGAGAGCATCTCGTCGCCCGCAACCGAGCGGTTCACCTCCTCCACATGGCCCTGGATCGTCGCCAGAACCCGCGGATGCCCCGCAAGCTCCTGGTAGGAGGCATAGGCGATGTTATTGCGCTCGGCCCAGTTGCCGACCGCCGTCAGGTCGATGTTGATGAAGGCCGTGCAGTAGTCCCGCCCGTTCCCGAAGACCACGGCCTCGAGGATGTTGGGGAAGAATTTCAGCTTGTTTTCAACGTATTTGGGCGCAAACAGGCTGCCGTCCGCCATCTTGCCCACGTCCTTGGCGCGGTCGATGATGCGCAGGTGCCCGGTGTCCGGCTCGATGAAACCCGCGTCGCCGGTGGCGACCCACCCCTCCGGGTCCTTGGTCGAGGCCGTGCTTTCGGGGTTCTTGTAGTATTCCACGAACACGCCGGGCGAGCGGTAATAGACCTCGCCCGTGTCGTCGATGCGCAGCTCCACACCCGGCGAGGGCACGCCGACCGTATCGGGCCGCACCTCGTTGTCGGGCTGCTGGGTGATGAAGACCGAGGCCTCGGTCTGCCCGTAAAGCTGCTTCAGGTTGATGCCCAAGGCGCGGTAGAAATCGAAGATTTCCGGCCCGATCGCCTCGCCGGCGGTATAGCCCACGCGGATGCGCGTCAGGCCCAGCGCGTTCTTCAGCGGCCCGATCATCAACAGGTTGCCAAGCTGGTATTTCAGCTTGTCCATCCCGCCCACGCTCTTGCCGTCCAGCAGCTTGGGGCCAACAACCTTGGCGTGTTCCAGGAAGTAATGGAACAGCCGCCGCTTGATCGGCCCGGCATCCTCCATCCGGATCATCACGCTGGTCAGCAGCGTCTCGAACACGCGCGGCGGCGCGAAGTAATAGGTCGGCCCGATTTCGCGCAGGTCGGCGAGCGTGGTGTCGGCGCTCTCGGGGCAGTTGACGCAGAAGCCCGTCCACATCGCCTGCCCGATGGAAAAGATGAAATCGCCCACCCAGGCCATCGGCAGGTAGGCCAGCACCTCGTCATGCGGGTCGAGGTGGTCGAACTCGCTCGACGCCTTGGAGGTCATGATGATGTTGCGGTTCGACAGGACCACGCCCTTGGGCTTGCCCGTCGTGCCCGAGGTGTAAAGCATCACGCAGGTCGAGTCGAAATCCAGCTCGCCCTCGCGCGCCTTCAGCTCACCCGCGAAGCGGTCACGGGCCGCGCGCCCCTCGGCCTGCACATCGGTCAGCGCGTGCAGCTTGGAATGGTCGTATTTCCTGAGGCCGCGGGGGTCCTGGTAGATGATATGCTCGATCTGCGGCACGCGGCCCTGCACCTCGAGAACCTTGTCGACCTGCTCCTGGTCGCCGCAGATCACGAAGCGGGCAAAGCAGTGCTCCAGCACATAGGCCATCTCTTCGGCGACCGCGTCCTGGTAGAGCGGCACCGGCACCGCGCCGACCTTTTGCGCCGCGACCATGGACCAGTACAGCGCCGGGCGATTGCGCCCGATCACGGCGACATGGTCGCCCCGGTTCACCCCCAGCGCCAGCAGGCCATAGGCGATCGCGTCGATCTCCTCGGCGGCCTCGGCCCAGGTCCAGTTCTGCCAGATGCCCAGCTCCTTCTCCCGGTAGGCCGGTTTGGAGCCGAACTGCGCCACGTTCCGCGCCAGAAGCGCGGGCACGGACTGGGGAACACCCTGGGGCGTGTCTGTGTGAGCCAAGTCTCTTCCTCCCTTCGCCGGGCTTCCTCCTTCCCGGCGTCCACGGTGCGCCCTTGTCGGGCCGGGCGACTCCCGTCGCCGTACCGTGACACACAATCGGTCGCGGTCAAGTTTTACCCCAGTTTTGCGCAATCCTAACGAATTGTAACATCGCCACGCCCGTGCTTGACGGGGGACGCAACGGGGGGCAGCGATGAAGGAGGGAGGACAGGAGATGCCGCAGAAG
Organism: Roseicyclus amphidinii; assembly: GCF_030163755.1. Lineage (GTDB taxonomy): Bacteria > Pseudomonadota > Alphaproteobacteria > Rhodobacterales > Rhodobacteraceae > Roseicyclus > Roseicyclus amphidinii. The sequence continues at coordinate 23,632 of NZ_JASJOE010000020.1, forward strand.
GCGGGCACCGATCACCTGACGCGCGCGGGCCTGAACCTGATCCAGCAGGCGCTGTCGATCTATGACGCCGACCTGCGCCTTGCGGTCAGCAATCGGCCCTTTCAGACCATGTTCGGCCTGCCGGAACGGCTGGTCACGCCGGGCGCGCGGTTCGACGACACCATCCGCTACCTCGTGGAGACCGGCGAATACGGCGAGATCGACGACGTGGAGGGCTTCATCCGCGCCCGCGTCGCGCAGGCCAGCACCTTCGAGGCGCATTACATGGAACGCCGCCGCGCCAACGGCCGGACCATCAGCGTCGAGGGCTCCCCCCTGCCCGAGGGCGGCTGGGTCACGGTCTACACCGACATCACCGCCATCAAGCGGCAGGAAGAGCTGTTGCGCGCCCGGTCCGAGGAGCTGTCGGACCAGGTGCTCGGCTACACCGAGGAGCTGGCCCAGACCAACCGTGCGCTCGAGGCGACCATCGCCCAGCTGGAGGAGGCCAAGGCCGAGCTGACCGAGATGGAGGCGCGCATCCGCCTCACGACCGAGATGACGCCCGCCCATATCGCCCGCGTCGACCGCGAGGGCGTCTACACCTACACCAACCGCCGCCTCTCGTCGCTGCTGCCGGGGCGGCAAAGCGACATCGTCGGCCTGACCTTCGAGCAGGCGCTGGGGCACGACACCGCCACGCGGCTCAGGCCCTTTCTCGCCCGCGCGGTGCAGGGCGAGGCCAGCGTTCACGAGTTCACCGAAGGCGAAACCGGCCGCCGCATCCGCACCGCCTTCACCCCCGACCAGTCCGCGCCGGGCGAGGCGATCACCGGCGTCTACCTGCTCTCGACCGACCTGACCGAGGAGGCCCAGGCCCGCGCGGCGCTGGCCCAGACCCACAAGCGCGAACTGGCCGCCCAGCTGACCAGCGGGCTGGCGCATGATTTCGCCAACCTGCTCACCATCATCCTCGGGCTTCAGGGGCGGCTGGAAAAGCTGCCGCTTCCCCAGGGCGCGCAGGAACTGACCGGCGCGACCCGGGCCGCAGCGCGGCGGGGCGGCGACCTGCTGAACAAGATCGCCCGTATCACCGGCCCGCGCGAGATGCGCGAGGCCCCAACCGTGCTGGCCGATTTCCTCGGCACGCTTGCACCGCTCGCCCGTGCGCCCCTGCCACCCGAGATCGCGCTGACCATCGAGAACCGCGTCGCGCACCCCGCACTGATGCTCGACACCGGGCCCTTGCAGGACAGCCTGTTGAACCTTGTCCTGAACGCCCGCGACGCCATCGGCGGCAGGCAGGGCGAGATCACGATCCGCCTGACGGCGGTGCAGGACACATGGCTCGACATCGCGGTCTCCGACACCGGGCCGGGGTTTTCCGAGGCCGCGCTGGCACGCGCGCTCGACCCGTTCTTCACCTCCAAGGGCGACGAGGGGTCGGGGCTTGGCCTGACCATGGTCTACGACGCGGCGAAACTCGCCGGCGGGCAGGTGCGGCTCGAGAACCGCGCGACCGGCGGCGCTTGCGTGACCCTGCGCCTGCCCCTGAAGCCCGCCGAGGCCGAGGCCCGCCCGCGCCTCGTTCTTCTCGTGGAAGACAAACCCGAGATCCGGGCCGCCGTCCGCGACGGCCTGACCGACCTCGGCCACCAGGTGATCGAGGCCTCCACCGCCGAAGAGGCCTTGGCGCTGACCGACATTCCCGGCCTCGACTGGGTCCTGTCCGACATCCGCCTCGGCCTCGAGGACGGCGTCGCGCTGCTGGGCCGGATCGCGGCAAGACAACCGGGGCTGAAGCTCGCGCTGATGACCTCGCTGCCCGAAACCGACCCGCTCCGCACCCACGGGGCCGCGCGCTGGCCGGTGCTGCCGAAACCGGTGGACGGCGCGGCGCTCCACGCTCTCCTGATGCAAGAGGCCGCCGCATGACCGCCCCCCTCGTCACCATCCTCGACGACGAGCCGCAGATCCGCGCGCTTCTCTCCGAGACCCTGACCGAGGCCGGTTTCCGCACCGCCTCCTACGCGCGGGCGACCGAGTTCGAGGCCGCGCTGGCGCGTGCCACGCCCGATGTCTGTCTCGTCGATCTCGGCCTGCCCGACCGCGACGGGCTGGCGCTGGTGCATCGGCTGGCGCTGGAATCGGGGGCGGCGATCATCATCATCTCGGGCCGCGCGCAGGTGCAGGACCGCGTGACCGGGCTGGAGCTGGGCGCCGATGATTACATCATAAAGCCCTTCGACCCCGCCGAAGTGGTGGCCCGCATCCGCGCCCGCCTGCGCCAGCCCAAGACCGCCGGTCAGGCGCAGGACACCGCGCGGTTCAACGGCTGGACCGCGCATTTCGACCGCTACCTCCTGACCGCCGAGGACGGCCGCGAGGTCAGCTTTTCCCACGCCGAGGGCGAGGTGCTGCGCCTGTTCCTCGAGGCGCCCAAGCGCCTGATCTCGCGCCAGCAGATGCAGGAAACCCTGGGCGGGGCGGCGGGCGAAAGCTTCGACCGGGCGATGGATGTCCGCATCTCGCGGCTGCGCACCAAGCTGGGCGAAGACCCGAAGAACCCCCGTCTGATCAAGACGATCTACGGCGCGGGCTACATCTTTCTCGGCGACGTCAGCTGGAGTTGAGCGGGCGCAAAACTGCAGTTTTGCGGATCGGAAAACTGCAGTTTTCCGCTACCCCGCCAGCCGCCCCGCGGCGTCGGCCAGCACCTGCAGCCCGGTCACCAGGTCGTCCTCACCCGTATCCTCGGCGAAGTCGTGGGAAATCCCCCCGATCGACGGCACGAAGAGCATCCCCACCGGCATCAGCCCGGCAAGGTTCGACGCGTCATGCAACGCCCCCGAGGGCATGGCCCGCCAGCGCCCCGGCGCGACCGCCTCGGCGGCCTCCCGCAGCGCCGCCTGCATCGCAGCGTCCATCGGCATCGGCGCAAGATCATGGCGCAGCCGCTCCGTCGTGACGGGACAGCCGGTTTCCTCGGCCACATCCTCCAGCAACTGGTGGATCACGGCCTCCATCCGGTCCAACCGCCCGGCGTCGATATCCCGCCATTGAAGCGAGAACTCCGCCCGCCCCGGCACCACCGATTGCGAGCCGGGATGCAGGCGGATATGCCCGATGGTCCAGACCGAGTCGGGCGTCACGATATTGGCGAAGCGTTCCTCCAGCCGGGTTGCGATCTTCGCGGCCACGGTGAAGGCGTCCTTGCGCATCCGCATCGGCGTGGTGCCCGCGTGGTTCTGCTGACCCCGCACGGTCACCTGCAATTGCCGCAGGCCGACGATTCCCGTCACCACGCCCACGGCCTCCCCGGCCTGGTCCAGCACCGGCCCCTGCTCGATATGCATCTCGAGGAACCCGGTGAACCGCGCCGGGTCGAGGAAATCCCCCGCCCGTTCCCCCAGAAGCGCGCGCGCCTCGGCAAAGCCGGTGCCGTCGATGGCGGTCAGCCCGTCGGCGGCCTCGAGCGGCAGCTTGCCGGACCAGACCGAACTGCCCGTCAGCGCGCCGAAGCGCCCCTCCTCGTCCTGGAAACTGACGCAGGAGACAGGCGGCCCCCCGCGCTCACGCGCCGCGCGCGCCACCTCCAGCCCGGCGATGACCCCCAGCGCGCCATCAAGCCACCCGCCCTCGGGCTGGGTGTCGGAATGCGAACCGACCAGCAGCGACCGCCCCTCGGCCAGGCCGAAGAGATTGCCCACCGGGTCGATTTGCGGCGTCAGCCCAGCCTCGGCCATGCGCCCCGCCAGCCAGTCACGCGCGGCGATATCCTCGGCCGAAAAGGCGCGGCGGCGCACCCCCTTGGTCGCCCCGTCGCCGCCGAAACGGCGCAGCGCGTGCAGGTCTTGGAGAAAGCGGGCGGGGTTCACGAGAATGCTGGTCATGCCCCCTTCATATCGCGCCCGAGGGGACCGTCCAGCCCCCGCGGCCAAGCCAGGGCCCATCCGCTCCGCCCCACGAACCGCCATTAACCTTAACGGGCCCCGTCCCCTGCTTCATCTTGGCAAATACAACTCCCGCCGGAGGCTCCCGCACTCTCCACCCACACCACCGCGCGGACATCGCGCACCGGTCTTGCACATCGCGCCCCCGTCCCCCATCACGACCCCGACAGCTAAAAGGGGAACGACATGGGCGAACTGGTTCTCGTGCGCCACGGGCAGGCGAACTCCGCCGCGCAGGACGAGACGGGCTATGACCGCCTCTCCGATCTGGGCCATCAACAGGCGCGCTGGCTGGGCGAGTGGCTGCGCAGCCACGACGCCCCCTTCGACCGCGTTCTGATGGGCTCGCTCCGTCGCCACCGGGAGACCGCCGAAGGCATGGGCGACATGGGCGCCGAGGCGGAGATCGACGCCCGCCTGAACGAGCTCGACTATTTCAACCTCGCCCAGGCCCATTCGAAGGCCACGGGCAAGCCCGCCCCCACGCCGGACACCTTCGTCAGCCATATCATCGACATCATGCAGGCTTGGCACCGCGCCGAAATCCAGGGCGAGGAAAGCTACGCCAGCTTCGAGGCCCGCGTCGCCGAGATGCTGACCATCGCCGCGCGGCCGGGTCGCCGGGTTCTCTGCGTCACCTCGGGCGGCGTGATCGGGATGATGGTGCGCCATATCCTCGACCTCGACATCGCGCGCATGGCGCATCTGCTGGTGCCGATCCGCAACTGCTCGATCCACCGGGTCATGGTCCTGCCGCAGGCGCAGATCCTCGCGGGCTTCAACGCGACCCCGCATCTCGACACCCCCGACCGCATCCATGCCCGGACGGAGTATTGAGGCCATGACGCATCTCTGGCTCCGCGCGGAACAGCGCCCGAACGAGGATCGCACGGGCCTGACGCCCGAGGGGGCCAAGGCGCTGATCGACGCGGGCTTCCGCGTCACGGTCGAGGAGAGCCGCAGCCGCTGCATCCCGCTGCAAGGCTACATCGACGCGGGCACCGAGACCGCGCCGGAGGGCAGCTGGCCCGACGCACCGCGCGACGCCATCATCTTCGGCCTCAAGGAACTGCCCGAAGACGGCACGCCCCTGCCGCATCGGCACATCATGTTCGGACATGCCTACAAGGGCCAGCCCGCGGGCCGTGTGCTGCTCGACCGGTTCCGCGCGGGCGGCGGCACGCTCTACGACCTGGAATACCTCGTGGACGAGACCGGCCGCCGCCTCGCCGCCTTCGGCTACTGGGCGGGCTATGCCGGGGCCGCCGTCTCGACCCTCGCGCTGATCGCGCAGGCCCGCGGCACCATCTGCGGCCCGGTTTCGACCTACCCGGATGCCAAGACCCTGACCGACGAGATCGCCACGGCCCTGCGTGCCGAAACCCTCGCCCCCCGCGCCATCATCATCGGCGCGAAGGGCCGCGTCGGCACCGGTGCCGCCGATTTCTGCCGCGCGACGGGCATCGAGACGACGCTCTGGGACATGGCCGAGACCGCCCATGGCGGCCCCTTCCCCGAGATCCTGGCCCACGAGATCTTTCTCAACTGCATCCTTGCGATGCCCGGCGTGCCGGTCTTCCTGCCCGAGACGGCGAAGACCGCACCCCGCGCGTTGCGGGTGGTGGGCGACATCGCCTGCGACCCGACCTCGGATTTCTCGCCGATCAAGGTCTACGACTGCACGACGGATTGGGCCGCGCCCGCGCTGCGCAGCCATGACGACCCGCCGCTCGACGTGATGGCGATCGACAACCTGCCCTCGCTCCTGCCGGTCGAAAGCTCGCGGGATTACGCCGCGCAGCTTCTGCCGACTCTGCTGACCCTCGACCGGATCGACACCGGCGCATGGGCCCGCGCCAAGGCCGCGTTCGACCGCCACGCGGCCCCCACGGATCACACCGCGTAGGCCACCATCGTCAACAGCTCGTAATCCGCGACTTGCGCGTCATCCTGATCGTAGAGCGTGACGGCCCAGCGCACCTCGCCATAGCTGTCGGTGCGCCGCGTCTTGCGCCGCGCGGTCAATCGGACATGGAGGCGGGCACCGGGGCTGACGGGCTTCTGGAACCTCAGCCCGTTCAGCCCGGTATTCGCCAGAACCGGCCCCGGATCGGGCTGCACGAACAGCCCGGCGGCAAAGCTGAGCAGCAAGTAGCCATGCGCGACCCGGCCGGGGAAGAACGGGTTCGCCGCAGCGGCGACCTCGTCCATGTGGGCGTAGAACGTGTCGCCGGTGAAATGGGCGAAGTGTTCGATATCCTCCAGCGTGACCTCGCGCGGGGCGGTGACGATCGTGTGGCCGATCTCGATCTCGTCGAAGGTCAGCTTGAAGGGGTGGGTCGGCGCCGCGATCTCCTCGGCGCCCGGCACCCATTGGCCGGTCACGCCGGTGAGCATCCGGGGGCTGCCCTGCACTGCGACGCGTTGCATGTAATGCATCACGCCGCGGATGCCGCCCAGCTCCTCGCCCCCGCCCGCGCGGCCCGGCCCGCCATGGGTCATGTGCGGCAGGGGCGAGCCGTGGCCGGTCGCCTCGCCCATGCTGTCGCAGTCGTTGATGTAGACCCGCCCGTGCCACGGCCCGGCCTCCTGCACCACGGCACGCGCGACCGCGGGGTCATGGGTGATGACCGACAGGACAAGCGAGCCGCCGCCGCGATTGGCCAGCCGCGCGGCATGGGACAGATCGCGGTAGGGCATCAGGGTGGCGACGGGACCGAAGGCCTCGACCTCATGCACTTGGGTGGCTCCGTCAGGGTCTATACAGCAGTATAGAGCCGGTTTCAGATAGGCCCCGGCCTCGGGGTTCTCCGCCTCGATGCCCAGGGCCTCACCGGTGAAGACCGGCTGAACCTCGCCCGCGAATGCGGCCAGCCGCGCAATGACATCGGCCTTCTGCTCCTGCCCCACCAACGCGCCCATGCGCGTCGTCTCGAGCCGCGGATCGCCGATGCGGGTGGTCGCCAGCCGCGCGGCAATCGCCTCGGCCACCGGGTCCATCATCGCCTCGGGCAGGATGATCCGGCGGATCGCGGTGCATTTCTGCCCCGCCTTGGTGGTCATCTCGCGCGCGACCTCCGTCACGAAGAGGTCGAACTCGGGCGCGTCCCGCGTCACGTCCGGGCCGAGGATCGTGGCGTTCAGACTGTCCTGCTCCGCGATGAACCGCGTGCCTGCGCGCAAAAGCCGGGGGTTTGAGCGCAGCGCATACCCCGTATCCGCCGAGCCGGTGAAGCTCACCACGTCCTGCGGCCCCAACCGGTCAAGCAGGTCGCCCGTGCCACCGATCACCAGTTGCACCGCGCCATCGGGCAACAGGCCCGACTCGATCACCATGCGAAACGCCACCTCGGCCAGGTAGGCCGTCACGCTTGCCGGCTTCACGATGCAGGGCACGCCGGCCAGAAGCGCGGGGGCAAGTTTCTCGAGCATCCCCCAGACGGGAAAGTTGAAAGCGTTGATATGCACCGCCACACCCTGCAGCGGCACGGCGACATGCTGTCCAAGGAAACTGCCCTTGCGCGACAGCTGCTCCAACCCGCCGTCGATGTGGATCTGCCCCTCGACCATCTCGCGCCGCCCCTTGGAGGCGAAGGCGAACATCGTCCCGATGCCGCCGTCGATGTCGATCCAGCCATCGGCGCGGGTGGCCCCGGTCAGCGGGTTCAGCGCGTAAAGCTCTTCCTTTCGGGCATCGAGATACTGCGCCAGCGCCTTGAGCATCCGGGCGCGCTGGTGGAAATCCATCGCGCGCAGGGCCGGGCCGCCGACCTGCACCGCGTGGTCGATCATCGCCCCGAAATCCAGCGCCGCACCGCCACGCGCCACGGCCTCGCCGGTGATCGCGGAATGCATCATCCGCGCGCTGTCGTCCGGGCCGATCCAGCGCCCGGCGGCATAGGACTGCAGGTCAAGCATGATGGTTCCTCCCTCGGGGATTATTCTTGACCGCTCGGTCGGCTTTGCGTCAAGCTTTCCGAAAAAGGGAGGGGTCGCGCATGACCGAGGAGGAGCGCGCGCGCCGGTCGGCCGAGGCGATGTGGGCCACGGACGCGGCGTCGCAGTGGCTGGGCCTGCGCCTGATCGACGTCGGGCCGGGCCGCGCCGTTATGGAGATGACCGTGCAGGATCATCACCTCAACGGGCATGGCATCTGCCATGGCGGCTTCATCTTCACGCTGGCGGATTCGGCTTTCGCCTTCGCCTGCAATTCGCACAACCGCATTGCCGTCGCGCAGCACAATTCCATCACCTACCTCAGCCCCGGCCAACCGGGCGAGATCCTGCGCGCCGAAGCCGTGGAAGTGGCTCTGACAGGCCGTTCGGGTCTGACAGACGTGACAGTGACGGGCGGCGACGGGCGCAAGGTGGCGCTGTTCCGCGGTGCATCGCGGCAGATCAGCGGACAACATTTCGAGGAGGACGCGTGATGGAGGACAGGACCCCGAGGCGCGAGGACCTGGACCCGATCGAGATCGCCTCGCGCGACGAGATCATGGGCCTGCAACTGGACCGGCTGCGCTGGTCGCTGCGCCACGCCTACGAGAACGTGCCGTTCTACCGCGCCAGCTTCGACGCGGCGGGCGTCCACCCCGACGACCTGCGCGAGCTGTCCGACCTGTCGAAGTTCCCCTTCACCGTGAAACAGGACCTGCGCGACAACTACCCTTTCGGCATGTTCGCGGTGCCCCGCGAGCAGGTGGCGCGCATCCATGCCTCCTCCGGCACCACGGGCAAGCCGACCGTGGTGGGCTACACCGCGCGCGACATCGACACATGGGCGACCTGCGTCGCGCGGTCGATGCGCGCCAGCGGCACGCGGCCGGGCGACGTGGTGCATGTGGCCTACGGCTACGGCCTGTTCACCGGCGGGCTTGGCGCGCATTACGGCGCAGAAAGGCTGGGCTGCACCGTCGTCCCTGTCTCGGGCGGCATGACGGCGCGGCAGGTGCAGCTGATCGAGGATTTCGGCGCCTCGACCATCATGGTCACCCCTTCCTACGCGCTGTCGATCCTTGACGAATACCGCGACCAGGGGCGCGACCCGCGCGAAAGCCCCCTGCGCGTCGGCATCTTCGGGGCCGAGCCCTGGACCAACGCCATGCGGCAGGAGATCGAACGGGCCTTCGACATGCACGCCGTCGATATCTACGGCCTGTCCGAGGTCATGGGCCCCGGCGTCGCCAATGAATGCGTCGAGACGAAGGACGGGCTGCACATCTGGGAGGATCACTTCTACCCCGAGGTGATCGACCCCGCCACCGGCGCGGTCCTGCCAGATGGCGAGCAGGGGGAGCTGGTCTTCACCTCTCTCACGAAAGAAGCCTTTCCGATCATCCGCTACCGCACCCGCGACCTGACCCGGCTTCTGCCGGGAACCGCGCGCAACATGCGCCGGATGGAGAAGGTGACGGGCCGCTCCGACGACATGATGATCCTGCGCGGCGTCAACGTCTTCCCGACCCAGATCGAGGAACAGCTGATGGCCACGCCGGGCCTTGGCCCGCATTTCCAGATCGAACTGACGCGGGAGGGGCGCATGGACGCCATGACCGTGCATGTGGAGGCCGCTTCGGGCCCTATGGGCACAGACAGGCTCGAACAAGCCGCGCAGAGCCTGAAACATCGCATCAAGGAGCGCGTGGGCGTGACCGTCGAGATCATGGCCCATGGCTCGGGCGGGGTGCCGCGCAGCCAGGGCAAGGCGGTGCGCATCATCGACAAGCGCCCGCGCGGCTGATGGCGCGGGGGCTGGCGCGCGACCACGCCGAAAAGCGCGCGGCGATCCGGGCCGGTGCCGCGCGCTATTTCGCGGCCGAGGGCTATGCCCGCGCCTCGATGGCGGGGGCGGCGCGGGCCTGCGGCGTGTCGAAGGCGCTGCTTTATCACTATTACGACGGGAAAGAGGCGCTTCTGTTCGACATCCTCGAACAGCATCTCGGCGCGCTGGCCGCCGCCGTCGAGGGTGTCGCGCCCGACGGCCCGCCCGAGGCGCGGCTGCGCCGCCTGATCCACGCGATCCTCGCCGAATACGAGGATGCCGATGCCGAGCACAAGCTGCAGCTCGACGCGCTGGCGCTTCTGCCCGGGCCGATGCAGACGCCGCTTGTGACCCTGCAACGCCGAATAGTATCTGACATGAGCCGGACGCTCGAGGCGATCCGCCCCGGTCTTGGCCCCCGCCGCGGGGCGGTCACGATGAGTGTCTTCGGCATGCTCAACTGGGTCTACATGTGGCATAGACCCGACAAGGGCATGAGCCGCGCCTCCTATGCCGACCTGGCCACCGACCTGGTGCTTGGGGGCCTGCGCGGGCTCTGATCCCGCGTGGTTCACCGGATGGCCTTGGTTTCGCCACCCGCGCCGGGCTAGGGTGCGCCGGGGCAGAACAACCCGAGAGGCACGGGTGGCACGCAAGACCGAGACCGGGACCGGCACACAGGCGAAGACGACAGAGGCGAACACCGGCACGCGCAGGCGCAAGCCCGCGCCGCCGCCATCGCGCCTGCGCCGTGCGGCGCAGACGTTGCGGCGCTGGCTGATCCGCGGCACCGCCGCGGTTGTCCTGCTGACCTTTGGTTGGGTCGGGCTCTACGCCCTCGTCCCTGTTCCCACGACCGCCTACATGATCGCCGAAAGCCGCCGCCTCGGCGGGGTCGAGCGCGACTGGGTCCCGATCGAGGAGATTTCGATCCACCTGCAACGCGCCGCCGTCGCGGCGGAGGATGCGAATTTCTGCCTGCACTGGGGCTTCGACATGTCCGCCATCCGCGACGCCATCGCCGATGGCGCGCTGCGCGGTGGCTCGACCATCAGCCAGCAGACGGTCAAGAACGCCTTCCTCTGGCACGGGCGCAATTGGCTGCGAAAGGCGTTGGAGGCCGCGATCACCCCGGTGATGGAGCTGATCTGGCCCAAGCGCCGCGTGCTGGAGGTCTACCTCAACGTCGCCGAGTTCGGCGAGGGCGTGTTTGGCGCCGAGGCCGCGGCGCGGCATCACTTCGGCATCGCCGCCGCCGATCTGACGCTTCGGCAAGCCGCGCTAATGGCCGCCGTTCTGCCAAACCCGCAGGCGAGAAGCGCCTCCGCACCGTCGGATTTCGTCGACCGGCGCGCGCGGTCCATCGCCGACGGAGCCGCGACGATTGCGGCTGACGGGCGCGACAGTTGCTTTGCGAATTGAATTTTCCCGGCGTTTCACGACATAGAGAGCCAGCCTGAGAGAGGATCCGAAAGCCCCATGGCGCGCCTTTATCATTTTGCTTTATCCCCCTTTTGCCGCAAGGTCCGGCTGGTCCTGGCCGAAAAACGTGTCGAGGTTGAGCTGATCGACGAGAGATACTGGGAACCGACCACGGAATTCCTGCGCCGCAATCCCGCGGGCAAGGTGCCGGTTCTCAAGATCGACGGCATGCACCTGACCGAATCGAACGCGATCTGCGAATACCTCGAGGAGACACGCCCCGAACCGCCGCTGATGCCCTCCGACCCCAAGGCCCGCGCCGAGGTGCGGCGGCTGATGCATTGGTTCGACGACAAGTTCCACCACGAGGTGACGGCGAACCTGGTCTACGAGCGCGTGAACAAGAAGATCATGCGCGGCGGCTATCCCGATGGAAAAGCCGTGAAAACCGGCGCGCAGCAGATCAAGTATCACCTCGATTACATGGCATGGCTGCTGGATCACCGGCGTTGGCTGGCGGGCGACGCGATGACCATGGCCGATTTCACCGCCGCGGCGCATCTGTCCTGCCTCGATTACATCTCGGACGTAGATTGGAACCGCTCCGACGTGGTCAAGGACTGGTATGCCAAGGTGAAATCCCGGCCTGCCTTCCGCTCGATCCTCGCCGACCAGATCCCCGGCTTCATCCAGCCGCCGCATTACGCGAATCTCGACTTTTGACCGATCTGAAACACGCCCTCCTGACCGAGGCCCGCGCGGCGGGCTTCGCAAGGGTGGGCATCTGCCGGCCCGACGCGATCCCCGAGGCCGCCGGGCGGCTGGCCGAGTTCGTGGCCCAGGGGCGGCACGGGCAGATGGCCTGGATGGCCGAGCGCATGGGCTGGCGCAGCGACCCCGCGGCGCTCTGGCCCGAGGCGCGTTCGGTCATCATGCTGGCCGAGCCCTACACGCCGAAGGGCGATCCGCTGGAGGCGATCACGCGGCGCGACCGGGCCACGATCAGTGTCTACGCGCAGAACAGGGACTATCACGACCTCGTCAAGAAGCGGCTGAAGCGGGTCGGTCGCTGGCTGCTGGACGCAGCCGAGCGCGAAACTGCAGTTTCGCGTCCCGGAAAACTGCAGTTTTCCGCCCCGCCCCAGATCAAGGTTTTCGTCGATACCGCCCCGGTGATGGAGAAACCGCTGGCGCAGGCCGCGGGCCTTGGCTGGCAGGGCAAGCACACCAACCTTCTATCGCGCGACCTGGGCAACTGGTTCTTCCTCGGCGCGATCTTCACCACCATCGAGCTTGAGCCGGACCCGCCCGAGCATGAGCATTGCGGCAGCTGCACCGCCTGTCTCGACATCTGCCCGACCGCGGCCTTTCCCGCACCCTTCCAGCTCGATGCGCGGCGCTGCATTTCCTACCTGACCATCGAGCACAAGGGCCCTGTGGACCTCGAGCTGCGCGAGAAGATGGGCAACCGCATCTATGGCTGCGACGATTGCCTTGCCGTCTGCCCCTGGAACAAGTTCGCGGCGGAGGCGACGGAATTGCGCTATGCTGCGCGGGCCGAGCTGGAAAGCCCGCCGCTGGAACAGCTGGCCGCGCTTGACGATGCCGGGTTCCGGGCGATGTTCGCGGGCAGCCCCATCAAGCGGATCGGGCGCGACCGCTTCGTGCGCAACGTGCTCTACGCGATCGGAAACTCGGGCGAGAAACGGCTCGAACCAGCCGCGCAGAGCCTGATGGATGACCCCGACCCCACGGTCGCCGAGGCCGCCCGCTGGGCGGTGGAAAGGTTGAGATGAAGCTTCTGATCTTCGGCTATGGCTACACCGCCCGCACCCTCGTGGCCGAAATGAACCCCGCGCCGGGCGAGACCCGTGTCACCACGCGCAGCCCCGACAAGGCCGCGCAGCTCGAGGCCGAGGGCCTGACCGCCCGCGTCTTCCCCGGCACCGACATGACCGCGGACCTGCATTGGGCCACCCATGTCCTGATCACCGCGGGGCCCGAGGACGGGCACGATCCCGTCCTTGCCCATGCGCGCGACGCCATCGTCGCCGCCGCTGACGGGCTGGTCTGGGTCGGCTACCTCTCGACCACGGGGGTTTACGGCGACCATTCCGGCGGCTGGGTGGACGAGGAGACGCCCCTCACCCCCTCCACCGCGCGGGGCCGCGCGCGCGTCGCCGCCGAGGGCGAATGGCAGGCGCTGTACCACGCGCACGGTCTGCCGCTGCACATCTTCCGGCTGGCGGGCATCTACGGGCCGGGGCGCGGCCCCTTCGCCAAGGTGCGCGAGGGCACGGCACGGCGGATCGTGAAACCGGGGCAGGTCTTCAGCCGCATCCATGTCGAGGATATCGCGCAGGTGCTTGTCGCCTCGATGGCGCATCCGCAGGCGGGTGCGGTCTACAACCTCTGCGACGATGACCCGGCTCCGCCGCAGGACGTCATCGCCCATGCCGCCGAGCTGCTCGGCCTGCCCGTTCCGCCCGAGGTCCCCTATGACGAAGCCGAGCTGTCGCCCATGGCGCGCAGCTTCTACGCCGAATCGAAACGCGTCGATAACCGCCGCATGAAGGAGGAGCTGGGCATCCGGCTGCGCTATCCCGACTACCGCGCCGGGCTGGCTGCGCTGCTCTCCGCCGATGGTGCATGACACCCCTGCACAGGCCCCCCGGACTGCGGTATACGGGGCGAAAATCATTGGCATGAGCAGTCAAGATGACCCCCGTCCTCACCCGCCGTTCCACGCTGGGCCTGCTGGCCTCGTCCGCCGCGCTTGCGGCCTGCGAACCGTCGCGCTTCATCGCGTATGATGGGCCCGCGGTAACCCGAATCGAGGTGCAGAAATCCGCGCGGCGGATGCACCTTCTGAACCACGGGACACTGCTGGAGAGCTACGACATCGCGCTGGGCTTCGCGCCCGAAGGGCACAAGACGACCGAAGGCGACGGGCGCACGCCCGAAGGGCGTTACTTTATCGACCGGCGCAACCCCAACAGCGCCTTCTACCTGTCGCTGGGAATCAGTTACCCCAACGCCGACGATCTCGCGCAGGCGCGGGCGCGCGGGGTCAGCGCGGGGGGCGACATCTTCATCCATGGCACGCCCGAACCGCGGAAGAATCGCGGCGACTGGACGGTCGGATGCATCGCGGTGAAGAACCGCGAGATGCGGCACATCTATGCCGCGGTGCGGGACGGAACGGTGATCGACATTCACGCCTGACACCGGCGCTCAGGCGCGGTCGGCGCCATCGCCCAGCAACAGGCACCACCAGATCTTGCCGCCCCCCGTCTGCACGACACCAAGGCCCATGTCGCGCGCCCGCGGATCGACCAGCACCGCGCGCGTATCGGCCCGGTTGAACCAGGCGGTGACGGTCTGCAGCTCATCCTCGTAGCTTTCCGCGATGGTCTCGCCCAGAACGGTGCCGCGGTAGCCTGCGCGCCCTGCCCGTTCGACCGGCGTCGCGCCGTCCGGGCCCAGATGCCCGGCCCGGTTCCGCGCCGCCATGTCCCGCGCATGGGCCGCCGCGGCCGCGTTCAACGCCGCATCGAGGGCCACGGGCGGGGCATCCGCGGCATGGCGCTGCGCGTTCACGCCGTCGCGCGCGCGCGACCGGATGCGCGCGACATCGGCCGGGTCGATCCGGTAGATCGCCGGCAGCGTCACCCCGTTCGGGCCAGGCCGCGGCGCGGGCCGCAGGCAGCCGGGCAACGCGGCCAGCGCAGGCAGCGCGACCGAGGCGGTCAGGATATGGCGGCGTGTCATCATCATGGTCCGCCCCATCCTACGAAAAACCGTTCAGATTTCGTTGATGACGCGCGCGGCGACAGCGGCTACACCACGGCCGTGCGCGAAAGCACAGGGCTTTTCGAAGGGCCGATCCGCGCATTCGCCCGACCCCGCGACCATCGCCACTCAGGTGTTGCTTATTTGACGACACCGGGGCAATCCTGTTGTCAGGCCAATTTCCGATGCATTGCAATCGCATGGCATTGCTGTTTAAAGAATTGGCACGAGGTACAGTCTTGGGTGCCCTGACCTTGCGCATAGTGCGTGAAAATGGGCGTATCTTGGAGGATACAATGAAGAAACTCGCTCTCGCTGCTGCTCTGTCGGTCGTCGCCACTGGCGCGTTCGCAGGCGGCATCATCGAACCTGCGGTCATCGAGCCCGTCGTCATCGTGGAAGACACCTCTTCCTCGGCTGGCGGCATCCTGGTTCCGGTGCTGGCACTGATCCTGATCGCAGCTGCAGTCGCAGCCAACAACTGATCTGACGCAAGTCACTCGGTTACGGGAAAGGCGGTCCTTCGGGGCCGCCTTTCTTGCTTCTGGCGCTGTCTTCTGGTGCTGTGAAAGCGGACCACCGGGCACCGCGTGCAAGTCGCGGGGCCACACGGGCGTGACCTTCACCCGCCGGTGCCGGTTTCCGCCGCGATCTGCGCCCGCGACTTGCGCGCGCGTTCCGTCGCCGATTTCAACTGCCCGCAGGCGGCCATGATATCCTCGCCCCGCGGCGTGCGGATGGGCGAGGCATAGCCGGCCTTGTAGACGATATCGGCGAAGCGCTCGATCCGCGCCCAGTCCGACCGCTCATAGGGGGCACCGGGCCATTCGTTGAAGGGAATGAGGTTGATCTTGGCCGGGATGCCCCGGATCAGCCTGACCAGCCGCCGGGCATCCTCGTCGCTGTCGTTCACGTCCTTCAGCATCACGTATTCAAAGGTGATCCGCTCTGAATTGCTGGCCTTGGGATAGGCGCGCAGCGCATCCAGCAGGGTCTCGATGTTCCAGCGTTTGTTGATCGGCACCAGCGTGTCGCGCACC
Source organism: Roseicyclus amphidinii (assembly GCF_030163755.1). GTDB lineage: Bacteria > Pseudomonadota > Alphaproteobacteria > Rhodobacterales > Rhodobacteraceae > Roseicyclus > Roseicyclus amphidinii. Next base: position 39,579 of record NZ_JASJOE010000020.1, read on the forward strand.
TCGTCCGTGGTGGCGTGAAAACTGACCGCCAGCATGCAGCCGATTTCCTCGGCGGTCCGGGCGATCTCGGGCACAACGCCGGAGGTCGACAGCGTGATCCGCCGACGCGACAGCGCGATCCCCTCGCCATCCATGGCGATCTTCATCGCGTCACGCACATTGTCGAAGTTGTAAAGCGGCTCGCCCATCCCCATCAGCACGATGTTCGAGATCAGCCGCGGCCGCTCGCCCATGCCTTCGCCGGGTTCGGGCCATTCGCCCAGGTCGTCGCGCGCCATCATGACCTGGCCGATGATCTCGCCCGCGGTCAGGTTGCGCACCAGCTTCTGCGTGCCGGTGTGGCAGAAGGAACAGGTCAGCGTGCAGCCCACCTGGCTGGAAATGCACAGCGTCCCGCGATCTTCCTCGGGGATGTACACCACCTCGACCTCGTGGCCGCCCGCGATCCGCACGAGATACTTGCGTGTGCCGTCGGCCGAGACCTCGCGCTTCACCATCTCGGGCAGTTCGATCACGAAACGGTCGGCCAGCTCGGCGCGATAGGCCTTTGACAGGTTCGTCATCGCGTCGAAGTCGCGGACCCCCCAGACATAGATCCACTGCCAGATCTGGCTGACCCGCATCTTCGCCTGTTTCTCCGGTGTCCCGGCGGCGATGAGCGCGTCGCGCATCCCCTCACGCGTCAGCCCGACAAGGTTGACGGGCCCCTCGGGCAGCTTGCGGGGAATGGTCAGGACATCCTGCGTGATCGGCGCAGAGGCGGACATGGGGCATATTCCTTTGAAGATTGGGGGCACATACAGCCATGTGCGCCCCCGCGCAAAGGGTTTTGCCGGGACGGACCGCGCCCGGTCAGCTCCCGCAGCGCGCCTCGGCGTCCTCGACAGCGGCGGTAAAGCCCATCAGCGAGAACGTATCCTGCGTCTGCGTGCCACGGCTCGAGCGCGCGGTCAGCACCGCGTCGGCGCCGCGCTTCATCGCCGTGATGATGCGCTGGTCATCCTGCGGAGAGGCCGGCCAAGCGTAACCCACAAGTTCACCCTCGTCGTTGGGGATATTTTCAGTGAAAAGTTCAAAGGTCGAATCGCCGATCTCCATCGTCACGGTCGAGCCATCGGCAAAGGGATAGCCGCCGGTGAAGGACGGTTCGCCCAGCCGCTCCTGTCCGGGCCAGAAACTGACGAACATCAGGATTTCACCGCGCCGCACCGACACGACGCGCCCGTCGCGGGTGTTGACCGTCTCGCGCGGGGTCGAGACGACCCAGCATTGCGTCGGATCATCCTCGACGAAGACCGACCAATCCGTCTCGGCGTTCACGCGGTTGGTGGATTCTTCCTGCGCCAGTGCCATGCCACCCACGGCAATCAGCACCGTCCCCGCCAGCGCGCCGACAAGCCAGTGTTTCATAAGTAGAGCCTCCGCCCCTTCTGCCTCTGGTCTGTGCCCGGTTTTTCATTCAGGTAGAGGGCGAGCCGCAGACCTTATCCACAGTGAACCTAATGGAAAGCGGTCAGCAGAAAAAGCCCCGGTGGCGGAAAATCGCCGGGTCGTGAAGGGGATGGGATCATGGGCGAAACGGCGGAACGTCTGGTCGAGGTCTGGCGCGGTGAGTTCTGCGAAAGCGACCACCGCGGGCATGTCGCGGTCTGGCACGCGGATGCGGGCCTGATCTGGGGTCTGGGCGATGTCGACAAGGTCTTCCTGCCGCGCTCCTCCTCCAAGATGATCCAGGCGCTTCCCTTGCTCGAGACCGGGGCCGCCGACGCCCATGGCCTGACCCCCGCGCATCTCGCGCTGGCCTGTGCCTCGCACAGCGGCATGACGGTGCATAGCGACATGGTCACGGCCTGGCTGGCCGATCTCGGCCTTGGCGACGCCGACCTGCGCTGCGGCGCGCATTACCCCTATCACGAGCCGACGCGCGACCGGATGGTCTGCGCCGAGCACGCGCCGGGGCAGTGCCACAACAACTGCTCCGGCAAACACTCGGGCTTCCTGACCGTGACCCGGCACCTCAAGGCCGGGCCGGAGTATGTCGACCCCGACCACCCCGTGCAGCGCATGGTGAAGACGGCTTGGGAAGAGCTGACCGACGAAACCTGCCCGGGTTACGGGATCGACGGCTGCTCGGCCCCCAACTTCGCCTCCACCGTCAAGGGCTTCGCCCGCGCGCTGGCGCAGTTCGCTGCGGCCAACGACGGCGCGGATGCGCGCCAGACCGCCATGGTCCGCCTGCGCGAGGCGATGATGGCCCACCCCCTGATGGTCGCTGGCGAAGGCCGCTCCTGCACGCGGCTGATGGAGGCGATGGGCCACCGCGCCGCGATCAAGACCGGGGCCGAGGCGGTCTTTGGCGCGATCGTGCCCGAGCATCGCATCGGCATTGCCGTCAAGATTGCCGACGGCGCGACCCGCGCCTCCGAAGCGGTGATCACGCAGCTTCTGGCGGCCCTCGGCCTGATCGAGGCCGGGCATCCGCTGGTCCGCGAGTATACCCACGGCCCGATCCTGAACCGCCGCGGCATCGACACAGGCCATTACCGCCTGACCGACGCGCTGACGGGCTGGCGCCCCGCGCTCTGACCGCGCCGCGCGTCACCCCGCCGACAGGATGCGCGGCAGCACCGGGACCGGGCAAAACCCCTCGGGCGCGCGGTCGCGGATCATCCCTTGCACCTCGGCCTTTTTCAGGGGCTTGGTCAGGTAGGCGTCGATCCCGGCGGAAAGGATACGCTCCCGGTCGCCGTCCATCGCGTGGGCGGTCATGGCGATGATCGGCACCGGCGGCAGCCCCTCCGCCGCCTCCTGCGCGCGAATCGCGCGGGTGGCGTCCAGCCCGTCCATCTCGGGCATCGAAATGTCGGTGAAGATCACGTCCGGCCGGTCGCGCCGCGCCGCCGCCACAAGCGCCAAGCCGGTCTCGACCAGCTCGAGGTCGAGGTCGAGCCCCTTGAGCATCGCGCGGAACACCAGCTGGTTGGTCTTGTTGTCCTCGGCCGCCAGCAGCCGCAGCCGCCTGCGCGCGGGCGCTGTCTTGCCCGCCGCCTCCTCCGGGGCGACGCCAAGGCAGAGGTCAAAGCCGAAACACGACCCCACCCCCGGCTCGGACCGCAGCCAGATCTCGCCGCCCATCACCTCGACCAGCCGCCGCGTGATCGCCAGCCCGAGGCCCGTGCCGTCGAACCGGCGCGTCGTCTCGGCCTCCACCTGGTTGAACTCGCCGAAGACATGGGCCTGCATCTCGGGCGCGATGCCGATGCCCGTGTCCTCGACCGTGACGCGCAGCGCCACCTCGCCCGGCGCGGGGGCCTCGGGGGCCTGCGCGACGCGCACGGTGACCGCCCCCGCTTCGGTGAATTTCACCGCGTTGCCGATGAGATTGGTCAACACCTGCCGGATGCGCCCGCGGTCGCCGATCACCCGCGTGGGCAGATCCGCCTCCACCTCCAGCCGCAGCTCGACCGGCTTGCCCTCCAGGCCGGGGCGCATCAGCTGGAAAATCTCCTCGACCAGCTGCGCCACCTCGCAGGGTTCGGCCCGCAGCACCAGCTTTCCGGCGTCGATCTTGGAATAATCGAGGATGTCGTTGATGATGACCAGCAGCGCCTCACCCGAGCTGCGGATCGTCTCGGCGTAAAGGCGCTGCTCCTCCGACAGCTCGGTCTCGCGCAGCAGCGCCGCCATCGAGACGACGCCGTTCATCGGCGTGCGGATCTCGTGGCTCATGTTGGCGAGGAAGGCCGACTTCGCCCGCGCCGCGGCCTTGGCCTTGTCCAGCGCACGCTCCAGCGCACGCTCGCGCCGGATGGTGTCGGTGATGTCCACGGCAAGGCTGACCGTGTCGCCCTCGGGCGTCCGCTTGTCGATCAGCCGGACATAGGCCCCGTTGAACAGGCGGATATCGACCTGGGGGATGCTGTCGCCCTCCCACCTTGCGCGCATCCGGCGGCGCCAGGCCTCGGGCCGCTCGCCCTGCAGATCGACAAGCCCCTCCTCGGTGGCGACCCGCAGGATCGCCTCGTAGCTGGCGCCGGGCGCGACATCGGCCGCGCCGTCAAAGGCGGCCATCCACGCGGGGTTGGCGATGACGAGACGCCAGTCGCGGTCGAACATGGCAAAGCCGTCCTCGACCGCGGTCAGCGCGTCCCAAAGCCGTCGCTCGGCCAGCACGGCCTTTTCGGTCGCCGCCTGCAACGCGGCCTGCGCCTGCGTGGACCGGCCCATGAGGGCCGCGTTCTCCTCGCGCTGTTCGATGACCTGCTCCGAGAGCGCGCGAGCATGGTCCGACAGCTTGCGATTGGCGGCGTAAAGCTCATCCGATCGCTGCGCCAGCAGGCGCTCGGCCTGCAGCCGCGCGCGCCGTTCGCGCGCCAGTCGGTCGTCGAACCCCCGGATGCTCATGCCTGTCCTTCCCCGCGCCCTCGCGGATGCGGGGCAGAGTGTCAGGACAGGCTGAACAACCGGTTAACGCCGCGCAGGCTGGGCACCATCGCCCGCGCGACGCGTCAGACCCGCTCGATGGCGAGCGCGATGCCCTGGCCGCCGCCGATGCACATGGTGATAAGCGCCTTCGAGCCTCCGATCCGCTCCAGCTCGTGCAGCGCCTTGACGGTGATGATCGCGCCCGTGGCCCCCACCGGATGCCCCAGCGCGATGGCCCCGCCGTTGGGGTTCACGCGGGCCGGATCGAGGCCAAGCCCCTTGTTCACCGCCAGCGCCTGCGCGGCGAAGGCCTCGTTCGATTCGATCACGTCGAAATCGCCGATGCCCAGACCCGTCCGCGCCAGAAGCGCCTCGACCGCCGGAACCGGCCCGATCCCCATCACCTCGGGCCGCACGCCCGCATGGGCGTAGCCGATCACCCGCGCCCGCGGCGTGAGGCCCGCGGCCTCGGCCGCTTCGGCCCGCGCGAGAACCAGCGCCGCCGCGCCGTCGTTGATGCCGCTGGCATTGCCCGCCGTTACGCTCCCGTCCTTCTGGAAGGCGGGGCGCAGCCCGGCCAGCGCCTCGGCCGTGGTGGCCTTGGGATGCTCGTCGGTGTCGAAGGCGACCATGTCGCGCTTCACCCGCACCTCGACCGGCACGATCTGGTCCTTGAAGCGGCCCTCGTCGATGGCCCGCCGCGCCCGCTGCTGGCTTTCCAGCGCGAAAGCGTCCTGCGCCGCGCGGTCGATCCCGTGCTCGGCGGCGACATTCTCGGCCGTCACGCCCATGTGCCCGGTGCCGAAGGGGCAATGCAGCGCGCCGATCATCATGTCGAGCGCGCGCACATCGCCCATCTTCTGCCCGAAGCGGGCAGCGGGAAGGATATGCGGCCCGTTCGACATGCTCTCGGCCCCGCCGGCCAGCCCGAACTCCGCATCGCCCAGCGCAAGCGACTGGATCACCGACACGATGGCCTGCGCCCCCGACCCGCACAGCCGGTTGACGTTCATCGCGGGCGCGGTGTCGGGAATGCCCGCCGCCATCGCGGCGACGCGGCTCAGATACATGTCCTTGGGTTCGGTGTTGATCACATGGCCATAGACCACATGCCCGATCTGTCCGCCCTCGACGCCCGCACGCTCCAGCGCGGCGCGGGCCACCACGGCCCCCAGCTCGGTCGGCGGCGTCGCGGCAAGGCTGCCTCCGAAAGTGCCGATCGCGGTGCGCGCAGCCGACAGGATGACGATATCGTCCATTCTCTCTCCCCTCCCTTGGAATCTTCGCTATTGGCCCGCAGCCGCCTCCGCGGGGCCAGCATGACGTCGCGTCGCGGCCTCGGTCGGCGACGTCATCGCCGCCATGCCCGCCAGGAACCCCTCGGCCCCCGGCCCCAGGCGCGCGATCAGCTCGGCCTGGTAGTCCTGCGCCGCACGGGCCAGTTCGGCCATCATCGCGCTGCCCTTCTCGGTCAGGGCCAGCACGACCAACCGGCGATCCCGCTCGCTGATGCGCTTGGTGACGATGCCCGCCTCCTCCAGCCTCGAGGCGGCACGGCTGACCTTGGACTTGTCCATGTCCACCCGCGCATGGATCTCGCGCACCGACACCTCGGCCTCCTGGCTTAGATGCGCCATGACGCGCCACTCCGCACGGCTCAGGCCGAACCGGTCCTGGTAGACCCGCGAAAACTCCCGGCTGAGCCGACCGGCCAGCACGGCGATGCGGTAGGGCAGGAACCCGTCAAGGACGAAAGGCTCGGACATGGGTGGCCCCCGTTCATTGCAACTGCAGCGAAGAATGCGAAAAACGAAGACCCGCCGCAAGCGGATGCGGCGGGCCCTTGGCCGTGCGGTGCGTCGCGTCTCAGGCGGCAGTGAACTGCAGCGGGCGCACCTGCTGGAACAGGCCCGTGGCCTTGAGCTCCTCCAGCACCGACGCCGGCGGCTGCTCGTCGAGGTAGAGCAGCGCGATGGCCTCCCCGTCGCGGGCCGAGCGCCCGAGGGTGAAGTTGGCGATGTTCACGCCGTTCTCGCCCATGGTCTGACCCAGCGTCCCGATGATGCCCGGCACATCCTTGTTGGTGGTGTAAAGCATGTGCTCCCCGATCTCGGCGTCGATGTTGATGCCCTTGATCTGGATGAACCGCGGCTTGCCGTCGCTGAAGACCGTGCCCGCGATCGACCGCGTCTTCAGCTCGGTCTTGACCACCAGCCGGATGTAGCCGTCGAAGACGCCGGTCTTGTCCTGCGTGGTGGTCGACACCTCGATCCCGCGATCCTTGGCGATGATCGGGGCAGACACCATGTTCACGTCGGGGTTCGTGGCCTTCATGATCCCCGCGATGGCGGCGCAATTCAGCGCCTTGAGGTTCATGTCCTTGGCGACACCGTTGTAGACGACCTCGATCTCCTCGATCGCCTCTTCGGTCAGCTGCCCCACGAACGCGCCGAGATGCTCGGCCAGCTTCAGCCATGGCCCCATGATCCGCGCTTCCTCGGCGGTGACGGACGGCATGTTCAGCGCGTTCGACACGGCCCCGGTCAGCAGGTAATCGGCCATCTGCTCGGCCACCTGCAGCGCGACGTTTTCCTGCGCCTCGGTCGTGGCCGCGCCCAGGTGCGGGGTGACGACGACATTCTCCAGCCCGAACAGCGGGTTCTCCGTCGCCGGTTCCTCCTTGAACACGTCGAAAGCGGCGCCCGCGACATGGCCGGACGTGATCAGCTCGGCCAGCGCGGCCTCGTCGACCAGCCCGCCGCGCGCGCAGTTGACGATGCGCACGCCCTTCTTCGTCTTCGCCAGGTTCTCCGCCGACAGGATATTCGCCGTCTTCTCGGTATAGGGAACATGCAGCGTGATGAAATCGGCCTTGGCCAGCAGCTCGTCCAGCTCGACCTTGGTCACGCCGATCTGCGTCGCGCGTTCCTCGGACAGGAAGGGGTCATAGGCCAGCACCTTCATCTTCAGCCCCAGCGCCCGGTTGCAGACGATGGACCCGATGTTGCCCGCGCCGATCACGCCCAGCGTCTTGCCGGTCAGCTCGACCCCCATGAAGCGCGACTTTTCCCACTTGCCGGCATGGGTCGAGGCATTCGCCTCGGGGATCTGCCGCGCGACGGCGAACATCATGGCGATGGCGTGTTCCGCCGTGGTGATCGAGTTGCCGAAGGGCGTGTTCATCACGATGATGCCCTTCTTCGACGCCTCGGGGATGTCGACATTGTCGACCCCGATGCCCGCGCGGCCGATCACCTTGAGGTTCGTGGCCTCGGCGATGATCTTTTCGGTGACCTTGGTCGCCGAGCGGATGGCAAGCCCGTCATACTCGCCGATCACCGACAGAAGCTTGTCCTTGTCCTTGCCGATGGAGGGGTCGAAGGTGACGTCGATGCCGCGGTCGCGGAAGATCTGGACGGCGGCGTCCGACAGCTTGTCGGAGATGAGAACCTTGGGGGCCATGGGTGTGGTCCTTTGATGAAATGGGGGGAGAGACGCCGGGCTGAAGCCCGGCCTGCATCTGTTATCCTGGGGGGTAAGCCGGGCGGTCTGCCCGGCACACCGTCAGGCCGCGTCGGCCTGTGCCGCGATCTCGGCGTGGAAGGCCCAGTCGAGCCAGGGCAGCATCGCCTCGATATCCGCCGTCTCGACCGTCGCACCGCACCAGATGCGCAGACCGGCGGGCGCGTCCCGATAGGCGCCGATGTCCAGCGCCACGCCCTCGGCCTCCAGCCGCTTGGCGACGGCCTTGGCAAAACCGGCCCCGTCCACGATCCGCGGATCGGTGAACTTGAGGCAGACCGAGGTGTTCGACCGCGTCGCCGGGTCTTCGGCCAGGTTGTCGATCCAGTCGCGCGCGTCGCAGAACTCGAAGATCGCCTGCGCATTGGCATTCGCACGCGCCATCAGCGCCGGAAGCCCGCCGATGGATTTGCCCCAGTCGAGCGCGACAAGGTAATCCTCCACCGCCAGCATCGAGGGGGTGTTGATCGTCTCGCCCACGAAGATGCCTTCGATCAGCTTGCCGCCCTTGGTCATGCGGAAGATCTTGGGCATCGGCCATGCGGGCGTATACGACTCCAGCCGCTCCACCGCGCGGGGGCTCAGGATCAGCATGCCATGCGCCGCCTCGCCGCCCATGACCTTCTGCCAGCTGAAGGTGGTCACATCCAGCTTGTCCCAGGGCAGATCCTGCGCGAAGGCCGCGCTGGTCGCGTCGCAGATCGTCAGCCCCGCACGGTCGGCGGGGATCGCGTCGCCATTGGGCACGCGCACGCCGCTGGTCGTGCCGTTCCAGGTAAAGACGACATCGGTGTCGAAATCCACGGTCGCCAGGTCGACGATCCGGCCATACTCGGCGGTCATCACCTTGGCGTCGAGCTTCAGCTGCTTGACCGCATCGGTCACCCAGCCCGCGCCGAAGCTTTCCCAGGCGATCATCGTGCAGGGCCGCGCGCCCAGGAGCGACCACATCGCCATCTCGACGGCACCCGTGTCGGAGGCCGGAACGATGCCGATGCGATACTCGGCAGGCACGCCGAGAATCGCCCGCGTCTCTTCGATGGCGGCCTTCAGCTTGGCCTTGCCGACCGCCGCGCGATGCGAGCGCCCAAGCGCGGCATCGGACAGCTTGTCCAGCGAGAAAACGGGGGGTTTGGCGCAAGGGCCAGAGGAAAACCGCGGGTTCGCCGGAACGGCGACAGGTTTCTGGGCCGGCGTTGTCGCCGGGTGGTCAAGTGCCATGATCTGATACCCTCTCAGATATTCGCCCCTCGTTGGGGAGGGGTGTCCCACCGCTGCACATACGGGGCGCGCGGCAGCGCGGCAAGCCGGAAAATGTGGCCGAAGCGTCGCTTTCGGACGACAGAGGGCCGCCCGCGTCCATCATCGGAAACACCCGGCGCTTCGGGTGCGCGCCAAAAAAACGACTCGCCTTTTAGGCGAACATAAACAACGCTCTACACCCAAGCTGCCATATGTCAGCGGCGCAACTGTCCAACCGGATTGACAAATTGCTTGCGGCAGGCCGCCATAAAGCCCTAAACTACAAGGCGAAACCCCCATCACGGCCACAATCGGAGGGACCGTGCGCGACCAGGCCCATACCCTTCCATTCGACCTGTCCGACTTTCTTCTGTTCCAGATGTCGGTGATCGCCAGTCGTGCGTTCCAGCGGATCATGGAGGACACCGGCCTCCAGGTGCCCGAATGGCGCATCATGATGGCCCTGCCCGCGAATCAGCCCTGTTCCAGCCATGACCTCTGCATCCTGACCGCGATGGACGCCGCCCGCGTCAGCCGCGCCCAGCGCCGGCTCGAGGATCTCGAGATGATCTCGGTCGTGCGCGACACCGATGACCGGCGGCGGCTGGTCGTGCGCCTCAGCGACAAGGGCGACGAAGAGGTGACGCGCCTCAAGTTCGCCGCCCGCGAAGTCGAGAGCAAGATGCTCCAGCAGCTCGGCCCCGAGGATCGCGCCAGCCTCAAGACCGCCATCGGCGGGCTTTACGAAAAGCTCTGATCCAGCAACAGCCGCGTCAACGCGCCCTCGGGCGTGGCCAATTCGTCGATCACGTCGAAATGATGCAGACCGGGCAAGTGAACGGCCCGCGTCTCGGCCCCCAGCCCCGTCCAGACATTCGCCAGCAGATCGGTCTGCCGCAGGAACTCGGGCCGCTCGTTGCCCCCCACGGCGCAGGTGATCCGCAGCCCCTCGCGCGGGGTCAGCAACGCGGGGCTCTCGGCCGCGGCCTCGTCCGCGTCCAGCCGCAGGGTCTCGTTCATCGCTGTCCGCATCAGCGGGCGCAGGTCATGCACCCCCGAGATCGACAGCACATGGGCGATTCGCCCCGCCACGGCCTCGGGCAGCACCCCCGCGCAGCCCATCCGCGACACCAGCTGCCCACCCGCCGAATGCCCGGCCAGGTGGATCGGCCCCGCCACCGCCTCGGCGGCGACGGCGACCGCGGCGGCGATTTCGGCCGTGATCCCGGCGATCCGCGCCTCGGGCGCAAGCGTGTAACGGACCGCGGCCACCGCCTGCCCCCGCGCCAGCGGCCCCGCGGCGAGAAAGCCGAACTCGTCCGGCGAGAACCGCATCCAGTAGCCGCCATGCACGATGATTGTCAGACCCTGCACGGCGCTTTCGGGTCGAAACAGCTCCAGCACCTGACGCGCGCCGGGCCCGTAGCGCAGACCCTCGGGCGCACGCCGCTCCCGCAGCGCGGCGGTGCGAACGGGCCAGTCGGCCAGGAACCGCTCCGCCCCCGGAATATGCGCGGCATTGGCATAGGCATCGTCCCAGTCGGTGATCGGCATCGCACCCTCCCTCGCTCTTCCGCCGCAGCAAGCCGCATCGCGCAGACGGGCACAAGCCACATGCGGCATTTTCGGAAACGGACCGCGACAGGTCGCCTCCGGCCTTGCCGACTCCCCCCGCGCGGCGCTACCAAAGGGGTGCTTCGGTCCGGACGGTTCAACCGTCCGGTGAAAAGGGAACGCGGTGCAATTCCGCGACTGCCCCCGCAACTGTAAGCGGCGAGCGAAACCGGCACATGCCACTGGGGCAAGACCTGCCCCGGGAAGGCCCGGTTCCCGCGACGACCCGCGAGTCAGGAGACCTGCCGAAGTGATCACCCTGTCCGGGCGCGGTGGGCGCCATGGGCAACGGACCCTTCCGTCGTGGTGACACCTTCACCGTTCACGGGAGGGGTCCGTCGACCCCCCTCAAGAACATCGCAACAGACCAAGCGGGCCAGATGCGCCCGCGAGGGGGACATATGAAACACACGATCACGGTGGCGCTGCCTTTGGCGCTGCTTCTGCCGGTCATGGCACCGGCACAGACCGCCCTGTTCTCGCTCGACGAAATCGTCTTTTCCGGCAACCTGACCGAGCTTGACGCGGACCGTAGCGGCCTTTCCATCGAGGTGATCACCGAGGAAGACCTCGAAGCCGCGGGCGAGGTACAGATCTCCGACTACCTTGCAAGGCTTCCTGGTCTGAATGTGACCCGTGACGGTCCTGTCGGGCAAAACTCTTTTCCCCGCATTCGCGGGCTAGACGGACGCTACATCACCGTTCGCATCAACGGGATCGACGTGAACGATCCCTCGTTGATCCAGAACCAGACCAATTTCGGCGGCCTCACGACGGCCAACATCAGCCGGATCGAGGTGCTCTACGGCTCGCAATCCGCCCTCTACGGCTCCGAAGCCGTGGCCGGTGTCATCGACATCCGCACCACGGCCATTCCGGACGAGGTCGGTGACGAGCTGGGCTTCTCGATCGAGGGCGGCAGCTACGACACCGCACAGGCGGCTTTCTCCTATGCGGTGCGAGGCGAACGCGGCGGGCTTGCCTTTTCGGCAACTCGTCTCGTGACCGAGGGCTTCTCGGCCGCCGAGGAAGGCGATGGGAACACCGAGGCTGACGGCCACCGCGCCACCACACTCAGTTTCTCGGGCGAATACGATGTGACGGACACCGTCACGATTGGCGTCGATACCTTCTGGCAGGACAGCTTCACGGAGTTCGACGAAGGCCCCGGCGCGCCGCCCGGCCCGTTCAACGGCGATGGACCACAAACACAGGATGTGACGCAGCGCGGTGCGCGCCTCTACGCTGAAATCGAAGGCGGCGCAGTCGACCATGAATTCAGCCTCTCGGACTACGAGACCGAACGTTTCTTCCCTCTGGGATTTTTCCAGCGCTTCATCGGCGAGCGGACAGAGATGCGCTACGTCGGAACCTGGGAATTTGCACCCGAAAGCGCCTTGTCTTTCGGTCTTGAGCGCTCGAAAGAGCGGTTCATGTCCATCACCTCACTCGGCAGCGTTTCGTCAGCGGAGATCGATGTGACATCCGCAATCGCCGATATTGCCTGGGCGGTCTCTTCCAACCTCGATCTCAGCCTGTCGGGCCGCATCGACGACCATTCGCGCTTCGGCACACAGCACAACCTGCGCGCCGCTCTGGCATTGCGGCCAGACGCCGACACGGTCATCCGGGCCAGTGTCGGTCAAGGTACCCGTGCCCCCTCGCTCTTCGAGCTCTTCAGTGACAACGGCAACCCGGGCCTGTCGCCCGAAACCAGCCTCAGCGTCGACCTCGGCATGGAGCGCAGTTTCGGCGACTTGAGGCTTGGCGCCACCGTCTTCTGGATACAGGTCAATGACCTGATCGGGTTCGACGGCACGGCAACGTTCTGCGCCTCGCCCTTCGGCTGCTACGTCCAAGTCCCCGGCGAGACGACAACACAAGGTGTCGAACTTGCGGCCAGTTATGACGTGACGGAGCGCATCAGCGCCTTCGGAACCTATACGTATACCGACACTGAAACCGCCTCCGGTGCCCGGCTGACCCGGGTGCCGCGTCACCAACTCAGCCTTGGCGTCGCAGGTGAGCTCGACAGTGGGTGGCGTTTCTCGGTTGCCGGTATCGGGGCCGCCGACACCGCCGTTTCTACCTTCGCGACCAATCAGCTCGACGATTATTTCGTCGTGAATGCTAATGTCGGTTACGAGCTTAGCGACGGAGTCGAAGCCTATTTGAGGGTCGATAATCTCTTCGACACCGAGTACCAGACCTCGCCTGGCTTCGGCACCTCCGACCGGGCCGTTTACCTCGGCCTTCGGTCGCGGTTCTGACATGACCGCCCTGCGCGCCCTTCTCCTCGGCCTCGCCCTCGCGGCGGGGCCTTCGGGCGCGCAGACCCCCGCGACCGCAGGGGGCGCGCCCGCTCGCGTCGCGCCGGAAGGCGCGCCCGCCCGTGTCGTCTCCATGAACCTCTGCACCGACCAGTTCGCCCTGATGCTGGCCGCGCCCGGTCAGCTTGTCTCCGTCTCCCATATCAGCGCCAATCCCGTCTCCTCCCCCATGGCCGAAGAGGCCGCGCGCCATCATCTCAACCACGGCAGCGCCGAGGAGATCTTTCTCCTCCGGCCCGACCTTGTCCTCGCCGACCCATGGTCGGACCCCGCCGCCCTCTCCATGCTCCGCCGCCTCGGCGTCGAGGTGGTGCAGGTCGAGGGCGTCCGGCAGCTTTCCGACATCCCCGACCGCCTCCGCCGCTTCGGCGCGCTCATGGGCCGCGAGGCCGAGGCCGAGACCCTGATCCGCCGGTTCGAGACGGATCTGGCCGCCCTTGCCGCCCCCGCCACCACCGGACCCCGCGCCATCATCTACTTCCCCAACGGCTACAGCCTTGGCGAAGGCTCCATGGCGCATGAGCTGCTGACGCGCGCGGGCTTCCGCAACATCGCCACCGAAATCGCGCCCAGCGCGACCGGGCAGATCGCCATGGAACTGCTCGTCATGGCGGCCCCCGACCTGATCATCCGCGACCGCCCCTATCCCGGCGCGTCCCAGGCCGAGGCGATGCTCGACCACCCCGCGCTGCAGGCGCTGATTGCCGCCGGGGCCGGTCACGAAAGCGGCCCCGACTGGGCCTGCGGGACGCCGCGCGTCGTGGCCGCCCTGCGCGCGCTGGTCGAGATGCGCGAACGGCTGGAGGCCGCCCCATGACCCGCGCCCTTTTCCCCGCGCTTGCCGCGCTCACCCTCGCCCTCGCGCTCCTGTCACTGCTCACCGGCCCGGCGGGCTTCGGCATCGGCGACAGCCTGCGCGCCCTTCTCACCGGGCAGGGCGAGGCCATCACCCTCGTGATGCGCGAGATCCGCCTGCCGCGCGTCCTGCTCGCCATCATGGTCGGCGCCAGCCTCGGCCTCTCGGGCGCGGCGCTTCAGGGCTACCTGCGCAATCCGCTGGCCGAACCGGGTCTGATCGGCGTGTCAGGCTCTGCCGCGCTGGGCGCGGTCATCGCCCTGCAAACCGGCGCGGCGGCGGCCTTTGCCCTTGCCCTGCCGCTCGCGGCGCTGACCGGCGCGACCGTCGCCGTCCTCCTGATCCTCATGCTCGCAGGCCCCCGCGGCGGATCGCTCACGCTGATCCTTGCGGGCATCGCGATCTCGGCGCTGGCGGGCGCGCTGACCTCGCTGGCGCTGAACCTCTCGCCCAACCCCTTCGCCACCGCCGAAACGGTGTTCTGGATGATGGGCTCGCTCGCCGACCGGTCCTTTTCCCATGTCTGGATCGCGCTGCCCTTCATGGCGCTCGGCTGGGCGCTGCTGCTGCCGCTCGGCCGCGGCCTCGACGCGCTGACCCTCGGCGAAGACGCCGCGGGCGCGCTCGGCATCCGCCTCGACCGGCTGCGCCTGCAACTGGTCCTCGGCGTCGCCGCCTGCGTCGGGGCCGCCACAGCCGTGGCCGGGGCCATCGGCTTCGTCGGCCTCGTCGTGCCGCACCTGCTGCGCCCGCTGGTCGGCGCGCGCCCCTCCGTCCTCCTGCCCGCCTCGGCGCTGGGCGGCGCGGCCATGGTGCTGCTGGCCGACATCGCCGTGCGCCTCGTTCTGCCCGAACGCGACCTGAAGCTCGGCGTGCTCATGGCCATCGTCGGCGCGCCGCTCTTCCTCCACCTGATCTACAAGACGCGGAGGGCGGGCGCATGACCCTCACCCTCGACGCCCTCACAATCCGCCGCGGTGATTGCCCCGTGGTCGACCGCGCCACCCTCACCATAGCCGAAGGCGAGTTCGTCGGCCTGATCGGCCCGAACGGCGCAGGAAAGACCACGCTGATGCGCGGCGCGCTCGGCCTTTTGCCGCATACCGGCCGCTCCTCCCTGACCGAGATGCCACCGCAGGCCCGCGCGCGGCATGCCGCATGGCTCCCGCAAGCGCGCGAAATCGCCTGGCCCGTCAGCGTCGAGACCCTCGTCACGCTCGGCCGCACGCCGCACCTGTCGGCGGGCCAACGCCCCGGAGACCAGGACCGCCAGACCATCGCGCAGGCCATCGCCACCATGGGCCTTGCAGGCTTCGAACACCGCCCCGCGACCGAGCTTTCGGGCGGCGAGCAGGCCCGCGTCCTGATCGCCCGCGCGCTGGCGCAGGACACCCCCCTGATCCTCGCCGACGAGCCCATCGCGGGCCTCGATCCCGGCCACCAGATCGCCACGATGACCGCTTTCGCGTCCCTCGCCCGTCAAGGCAAGGCGCTGATCGTCTCGCTCCACGATCTCGGGCTTGCGGCGCGGCACTGCACCCGGCTGATCCTGATGCACAAGGGCCGCATCCACGCCGACGGCCCG
Organism: Roseicyclus amphidinii; assembly: GCF_030163755.1. GTDB lineage: Bacteria > Pseudomonadota > Alphaproteobacteria > Rhodobacterales > Rhodobacteraceae > Roseicyclus > Roseicyclus amphidinii. Next base: position 55,153 of record NZ_JASJOE010000020.1, read on the forward strand.
CCCGAGGCGGTGCTGACCGACGCCAACCTGCGCGATGTCTTCGGCATCACCGCCCATTTGACGCACACGCCCGATGGCGTCATCTTCCAGCCGCTCGAGGTGCTGCCATGACCGACCTGCCCGACCTGCTCACGCGCGGCGGCCCCGTCGTCTGGGCCATCGGCCTTCTGTCCGTCATCACCCTCGCCCTGATCCTGTGGAAGCTCTTCCGCCTCTCCACCCTCGGCGCATGGTCGGGAGGCCGCGTTACGGCGCAGGCCATCACCGATTGGCAAAGCGGCAACCCCGAGGGCGCGCTATCGCGCCTCGCCCCCCGCCGCTCCGTCCGCGCGCGCCTCGCCCATGCCGCCATGAGTGCCCGCCGCGACGCGACCCTCACGCCCGAGGCCGCGCGCGAGGACACGACCCGCATCGCCCGCGCCCTTCTGGCCGAGCTGCGCGGCGGCCTGCGCCCCCTCGACCTGATCGTGACCATCGCGCCGCTTCTGGGCCTTCTCGGCACCGTTCTCGGCATGATCGCAGCCTTCCAGGCCCTGCAGGAGGCCGGGGCGCAAGCCGATCCCGCCACCCTCGCCGGCGGCATATGGGAGGCGCTTCTGACCACCGCGATGGGCATGGCCGTCGCCATCCCCGCCTCCATGGCACTGACATGGTTCGACAGCATCGCCGACCGCCTGCAAGCCGAGATGGAGGATGACGCAACCCGCATCTTCACCCGCGGGGGCGCGGGGTGAGTTTCCGTTTCGCAGACGCCCGGCCCCGCAGGCGGCCCAGCCTCACGCCGATGATCGACGTGGTCTTCCTGCTGCTCGTCTTCTTCATGCTCGCCGCCCGCTTCGGTCAGGAGGGCGCGCTCGACCTGTCGCTCGCGGGCGGCGGCGCGGGCGCATGGGAGGGGCCGCCGCGACTGGTGCAGGTGGAGGAACAGGGGCTGCGCCTGAACGGCGTGGCACGCGATGAACAGGGCCTGATTCAGGCTTTGACAGGCCTTGTAGGGTCTGAAACAGACCTCATCCTGATCCAGCCGGACGAGGGCGCGGCCCTCCAGCGCCTGCTCGACACCATGGCGCTGCTGCAGGGGGCGGGCTTCACCAATCTCGCCTTGGTGGAGCCATGAATTTCGCCACCCCCCGCCCCCGCCGCGCAGCACAGGACCGCGCCATCGTGCCGATGATCAACGTGGTCTTCCTGCTGCTGATCTTCTTCCTGATGACGGCAAGCCTCACCCCGCCGCCCCCGCTCGAGATCACGCCGCCCACGGCGCAGGCCGATCCGACAGACCCTCAACCCGGCACGCTCTACATTGCCGCCGACGGCACGTTCGCCTTCGGCAGCACCACCGGCCCCGCGGCCCTCGACGCGCTGGCCGCAAGCCGCCCCGAAACGCTGCCGGTTCTCGCCGACGCGGGCCTGCCCGCCGCCGATCTCGCCCGCCTCCTGCCGCAACTTGCGGCGGCGGGCGTCACCGACATCCGCCTCGTCACGGTGCAGCCATGAGGCGCGCGGTCGAGATCCTGGGCTTCCTCGGCCTCTCCGCCGCGGTCCACGCGGGCGTTGTCACGGGCCTTGGCGACGGCTTCGGCGGCCCGCAGGGGCAAGGGGCGGGCGGCGTCTCGCAAGCGACCCTGCAAGCCGCCCCCGAAAGCCTCGCCGCGCTGGCGGACCGCTGGTCTAGCGCGCCCGAGACGCCACGGGCCCCACAGGCGCTGCAAGCCCCGGACATGGCCACCGAGACACTGGAAATCAGACCCGAAACCGCAGTGCAGAGCCTGTCACGGCCCGATCTACCGACCCTGCCCCAAACCGACCGGACCCCGACCCGCAGCGAGGCCGCACCGCCCCCCGCATGGCGCGCGCCCGCGCTCGATCGGACCGCGCCGAGCCTGCAACAGGCCACCACCCCGACGCCCGGCACACCCACCGCGCAGGCCGACACAGCCCCCCGGCGCAGCGCGCCGCCGATGCTGGCG
>NZ_JASJOE010000021.1 GCF_030163755.1 Roseicyclus amphidinii
TCATTGGCGAGGCCCGTGCTGACCGCATCGACAAGGGTCGAGGCCGCCGCGGCATTGTCGGCGAGCGCGGTCGCCACTTCCTGGGCCACCGCATCGGCATCCAGCGCATCCGCGCCCACGGCGCCCGTGGCGATCTTGTCGGCGGTCACGGCATCATCTGCCAGGTCCTCGGTCACGACCGAACCATCCTGGATCTGAAGGGTCATGGTAGACCCGGCAACATTGGCGTCACCGACACCACCGGACACGCTGAAGGCCGTCAGAGCGACGTCATCGCCGGTGATGGTGCCGTCCGCGATGTCGGCAGAGGTCACCGTACCGTCATCAATCTGGGCCGAGGTCACCGCGTCGTTCTGGATCGCAGCCGTGTCAACCGAGCCATCCGCAAGCTCGGAGTCCGTGATCGCATTCTCGTCAATCTGCGTCGCCGTGATCGTGTCGGTCGCGATATCGGCGGCCACAATCGTACCGTCATCAATCTGGGCCGAGGTCACCGCGTCGTTCTGGATCGCAGCCGTATCGACCGAGCCATCCGCAAGCTCGGAGTCCGTGATCGCATTCTCGTCAATCTGCGTCGCCGTGATCGTGTCGGTCGCGATATCGGCCGCGACAATCGTGTTGTCCGCGATGTCGGCAGAGGTCACCGTACCGTCCTCGATCAATGCCGAGTTGATCGCATCCGCCTGAATAGCCGCCCGGTCAACCGCGTTGTCCGCAAGTTCGTCCGCGCCAACCGCGTTCGTGCCGATGTCAGCGGCGGTGATCGTGTTGTCCTGAATATCCAGCACCAACGCCCCATCCGCGTCGGTTGTGCCATCACCCGAGACGGTCAGGGTCGTGGACTGCAGGAGCCCGTCCCCGTTGACCGTCACGAAACGCGTGTCAATCGCACCCGCCGACACGTTGTTGTTGTTCACACCATTCGTCACGATCGACGTGTTCGTGGAGCCACCCAGCATGATCTGGTTGTCTGCCGTGGTGTTCGCGCCTGTGCCAATGGCGACCGAGTTGGTCTGGTCCGCGACCGCGCCTGCACCGATGGCGATGGCGTTGTCAGCCGACGCGTTCGCGCCGCCGTCGGCTGCAGTCGCACCACCCAGCGCAACCGAGTTCAAGCCCGACGCATTGGTTTCGGAGCCGAGAGCCGTCGAAGCCTCGCCGGAGGCGTTGGAATCCGAGCCGATGGCGGTCGAGTTTTGACCGGTGGCGCTGGATTCCTCGCCGAATGCAGAAGCAGCGGTCACCGACGGGTCTCCCGGGATACCGGCATCGGCCGAGTCACCTACAGCAAGGGAACCCGCCCCGCTTGCCACTGCCTCGAAACCCACTGCAGTCGAACGTTCGCCGGTGGCCTGCGCCGTCGGACCGATCGCCGTGGCGTTCGTGTTGGTCGCGTCGGTACCGAAACCAAGGGCAACGGATTGCGTTCCGGATGCCGTGGCAGCGGTCCATGCCGGATCGGTCAAACCGCCGCCAGACGGGTCGCCGCCCCCGATGGCGGTGGAATAGTTGCCCGTCGCGGCACTGTTGGTGCCAACAGCGGTCCCCACGATACTTGTGCCGTCGACACCAGCGACAGAGCCTTGACCGATCGAGATACCGAAGTCTGCAGCATCCGCCTGATCGCCGATTGCAATACCAGCCTCTTGCGCTTCCGCGTTCTGCCCGACGGCAATGGCTTGATTTTCGTTTGCCGCCGCAGTGTCGCCAATTGCGATGGAGGAGACGCCGGTAGACGTTGCACCGGGACCAATCGCAAGAGAGTTGTTTCCAGTCGCGGTTCCGCCCGCTAGAGAGTCTTGCGCCAGAGCCGGGCTGCCCATGCCCATGACGATGAAGACGCCCACCCAGGGGGCCATGCTGGCCACGCGGCCCTTGAATTTCACCAGGCGACCACCGCGCAGCACGCGGGACTCGGTAACATGACCGGGGATCTTCGACATGACGCTTCCTACTCGTTACTCAATATGCAACCGCCTCATGTTTTTCCGGGCGGTTTGAAAACGCAGATATACGGACTTGGATAAACTGTCAAAAACTTTAGTTAACCAATTGCGCAACTTTTGAGCATACTGCACCCACCCATGGATGCCGTTGCACATCTGCATCACGGATGGGCAGGCTCGGCCCGCCACTCCGCCACCCGCCACAGGGGGGTGGTCGGCCCGCGGCGGTGCCGCTAGGCTGCGCCCAGTGCGCGCGATCCGATGACGGTGGACCAGTGACATCACAGCCGATGCAGGCCCCGGCGGCCAACGCCCCTTTCGACGTCATGATCGTGGCGCAGCAGGGGCGGCTTGAATACGAGGCCCTCGTCTTTGCCGCCTCGTTTCGCCATTTCAACCGCGATTTCCCCGGCCGCCTGCTCATCGCCGAGCCGCAGCCCGGCCCGCGCTGGTCGCGCGATCCGCGGATCGGGAACGACGCGCTCCGCGCGCTTCTGACCGAGGCGTTCGGGGCCGAGATCCTGCCCTTCGAAAGCCGCCATTTCGGCGAGAGCTATCCCTATGGCAACAAGATCGAGGCCCTTGCCGCCCTGCCGCCGGACCGGCCCTTCGTCTTCTTCGACACCGACACGCTGATCACCGGCGACCTGTCGCAGGTGCCCTTCGACTTCGACCGCCCCTCGGCCAGCCGCCGGGTGGAGGGGACATGGCCGCAGATCGAGCTCTACGGGCCCGGCTACACCGCGACCTGGAAGGCGCTGTATGACCGGTTCGGGCTGGATTTCGACAGCTCGCTGGACCTGTCGTGGCCGGATGAATACTGGCGGCGCTACCTCTATTTCAACGCGGGCTTCTTCTACTACCGCGACGCGGCCGAGTTCGGACGGCGCTTCACCGACTACGCCCTGTCGATCCGCGACGACCGGCCCGCCGAACTGGTGTGCCAGTCGCTCGACCCATGGCTCGACCAGGTGGCCCTGCCGCTGGTGATCCACGGGCTTGGCGGCGGGCGCGACGCGCTGCCCGAGGGCTGGCTGGACGGAACGCACAGCTGCCATTACCGGGTGCTGCCGCTGGCCTATGCGCGCGAAGGCCAGCGCGCCATCGACGTGCTGGAAGAGGTGACGGCGCCCAACCGGATCAAGAAGGTGCTGAAGGCCTACGAGCCGATCAAGCGGATGATCTACCAGGGCAAGGGCCAGAAGGCGCGCGCGCTGTTCGACCGCGAGAACCTGCCGCGCCGGGAACAGGCGATCCGCAACACGCTCAAGCGCGAAAAGCTCTGGCTTCGGTAGGGGTGACGCTCCTTGCAAGGATCGTGTCAGCCTTTTGCAAAAGGCTGATCACGCCCTTGCAAGGGCGTGAGTCAGAGCCTTGCAAGGCTCTGGCCAGTCTCTTGCAAGAGACTGGCGCGCACCGCGACCGGGCGGATCAGCCGGCGCTGGCCGGCTCTTCCTTCTTGCGCTCGGCGTAGATCATCAGGGGCTGCGCGTCCGAGGACACGGCCTCTTCGTTGACGACCACCTCTTCGACGCCTTCGGCGCTCGGCAGGTCGAACATCGTGTCGAGCAGGATGTCCTCCATGATCGAGCGCAGGCCGCGCGCGCCGGTCTTGCGCGCGATGGCGCGCTTGGCGATGGCCTTGAGCGCGTCATCGGTGAACTTGAGCTTGACGTCCTCCAGCTCGAACAGGCGCTGATACTGCTTGACCAGCGCGTTCTTCGGCTCGGTCAGGATGGTGACAAGCGCCTCCTCGTCCAGATCCTCGAGCGTGGCCAGCACCGGAAGGCGGCCGACGAATTCGGGGATCAGGCCGAATTTCAACAGGTCCTCGGGCTCGAGATCCTTGAAGTATTCCCCGACCGATTTCGACTCGGGGTCGCGGACATCCGCCCCGAAGCCCATCGCGCTGCCCTTGCCGCGCTGCGCGATGATCTTGTCGAGACCCGCGAAGGCCCCGCCGCAGATGAACAGGATGTTCGTCGTGTCGACCTGCAGGAATTCCTGTTGCGGATGCTTGCGCCCGCCCTGGGGCGGCACCGAGGCGACGGTGCCCTCCATGATCTTCAGAAGCGCCTGCTGCACCCCCTCGCCCGACACGTCGCGGGTGATCGAGGGGTTGTCGGACTTGCGCGTGATCTTGTCGACCTCGTCGATGTAGACGATGCCGCGCTGCGCGCGCTCGACGTTGTATTCGCTGGCCTGCAGCAGCTTGAGAATGATGTTCTCGACGTCCTCGCCGACATAACCGGCTTCGGTCAGCGTGGTCGCGTCGGCCATGGTGAAGGGCACGTCGAGGATGCGCGCCAGCGTCTGCGCCAGAAGCGTCTTGCCGCAGCCCGTCGGGCCGATCAGCAGGATGTTCGACTTCGCAAGTTCGATGTCCGACTTGCCCGCGTGGTTCAGGCGTTTGTAGTGGTTGTGGACCGCGACCGAGAGCACGCGCTTGGCGTGCATCTGGCCGATCACGTAATCATCCAGCACCTGGCAGATTTCCAGCGGGCTGGGCACGCCATCGGTGGATTTGAGACCGGCGGTCTTGGTCTCTTCGCGGATGATGTCCATGCACAGTTCGACGCATTCGTCACAGATGAACACGGTCGGTCCGGCGATGAGTTTGCGCACCTCGTGCTGGCTCTTGCCGCAGAACGAGCAGTAGAGCGTGTTCTTCGAGTCGCTGCCGGATGCGTTCGCCATATCGTCTACCTCAACGGGTCTTTCGGGCCGGGGGCCCCGGCCCGGAGCGCCTCCGGGCCGTGAATTTCGGCAAGCCTAGAACAGGCCACCGGTCACCACAATGTCAAATTCCTCACGGTTCCGGCACTGGTCCGGCACCGTGAGGCGCGGCTCACTTGTCGTCGCCGCCGGCCGCTGCGCGGCTTTCGACGATCTCGTCGATCAGGCCCCAGTCCTTGGCCTGTTCGGGGTCCATGAAATTGTCGCGCTCCAGCGCGTCCACAACCGTCTCGAAATCCTGGCCGGTGTGTTTCACGTAGATCTGGTTCAGCCGATCCTTGAGCTTCTGGGTCTCCTTGGCGTGGATCATGATATCCGTCGCCTGGCCCTGGTAGCCGCCGGAGGGCTGGTGGACCATGATCCGGCTGTTGGGAAGGCTGAAGCGCATCCCCTTCTCCCCCGCCGTCAGCAGCAGCGAGCCCATCGAGGCCGCCTGACCGATCACCAGCGTCGAGACCTTGGGCTTGATGTATTGCATCGTGTCGTAGATCGACAGGCCGCTGGTCACCACCCCGCCGGGGCTGTTGATGTACATGCTGATCTCCTTCGACGGGTTCTCCGCCTCCAGATGCAACAGCTGTGCCACGATCAGGCTCGACATGCCGTCATGCACCGGGCCCGAAACGAAGATGATCCGCTCCTTCAGCAGGCGCGAGAAGATGTCATAGGCCCGTTCGCCCCGGCTGGTCTGTTCGACCACCATCGGCACGAGGGTGTTCATGTAGTGATCGATCGGGTCTTGCATATCACCTGCCTCAACTGGGTCCGCCGTGTTGTCGGGTGAGTCTTAGTGGTGGGCATGGGGGGCTGCAAGGGCAGGCGGCAATTCCGTGGACGTCGAAGGCCGGCCCGCTATCTGGCGCGGCATGACCGACCAGAGCCCGATTTCCCCGCCTCCCGCCTCGCCTCCCGCCACCCGCACCGAGGCGCTTGCCCGCCTTGCGCGCTTCCTGCCCCATGCCGGGCGCGACTATGCATCGCGGCGCAACCATGACCTGCCCGCGGCCGGGCACCCGCATGTCTCGCGGCTGTCGCCCTACCTGCGGCATCGCCTGATCACCGAGGAGGAGGTGCTGGCCGCCGTGCTGGGCCGCTTCTCGCTCGGCTCGGCCGAGAAATTCGTGCAGGAGGTCTGCTGGCGGAGCTACTGGAAAGGGTGGCTCGAGATGCGGCCCGCCGTCTGGGCCGCCTACCGGCGCGAGCTGGCCGAGGTCCTCGACGGGGCCGACGCGGACCTGCGCGACCGGCTCGAGGCGGCCGAAGCGGGGAAGACCGGCATCGACTGTTTCGACGCCTGGGCGGCCGAGCTGGTGGCGACGGGCTACATGCACAACCACGCTCGGATGTGGTTCGCGTCGATCTGGATCTTCACGCTGCGCTTGCCATGGCAGGCGGGGGCGGATTTCTTCCTGCGCCACCTGCTCGACGGCGACCCGGCCTCGAACACGCTGGGATGGCGCTGGGTCGCGGGGCTGCAGACGCAGGGCAAGCATTACCTCGCCCGGCCCGACAACATCGCCCGCTACACCGAGGGGCGGTTCGCGCCCAAGGGCCTTGTGACCGATGCCGAACCGCTCAAGGGCCCGGCACCGCCGCAGCGCAGGCCGGCCCCTGTCGGCGACCGGCCACAAGCCGGTTTGCGCACCGGGCTTCTGCTGACCGAGGAGGACCTGTCGCCCGCCTTCGTGCTCGAGGCGCTGGAGACACCGCCCGTGGCCCATGCGGCGCTGATCTCGGTCGCGGGCCGGTCGCCGCGGGCGGTCTCCGGTTTGGTGGCGGGCTTCACCCGCGACGCGGTGACGGATGCCATGGGTCGCTGGTCGGGGCGCATTGGGTCGCCCGGCCCCGTGACCGACGAGGTCGAGACCATCGCGGCATGGGCCGAGGCCGAGGGGCTGGAGCAGCTTGTCACGGCTTTCGCACCGGTCGGCCCCGCCGCCGCGGCGCTCGAGGCGCTGGAGGCGCGGCTGGCGCGCTCGGACATCGCGCTGTCGCGGGTGATGCGCGATTGGGACGCGGCGGCATGGCCCCATGCGACGCATGGGTTCTTCCGCTTCAAGGAGCATATTCCCGAACTGGTCGCAGGCCTGTGAGCAAACCTGTGGATAAGTCAGATAAGTGAAACTTATCCACAGGTGACGCCGCCCTTTCGGACGCGCCGGATCACTTTCGTGAAAGCCTCACGCTGGCTGATACCGCGCCATGTCGCGCAAGAGCGCGATGAAACCCTCGGTCTGGGCGTCGAGATCGACCCGGCCCAGCTCGGCCGTGGCCGAGGCGGCGTCGCCGACCGTGCCCTTGGGGTTCAGGTCGTTCGACAGCCAGCCCAGGTTGGCCTCTGCCATGTGGTAGCCCAGCTTGGCCGATCCCTGCCGGAGTGCTGTCTGGGTGCTGGCGAAATCCTCGACCAACTCCTTGCGGACCAGCTCGGGCCAGGCCGCCAGCATCATCGAGGTCTCAGACAATCCGCCGTGGATGTCCACCATCGGCCCCTCGGGATAGCTGTAGACCCGCGCGCCGCCCAGCCGGGTCCAGGCGGTCGTCGCCACGGCCATGCCCCGCGTCTGCCGCAGCTCGCGCGCGACGATCTCCATCGGCGCGACATTGCCGCCGTGGCTGGTGACGATCACCATCTTGCGCAGCCCGGCGCGCGCGACGCTTTCGCCGATCTCGATCCAGGTGCGGATCGCCGTTTCCCAGGTCAGGGTCAGCGTGCCGGGAAACTCGACATGCTCGTTCGACTTGCAGACCTGCTGCACCGGCAGGAAGGTCGCGGGCAGATCCACGGGCAGGGCCGCGACCGCACGCGCGACCATCGCCTCGGCCAGAAGCGCATCGACCCCCACGGGCAGGTGCGGGCCGTGCTGCTCGATGGCGGCGATGGGCAAAACGGCAATCCAGTCCGAGGTGTCGCTGTCGGAAAATTCGCGCGTCGTCATCTCGCGCCAATGCGGCCGGGGAAGGGTCATGAAACACTCCGTTTTCCGGCATCAAACCCCCGCCACCGCGGCTTGTCGATTGCCAAGCGCGGCGGTGCCGAAAATTGAGGCACCCTGCAAACAGTTGCTTCCCCGCCGCGCGGGGTTGCACAACCGGTGCAAATGATATGAATCGACGCCAACGACGGAGGATCCCATGCCAGACGGACAGACGCGACACACCGGCCCCTCGCTTGCGCCCTTCGATTGGGCCGATCCCTTTCACCTGACCGACCAGCTGAGCGAAGAGGAACGCATGGTCGCCGACAGCGCCCGCGCCTATGCGCAGGACAAGCTGGCCGCGCGCGTGACGGACGCCTACCTGAACGAGACGGTCGCCCCCGAGATCTTTGCCGAAATGGGCGAGATGGGCCTTCTGGGCGTCACCATCCCCGAGGAATACGGCGGGCTTGGCGCGGGCTACGTGACCTATGGCCTCGTGGCGCGCGAGGTGGAGCGGATCGACAGCGGCTATCGCTCGATGATGTCGGTTCAATCCAGCCTCGTGATGTATCCGATCAACGCCTATGGCACCGAGGAGCAGAAGCGGAAATACCTCCCCGGCCTCGCCGCGGGCACGCTGATCGGCTGTTTCGGCCTGACCGAACCCGATGCGGGCTCGGACCCGGCGGGGATGAAGACCACGGCGAAGAAGACCGAGGGCGGTTACGTCCTGAACGGCGCGAAGATGTGGATCTCGAACGCGCCCATCGCCGATGTCTTCGTGGTTTGGGCCAAGTCCGAGGCGCATGGCGGCAAGATCCGCGGCTTCATCCTCGAGAAGGGGATGCGCGGGCTTTCGGCCCCCAAGATCGGCGGCAAGCTCTCGCTTCGCGCCAGCGTGACGGGCGAGATCGTGATGGATGGTGTCGAGGTCGGCGAAGACGCGCTTCTGCCCCATGTCGAGGGGCTGAAGGGCCCCTTCGGTTGCCTGAACCGCGCGCGCTACGGCATCGCCTGGGGCGTGATGGGCGCAGCGGAGGATTGCTGGCACCGCGCGCGGGCCTACGGGCTGGACCGGGTGCAGTTCGGCCGCCCGCTGGCGCAGACGCAGCTTTTCCAGAAAAAGCTCGCCGACATGCAGACCGAGATCGCGCTCGGCCTTCAGGCCGCCTTGCGCGCGGGCCGGATGATGGACGAGGGCAGCTGCGCGCCCGAGGTGATTTCCCTCATCAAGCGCAACAATTGCGGCAAGGCGCTGGATATCGCGCGCACGGCGCGGGACATGCATGGCGGCAACGGGATCATGGCGGAATACCATGTCATGCGCCATGCCCAGAACCTCGAGACGGTGAACACCTACGAGGGCACGCATGATGTTCACGCGCTGATCCTGGGCCGCGCTCAGACCGGGCTGCAGGCGTTCTTCTGACGTCTCAGACCGCCTCGAGGGACAGGGCGATGCCCTGCCCCACGCCGACGCACATGGTGGCAAGCGCGCGGGTTGCGCCGCGCGCCTGCAGCTCCAACGCGGCGGTGCCCGCGATCCGCGCCCCCGACATGCCCAGCGGATGCCCCAGCGCGATGGCACCGCCGTTGGGGTTCACATGGGGCGCGTCATCGGACAGACCCAGCTGACGCAGGACGGCCAGCGCCTGCGCGGCAAAGGCTTCGTTCAGCTCGATCACGTCGAACCCGGCCGGCGTCAGCCCAAGCCGGTCGCAAAGCCTGCGCACCGCGGGCACCGGGCCGATACCCATGATCCGCGGCGCGACACCGGCGCTTGCGCCCCCGGTCACGCGGGCGATGGGCGTCAGGCCATGGGCCCGCACCCCGGCCTCGGAGGCGAGGATCAACGCCGCCGCCCCGTCGTTCACGCCCGAGGCATTGCCCGCCGTCACGCTGCCCCCCGCCCGGAAGGGCGTGGGCAATTTCCCCAGCTTTTCCAGCGTCGTGGCGCGCGGATGCTCGTCCGCATCGACCACCAAAGCCTCGCCCCGTCGTTGCGGGATCGTGACCGGCGCGATCTCTCGCGCGAAGCGGCCCGAGGCCTGCGCCGCCGCCGCGCGGTCCTGGCTGCGCAGCGCGAAAGCGTCCTGGTCGGCGCGGGTGATGCCGAAGGCCTCGGCCACGTTTTCGGCCGTCTCGGGCATCGCATCGATGCCGTATTGCGCCTTGAGCGCCGGGTTCACGAAGCGCCAGCCGATGGTGGTGTCGTGGATCTCGGCGTTGCGGGAAAAGGCGGCATCGGCCTTGGGCATGACAAAGGGCGCGCGGCTCATGCTCTCGACGCCGCCCGCGATGACAAGGTCGGCCTCGCCGCAGCGGATGGCGCGGGCCGCGCCGATCACCGCATCCATCCCCGAGCCACAAAGCCGGTTCACGGTCACGCCCGGCACCGTCTCGGGCAGGCCCGCCAGCAGCGCGCACATGCGCGCGACATTGCGGTTGTCCTCACCGGCCTGGTTGGCGCAGCCGTAGATCACCTCGTCCACCGCGGCCCAGTCGACGCCGGGGTTCCGCGCCTGAAGCGCACGCAGCGGCACCGCGCCAAGGTCGTCGGCGCGCACCGCACTCAGCGCGCCGCCGAAGCGCCCGATGGGCGTGCGGATATAGTCGCAGATGAACGCCTCACGCATGGTCCCCTCCCCCGTTTCTCAAAGGGATAGGGGCCGCCGCCCCGCCTGTCCACCGGTTGCGCTGGCCTTGGGTCGCGCGCGTGATACTGTGGACCGGAGGGCGCGAGGGAGGACAGGATGGAACAGGTCGTCAGGACCAGCCTCGAGGGCGATATCGGCCTGATCGTGCTGGACAATCCGCCCGTGAACGCGGCGGGCCACGGGCTGCGCGCGGGGCTGGTGGCGGCGCTGGACCGGCTCGTCGCGGAGCCGGCCGTCAAGGTCATCGCGCTTTACGGCGCGGGGCGCAGCTTCATCGCCGGAGCGGATATCCGCGAGTTCGGCAAACCGCCCCGCGACCCCTGGCTTCCCGAGGTCTGCAACCGGATCGAGGACTGTGCGAAGCCCGTCGTCGCCGTCCTGCATGGCGCGGCGCTTGGCGGCGGGCTCGAGGTCGCCATCGCGGCCCATGCGCGGGTGGCAATCCGGGGCGTGGCCCTCGGCTTTCCCGAGGTGACGCTGGGGGTTCTGCCCGGCGCAGGCGGCACGCAACGCGGCCCCCGGCTGGCCGGGGTCGCTGCGGCGCTCGACCTGATCACCACGGGCCGACGCATCGGCGCGGAGGAGGCGCTGGCGCTTGGCCTCGTCGACAGGGTGGCCGAAGGCGACCCGCGCACGGTGGCGCTTGCCGCCGCCCGCGACGTGCTGGACGGGCGGCTGACGGCCCGGCGGACGCGAGATATCCACATCGACCCCGACCGCGAGGCCCTTGAGACTACGAAGCAAACCCTGCTCCATACACAGGCTCACCTGTTCAGCCCCCATGCCTGCGTCGAGGCCGTCGCGGCCGCCACCCTCCCCCTGCCCGAAGGGCTGGCCAAGGAACGGCAGCTGTTCCAGGCCTGCATCGACAGCCCGCAGCGCGCCGGGCTGATCCACGCCTTTTTCGCCGAGCGGGCGGTCGCCAAGATCCCCGAGGCCGCGGCGACACCGCGCCCGGTGACGCGCATCGGCGTGGTGGGCGCGGGCACGATGGGCGCGGGCATCACCACCGCCTGCCTGCTGGCGAGCGAGCCCGTGGTGCTGATCGACAGCGCGCCCGAGGCGCTGGAGCGCGGCGCAGCCGCGGTTGCGCGCAATCTCGACGGGGCGGTGAGCCGCGGAAAGATGACACCGGCCGCCCGCGGTGCGATCAGACTGACCACCGCGACCACGCTGGATGCGCTTGCGGGCTGCGACCTGGTGATCGAGGCGGTCTTCGAAGAGATGGACGTCAAGACCGCCACGCTGCGCGGGATCGAAACGATCTGCCCCGGCGCGGTCATCGCCACGAACACCTCCTATCTCGACCTGAACGTCATGGCCGAAACCCTTGCGGACCCCCGGAATTTCCTTGGCCTGCATTTCTTCTCGCCCGCGCATGTGATGCGGCTGGTCGAGGTGGTCGTGGCCGACGCGACCGCGCCCGAGGTCGTGGCGACGGGCTTTGCGCTGGCCAAGCGGCTGAAGAAGATCGCGGTGCGCTCGGGCGTTTGCGACGGGTTCATCGGCAACCGGATCATGTCGGCCTACCGCCGGGCCGCCGACCTCATGGCGCTGGACGGCACGCCAATCGACGCGATCGACGCCGCGGTGCGCGGCTATGGCTTCGCCATGGGCCCGTTCGAGATGGGCGACCTTGCCGGGCTCGACATCGGCTGGGCCGCGCGCAAGCGGCAGGCGGCCACCCGCGACCCCGCCACGCGCGACCATGGCGCGCTGGCCGACCGGCTCTGCGAGGCAGGATGGCTCGGCCGAAAGACCGGGTGCGGCTGGTATGACCATTCGGGCGACACGCCCGTGCCCAACCCGGCGCTTCCCGGCCTTCTGCGCGAGATACAGCAGGCCGAGAGGATCACGCCGCACATTCTGGACGCCGACGAGATCATCACGCGTTACGAGACCGCCATGATCGCCGAGGCCGCCCGCGTCGTCGAGGAGGGCATCGCGCGTTACCCCATCGACATCGACGCGGTGTTCCTGTTCGGCTACGGCTTCCCGCGCTGGAAGGGCGGTCCGATGCACAGGGCCGACGAGATCGGCGCGGCCGCGCTGGTGGCGCGGATCGCGCGCCTTGCGCAGGACGACCCGAAGGGAGGGTGGCAGGTGCCCGCGATCCTGCACTGCATGGCGCGCGAGGGGGGCAGTTTCGCCGGTCTGAACATCGGTCGATAGCCGCGCCTCAGGCCCCCAGCCGGGCGGTCACGCTGTCGGGCGTGACCATGCCGATCACCTCGCCGCCCTCTTCCACCGCCAGCGGCGCGGGGCTTTCGGCAAAGCGTTTCAGGATGTCGCGCACCGAGGTTTCCACCGCGATCCGCGCGCCGTCGCCCGCCACCGGCTGCATCACGTCCCGCGCGGTCAGCACGCCCAGCGGGTTCATGTTGGCGACGAACTCGGCCACGTAATCATTCGCAGGGCTCGAGAAGATCTCGCGCGGGGTGCCGCATTGCACGATGCGCCCGCCCTCCATGATGGCGATGCGGTTGCCGATCTTGAACGCCTCGTCGAGGTCATGGCTGACGAAGATGATGGTCCGCTTCAACCGGCTTTGCAGGTCGAGCAACTCGTCCTGCAGATGCGTCCGGATCAGCGGATCGAGCGCCGAAAAGGGCTCGTCCATCAACAGGATGGCCGCATCGGTCGCAAAGGCCCGCGCGAGCCCCACGCGCTGCTGCATGCCGCCCGACAACTCGCCCACCTTGCGCTCGGCCCAGTCCTTCAGCCCCACCAGCTCCAGCTGCCGGTCGACGGCAGCGGCGCGCGCATCCGCCCCCTGCCCGGCCAGTTCGAGGCCGAGGCCCACGTTCTCGCGCACCGTCCGCCAGGGCAGCAGGCCGAATTGCTGGAACACCATCGCCACGCTGGTCTGCCTGAGCCTACGCAACGCGGCCCCGCGGGCGGCGGTGACATTCACCATCTCGCCATCGGTGCGCAGCTCGACATGGCCGCGCACCACGGGGTTCAGAGCGTTCACCGCGCGCAAAAGCGTCGACTTGCCCGAACCCGACAGGCCCATGAGGACGAGGATCTCGCCCTCCTCCACGTCGAGGGTGCAGTCATGCACGCCCAACACCTGCCCTGTGGCAGCCTGTATCTCGGCGCGGCTCTGGCCCTCGTCGGCGCGGGCCAGCGCGGGGGTGGGCGCGTCGCCGAACATGATGCAGACCTCGTGGAAACGGACGGCGGTTGTCATCGGCGTTGCACCCTCAGAACACGGTCGAGCAGGATCGCCACGACCACGATGATCAGACCCGCCTCGAAGCCGAGACCGGTGTTGACCTGGTTCAGCGCACGCACGACCGGCACGCCAAGCCCATCGGCGCCGACCAGTGCCGCGATCACGACCATCGACAGCGACAGCATGATGGTCTGGTTCAACCCCGCCATGATCTGCGGCGTGGCATAGGGCAGCTCCACCTTCCACAGCTTCTGGCTGGGCGTCGCGCCGAAGGCATCGGCGGCTTCCAGAAGCGCTGTGGGCGTCGAGGATATCCCCAGGTGCGTCAGCCGGATCGGCGCGGGCAGGACGAAGATCACCGTGGCGATCAGGCCCGGCACCATGCCGATGCCGAAGAACACGATGGCCGGGATCAGGTAGACGAAGGTCGGCAGCGTCTGCATCAGGTCCAGCACCGGGCGCATGGCCGCGTAGAGCCGGGGACGGTGCGCGGCGGCGATGCCGATGGGCACGCCGACCCCCATGCAGACCACGCAGGCCGACAGGACCAGCGTCAGGCTTTCGGTCGTCTCGTCCCAGTAGCCCTGGTTGATGATGAACAGAAGCCCCGCGGCGATCATCGTGGGCATCTTCCAGCCGCGGTGCAGCCACCAGGCAAGCCCCGCGAAGATCGCGGTGATCAGGATCGGGTGCATCGCCTCGGGGTAGAGATAGGTGATCTCGGAGCGGCGCAGGTCCTGGAACCAGCCGGTGTTGGGAGGCTCCTGCAACAGCGCGAGGATCGCCTCGATCAGCACCTCGAGCGCCGCGGCCATGGCGTCGAAGACGCCCGACAGGTTGTCCTGCAACCAGTCGAACCCGCCCTCGGCGGCATCGTCGATGCGCAGTTTGCATTCGGAGAGAGCGCCCAGCGGGCCAAGCCCCTCGGGCCAGCCCTCGTCACACTCGGTCAGCCATCTGAGCATCGGCGGCGTCCTCGTCATACAAAGGGGCGGCGCGCGCAGCTGCACGCGCCGCCGGTCGGTTGGCGATCAGCCGATCACATCTCGAGCGCGGAGGAAACCGCCGCCGCGGCGTCGCCGCCGTCGATGGTGGTCACCCCGTCGAGCCAGCCCATCACGACATCGGTGTTTGCCGCCATCCACGCCGTCGCCGCGTCGCGCGGGTCTTCGCCGTCGTTCAGGATCGCGCCCATGATCTCGTTTTCCATGGCCAGCGTGAACTCGAGATTGTTGAGGAACGCGCCGACATTCGGGCAGGCCTCGACATAGCCCGCGCGGGTGTTGGTGTAGACCGTCGCGCCGCCAAGGTCGGGGCCGAACCAGTCGTCACCGCCAGTCAGGTAGGTCAGGTCGAAATTCGCGTTCATCGGGTGCGGCTCCCACGCAAGGAAGACGATGGGCTCGTCCCGGTCGGAGGCGCGGGCGACCTGTGCCAGCATCCCCTGTTCCGAGCTTTCGACCACCTCGAACTCGGCCCCGCCGAGGCCGAAGGCATCCGCCGCGATCATGTCCATGATCAGGCGGTTGCCGTCATTGCCCGGCTCGATGCCGTAGATGCTTTCCTCCAGCGCATCGGACGCGCCCGCGATATCCGCAAAATCGGCGATGCCCATCGCCGCGCCCGCCGCGTTGGTGGCCAGCGTGTATTTCGCCCCGGTCAGGTTAGCGCGCACGGTGTCGACGGTGCCTGCGTCGCGGTAGGGGGCGATGTCGCCCTCCATCGTCGGCATCCAGTTGCCGAGGAACACGTCCAGATCCCCGCTTGCCAGCGAGGTATAGGTGACGGGCACGGACAGCACGCGCACCTCGGTCTCGTAGCCCAGCGCCTCGAGCACCACGGTCGTGGCCGCGGTCGTCGCGGTGATGTCGGTCCAGCCGACGTCCGAGAAGGTGACGGTCGCGCAATCGGCATGGGCATCGGCCATGGCCGTGCCCGCCATGAGGCCCAACGCAAGCGCGCTGGTTGCAGTGCGGGTGATGAAGGTCATGTCGGTCTCTCCCTGTTTCGGTCGTTTTGTTGATTGACCAGTCAATTAAAATCATGTGTCTTGCGACTCTGCAACCGGGTTAGGGGAAACAATGCCGCGCACGGGCATGATGGCACTGCGCAAGGACGCGCTTGTCAACGCCACGATCGGAGAGATCGGGCGCAGGGGCTCTCTGGACGTGACCGTGGGCCAGATCGCCAAGGCCGCGGGCGTCTCCAGCGCGCTGGCGCATCACTATTTCGGCTCCAAGGACGAGCTGTTCCTTGCCGCGATGCGGGCGATTCTGTCGGATTTCGGGGCAGAGGCGCGGCGCGAGCTTGCCGCGGCCAAGGGCCCGCGCGACCGGCTTTCCGCCATCGTGCGCGCCAGTTTCGGCGGCCAGAACTTCCGCGCCGAGGTGGTGGCGGCCTGGCTGAACTTCTACGTCCTGGCCCAGACCAACCTGCAGGCCGCGCGCCTTCTGCGCGTCTACCAGCACCGCCTCGCCTCGAACCTGATCCACGCGCTGCGCCCGCTCTGCGCCGATCCCGCGGTCGTCGCGCGGACCGCCGCCGCGCTGATCGACGGGCTCTACATCCGTCACGCACTGGCCGAGGCCGGGCCGCCCGACGCCGCCGCCGCCATCGCCACGGTCGAGCGGTATCTCGACCTCGCCCTCGGAGATACGCAATGACCCGGCCCAACATCCTGATCGTGATGGTCGACCAGCTGACCGGCACGCTGTTTCCCGACGGCCCCGTCGACTGGCTGCACGCGCCGAACCTGCGCGCGCTGGCAGACCGCTCCACCCGTTTCGGCAATGCCTACACCGCCTCGCCCCTCTGCGCGCCCGGCCGCGCCAGCTTCATGTCGGGGCAGTTGCCCTCGCGCACCGGCGTCTACGACAACGCGGCCGAGTTCGCCTCCTCCATCCCGACCTACGCCCACCACCTGCGCCGGGCGGGCTATTACACGGGCCTCTCGGGCAAGATGCATTTCGTCGGCCCCGACCAGCTGCACGGCTTCGAAGAACGCCTGACCACCGACATCTACCCTGCCTATTTCGGCTGGACGCCGGACTACCGCAAACCCGGCGAGCGGATCGACTGGTGGTATCACAACATGGGCTCGGTCACCGGCGCGGGCGTGGCCGAGATCACCAACCAGATGGAATACGACGACGAGGTCGCCTTTGTGGCCGAGCAGAAGCTCTATGACCTCGCCCGCGGCAAGGACGACCGCCCGTGGTGCCTGACGGTCAGCTTCACGCATCCCCACGACCCTTACGTCGCGCGGCGGCGGTTCTGGGATCTCTATGAGGACTGCGCGCACCTGCAACCCGAGGTGCCCGCCCTGCCCTACGAGGGTCACGACCCCCACGCGCAGCGCATCTTCGATGCGAACGACTGGCGGAATTTCGACATAACCGAGGACGACATCGCCCGCTCGCGCCGGGCCTATTTCGCCAATATCTCCTATCTCGACGAGAAGATCGGGGCGCTGCTCGACGTGCTCGACCGCACAAGGCAGGAGGCGATCATCGTCTTCGTCTCGGACCACGGCGACATGCTTGGCGAGCGCGGGCTGTGGTTCAAGATGAACTTCTACGAGGGCTCGGCCCGCGTGCCGCTGATGATCGCCGCGCCGGGCATGGCTCCGGGCCTCGTCGCCGATCCGGTCTCGACCATCGACCTCTGCCCCACGCTCTGCGACCTCGCGGGCGTGTCGATGGAGGCGGTGATGCCCTGGACCGACGGCGAAACCCTGGTGCCCTTGGCCCGCGGGCGGCGGCGCGACAGCCCCGTGGCGATGGAATACGCTGCAGAGGCCAGCATCACGCCGCTTGTCGCGCTCAGGCAGGGGCGCTGGAAATACACCAACTGCGCCGCCGACCCCGAGCAGCTCTTCGACCTGTCGGCCGACCCGCAGGAGCGCGTGAACCTCGCCATAGACCCGGCCCATGCCGCCACGCTGGAACGCTTCCGCGTCATGGCCGCGGCGCGCTGGGACCTCGAGGCCTTCGACTCACAGGTCCGCGAAAGCCAGGCGCGGCGCTGGGTGGTCTACGAAAGCTTACGGAACGGCGCCTATTTCCCGTGGGATTTCCAGCCGCTCCGCGCGGCCTCCGAACGCTTCATGCGCAACCACATGGACCTCAATGTTCTTGAGGAAAATCAACGCTACCCGAGGGGGGAATGATGCAAGCCCAACCCAAAGCCAGCCATTTCGTGAACGGCCAGTATCTCGAGGATGCGGGCGGAACGGCCCTGCCCGTGATCTTCCCCGGCACGGGCGAGACCATCGCCCAGCTGCACGAGGCGACACCCGACGTGGTCGAGGCGGCCCTTGCCGCCGCCAAGGCTGCGCAAGGCCCCTGGGCCGCGCTGATGCCGGTGGAACGGGGCCGCATCCTGCGCCGCGCCGCCGACATCATGCGGGCGCGCAACCGCGAGCTGTCGGAACTGGAGACGCTCGACACCGGCAAGCCGATCCAGGAAACGCTCGTGGCCGACGCGACCTCCGCCGCCGATGCGCTGGAGTATTTCGGCGGTCTCGCGGGCACGCTGACGGGCGAACATGTCCCGCTCGGGGCCGACTGGGCCTATACGATGCGGGTGCCGCTTGGCGTCTGCGTGGGCCTTGGTGCGTGGAACTACCCCACGCAGGTCGCCGCCTGGAAGGCCGCCCCCGCGCTGATCTGCGGCAACACGATGGTGTTCAAACCGTCTGAACAAACGCCGCTAAGCGCCCTGAAACTCGCGGAAATCCTGCTCGAGGCCGGCGCACCGCCCGGCGTCTTCAACGTGGTGCAGGGCGCGGGCACCGTGGGTCGCGCGCTGGTAGAGGACCCGCGCGTCGCCAAAGTCTCGCTCACCGGCTCGGCCGAGACGGGGAAAAAGGTCTACGCCGGTGCCGCGGCGCAGATGAAGCATGTCACGATGGAACTGGGCGGCAAGTCGCCGCTGATCATCTTCGATGATGCCGAGCTTGAGTCCGCCGTCTCCGCCGCGATCAACGCCAATTTCTTCGCCACCGGTCAGGTCTGCTCGAATGGCACGCGCGTCTTCGTCCACCGCGCGATCAAGGAGGCCTTCCTGGCCCGGCTGGTCGAGCGCGTCTCCAAGGCCGTGATCGGCGACCCCCGCGACGAGGCCACGAACCTCGGCCCGATGGTGAGTGAAGAACAGCTCGCAATCGTTTGTTCCTACGTCGAAAAAGGTAAGGCCGAGGGCGCGCGACTGGTGCATGGCGGCACCCGCCTCGACCGGCCCGGCGCTTTCATCGAACCCACGATCTTCGCCGATGTCACCGACGAGATGACCATCGCGCGCGAAGAGATCTTCGGCCCGGTCATGTCCGTCCTCGACTTCGACACCGAGGAAGAGGTCATCGCGCGCGCCAATGCCACCGATCTGGGCCTGTCGGGGGCCGTCTTCACCCGCGACCTCACCCGCGGTCACCGGGTCGTTCACGCGATCGAGGCCGGGTCGGTCTGGATCAACCAGTATAACCTGACCCCCGTCGAGGTGCCCTTCGGCGGCATGAAAGGCTCGGGCGTGGGCCGCGAGAACTCGCGCGCCGCGCTGGAGAACTACAGCCAGCTCAAGACCGTCTATGTCGGCATGACCCCGGTGGAGGCGGCCTATTGATGGCGGAGGTTCAGGCAGATTACGTCATCGTCGGCGCAGGCTCCGCGGGCTGCGCCATGGCCTATCGCCTTGCGATGGCAGGGAAATCCGTGATCGTGGTCGAGCATGGCGGCTCCGACTGGGGGCCCTTCATCAACATGCCCGCAGCCCTCAGCTACCCGATGGGGATGCGCCGCTACGACTGGGGCTACGTGACCGAGCCCGAGCCGCACATGGGCGGCCGCGTCATGGCCTGCCCGCGCGGCAAGGTTCTGGGCGGGTCCTCCTCGATCAACGGGATGATCTACGTGCGCGGGCACGCGCGCGACTTCGACACATGGTCCGACATGGGGGCCGAGGGCTGGGGTTACGCCGATGTCCTGCCCTATTTCAAGCGCGCCGAAACATGGCACGGCGATGCGGGCGACCCGGCCTTCCGTGGCCATGACGGACCGCTTCACATCACGCGGGGACCGCGGAAAAACCCTCTGTTCCAAGCCTTTATCGAAAGCGGCGCGAATGCGGGCTACGGCGCGACCGAGGATTACAACGGCCAGCGGCAAGAGGGCTTCGGCGCCTTCGAGATGACCGTCTGGCAGGGCGAACGCTGGTCCGCGGCCAAGGCCTACCTGCGCCCCGCGTTGAAAACCGGGCGCTGCACCATGGCGCGCGGGCTGGTCGAGCGGATCGAGATCGAAGAGGGCCGCGCCGTGGGCGTGCGGCTGGCGGGCGGTCGCGTGATCCGTGCCAACGCCGAGGTCGTGCTCGCCGCCGGCGCGATCAATTCGCCTAAAATTCTCATGCTTAGTGGAATTGGGCCGGGCAAGCATCTGGCCGAAAACGGGATTCCCGTGGTGGCCGACCGCGCGGGCGTGGGTCAGAACCTGCAGGACCACCTCGAGCTTTACGTGCAATACGCCTCGACCAAACCGGTCAGCCTCGCGCCCTATTGGTCGCTCTGGGGCAAGGCGCTGGTGGGGGCGCAATGGCTTTTCACCCGCAAGGGGCTGGGCGCATCCAATAATTTCGAAGCCTGCGGCTTCATCCGGTCGCGCGCCGGTATCGACTATCCCGACATCCAGTTCCATTTCCTGCCCATCGCCGTGCGCTACGACGGCAAGACGGCGGCCGAGGGCCACGGGTTCCAGGCCCATGTCGGGCCGATGCGCTCGAAAAGCCGGGGCGCGGTCACGCTGCGCTCCGCCGACCCCGCGGATGCGCCGCGGATCTTGTTCAACTACATGTCGCAACCCTCTGATTGGGAAGAGTTTCGCCGCGCCATCCGCCTCACGCGGGAGATCTTCGCCACCGACCCGATCGCGGGTTTCGTGGACCACGAGATCCAGCCCGGTGCGGCCCAGACGGACGCAGAGCTGGACGCCGTCATCCGCGAACACGCCGAAAGCGCCTATCACCCCTGCGGCACCTGCCGGATGGGGCGGGCGGATGACCCGATGGCGGTGGTCGATCCCGAGGCGCGGGTGATCGGGGTCGAGGGGCTGCGGCTGGCCGACAGCTCGGTCTTTCCGTTGATTCCGAACGGAAATCTCAACGCGCCCTCGATCATGGTGGGCGAGAAGGCCGCCGATCATATCCTGGGTCGCGGGATGCTCCCGCGCGAGAACCTCGAGCCCTGGATCGCGCCCGACTGGCAGAGCGCCCAACGCGAAAGCGCCGCCCCGGCGCGGGCGGCGGAGTAGGCGCAAAACTGCAGTTTTGCGTTGGGAAAACTGCAGTTTTCCCAACGTTTTCCTCGAGGAAAACGTCAGCCCTCGCCGATCACGAGCACCCGGCCGAAACCGGGTGCCTCGACCGCGCGCGGCACGGCCCAGAGCACCGGAAAGGACGGCGCGGGCGGCAGGTCCGCGTCGAGGTCGGTCAGGATGACCAGCATCGACGGGTCGCGGCGGCCCGCCTTGTCGAAGAGATCGCCGTAGTCCGTCCCGCCCCCGGTGCGGAACGCCGCGTCGCGCAACCCCTGCCATCCGGCGGGGTCGAGCCGCTCCTCGCGGAAAACCGCCTCGTCGAAGGCCATCAGGTGCACCTCGGCCCCGGTGCGCCGCGCGATCCCCTCGGCTTCCGCGGTGAACAGGCGCAGGGTCTGCGCATCGACCGAGGACGACGTATCAAGCCCCACCACCAGCCGCGGCCGCGTATCCATCCGCGCGCGCCCCGGCTCATAGACCGGCGCGGGGCCGCCCGTGGCCTCGGCCGCGGCCATCTGCGCGACCCAGCGCCCCGAGGGGCGGCGCCAGCTGCGGTGCGGCCGTTCGGTCAGCGCCTTGGCCAGCAGCCCGCGCAGCTGCAGCTCCCACGGCACCTGCGGCGGCGCGAGGTCGGCGAGGATCGCGCCGAGACGGCCGATGCCGGAGCCTGCCTTGCGGCCGGCCTCGAGCGCACGCAGGATCTGGTTGCGCCAGTCGGCGGCGGATTGGCTCTCACCCTCCTCGTCGGGTTCACCAAGCCCGAGATCCGTTGCAAATCCACGGGTTGCGCCCCATTCGCGCAGCTTCTCGGCCAGTCTCGGGTCACGGTGCAGCGCCATGGCCAGCCGGTCGGCATCCCAGCGTTCCAGCGCATCGACGGACGATTTCGCGGGCTTGCCCGCCTCCTCCAGCAACTCGGTCAGCGTCACGGCCGGCCGCGGCAGGGCGTGACCGGCCAGGATCAGCGTCTCGTTGATGATCCCGTCGGCGGCCAGCCCGTAGAGCGAGGCGTCGAAGCTGCCGCCCAGCCGTTCGGCCAGCGCCGCCTGCCGGTCGGAATGGCGCAAGGCCACATGCAACACGTGATGGGCGACCAACCCCACCTGTTCGGGCAGGCCCAGCGTGTCGAAACCGGGGCCGTAGCTGATCGTGTCGCCATCGGTGCGCGTGGCCCCCGGCCCGTCGCGGTGGCGGCACCAGAGCGACAGGACGCCGAGCGCCGGGTCGACCTCGCCCAGATGGACGAGCGCGCGGGCGGCGCGGGCGGAATGCCCGGTCACGGAAGGCCCGCGGCCTGCCGTTCGGCGGCATAGGCGGCGTAATCGGGGCTGTCCGCGAAAACCTCTTCCCAGCCCTGCTCCAACGCGCGGCCGATGAGCAGCTCGAAGCCGAAGCTCGCCAATTCACTCACAGGTAATCCACCGTAGCCTTGCCCGCCAAGCCTTCGCAAATCCGCGAGAATCTCGATCCCTGTGGATAAGTTCGCTCGCATGGACGCCCCGACCAAGCCGTAGATCATCGCGGTCAGCCCGTGCAGCGTCCGGGGATAAAGCGCCGCGCGTTCCCGGCGCGGGGTGGCCAGCATCTCGGTCACCTGCACCGTCGCCGCGATCTCGTCGGCGAGCAGCGCGAACTCGGCCGCGGCGGCCTCGCCCACGGTGCCCGCGATCATCACGGCGCGGGTGGCGCGGTCGGGGACCGTCTCCATGATGCGGCTCACGCGCGTCCAGCTGCGCGGCGTGCAGGCGATCATCTGGCCGCGGCGCAGCGCGTCCTCGGTGGTTTCCAGCAAGTCGGGCCGGGTGCGGATGAAGGCCGCGACCGCCGGGTGGATACCCGCGGGCACGGCGTAGTGCTTCAGCCAATCCTCGGGCGTCGCCTGCACGATCATGTGGATCAGCCGATCCGACAGGGCCGTGCCCATGTCATAGGCAATCGCGCCATCCTCGACCCGGTTGCCCGCGGCCACAACCATCACGCTGTCGGGCAGCCGGTGGCGGCCCACGCGGCGCTCCTGCAACAACCCGTAGACGGTGGGCTGCAGCGCGGGAGCGGCGGCGGTCAGCTCGTCCAGGAACAGCACTGCGGGCGCGTCCGTGTCGGGCAGATCCTCGGGGCGATACCAGACGGTTTTCCCGGCCGAATGGTCGAAATAGGGCAAGCCGCGCAGGTCCTGCGGCTCGATCGTGGTCAGGCGCAGGTCATAAAGCTCCGCCCCGATGCGCCCCGCAAGGGTCTGGACCAGCTCGGTTTTCCCCACGCCGGGCCGCCCGTGCAGCATCCAGCTTGCCGTCAGCCCCCCGGCCTTCTGCGCGGCCCAGCCCGCCTCCAGAACGCGCAGCGCCTCGCCCGCCGAGACCGTCGTCGCGTTCACGCTCATCCTGCGGCCTGCCGTTTCTCCAGCGCCGCGGCCAGCCGCGCATGGGCCGAGACCGCGCGCGCCTCCTGCGCGATGTCGCGGATGTAAAGATCGTCGCGGTGGTTGACGGCAAGCAGGTCGCGCTCGGTCAGCTCGGCGTCGAAGATCCCGTCGCGCAGGATCGCGCGGTCCCCCTCGTCCAGCGACAGAAGGAGCGGGACGGGCTGGTCGGTCTGCACCGACACCAGCGTCAGGGGCGCGATGCGCGCCAGTTCGGACTGTTCGATCACCAACCGCAAAGCGCCCTCGGCGATCTCGTGGCGGGCGGCGATGCGGCGCAGCGTGGCGCGCGCGCGAAAGGCGAGCGCATCGAGGCGGCGCGCGGCCTCGTCCGCGTCGACGGCGCGTGCGCGCCCCGCCTTGGACAGGCGCAGGACCTTCATCTCGACGAAGGCGATGACGATCAGCATCGCCAGCGGCGCCTGCGTCACCGGAAGCGCCAGGTCGCGCGACATCAGCGGGATCACCACGAAGGGCAAAAGCGCCGAGAGATAGCGCAGGATCTGGATCTCCACGATCAGCCGCGCCCAAAGGCGCAGCCCCCCGCGGTGCGGCACCAGCTGCACCCGGCCGAGAAACTTCTTCGGCAAGCTGCGGGTTTCCAGCACCCCGCGGTTGGCGATGGTCGCATCGGTCACGATCAACATGACGGTAATCCTAGCGCGGTCGCGGCCCGCGCCAATGCCGTCCGGCCACCCCGCTTTGCGAATGGCGCGCGATGGGGTAGGTCTTGGCGCAAAGCCGGAACCCACAGGGACATATTCCAGATGACACCGCTTCCCCCGCTCACCTGTTTCAAGGCCTATGACATCCGCGGCCGCCTCGGCGACGAGCTGAACGAAGAGATCGCCTATCGCATCGGCCGCGCCTTCGCCGAGGTGATGGGCGCGAGCCGCGTCGTGCTGGGCCGTGACGTTCGCCCGACCTCCGAGGCGCTGGCGAGCGCGGTTGCGCGCGGGCTGATGGCGGCGGGCGTCGAGGTGCTGGACCTTGGCCTGTCGGGGACGGAAGAGACCTATTTCGCCACCACCCATCTCGGCGCGGATGGCGGCATCTGCGTCACAGCCAGCCATAATCCCATGGATTACAACGGGATGAAGATGGTGCAGGCGGGCTCGGCCCCTATCGGCGCAGCCGACGGCATGGACGCGATCAAGGCGCTGGCCGAACGCGGCGACTTCGCCGCCGAGGTGCCGGGCGGCCATGTGACCGACGCCAGCGGAACGCGCGCGGCCTATGTCGCCAAGCTGATGGAATTCGTCGATATCTCGGCCCTGACGCCGCTCAAGGTGCTGGTCAACGCAGGCCACGGCGCCGCCGGCCCCAGCTTCGACGCGCTGGCGGACGCCATGGCGCAAGCGGGCGCGCCGATCGAGTTCATCCGCGTCTACCACGACCCCGACGGCAGCTTTCCCGCGGGCATTCCCAACCCGCTTCTGGACGAGAACCAGCACCTGACCGCGGCCCCGGTGAAAGACCACGGCGCGGACATGGGCGTCGCCTGGGACGGCGATTTCGACCGTTGCTTCTTCTTCGATCACGAAGGCGGCTTCGTGCCCGGCGAATATGTCGTGGGCCTGCTGGCCGAGGCGTTTCTTGCCAAGGAACCGGGGCAGAAGATCATCCACGACCCCCGCGTCGTCTGGGCCACGCAGGAGGTGGTGGCGCAGATGGGCGGCGAGGCGATCCAGTCGAAATGCGGCCATTCCTTCATCAAGCAGGCGATGCGCGAGACCGGTGCCGTCTATGGCGGCGAGATGTCGGCGCATCACTATTTCCGCGATTTCATGGCCTGCGACAGCGGCATGATCCCGATGCTGCTGATGATCGAGCTGGTCTGCCGCCGGGGCGAAAGCCTCAAGGCGCTGCTTGCCGAACGGCGCGCCGCCTACCCTTCCTCGGGCGAGGTGAATTTCCGCGTGGGCGACCAGAAGGCGGTGATCGCGGCCATTGAGGCCGAATACGGCCCCAAGGCCGAGACGCGGGACGAGACCGACGGGCTGTCGCTGTCCTTCGGGGACTGGCGCTTCAACCTGCGCGCCTCGAACACCGAGCCGCTTCTGCGGCTGAACATCGAGGCGCGCGGCAAGCCCGATCTGGTCGCCGCGAAACTAGCCGAGATGCGGGCACTGATCGAAGCCTGACCGGGGGCCTGAGCGGCGCTCTGGACAGGCCTTTGGCTCTGCCCCATGCTCAGTCCCCGACAGGGGGTGCGCATGGCATATGATCTGGTGATCCGTGGCGGGCGCGTCGTGACCGGCGGCGCGGTGGTCGAGGCCGATATCGCCGTCACCGCGGGCCGCATCGCGGCGCTTGGCGCGGGCCTCACAGGGGCAGAGGTGGTCGGGGCCGCGGGCCTTCTGATCACCCCCGGAGGCGTCGATCCGCATTGCCATATCGAGCAGATGTCGGGCATGGGCCTGATGAACGCCGACACGTTCGAAACCGCCACGCGCTCCGCCGCGATGGGCGGCACCACGAGCGTGATCTCCTTCGCCGCGCAGGCCAAGGGGCAGCGGCTTAGCGATACGGTCGCCGATTACGCCACCCGCGCGCAACGCGGCGCGGCGGTGGACCACGCCTTTCACATCTCGGTCAGCGACCCCTCCGTCCCCGCGTTCGAGGACGACCTGCGCGCGCTGATCGCCGCAGGCCACCGCTCGATCAAGGTCTTCACGACCTACAACATCAAGCTGGAAGACGCCGATATCCTCGAAATCCTGCGCATCGCGGGCGAGGCCGGGGCGCTGACCTGCATCCACGCCGAGAACGACGCGATCATCGCGGCGGCGCGCGCGCGACTTCTGGCCGAGGGGCGCACGCGGCCCATCGACCACGCCGCCTCTCGCCCGCGCGAGGCCGAGATCGAGGCGGTCGCCCGCATGTGCCGCCTCGCCGAAGTGGCGCGCGCGCCGGTGATGATCTTCCACGTCTCGACAGCGGAAGCCGTGGCCGAGATCGCCACCGCCCGCGCCCGTGGCGCGCCCATCTGGGCCGAGACCTGCCCGCATTACCTGTTCCAGACCGACGCGGTTCTGGACCGTCCGGGCATGGAAGGCGCGAAATGGATGTGCTCGCCCCCGCAACGCACGCGCGCCGATCAAGCCGCGCTCTGGGCCGGGCTGGCGGCGGGTCATCTTCAGATCGTGTCCTCGGACCACGCGCCCTACCGCTTCGACGAGACGGGCAAGTTCTCGAACGGGCGCGACGCGCCCTTCCCCGCCATCGCCAACGGCATGCCGGGGCTCGAGCCGCGCCTGCCGCTGATGTTCGACGCGATGGTGAGCGGCGGACGACTGGGCGCGACCGGTTTCGCCCGGCTGACCGCCGAGGCGCCCGCGGCGCTCTACGGGCTGCCCGGCAAGGGGCGCATCGCGCCGGGATACGACGCCGATCTCGTGCTCTGGGACATGGGCCGCGCCGTGACCTACGGGGCGGACGACCTGCATGACAACGTGGGCTACAACCCGTGGGAGGGCACATCCGTCACCGGCTGGCCCGTCGCCACCTACCAGCGGGGGCAAGCCGTGATGCGCGAAGGCGACTATCTCGGCCAACCCGGCGCAGGGCGCTGGCTGGCGCGCGCGGCCATCGGCACGCGCCCCGCAGACATCATGGGAACGCGCAATTGACCGACCGACCCACAGCGCCCAACGTTCTGGCGATCACCTTTCTCTATTACCGCGACCTGCCCCGCGCCTTTGCCTTCTACCGCGACGTGATGGGCTTTCCGCTGGCCATCGACCAGGGCGACCTCGCCAAGATCATGCAGATCGCGCCGAACGCGCATCTGGGGCTGGTGGACGAGGCGAAGGGCATGAACGACTGGCAGCCCGAGAAATGCGTGCAGGTCTGCATTCGCATTGAGGATGTGGAGGCATGGCATGCCTATCTGGCCGATCAGGGGGTCGACGGCCTGTCGCGGATGTTCGAAAACGACAAGATCGGCATCCGCGCCTTCGTCTTCCGTGACCCCGAGGGCTACCAGGTCGAGATCCAGCAGGCGACCCGATGACCGGCACGCTTTTCGTCATCAACCCCAATTCTTCCGACACCGTCACCGCGGGCATCGCCGAGGCCATCGCCCCCCTGCGCAACCTGCCTGCGCCCGTCACCTGCCTGACGCTGGCCGAGGGGCCGCCCGGCATCGAAAGCCAAGCGCAGGCCGACGAGACCATCGCGCCGATGCTGGCGCTGGCCGCCCGGCTGGAGCCCGACGCCGCGGGCTATGTCGTCGCCTGTTTCGGCGATCCCGGCGTCCACGCGCTGCGCGACCGGACGGCCAAGCCCGTGCTCGGCATCCAGGAAGCCGCCGTTGCGACCGCGCTGACGCTGGGCCAGCGCTTCGGCATCATCGCGATCCTGCCCGCCTCGATCCCGCGCCACCTGCGCAGCCTCGGCGCAATGGGGGTGCTGGACCGGCTGGCAGGCGACCGGGCGCTGAACCTCGGTGTCGCCGCGCTCGCCGACCCGGACGCCACGCAAACCCGCCTGGTCGAGACCGGCCGCGCCCTGCGCGACCTTGACGGGGCCGAGGTGCTGATCCTCGGCTGCGCGGGCATGGCGCGCTACCGCGCGACGCTGGAACAGGCACTGACCATCCCCGTGATCGACCCCTGCCAGGCCGCCGTCGCCATGCTGCAGGGGCGCATCGCGCTGGCCCAGACCCACAGACCCGGAGGAGGCTGACATGCCCAAACCCGTTCTGCTCGACGAAACCGCCCGCGGCGTCTTTACCATCGCCGCCACGCCCTTTCTGCCGGATGGGTCGCTCGACCCCGAAAGCCTCGACCGGATGGTCGCGTTCTACGAGGAGAAGGGCGCGACCGGCCTCACGATCCTCGGCATGATGGGCGAGGCGGGCAAGCTGTCGGACAAGGAAAGCCGGATCGTCATCGACCGCGTGACCGCGCGGGCGACGGTTCCCGTCGTCGTCGGCGTCTCGGCCCCCGGCCTTGCCGCGGTGACCACGATGGCCAAGGCCGCGATGGACCGCGGGGCCGCGGGCGTCATGGTTGCGCCCACCGCGGGGCTCAGGACCGACGAGCAGATCATCGGCTATTTCGAGATGGTCGCCGACGCGCTGGGGGAGATCCCCTGGGTGCTGCAGGATTTCCCGCTGGTGACCGGTGTGCAGATCACGCCGAAGGTTCTGCGCCGCATCTTCGACGCCTGCCCGACCTGCGTCATGCTCAAGCACGAGGATTGGCCGGGGCTGGAGAAGATCGGCGCGCTCAGGCGGATGGAGGCCGAGGGCGCGCGGCGGCTCTCGATCCTGTGCGGCAACGGGGGGCTTTTCCTGCTGGAAGAGATGCTGAGGGGGGCTGACGGCGCGATGACCGGCTTCGCCTATCCCGAGATGATGGCCGAGGTGGTGCGCCTGATGCAGGCGGGCGACGAGGGGCGTGCGCGCGACCTGTTCGACGCCTACCTGCCGCTGATCCGCTACGAGAGCCAGCCGGGGCTGGGGTTGGCGATCCGGAAACACACGCTCGCCCGGCGCGGTGCGATTGCCCATGCGACCGTGCGGCGGCCCGGCCCGGCACTCTCGGCGGCGACCATCGCCGAGACCGAGGCGCTGATCGCCCGGCAGGAGGCGCGGCTGGCGGAGCTTGGCTAGAGCCGGTCGCGCAGAAGAGGCCCGGCGCCCGTTTCGCCGCGCGTCGCGCGCCGACCCGGCGCGAAACGCGCGTTTCGCGGCACCCGGTGTCGAGGGCGGTCCTCATCCTGCACAGGCCTGCGCATCCGGCAGGCTGCGGGAGCCTCCGGCGGCCATATTTGGGGGATGAAGATGCGACGGGCGTTCACCTTTTCTCAAGACTTCGGTGCAAGGCTCATCCCGCGGGACAGGCAGCCATGCCGATGACCGTGGATGGAGATGCACATCCTCCCCGGTGAAGCCCTTCGGGATAGCCGGGGGGATGTCGCGCCACTATCCCGCGGTGCAGAGCCGGAGTGTCTCGACCTCTGACGGATCATAGGGTTGCCCCGCGGCGTCGAGGATGTCGTGGAACCAGACCGAGCGGTCGGCGTCGCCGCCATGGGCGGCCACCAACTCCTCGGGCCAGGGCAGCCAGGTCTGGGTGCGCCCCTGCACCAGCCCCCATTGCACGCAGCCCACGTCACGGTCGCGGAAGAGCGTGAGCTGGTCGGCGATGCGGCTGCCCACCGGCCGCGCCATCCATTCAGTGCAGAGCATCGGGCGGCCCCTCTGGGCCAGCGCCGTGATGATCGCGTCCACCTTGTCGGTTGCAAGATAGGCGTGGAAGGTCACGATATCCGAGCGCGCCAGCGCCGTGCTGTCGATGGGCGTCTCGTAGGCGGCCTCGGTCACGCCTGCGACGGGCGTGCTCCAGGCCCCCACGGTCAACGGCTGCTCGGGCGCGCAGGCGCGGGCCAGCTCGAAGCTCGCCTCCATCAGGGCCAGGCTTTGCGCCGAGAAATCCGGCTCGTAGAGCGCGGCCCCGCCGGGGGCAAAGACCATGCGGTTGCCGGGCTCGTTGTAGAGGTCCCAGAAGAGCACCCGGCGGTCATCGCGGAAGCGGCCGACGATGTCGGCGACATAGCGATGAAAGCCGTCCGTTTCCGCGCCCGCCAGCAGGAGCGCGCGGCCGGGGCTGGCCACCGCGCGGCTGTTGTGGACGGCGGGGATCGGGTCGGGCTGCGGCCCGTAGACCGGTTCGACCCCGCCGAAGCCGCAATCGTCGAACAGGACGGGAATGGTGTCGATGCCGCGGGCCGCGGCCATGCCCATCACCCGGTCGAGCCGGTCGATCAGCCCGTCGCGGTCGTGCTTCCACACGAGGTAGTGGAGGTTGATGCGAAAGGCGTTGAAGCCCAGCTCCGCCGCCCAGCCCAGCTCGCGCTCGATGGTGGCGGCGTCGAAACTGTCGCGGTGCCACATCTCGAGGAAATTCACCGCCGTCGAGGGCAGGAAGTTGAAGCCGCACACCCAGTCACGGGCGCGCCACCAGGCCATGGCCTCCGCTTCGGTCCAACGGGTCATTCTGCGCCTTCCGTGATTGTATGAAGTCATGGGGACACCGGCCGGGCGAAACACCCGGCCGATGGGTAAACGGCCTCAGCCGTCCAGAAGGTCCTGCACCTCCAGCTCGGCATCCGAGAGCGCGTCGCCCACGGGCTTGCCGGTCAGCCAGATCGCCTGCAGCTCGCGGTTCAGCACGTCCTGGATCGCGCCGTAATTCTCGGCGGCGGGCGTGTCGCGGGCGATGGATGCGGTGCCGGTATACTCGTCGCGGTGCGGAAGCGCGGCATAGGCCTCGGAGGCCAGCACCGAGTTGCGCACGGCCATGTGCCCGGTCCGCGCCCAATCGATGTTATGGGCGTTGATGAAGGCCAGGACCTGCAACGCCGCCGCATAGGTCTCGGGGTCGTCACGTTTGAGCGAGGCGGGGATCGCCCACATGTGGCTGTCGGCCCAGGTCGCGCCCTCGGCGAACAGCGTCGGGAAATCGGCGACGTAGTAATCCGACAGTGCGACATCGGGGTTCGCGGCCTCGGCGCTGTAGAAATCGACCACCCATGTGCCGTTGACCAGAACCGCCGCCTCGCCGTTCAGGAAGGCCTGCTGGCTGTCGGCGTAGTTCAGCTGCGGGTCCGCGTGGCCCGCGTCGAAGAGCTGCGTGATCGTGGTGACGGCGTTGCGCGCGGCCTCGGTGTCGATGGTGGCGGTGCCGTCCTCGGTGAAGATGTTCTCGCCCTGCTGCCACATCAGCGACAGCACGAGGCGCACGCCGATGGGAAACTGCGCGAAATCGGCGGCGAGGTAGTCGTGGCCGGTGGCCGCTTCGACCATGGCGGCATGTTCCAGAAGCTCCTCGGGAGAGGAGGGCAGGATCGGGCTGCCATCCTCGGCGACAAGGCCCGCGGCCTCCATGATCTCCATGTTCACGTGCCAAAGGTTCGCGTGGAAATCCATCGGCACGCCGTAGATGCCGCCCTCGAAGCTGACCGCGTCCAGCGCGGCGGGCGCCCAGTCGGACACGTCGATGCCCGCCGCCTCGAGGTCGCCCGACAGCTCGGCCAGCGCGCCAAGGCCCGCGAATTGCGGCACCCGGTGGCGGTGCATGACATGCACGTCCGGCGGCTCGCCGCCCGCGTAGGCCGCGATGACCTGGTCATAGTAGTTGCCCCAGTCGGTCGGCAGGGTGGTGACCGTGATGCCGTCCAGCTCGGCGTCGGCGGCGTTGATGATGGACTGGATGATGCAGGCCTCGCCCACGCTGGCGGTCGTGTCGGTGCCTGCATCCTCGCAAGCGCCGAAGAAGCGGCCCAGCGTCACCTCCTGCGCGGTGGCCCCCGTGACCGCCGTGGCGGCCAGCGCGGTGCCGATCAGAACATGTTTCATGTCTTTCCTCCCTTGGATTGGGGCCGTTGCGGCCCCGGTTCAGCCCTTTGTGCCTCCGGCCGTCATGGCGCGGACCACGTGGCGTTGGAACATCAGGAACAGGATCACGACGGGCAGGGACGCGATGACGCCCGAGGCCATGACGCGGCCCAGCCCCTCGGATTGCGCGAAATTCGACTGGATCGAGGCAAGCCCCAGCGTGATCGTGAAGCGCTCGGGTTCGCGCGCCGAGACCAGCGGCCAGAGGTAATCGTTCCAGGCGTAGAGAAAGGTCAGGATCGCCAGCGTCATCATCGCGGGCCGCGCGAGCGGCAGCATGATGTGCCAGAAGATCTGCAGCCAGCCGACCCCGTCGATGCGGGCGGCTTCCTCGATGTCCTTCGGGATCGACTTGAAGAACTGCATCATCAGGAAGACGCCGATGGGCACCGCCATGCGCGGCAGGATCAGCGCGTGATAGCTGTTGTGCCAGCCGAGATCGGCGAACATCGTGTAAAGCGGGATGAACACCGCCTGCTCCGGCACCATCAGCCCGACAAGGCAGAGAACCAGGATCGCGCGCTTGAACGGAAATTCCAGCCGCGCCAGCGCATAGCCCGCCGTGGTCGAGACGGCGAGAACGCCCAGCGTCATCCCCAGCGCCACGATGGCCGAGTTGAGAAACCACATCGGCGTCTGCCCGAAGCTGAAGAGCGCCGCGTAATTCTCGGCGGTGAAGGGAATGGGGACGAGCCCGAAGGCGGTGGTCGAGGTCGTGCGCGCCAGCACCTCGTTGGGCTGGAACGAGAGCGAGATCATCCAGAGCGTCGGGATCAGCCACAGGAAGGCCGGGATCGAAAGCGCCGTGATCAGCCAGTAATAGCCGCGGTTCATCGCTCGTCCCCCTCGCGGCCAAGGATGAACTGCACCAGCGAAAACGCCCCCATGATCAGGAACAGGACCACCGCCATGGCGCTGGCCTTCCCCAGCTCGCTGTCGCGGAAGGCGGTCTGGTAGATGTAGCGCACCAGCACCTGCGTGCTGTCGTTGGGCCCGCCCTGCGTCATCAGGTGCGCCTGCCCGAAGACCTGGAAATGCAGGATGATCTGGAGGACCACGACCAGCGTGATCGTGCGCTTCAGGTTCGGCAGGGTGATGTACCAGAAGGCGCGGATGCCGCGGGCGTTGTCGATGGCGGCGGCCTCGTAGATGTCCTTGGAAATATCCTGGATGCCCGCGAGAAACAGGATCATGGCGATGCCCAGCGACCACCAGATCGTCGTGATGACGATGGCCGCCATGGCAAGCTGCTGGTCGGTCAGCCAGACGATGGGCGAGCCGCCCAGCGCCTGCGCGACATTGGCGATCAGCCCCTGCCGGGGCGAGAACATGATCTGCCAGATCAGCGTGACCACCGTCACCGACAGAACCTGGCTCAGGAAAAAGACCGTGCGCAGCACGGCCTTGGCCCGCGTCTCGCCATCCAGCGCGGCGGCAAGGATCAGCGCGGTGAGCGTGACGCCCGGCACCGCCAGCGCGACGAAGGTGATCGTGTTGCCCACCGTCGGCCAGAACCGGCGGTCATACCAGCGCCCGCCCTCGCCCGGATGGAAACCGGGCATCAGGAAGAACAGCGCCCCCGCGATCCCCAGCGCCAAAGCCGTCGCCCGTGTCAGCCGCCCGCTGCGATAACCGAAAAAGGCCAGCCCGATCCCGAGGACACCACCGGTTTGCATGACCGGGCTGGCAAAGAGGCCCCATTCGATGTTCCGCCCCCAGAGCGTGCGGATGTAATTCTCGGCCCCGATGAACTCGCGCGCATCGGGGTTGAAGGCGACGGCGAGCAGGTTCCAGTCGTGCAGGCTGATCCAGACCCCGTTCAGGAACGGGTAGACAAGGAACGCGGCATAGACCGCGAGGAACGGCAGAAGCAGCACCGCCGCCGCCTGCCCCTCGGTCAATCCCCGCGCCCTGTGCCTGCCCTTCGCCACGCGGTCCGCCCTCCCCGACGCCCCGATTCCATGCTGCATTCTGGCTTGTGATAAAAATATTAGCAATATTTATTAGCAGCACCCCCGCAACCCGCGGGCAAGGCTTTGCGAGGCGGCATGGACGACGCGGACGACAAGACCCAGGGCCGGGTCACGATGAAGGAGGTCGCGCTTCAGGCGGGCGTGTCGCAATCCACCGTCTCTTTCGTGCTGAACGGCAACGAGGACATGCGCATCAGCGCCGAGACCCGCCGCCGCGTGCTCAAGGCCGTGACCGATCTCGGCTACCGCCCGCGCGGCGCGGGGCGACCGGCCAAGGGCTCGGGCAGCCGCGTGATCGGCGTCATGGTCGACGAGATCGCCACCAGCCCCTTCGCCGCGATCTCGATCGAGGGGCTGCAGGAAGAGGCGTGGAAGGCCGGTGTGCTCGCCGAGGTGGTGATGACCGGCGGCGACCGCGGGTACGAGGCCGCGGTGCTGCGCAAATGGGCCGCCGACCGGGTCGAGGGGGTGATCTACGCCTCGATCCTGACGCGGCGGGTGACGCCGCCGGACGCGCTGTCGCGCCACCGCGCGGTTCTGCTCAACTGCTACGACGGCGAGGGGCGGTTCGCCTCGGTCGTGCCCGCCGAGCGCCGCGGCGGCGAGGCCGCCACCCGCGCCCTGCTGGACGCCGGGCACCGGCGCATCGCCTTCATCGCGGGCGAGCCGTGGATGGACGCCTCGGATCAGCGGATGGAGGGCTACGAGCGCGCGCTGCGCGCCGCAGGCCTGACCATCGACCCGTCGCTGATCGAGGCGGGCAACTTCCTGCCCTCGGGCGGCCATGCCGCCACCCACCGACTGCTCGACCGCACCCGGCCCGACGCGATCTTCTGCGCCAACGACCTGATGGCGGTCGGCTGTTACGAGGCGCTCAAGGAACGCGGCGAAGCCGTGGGCGAGACCATCGCCGTGATGGGCTACGACGACCAGGAAATCGCCCAGCACCTGAACCCGCCGCTCTCGACCGTGCTGCTGCCGCACCGCGAGATGGGCCAATGGTGCGCCGCGCGCATCCTGTCGGGCGACGAGACGCCGGTGGCGGCCCGGCTGGAATGCCCGGCCGTCCTGCGCCGCTCGCACCTGCGCCGCGCGCAAGACGTCTGAAACAGGAAACGGCCCGAGGGTGTCCCCCCGGGCCGCCTGTCCGCGTTTCCTGGGCAGGGCACGCCTGCGCGCCCCGCCCTCTGGTCCTCAAGCGATCAGAACAGGTCGTTCTCCATGACCTTGGTCCAGGCCGCCGCGAAGTCGCGCACGAATTTCTCGGGCGCGTCATCCTGGGCATAGACCTCGGCATAGGCGCGCAGGATCGAGTTCGAGCCGAACACCAGGTCCACGCGGGTGGCCGTCCACTTCACCTCGCCCGACTTGCGGTCGGTGATCTCGTAGAGGTTCGACCCCTTTGGCACCCACTTGTAGGCCATGTCGGTCAGGTTGACGAAGAAGTCGGTGGTCAGCGCGCCCGCCCGGTCGGTGAAGACGCCATGCGCCGCCCCGCCGTGGTTCGCGCCCATCGCCCGCATCCCGCCAAGCAGAACCGTCATCTCAGGCCCGGTCAGGCCCAGAAGCTGCGCCCGGTCGAGCATCAGCTCTTCGGCCGCGACGGCGTAGTCCTGCTTCATCCAGTTGCGGAACCCGTCGGCCAGCGGCTCGAGCACCGAGAAGCTCTCGGCGTCGGTCTGCTCGGCCGTCGCATCGCCGCGACCCGGCGTGAAGGGCACCTCGATCTCGAAGCCCGCGGCCTTGGCCGCCTGCTCGACACCGACGTTGCCGGCCAGCACGATGGTGTCGGCCACCGATGCGCCATGCTTGGCCGCCAGCGGCTCCAGCACCGACAGCACCGAGGCGAGGCGCGCGGGCTCGTTGCCTTCCCAGTCCTTCTGGGGGGCAAGCCGGATGCGGGCCCCGTTGGCCCCGCCGCGCAGGTCCGACTGGCGGAAGGTGCGGGCGCTGTCCCATGCCGTCGCCACCATGTCGGCGACCGACAGACCCGAGGCCGCGATATCGGCCTTGAGGGCCGCCACGTCGTAGCCGGTCGATCCCGCCGGGATCGGGTCCTGCCAGATCAGGTCTTCGGCAGGGGCATCCGGGCCGATGTAGCGGGTCCGGGGTCCGAGGTCGCGGTGGGTCAGCTTGAACCAGGCGCGCGCGAAGCAATCGTCGAAATAGGCGGGGTCCGCCATGAACTTCTGACAGATCGCGTTATAGGCCGGGTCCATCTTCATCGCCATGTCGGCATCCGTCATCATCGGCATGACGCGCTTGGTCGGATCGGTGGGATCGACCGGCATGTCCTCTTCCTTGATGTCGATAGGCCGCCACTGCCATGCGCCCGCGGGCGACTTGGTCAGTTCCCACTCGTAGCCGAACAGGAGCTTGAAGTAGCCCATGTCCCACTTGGTCGGGTGGGTGGTCCACGCGCCCTCGATGCCGGAGGTCACGGCGTTGGTCGCCTTGCCGTCCAAATGCGGGTTGAGCCAGCCGAAGCCCTGGTTCTCGATCTCGCCCGCCTCGGGCTCGGCGCCCAATGCACCGGCGTCGCCGTTGCCATGCGCCTTGCCGACAGTGTGGCCGCCGCAGGTCAGCGCCGCGGTTTCCTCGTCATCCATCGCCATCCGGGCGAAGGTCTCGCGCACCTGGCCCGCGGTCGCCAGCGGATCGGGCTGGCCGTTCACCCCCTCGGGGTTCACGTAAATCAGGCCCATCTGCACGGCGGCCAGCGGGTTCTCCATCGTGCCGGGCTTCATCACGTCTTCGTAGCGCGTGTCGGAGGGCGCAAGCCATTCCATCTCGGCGCCCCAATAGGTGTCTTTCTCGGGGTGCCAGATGTCTTCGCGCCCGAAGGAGAAGCCATAGGTCTTCAGACCCATGTCCTCATAGGCGATGTTGCCCGCCAGCAGGATCAGGTCCGCCCAGCTCAGCGCGTTGCCATACTTCTTCTTGACCGGCCACAGCAGGCGGCGGGCCTTGTCGAGGTTGCCGTTGTCCGGCCAGCTGTTGAGCGGCGCGAAGCGGATGTTGCCATGCCCGCCGCCGCCGCGGCCATCGGCCAGGCGGTAGGAACCGGCCGAGTGCCACGCCAGGCGGATCATCAGACCGCCGTAATGGCCCCAGTCGGCCGGCCACCAGTCCTGGCTGTCGGTCAGCAGCGCCTTGACGTCGGCCTTCACCGCCTCGAAGTCGAGGCCCTTGACCGCCTCGCGGTAGTCGAAATCCGCGCCCAGCGGCGACACCTTGGTGTCATGCTGGTGCAGGATGTCCAGCTTCAGCGTCTTGGGCCACCAGGAGGCCACATCCTGCTCCGCCTTCGTGATCGCGCCATGCATCACCGGGCATTTGCCCATGGCCTTGTCATCTCCGTCCATCATCGTGTCTCTCTCCCGTGCAAACGGCTGTCAGGTGGATATCTCGTGCAAGGCGTTTCCAACGGGGCGGCCGCAGCGGCCGATTCCCCGCACCTTGGAACCGTTCTAGCAAAGTGGACGCATCAGGATAAGTTGAATATTCTGATTGTCATGATAAGTTCACCTTATGAACCACGTCACCCTCAAACAGCTGCGCTATGTCGAGGCGCTCGCCCGCCACGGCCATTTCGGCCGCGCCGCCGAGGCAAGCTCGGTCACCCAGCCCGCGCTGTCGATGCAGATCAGGGAGTTGGAAGAGAGCCTTGGCCAACGGCTGTTCGAACGCGGCGCGCGGCAGGTGCGGCTGACCGCCTTCGGCGAGGAGATCGCGGCGCGCGCCCGCGACATCCTGCGCGCCGTGGACGAGCTGGAGGACCTCGCGCGCGCCCGGCGCGACGGTCCGGGCGGGCGGCTGCGCCTCGGCGTGATCCCGACCATCGCGCCCTATCTCCTGCCGAGGATGATCCGCGACCTGGCCGCGCGCTATCCGGGCGTCGACCTGCAGGTCCGCGAGACCCAGACCGAGCGGCTGATCGCCGAGCTGATGGAGGGGCGGCTCGACACCGCGGTCGTGGCGCTGCCGGTCTCGGAACCCGCGCTCGAGGAGGTTGCCCTGTTTTCCGAGGGCTTCGTCCTCGTCCGCCCCGATGCCGAGGCGCAGGCCCCCGTCCCCGCGCCCGAGGCGCTGCCGGACATGCAGCTTCTGCTGCTGGAAGAAGGGCATTGTTTCCGCGACCAGGCGCTCGAGGTCTGCGGGCTGCGCGCCTCCAGCCCGCGGGCGGGGCTGGACGGCTCGTCGCTGTCCACGCTCGTGCAGATGGTGGGGGCAGGCATCGGCGTGACGCTGATCCCCGAGATGGCGGTGGGCGTCGAGACCCGCGGCGCGCCGGTCGCCGTGCAACGGTTCGACACCGGGCGGCCGGTGCGCACGGTGGGGATGATCTGGCGGCGCACGAACCCGCTGGCCCGCGACCTGCGCGAGCTGGCCGAGGTGGTGCGCCAATCCGCCGAAGCGATGTATGCGACGGGCCCGGCGCCGGTCGGCTGAGGGCTCAGGCCGGGCTTTTCGAGACCGCCACGATCTCGCGCACCAGCACGTCCAGCGTGTCGATGCCCCGCACCCCCGGCGCCACCGCATCGGCGATGAGCGAGAACTCGGTGCAGGCGATCAGCTGCACCTCGGCCCCGGTCTTCACCAGCCCTTCGGACGCCCGCACCAGCGCGGCGCGCGCCGCGGGGACCGGCCCCTCGGCCTTGATCGCCCGGATCGCCGCAAGCAGCGCCGCGCCGTCGGCGGGGTGGATAACCTCCAGCCCCTCGCCGGCCAGCGCCCGGTCGAACAGCCCCACCTGCGCCACCGCAGGCGAGGCCAGAAGGCCCACCCGCGCCCCCTGCCCTGCCGCCTCGCGCGCCGCCCGCGCCGAGGCCGCGACCATGTCGAGCACAGGGACCGAGACCGCGCCGCGGATCGCGGCAAGGTAGTGGTGCGCGGTGTTGCAGGGCATCGCCAGCGCCGCGGCCCCCGCCCCCTCCAGCCGCCGCGCCATGGCGGCCAGCACCGGGGCGGGGTCAGGCCCCGTGCCCTCGATCAGATGGGCGATGCGGCTTGGCACCTGGCTGTTCTGGTCGACGATCAGCGGCACATGGTCCGCGTCATCCCGCGCGGGCACCGCGGCGATGATGCGGCGCATCAACAGGACCGTCGCCTCCGGCCCCATGCCGCCGAGGATGCCGACCGTCCTCATCCCCGCGCCAGCGCGCCCTTGTAGGCGAACAGCCCCACCGCGCCCCCGGTGTGCAGGAAGACCACCCGCTCACCCGCCTTGAAGCGCCCGCTCAGACACCAGTCGATCAGCCCCGCCGCCCCCTTGCCGGAATAGACCGGGTCGAGAAGAATGCCCTCCAGCTCGGCGAACATCCGGATCGCCTCGAGCGTGTCCTCGCGCGGCAGGCCATAGCCTGCGCCCACGTAAGAAGTGTCGGCCACCACGTCCTCGCGCCGCACCACGCCGGGGCAGCCCAGCTTGTCCGCCGTCCGACAGGCAAGGTCGTAGACCATCTGCTCCTGCCGCTCCCGCGGCGCGCGGGTGCCGATCCCCAGCACCGGGATGCCCGCGTTCAGCGCGCACATCCCCGCCACCAGCCCCGCCTGCGTCCCCGACGATCCCGTCGCATGGACCAACCGGTCGATCACAAGCCCCCGCTCGTTGGCCTGCGCCAGCAGCTCCAGCGCACAGTTCACGTAGCCCAGCGCACCGGTCGGGTTCGACCCGCCGCCGGGAATGACATAGACCTTGCGGCCCTTCGCCCGCTCGGCCTCGGCCGCGGCCTCCATCGCGGCGGGCATGTCGGTGCCGCCCGGATGCAGCTCGGTCGTGGCCCCGTGCAGGTGGTCGAGCAGCACGTTGCCGTTTTCCGTGTAATCGGGGTCCTGGTAGCCCGTGCGGTCCTCGAGCAGGATGTGGCACCCCATCCCCAGCTTCGCCGCGAAAGCCGCCGTCTGGCGGGCGTGGTTCGACTGGGTGGCACCCTGCGTCATCACCATGTCGGCCCCGTGGGCCATCGCCTCGGCCATCAGGAATTCCAGCTTGCGGGTCTTGTTGCCGCCCGTCGACATGCCGGTGCAATCGTCGCGCTTGATCCAGATCTCGGGCCCGCCCAGCGCCGCGCTCAGCCGGTCGAGCCGCTCCAGCGGGGTGGGCAGATGGGCAAGATGGACACGGGGAAATCGGGCAAGATGCATCGGGGTCTCCGGGGTGGGGATCGTCGCGGGCAGTGATGCACGCTTTGCAACAATTGACAATCCTTGCGGCGTGTTGTGCAACAATGCTTCGCGCGCGGCTGGCCTTGGCCGTCCGGGGGACTAGATAGGCGGTATCGTTCGGGCAGAGCGGACGACCGAGGGAGGGACAACCATGACCGAGACTTTGGCCGCGCTGATCGCGGCGCAGGATGACAGCGCGCGCGCAATCGGCGCTCCGGGCCGCGACTGGCTCGATTATGCCGGGCTCAAGGCACAGGCCGCCCGCGTGGCCGCGGCGCTGCATGGCGCGGGCGTGGGCCGGGGCGACCGTGTCGCCATCGTGCTGCCGAACGGGCCGGAAATGGCCGCAGCCTTCGTCACCGTGGCCGGGGTGGCGACCACCTGCCCGCTGAACCCCGCCTACAAGGAAGACGAGTTCGCCTTCTACCTCGAAGACCTGAAGGCCAAGGCGATCATCCTCGCCGAGGGCGAGGCGGGGCCTGCCCATGCGGCCGCCGCGCGTCTCGGGCTGTCGGTGATCCGGCTCTCCTTCGACGCCGCGGACCCCGCGGGGGTCTTTACCCTGACGCCCGAGGGCCTTGCGGGCGAGGCCGACACCGCAGCCCCCGCGCCCGATGACGTGGCGCTGATCCTGCACACCTCGGGCACCACCTCGCGGCCCAAGATCGTGCCGCTGCTGCAGTCTAACGTGGCCGCATCCGCGAAGAACATCGGCGCCTCGCTGGCGCTGACCCCTGCCGACCGCTGCCTGAACGTCATGCCGCTCTTCCACATCCACGGGCTGATCGCCGCCGTCTCCTCCAGCCTCGCCGCCGGTGGCTCGGTCTGGTGCGCGCCGGGCTTCGACGCGATGAAGTTCTTCGGCTGGATGGAGGAGGCGCGCCCCTCCTGGTACACCGCCGTTCCGACCATGCACCAGACGATCCTGGCGCGCGCCGCGCGCAATGCCGAGACCATCAGGAACGTGCCCCTGCGCTTCCTGCGCTCCTCCTCGGCCTCGCTGCCCGGCCCGGTGATGGAGGCGTTGGCCGAAACCTTCGGCGCGCCGGTGATCGAGGGCTACGGGATGACCGAGGCCACGCACCAGATGGCCTCGAACCCGCTGCCGCCCCGCGCGCAGAAGCCCGGATCGGTGGGCGTGGAGGCCGGTCCGCTGGTGCGGATCGCCCATGAGGTCGAGGACCGCCTGATGGCGGGTGGCGTGGGCGAGGTGGTGATCTCGGGCCCGAACGTGACCCCCGGTTACGAGGGCAACCCCGAGGCCAATGCCAAGAGCTTCTTCATGGCCGACGGCCTCCGCTGGTTCCGCACCGGCGACCAGGGCACTTTCGACGAGGAGGGCTACCTGACGCTGACGGGCCGCCTGAAGGAGATCATCAACCGCGGCGGCGAGAAGGTCTCGCCGCTCGAGGTGGACGGGGTGCTGTCGGCGCATCCGGCGGTGGCGCAGGTCGTGACCTTCGCCATCCCCCACCCGAAGCTGGGCGAGGAAGTGGGGGCCGCCGTCGTGCTGAAGGAGGGGACCGAGGCGACCGAGGCCGATATCCGCGGTTTCGCGGGCGAGCGGCTGGCGGGGTTCAAGGTGCCGCGCAAGGTGGTGATCCTCGACGAGATCCCGAAAGGGGCGACCGGCAAGCTGCAGCGCATCGGTCTGGCCGAGAAACTGGGGTTGGTCGAGAGCGTGTGAGGGGCGGGATCGTCGCCTTCGGCGCCGACCCGTGCGAGGGGGCTGTCTGCCCCCTCGCGCTCCCCCGACCGTATTTTCGGGAAGATGAAGCGACGGGCCGGGTCTGCTGCTGCGGACGGCCCCTGAGGGACGCAACATGAAGATCTGCATTTTCGGTGCCGGCGCGATCGGCGGCTACATGGGCGCGAAACTGGCCGAGGCGGGGGCCGAGGTGAGCCTCGTCGCCCGCGGCCCGCATCTCGCCGCGATGAAGGCCAACGGCCTGACCCTGATCGAGGAGGGCGAGACCAAGACCTTCGCGGTCAACGCCTCGGACGATCCGGCGGCGCTGGGGGTTCAGGATTACGTGATCGTCACGCTCAAGGCGCATTCGGTGCCGCCCGTCGTGGACAGGATGCAGCCCCTGATCGGGCCGGAGACGACCATCGTCTCGGGCGTGAACGGCGTGCCCTGGTGGTATTTCCACAAGATCGGCGGCCCGCTCGAAGGGACGCGGCTGGCCTCGGTCGATCCCGGTGACGCGCAGTGGGACGGCTTCGGCCCCGACCGCGTGCTGGGCTGCGTGGTCTACCCCGCCGCCGAAGTCATCGAGCCGGGCGTCGTCAAGCATATCGAGGGCAACCGCTTTTCGCTGGGTGAGCCCGACGGCTC
This sequence comes from Roseicyclus amphidinii, assembly GCF_030163755.1. Lineage (GTDB taxonomy): Bacteria > Pseudomonadota > Alphaproteobacteria > Rhodobacterales > Rhodobacteraceae > Roseicyclus > Roseicyclus amphidinii. The sequence goes on from NZ_JASJOE010000021.1 coordinate 42,048, forward strand.
CAAATCCGAGCGCGCGCAGCGCCTGTCCGAGGCGCTCGGCAAAGCCGGGCTGAAGGCCCCCGTCCGGCCCAAGCTGCGCGACGAGATCTGGGTGAAGCTCTGGGGGAACCTGTCGTTCAACCCGATCTCGGCGCTGACCCATGCCACGCTCGACGTGCTCTGCACCGATCCCGGCACACGGGCCGTGGCGCGGAACATGATGCTCGAGGCGCAGGAGATCGCCGAGAGCCTCGGCGTGAAGTTCCCCATCGACGTGGACCGCCGGATCGAGGGGGGGGCCGCCGTGGGCGCGCATCGCACCTCGATGTTGCAGGACCTCGACGCAGGGCGGCCGATGGAGATCGACGCGCTTCTGGGCTCGGTGCAGGAGCTGGGCCGCGTGACGGGAACCGCCACGCCCACCATCGACACCGTGCTGGCGCTGGTGCAGCTGCGCGGGCGGGTGGCCGGGCTTTACGGCTGACGCCGGGCGCGACAAGCCCGTTGCAACGGGCTTGCCAAGGCGCTTGCAAGCGCCTTGCCCCCGCCCTCAGGCGGCGGGGCGCGGCCAGAGGACCGGGAACCAATCCTCGCGCAGCACATGCCCCGGCGCCATGTCGTGCCCCGGAAAGGGCGGCGAGGTGCGGCCGGGCCGCTCGACATAGCGCGCGTCATCGCCCACCAGCCGCAGCGAGAACGCCCGTCTGCGCGCCGTCGTCTCGTTGCCCCGCGCGCCGTGCAGCGTCATGTAATGGAAGGCCACGGCGTCGCCCGGCTCCATCTCCCATTCCAGCACCTCCATCCCCTCGGCATCCGGGTCGGGGACCGGCATGTAGTCCTCCTCGTTGGGGTAGAAGCTCGTCTCGGCCAGCCAGCGTGTCGGCAGGACCGGCCGCGGCCAGAGATGCGAGCCCGCCACGCAGCGCAGGCTGGCCGTGGTCACCGGGTCGAGCGGCGACCAGAAGCTGACGGTCTGCCGCCCCTCGACGAAGTAATAGGGCCCGTCCTGGTGCCATGGCGTCGGCTTGGAGGTGCCCGCCTCCTTCACCAGCACATGATCGTGAAACAGCTGCACGCGGGACGCGCCCATCAGGTCGGCGGCGACCTCGGCGGCGGCAGAGGCGTGGATCACCTCGTCGAACTCGGGGATGCGCTGCCAGTTGCAATAGTCGTCGAAGAAGCGCCCGCCCTCGCCCGGCTTCAGGTTCTCGGCGGCATAGGGGCCGGGCTCGTCCATGTTGCGGGCGACGCCCGCGCGCAGGCGCTCGACATGATCGGCGAAAAGCCCCTTGATCAGCACCGCCCCGTCGCGGGCATAGGCGGCGATGTCGGCCTCGGTCACAAGCGGGTGGGGCATGGTCGATGGTCTCCTGTCCGTGTCGGTCCGGGTGAGGGGGGCCTCAGCGCAGCCAGAGACGCGCATAGGGCGGCAGGGGAATACGCCCGTTGCCGTCGCCGACCGGCGCACGCGACAGGGCATCCTCGAACAGGCTCGCACCATGCAGCGACGCCCAGTCCAGCGGCAGGCTCTGCCACTGTTCGGAGAAGTTGAAGACGCCGATCAGCGGCCCCGTCGGTGCCCGCCTTGCAAAGGCGAAGAGCGCGCGGTGGCCGGTCTCGAGGATCTCGGTGGGCACCGCCCCGTGGATCTCGGGCGTCGCCGCGCGGCGCGCCATGATCGTCCGCAGCCCGGTCAGCAGCCGTGCGGGCACCGAGGCCGGGTCGCTCTTCGCGGTCTCGACCAGCGCCCAGTCCATCAGCGGGCGGTGCAGCCAGCGGCTGTCATGGGCGTGGGGGGCGTAATCGGTGTAGCCGTAATCGTTCAGCATCCCCAGCTCGTCGCCCATGTAGATCAAGGGGATACCGCCAAAGGCGGCGATCAGCGCGTGGCCCATCAGCACCCGGTCGATGGCCCGGTCCAGCGCCACGGGGTCGCCCGCCTCCAGCGCCTTTTCCACCCCGGCAAGCGAGGCGCAGGTGCCGCTGATGCGCTTGTCGCCGGTCTCGGGGTCGTGCTGGAACAGTTCGCCCTTGGCGAAACTGCCGGGAAAGATGCCCTCGTAGAAATCCGACAGGAACGCGCGGTGCAGCGCCCCGTTCAGGCCCACCGCCGCGGCGTCCTCGTCGGTGACGGCCCAGCCGATATCGTCGTGACAGCGCAGGTAATTGGCATAGGTCGCGTTGTTCAGCGCGGGCGGGAAATGGGTGGCGAGCACATGGCTCATCATCCGCGTGTCACGCGCGGCGAGCGCCGACCAGATCTGCACCATGAGAGAGTTGTGATAGGCGAGGTTGCCCTCCTTGCCGTCATGGATGCCGCGCCCGAGATAGGGCAGCATCTCGGCCGGGCCGACGATGGCCTCCTCGAGGTGGATCACCGCGGGCGTCACGATCCGGCTGATCGCGCGCAGCGCCTGCAGGATCATGTGGCATTCCGGCTCCGACTGGCAGCGCGTGCCCAGCCGCTTCCACAGGAAGGCCACCGCGTCGAAGCGCAACACCTCGACGCCGCGGTTGGCGAGGAAGAGCATCACCTCGGCCATCTCGAGGAAGACGCGCGGATTGGCCCAGTTCAGGTCCCACTGGTGTTCGTTGAACGAGGTCCAGACCCAGCGGCCCATGTCCTCGTAGAAGGTGAAATTCCCCGGCGCATGGGCTGGAAAGACCTCGTGCGCGGTCTTCTCGTAGGCCTGCGGCAGGCTGTCGTCGGGGAAGGTCAGGTAGTAATCGAGATAGGCCGCCTCACCGCTGCGCGCGCGCAGCGCCCAGTCGTGTTCCTTGGCGGTGTGGTTCAGCACCATGTCGATGCAGACGCTCATGCCGCGGGCGCGGGCGGCGGCGACCGTCTCCTCGAACTCCGCCATCGTGCCCAGGTGCGGCGCGATCTCGCGGTAATCCTGCACCGAGTAGCCGCCGTCGTTGTCACCCTCGCGCGGCTTCAGGCAGGGCATGAAATGGATGTAGGTCACGCCCAGGTCGGCAAGGTAATCAAGCCGCTCGCGCACCCCCTTCAGGTCGCCCGCGAAACGGTCGATGTAGAACACGTAGCCGACCATGCCGGGGCGCTGGAACCAGTCGGGCTCGAGGTCGCGGGCCAGGTCGAGGCGTTTCAGCTCTGCCGGCCGCGCCTCCCAGGCCGCGCGCATCGCTTGCTCGAGCTCGGCACGGAAGGCGGCATAGCCGGGATGCGCCCCGTACAGCGCCTCCAGCATCGGCCACAGGTCATCTGCGCTGCGGGCAGCGCGCAACTCGTAAAGCTCGGCGTCGGTCACTGATGCGGTGATCGGGGCCCTGACGGCGGCGGTGGGGGGCGATGTGTCTCTCATGGCGCGCGACAGAAGCGCGCCCGCGCGTCCAATGCAAGAGGGCTTGACGCGACCGCCCGGCGTGACAGCTTGGCCACGATCCCCGGCAGGGTGGCGGCACCCCCGCGCAAGCGCCTTCCAAAGCGCTTTCAATTTTGCCGGAGGGGGAGTAGTTAGCGCTAACACGCGCCAGTCACGAGGCAGGGACAATGACCTTTCAAGATGCCCGCGGGGCCGAACGGATGCAGGACGCGATCCTGCGTCACCTGGGCTACACTATCGGCAAGGATGCCAGCCACGCAACGCTGCACGACTGGCGGCTGGCGCTCAGCTATGCCGTGCGCGACCGCATCGTGGACAGCTGGTTCGCCTCGACCCGCGCCGCCTACGAGGCGGGCGCGAAACGGGTTTATTACCTGTCGATGGAATTCCTGATCGGCCGCCTTCTGGGCGATGCGCTGGTCAACCTGCGCGCCGATGCCGAGGCGAAGGCGGCGATCGAGGGGCTTGGCCTGTCGTTCGACGCGGTGCTGCATGACGAGCCCGACGCGGCGCTCGGCAATGGCGGGCTTGGCCGGCTCGCGGCCTGTTTCCTCGAATCGCTCTCCACCCTCGCCTGCCCCGCGATGGGCTACGGCATCCGCTACGAACACGGCCTCTTCCGCCAAAGCTTCGAGCAAGGGCGGCAGGTCGAAGACCCCGAGACCTGGTTGCAACAGCGCCACGCCTGGGAATTCGAGCGCCCCGAGACCCTCTATCGCATCGGCTTCGGCGGCCATGTGACGGAAGGCGATGACGGCCGCATGGTCTGGACCCCCTCCGAGGCCGTGCTGGCCGAGGCCTATGACACCCCCGTCGTCGGCTGGCAGGCGGGCTGGACAAACACCCTGCGCCTCTGGGGCGCGCGGGCGGTCGACCCGCTCGACCTGCACCGCTTCAACCACGGCGACTATGTCGGCGCGGCCGCGCCCGAGATGCTGGCCCGCTCGATCAGCCGCGTCCTTTACCCCGACGACACGACCGAGGCGGGCAAGGAGCTGCGCCTGAAGCAGGAATATTTCTTCACCGCCGCCAGCCTGCACGACATCCTGCGCCGCTTCGACAGCGAGCATTCCGACATCACCGCCCTGCCCGACAAGGTGGCGATCCAGCTCAACGACACGCACCCAGCCATCGCCGGGCCGGAGCTGCTGCGGCTGCTGCATGACGAGCGCGGGCTGCCCTTCGAGCAGGCGCTCGACATCGCGCGGCGGGTGCTCAACTACACCAACCACACGCTCCTGCCCGAGGCGCTGGAGAAATGGCCGGTCGACCTCATGTCGCGGCTTCTGCCGCGCCACATGATGCTGATCGAGCGGATCGACGCCGATCACGCCGCCGCCTACCCCGCGCGTGAAACCCATGCCGTCTCGGACGGGCATGTGAACATGGGCGCGCTCAGCTTCATCATGGCCAACCGCGTCAACGGCGTCTCGGCGCTGCACACCGGGCTGATGAAACAGACCGTGTTCGAGGACCTGCACGCGCTGCACCCGAACCGGATCGTGAACCAGACCAACGGCGTCACCCCGCGGCGCTGGCTACACGCCTGCAACCCGCGGCTTTCATCGATCATCACGGGCGCCATCGGCGAGGGCTGGGTGGGCGATCTCGACCAGCTTGCCGGGTTCGAGGCGCATCTTGGCGATGCGGGCCTGCTCGACGCCGTGGCCGCGGCCAAGCGCGCCAACAAGGTGGCGCTGTCGAACTGGGTGAGCGAGACGCATGGCGTGAGCCTCGACCCCGACGCGATGTTCGACGTGCAGATCAAGCGCATCCACGAATACAAGCGCCAGCACCTCAACATCCTCGAGGCGGTGGCGCTGTGGCAGGCGATCCGCGCCAACCCCGAGGCGGGCTGGACCCCGCGGGTCAAGATCTTCGGCGGCAAGGCCGCCCCGGGCTATGTCTTCGCCAAGAAGATCATCCACCTGATCAACGATGTCGCCGCCGTGCTGAACGCCGACCCGGTGACAAGCCCCTTCCTCAAGGTCGTGTTCCTGCCGAACTACAACGTGACGCTGGCCGAGCGGCTGATCCCGGCCTCGGACCTGTCGGAGCAGATTTCCACCGCGGGCAAGGAGGCGTCGGGCACCGGCAACATGAAATTCGCGCTGAACGGCGCGCTGACCGTCGGCACGCTGGACGGGGCGAACGTGGAAATCCGCGATCATGTGGGGCCGGAAAACTTCTTTCTCTTCGGCATGACCGCCGAAGAGGTCATGGCCCGCCGCGCGATCCCCGATCACGCCGCGCAGGCCATCGCCGCCGACCCGCGGCTGGCCGCGGCGCTCGACGCGATCCATGACGGCGCGTTTTCCACCGGCGAGCCGGATCGCTTCCACGACATCACCGGCAACCTGCGCGGGCCCGATTACTTCCTCGTCTGCTCGGATTTCACCGATTACTGGCGCGCCCAGCGCGAGGTCGACGCGGCCTACCGCGACACCGCCGACTGGACCCGGCGGGCCGCGCTGAACACCGCGCGCTCGGGCTGGTTCTCGTCCGACCGGACGATCCGGGGCTACATGGCCGACATCTGGGGCGCGTCCCCGGTCGCGCGGCCGGGTTGACCTGTTCGGCCCCTGCTGTAGCGTCTTGCCCATGACCACAGGCCCCGACACCGCCGCTGCCGCCCACCCCCCGCCGGGGGCGGCGGCGCGCATTCTCGCGGGCACCCATGACGATCCTTTCGCGGTTCTGGGGCCGCATGGCACGGGCGCGGCCCGGCATGTGACCGTCTTCGATCCGGGTGCCGCCGCCATGGCCGCCGTGATCGGCGCGGCGGTCCATCCCCTCGCCCCCCTGCCCGATGCGACGGGCCTGTTCCACGGCCCCGTGCCCGGCGACGCGCCCTACGGGCTGCGCGCGACCGGCCCCGATGGCGCGCAATGGGACATGGAAGACCCCTATCGCTTCGGCCCCGTTCTGGGCGAGATCGACGAATACCTGATCGGAGAGGGCACCCATCACGCGCTCTGGCACGCGCTCGGCGCGCATGTGATGATGCATGAGCATGTCCACGGCACGCATTTCGCGGTCTGGGCCCCCAACGCCCGGCGCGTCTCGGTCGTGGGCGGGTTCAACGCCTGGGACGGGCGGCGGCATGTCATGCGCAAGCGCGGTGCCACCGGCGTGTGGGAGATCTTCCTGCCCGGCATCGGCGAAGGCGCGGCCTATAAATACGAGATCCTCGGGCCTGACGGCCGCGCGCAACCGCTCAAGGCCGACCCGGTCGGCTTCGGCTCGGAACATCCGCCCGAAAACGCCTCGGTCGTGCGCGACATCACCGGCTACGGATGGCGCGATGCGGGATGGATGGAAACGCGCGCGCAGGCGCAATCGCGCAGCGCGCCGATTTCCATCTACGAGGTCCACCTCGGCAGCTGGCGGCGCAAGGCCCATGGCCGCCGCATCAGCTACCGCGAAGCCGCCGAGGAGCTGGTCGCCTACGCCACCGGGATGGGCTTCACCCACCTGGAGCTTCTGCCGGTCAGCGAATACCCGTTCGACGGCTCATGGGGCTATCAGCCCGTGGGCCTTTACGCCCCCACCGTCCGCCACGGCCCCCCGCATGAATTCCGCGACCTGATCGACGCGGCGCATCTGGCGGGGCTGGGCGTGATCCTCGACTGGGTGCCGGGGCATTTCCCGACCGATCCGCATGGCCTCGGCCGTTTCGACGGCACGGCGCTTTACGAACATGCCGACCCCAAGGAAGGGTTCCACCGCGACTGGAACACGCTCATCTACAATTACGGGCGGCGCGAGGTGAAGAATTACCTCACCGCCAACGCCTTGTATTGGCTCGAGGAATACCACGTCGACGGGCTGCGCGTGGATGCCGTGGCCTCGATGCTCTACCGCGACTACTCCCGCGACGAGGGCGAATGGGTCCCCAACATCCACGGCGGCAACGAGAACCTCGAAGCGATCGATTTTCTCAAGGACATGAACATCGCCGCCTATGGCGCGCATCCCGGCATCATGACCGTGGCCGAGGAAAGCACCTCGTTTCCCAAGGTCTCCGGCCCGGTCCACGAGGGGGGGCTGGGCTTCGGGTTCAAGTGGAACATGGGCTGGATGAACGACACGCTCCGCTACATGGCCGAGGACCCGGTCAACCGGAAATACCACCACGACAAGCTGACCTTCGGCCTGCATTACGCGTTTTCCGAGAATTTCGTCCTGCCGATCAGCCATGACGAGGTCGTCCACGGCAAGGGCAGCATGTACACCCGCATGCCCGGCGACCACGCCACCAAGCTTGCCAACCTGCGCGCCTATTACGGCTTCATGTGGGGGCATCCGGGCAAGAAGCTTCTCTTCATGGGGCAGGAGTTCGGCCAACAGGCCGAGTGGAACCACGACGCGGAAATCGGCTGGCATCACCTAGACGATCCGGCGCACCGCGGCCTGCAACGGCTGGTGCGCGACCTCAACACCCTCTACCGCGGCACGCCCGCGCTGCACGTCAAGGACGCCGATCCCGACGGCTTCCAGTGGCTCGAGGGCGGTGACGCCGACCAATCGGTCATCGCGTGGATCAGACGCGGCGGGCCGGATGACACACCGGTCGTGATGCTGACGAACTTCACCCCCGTCGAACGCCCCGCCTACCGGATCGGCCTGCCGCAGGCAGGACCGTGGCGCGAGGCGCTGAACACCGACGCGGCGCTCTACGGCGGCGGGAACCGCGGCAACATGGGCCGGATCGAGGCGACGGAGGGCGAAAGCCACGGCCAGCCCGCCCATGCGCAACTCACCCTGCCGCCGCTCTCGACCCTGTTCCTGACACCTGAGGACTAGACCCAGCGCCGCGGGGAGGCGGCGCACCGAAACGGGAGGAAGAACGACAATGGCCGGACCATCCCAAAGGCTCGTCTCACGCTCCATGGCCTTCGTGCTGGCGGGCGGGCGCGGCAGCCGCCTGATGCAACTGACCGACCGCCGCGCCAAGCCGGCCGTCTATTTCGGCGGCAAGGCCCGCATCATCGACTTCGCGCTGTCGAACGCGCTGAACTCGGGCATCCGCAAGATGGCCATCGCCACGCAATACAAGGCGCATTCGCTCATCCGCCACTGCCAGCGCGGCTGGAGCTTCTTTCGCGCCGAGCGCAACGAATACCTCGACATCCTGCCCGCCTCGCAGCGCGTGGACGAGGTTCACTGGTACCAGGGCACGGCGGATGCCGTGTTCCAGAACATCGACATCGTCGACAGCTATGACGTGGATTACGTCGTGATCCTTGCGGGCGATCACATCTACAAGATGGATTACGAGGTGATGCTGCGTCAGCACCGCGACACCGACGCGGATGTCACCATCGGCTGCCTCACCGTCCCGCGGGCCGAGGCCAGCGCCTTCGGCGTCATGGCGATCGACGCGCAGGACCGGATCACCAGCTTCCTCGAAAAGCCGAAAGACCCCCCCGGCACGCCCGAGGACCCGAATGTCACCCTCGCCTCGATGGGGATCTATGTCTTCAAATGGGCCTTCCTGCGCGACCTGCTGATCCGCGACGCGGAAGACCCCAACTCCAGCCGCGATTTCGGCGGCGACCTGATCCCGCAGATCGTGGCGGGCGGCAAGGCGATGGCCCACCGGTTCGAGGCGTCTTGCGTCCGCCATTCGCCCGAGGCCCCCGCCTATTGGCGCGACGTGGGCACGGTCGATGCCTACTGGAAAGCCAACATCGACCTGACCAGCTTCACGCCCGAGCTGGACCTGTGGGATACCAACTGGCCGATCTGGACCTATTCCGAAAGCGTGCCGCCCGCGAAATTCATCCATGACGAGGCCGACCGGCGCGGCAGCGCGATCTCCTCCATGGTGTCGGGCGGCTGCATCATCTCGGGCACCGAGGTGCGCGAGTCGCTGCTCTTCACCAATGTCCACACCAATTCCTACTCGCAACTGGTGCGCGCGGTCGTGCTGCCCAACGTGGTCGTGGAACGCCACGCGCGGCTCAAGAACGTGGTCATCGACCGCGGCGTCGTCATCCCCCGCGGCCTTGTCGTGGGCGAAGACCCGGAGGAGGACGCCAAGTGGTTCCACGTGACGCCAAGCGGCGTGACCCTCATCACCGAGGAGATGATCGCCAAGTGGCACGCCGCAAGATGAAGGTCCTCTCCGTCACCTCGGAATGCGCGCCGCTGGTCAAGACCGGCGGGCTGGCCGACGTGGCGGGCGCGCTGCCCGGCGCACTGGCGCCGCTTGGGGTGGAGATGCGGACGCTTCTGCCGGGCTATCCCAAGGTCATGGCGGCGGCGGGCAAGGCGAAAGCGGTCTGGCAGGACGCCGACCTTTTCGGCGGCCCGGCCCGACTGCTGGCGGCCAGGGCCCATGGCCTCGATCTGCTGATCCTCGACGCGCCGCATCTCTATGACCGGGCGGGCGGCCCCTATACCGACGCGGGCGGGGCCGACTGGCCCGACAACCCCGAACGCTTCGCAGCCCTCAGCTGGGTCGCCGCCGAGATCGCGGGCGGCGCGCTGACGGGCTGGCAGCCCGACATCCTGCACGCCCATGACTGGCAGGCAGGGCTCGCGCCCTGGTATCTGCGCGACCGGCATCCGGGCAGCAGCGCGCGCTCGATCCTCACGATCCACAACATCGCCTTCCAGGGGAAGGCAGGGGTGGGCAGATTGCCCGCCCTGCGCCTGAAGCCCGAGGGGATGACGCAGGAGGGGTTCGAGTTCTGGGGCGACATCAGCGCGCTAAAAGCAGGGCTCGTCGCCGCCGACAGGATCACCACGGTCAGCCCCACCTACGCGGACGAGCTGCTGACGCCCGAGTTCGGCATGGGCATGGACGGCCTGTTGCGCGCGCGCCAGCACGACCTGTCGGGCATCCTGAACGGTGTCGATCTCGACGCATGGACGCCCCCCTACAAGACCCCCGCGGGCAAGCGCCGCTACAAGGCGCAGCTTCGCCGCGCGATGGACCTGCCGCAGGCGGACGGCCCGCTTTGCGTCGTCGTCTCGCGGCTGACGCATCAAAAGGGGCTCGACCTTCTGCTCGCGGCCCTGCCCCGCCTGATCGACGAGGGCGGCCAGCTGGCGCTTCTCGGCTCGGGCGACCCGGCGCTCGAACGCGCCTTTCTCGATGCGGCGGCCCACCCCGATGTCGCCACGCGCATCGGCTATGACGAAGACCTCGCCCATCTCCTGATCCGGGGCGGCGACGCGATCCTTGTCCCCTCCCGCTTCGAGCCCTGCGGGCTGACGCAGCTTTACGGGCTGCTCAACGGCACCGTTCCACTGGTCGCCCATACCGGGGGCCTCGCCGACACGGTGATCGACGCCTCGCCCGCCGCGCTGCGCATGGGCGTGGCAACCGGCCTGCAGCTGCATCCGATTTCGGCAGACGCGCTTTCGCGCGCCTTCGACCGGCTGACCGCGCTTTACAGGCAACCCGATCTGTGGCTCAGGATGCAGAAGAACGCGATGCGCGCGCCTGTCGGCTGGGACCAATCCGCCGCAGACTACAAGGCGCTTTATGACGGCCTGATCCTGAGCTGATGACAACAGATGTAACGATTTCCGCCGGCCGGGCCGCGCCGCTCGGTGCCATTTTCGACGGCGAAGGGGTGAACTTCGCCGTCTTCTCGGCCCATGCCACGCGCATGGTGCTGTGCCTGTTTGCCGAGGACGGGCGAGAGACGCATCGCATCCCCCTGCCCGAGCGCGACGGCGACGTCTGGCACGGCCATATCGCGGGGCTGCGCCCCGGCCAGCGTTACGGCTACCGCGCCCACGGCCCCTACGCGCCCCATCAGGGGCACCGCTTCAACCCCAACAAGCTGCTGATCGACCCCTACGCCCGCCGCCTCACGGGCCAGCCGCACTGGCACGATGCGCTCTATGGCTATGACATCGCCCGCGATGACCTGAGCTTTTCCACGCTCGACAGCGCGCCCTTTATGCCGCGTTCGGTGGTGGTGGACCCCAGTTTCAGCTGGGGCAATGACCGCCCGCCCGAGACACCGGTCGAGGAGAGCGTGATCTACGAGGCCCATGTGAAGGGCCTCACGCGGCTGCACCCCACAGCCTCGCCCAAGGGCCGCTTCCTCGGCCTCGCCTCCGACCCGATGCTGGAGCATTACACGAAGCTCGGCATCACGGCGGTGGAGCTTCTGCCGGTCCACGCCTTCGTCGACGACAAGTTCCTGCACGACAAGGGGCTGACGAATTACTGGGGCTACCAGACGCTCGGCTTCTTCGCCCCCGACCCGCGCTACCTGTCGGGCGATGACATCTCCGAGTTTCAGCAGATGGTCGCGCGGCTGCATTCCGCGGGGATCGAGGTGATCCTAGACGTGGTCTACAACCACACCTGCGAGGGAACCGAGCTTGGCCCGACGCTGGCCTTCCGCGGCCTCGACAACGCCAGCTACTACCGGCTGGCCGAGGACCGGCGCTTCTACATCAACGACACCGGCACCGGGAACACGGTGAACGTGGATCACCCGATGGTCCTGCGCATGATCATGGATTCGCTGCGCTACTGGGTCGAGGTGATGCATGTCGACGGCTTCCGCTTCGACCTCTGCGCCACGCTGGGCCGCAGGGGCAACGAGGGTTTCGACCCCGGCGCGGCCTTCTTCGACGCGGTGCGGCAGGACCCGACGCTGGCCCGCGTGAAGCTGATCGCCGAGCCCTGGGACATCGGGCCGGGCGGCTACCAGCTGGGCGCGTTCCCGCCGCCCTTCCTCGAATGGAACGACCGCTTCCGCGACGCGGTGCGCCAATACTGGCGCGGCGACGCAGGCCAGGTTCCGCGGCTCGCGGACCGGATCACCGGCTCGGCGCAGCAGTTCGACCACTCGGGGCGGCCCGCGACCTCATCGGTCAACCTCATCACCGCCCATGACGGTTTCACCCTGACCGACGTGGTCAGCTATGACACGCGCCACAACCACGCCAATGGCGAGGGCAACCGCGACGGGCACGGGGCGAATTATTCCGACAACATGGGCGTCGAAGGCCCCACCGCCGACCCCGCCATCCGCGCCGCCCGCGCGCGTCGCAAGCGCAACATGCTGGCCACGCTGCTGCTGTCGCAGGGCGTGCCGATGCTGCTGGCGGGCGACGAGATCGGCAACACGCAATCGGGCAACAACAACGCCTATGCGCAGGACAACGAGATCGGCTGGATCGGCTGGGAGGGCGCGGACGAGACGCTGACCGAGGCGGTCGCGGCCCTGATCGCCTTCCGCCGCGCGCATCCGATCCTGCGGCAGAAACGCTTCCTGCACGCCCGCGAACGCGCCGTCGACGGGCTGCCGGACCTGTTCTGGTGGCGCGAGGACGGGGCCGAGATGACCGATGCCGATTGGCATGACGACACCCGCCGCCTCCTCTGCGTCGAGAAACGCACCGCCGCCGGAACCCCGCCCTATGCCGCGCTGGAAACCGCGGTCTTCCTTGTCTTCAACGCGGGTTCAGCCACGTCGGTCACCCTTCCCCCCGCCCCCCGCGGGATGGGCTGGGTCGCCCGCATCGACACGTCCGAGGACGCCGTCGCCGTCGAACGCCCCGCCGCGGGCCGCATCGCCTGCCCCGCCGACTGCGTTCTGGCGCTGGTGCTGGAGGCGCAGGCGTGAACGACCCCGTGATGCAGCTGGCCGAGGCCATGGGCCTCCTGCCCCGCTACACCGACCAGACCGGGCTGGTGCGCGAAACGGGCCGCGAGACCGCGCAGGCGCTGCTCGCCGCCATGGGCATGGAGGCCGCGACCGAGGCGCAGGCCACGGCGCTCGATTCGTTCTACGTCGACGGCATTCGTCGCAACATCCCGTTCCTGTCGGCGCTGATGAACCATCCG
>NZ_JASJOE010000022.1 GCF_030163755.1 Roseicyclus amphidinii
CGCCAGCGTTGCAGCCGCGCCCGCCACCCGTGCCATGGCACGGCCGGGCTTCTGGCCCCTCGGGCTCGGCTTCGCGCTGACCGCGCTGGGGGCGGCGGTGCTGCTGACGAACCTGTTGCCAATCATGGATGCGCTCGGCGTGCCCGAGGGGCTCGCCATTCTCGCGGCCTCAACCATCGGACCGGCGCAGGTGGCGGGCCGGATCCTTCTGACGCTGGCGGGCGCACGCGCGGCTGCACGGGCCGTGACGCTCGGCGCCTTCCTCTTCATCTCGGCTGGTGCGCTCGCGATGGGCGCGGCCAGCGCGCTGCCTGCCCTGACCCTCGTCTTCGCGGTTGCCTTGGGCATCGGCAACGGCGTCATCTCGATCCTGCGCCCCGTCGTGATCCGCGAGGTGATGGGCGAGGCGGGCTACGGCGAAAGCGCGGGCGCGGTCGCGCGCCTGTCACTCTTTGCCTTCGCCATCGCGCCGGGGCTTGGTGCCATCCTTGCCGATCTCGCCGGGCATGGCGCGGTGATCGCACTTTGCGTCGCGGCCCCGCTGGTCGGCGCGGCGCTCTTGCGGCGGCTGCCCGCATGAAAAAGGGCGGCCCGAAAGGACCGCCCCGTCGATCATCGCATGAAAACCCGATCAGGCGGTGTCCGCCTCGATCACCTGCGGCCGGGCGCGGGTGATCTCGATCTGGCGCGGCTTCAGCGCCTCGGGCACCTCGCGCAGCAGGTCGATGTGCAGCATGCCGTTCTCGTGGACGGCCCCCGTCACGCGGACGTGGTCGGCCAGCTGGAACCGCTTTTCGAAGGCGCGCGTCGCAATCCCGCGGTGCAGGTAGGTGCGCGCGGTCTCGTCCTTGGCCTTGCGGGCGGTGACGACAAGCTCGGTCTCGCGCTGTTCGACGCCCAGCTCTGCCTCGGTGAAGCCTGCCACCGCGATCGAGATGCGATAGGCGTTCTCGTCGGTTTTCTCGATGTTGTAGGGCGGGTAGGTGGCGCTTCCGACGTCCTGCGTCATCACGCGATCCAGAAGATCGGCCATCCGGTCAAAGCCGACGGTGGCGCGGTAAAGGGGGGCTAGGTCGTAGCTACGCATGTGTCATCCTCCATTGAGCGACAACTGGGTTTCGGACCGCCCCTTGGTCATGGGCGCGGCCCCGTGGAACGCGCTGCGGCCCGGCTTGGCGGCACCGCTGCGCCACAGGGATCTGGGTGGGCCTGCGGCCGCTTTCAAGACCTCAGGGGCGCAGGAAGCGCGCGCCGATCCGGTCCCGCCCGCCGCTCGTGTCCGTCGCGCGCCGGACGATGACGCCGGCCGCGCCGCCGCCCGGACGGCCTGCATCCCGCGCCGCCATGAGCGTCGGCAGCAGGGCCGCGACATCGACGGCAAAGGACACGGGCTGCCCGTCCCGGTTCCCCACGGCCGAGACGACCGCCGCGATTTCCAGCCCGGACGGCGTGCGCCGCAGCACCGGCGCGCCCGACGACCCCTCGACCACCGAACAGGACAGGGCGGTCACGTCCCCCTCGCGGTCGAGGATGCGGCAGTTCTCTTCGATCGAGGCGTGGGACGCCCGGTCGCGCCCGTAGGAGACGATCGTCACGAGGTCCCGCGCATGACCACGCGACCCTGCCGGGATCGGCCGGACGGAGGCCAGCAGGATCGGCGCGTCCAGCTCCAGAAGCGCGATGTCATGGGCGACCGTGGCGGTGTCGGGCCGACCGCCCGTCATGTGCCAGTCGGGATGCAGAAAGGACCGCGCGACGCCGCGCACCGCCTCGGCATGGCCGTTGCGCAGGCCCGCGGCGAAGCGGAGCGCGCGGTCGTCGATCCTGCGATGCTCGGCGTCGAACAGGCAATGCGCCGCCGTCATCACGAGATCGGGCGCGATCAGCGTCGCCGAACAGAAGGAACTTGGGGCGTCGAGCCGCCCCACGGCAGCCCAGCCCCCGGCCTCGACCGGGGTGGTCAGCGCGCGCAGCGGCGCCTCTGCCGTCATCTGCGGCAGACGGCCCTGCGCCGCGGCGGCACAGGGCATCAGGACAAGACACAGGATCAGGCGAAACAGGCGCATGGAACCCCCGCGGTGGACGTGCGCCCACGCGGCTAGCATCCCCTTGTGTCGAAACTTTGGCCGGGCCGGGTCAGCGCAGGATCGGCACCGGCACCTCGCGCTTGCCCGGTGCATCGAGGCCCGCGGGCCGCGGCCCGCCGGTCGCCCAGTCGAGCAGTTCGACGGTATGGACGATCGGCACCTCGGTGCCCGAACCGATCTGCATCATGCAGCCGATGTTGCCCGCCGCGATGATATCGGGGCGCGTGGCCTCGAGCGTCTCGACCTTGCGCGCCTTCAGCTCCTTCGAGATCTCGGGCTGCATCAGGTTGTAGGTTCCGGCCGAGCCGCAGCACAGGTGGCTGTCGGCGGGTTCCACCACCTTGTAGCCCGCGCGCTTCAAAAGGTCCTTGGGATAGGTCTTGATCTGCTGGCCATGCTGCAGCGAACAGGCCGCGTGATAGGCGACGGTCAGTCCTTGCTGCGCCCCGTCGGGAAGGTCCAGCTTCATCAGCACCTCGGAGACATCCATGGCGATCTCGCTGACCGCCGCCGCTTCCGAAGCGAGTGCTTCGTTGCGGAACATGTGCCCGTAATCCTTCACCGTCGTGCCGCAGCCGCTGGTGTTGATGACGATGGCATCCAGCCCCTCGCCCGTCATCTCGCGGTGCCAGGCGCGGATGTTCTTGGCCGCGGTGGCGTGGCTTTCGTGCGTCTTGCCCATGTGATGCGTCAGCGCCCCGCAGCACCCCTGCCCCTCGGCGATCACCACGTCGCAGCCCAGCCGCGTCAGCAGCCGGATGGTGGCGTCGTTGATGTCGGTGTTGAGCGCGCGCTGCGCGCAGCCGGTCATCAGGGCCACGCGCATCTTGCGCGCGCCCTGCGCCGGGAACACCTGCGGATCGTCGTTGCGGCTGACCGGGGGAATGGTCTTCGGCGCCATCTCGAGCATCGCCTTGAGCCGCGCATCGGGCACAAGGAAGGCGAAGGGTCGCCCGATCTTCGCCCCCAGCAGCGCGATGCGGAACCGCGTCGGATAGGGCAGGATCTGCGCCAGCGTCCAGCGCAGCACGCGCTCGACGAGCGGGCGCTTGTAGGTCCGTTCGATATGCTCGCGGGCGTGATCGACAAGGTGCATGTAATGCACGCCCGAGGGGCAGGTCGTCATGCAGGCAAGGCAGCTGAGGCAACGGTCGATGTGCTTCACCGTCTTGGCGTCGGCGGGCCGCCCTTTCTCGAGCATATCTTTTATAAGATAGATCCGCCCCCGCGGGCTGTCGAGTTCATCGCCGAGAACCTGGTATGTCGGACAGGTCGCCGTGCAGAAGCCGCAATGGACGCAGGCCCGCAGGATCTCGTTCGACCGCTGGATCGCGGGATCGGTCAGTTGCTCGGGCGTGAATGTCGTCTGCATGTCGAAACCTTCAGATCAGCGAAAGGAAGACGAGGCCGAACAGCCCCGCCGCCCCGAGATAGACAAGGGTAAAGACCGCGCGCGCGGCCCAGACCCTTTCGAAGCGCCCGAGATAGAGGTGGTAGAGCATCCCCGCCACCGCCGCCGCGATCAGCCCCGTGGCGATGGCGGCCAGCCGCGGCGCGGGTATGCCGGCGACCGGGGCATCGACCACGATGGCCACGAAGATCATCACGACCGCCGCCACCAGCGCGCCCTGCGCCAGCAGCGCGCCACGCGGGCGGTCCGACATCAGGGCCAGCCCCGCGAAGAGGGCCGCCGAGGGCAGTGCCACGATCACGCTTTCTCCAATCATCCGGCTGCCCTCACGCGCCCATCAGCCCGGGGTTCAGGACGCCCCGCGGGTCGAACTTCTCTCGCAGGCCGCGCGACAACTTCGCCAGCGGCGCTGGCTCGGGCTGGAACGGTGCAATCCGCGCCCGCGTCTCCTCGGATGCGCGGATCAGCGTCGCATGCCCGGCGAAGGCGCCCAGCCGGGCGCGCAGGTCGGTGCCCTCGGGGACCAGCGCCCAGATCAGCCCGCCGCCCCAGTCGAACATCGCCTCGCCCCCCGTCCGGGCCGCGATCTCGGGGCCATCCGAGGGCGTGACCGAGATGCGCCAGACATCGCCCGCGCGGCCCGCGAAGCCGCTGACGTCCCGAATGCCGCGCCAGATCTCGGCGACCCGAGCGCCATCTTCCTCGACCGTGACCGCGCCGAAGGGGGCCATCAGCTCGGACAGCCGCCCGGCGCGGTACGCCACGCTGGCGACAAAGCCTTCGATCCGCAACATCGTGCGCCCCTCGCCCGGCAGATGCGCCGCCCCCGACACCTCGAAGGGCGAGCCGAGCGCGGTGGCCATCGCCTCCACCGCCTGCAGCGGGCTCAGGCCCTCGAGGCTCAACGAGGCCGCCGCCTCGGGTGCAGGCAGGACCTTGAAGGCCACTTCGCTCAACACGCCCAGCGTGCCCCAGGACCCGGCCATCAGCTTGACCAGGTCATATCCGGTGACGTTCTTCATCACCCGCCCGCCGTTCTTGACGATGGTGCCCGACCCGTCGACGAAACGCACGCCGATCAGGCTGTCGCGGGCCGCGCCCGCCTGGATGCGCCGCGGGCCGGCGACGTTCGCGGCGACTACGCCGCCGATGGTCGGCTCACCGCCGGTGCCCAGGAGCGCGCGGTGGTCCATCGGCTCGAAGGGCAGGCGCTGCCCTTCGGCGGCCAATGCGGCCTCGACCTCGGCCAGCGGCGTGCCCGCCCTGGCGACGATGGTCAGCGCGCCCGGCTCATAGAGCTCGATGCCCGACAGCGCGGCCACCGTCAGCACCTCGCCCGCGACGGGCCGCCCGATGGGCCGCGTGCCCCCCCCCACCACGCGCAGGGGCCCCTTGGCCCCCGCCACGATCTCGCTCAACTCGGTTTCGGTCGCAGGGCTCAGCATCGGCCTGCTCCTTCATCTTGGCAGGGAAACTCTCGGGGAGGGTCCGGGAGGGGCAGACAGCCCCTCTCGGCGGGGGGTCCGGGGGGCAGCGCCCCCCGGCGGGTCGACGCCGTCAGGCGGCGACCACCTTCTCACGACGCGGGCGCGACGCCTCCAGCGGGAAGACCTTCGCCGGGTTCAACAGCCATTTGGGGTCGAAGACATCCTTCACCCGCATCTGCGCCTCGAGATCCTCGGGCGCGAATTGCGTCGTCATCAGGTCGCGCTTCTCGATCCCCACGCCATGCTCGCCGGTCAGGCAGCCGCCCACCTCGACGCAAAGCTTCAGGATGTCGGCCCCGAAGGCCTCGCACAGCTCGAGGTCGCCGGGCTTGTTCGCATCGAACAGGATCAGCGGGTGCATGTTGCCGTCGCCCGCGTGGAACACGTTGGCCACGCCCAGTCCGTAGTCCTTCGACATCTCGCCGATGCGCTTCAGCACATAGGGCAGCGACGACACCGGGATCGTGCCGTCGAGGCACATGTAATCGTTGATCTGCCCCATCGCGCCGAAGGCCGACTTGCGGCCCAGCCAGATGCGCTTGGCCTCGTCCTCGGACTGCGCCTCGCGCAGCTCGACGGGGTTGTGCCTGCGGGCGATCTGCATGATCAGGCCCAGCTGCTCGTCGATCTCGGCGTCCGAGCCTTCGACCTCGACGATCAAGAGCGCCTCGCACATCGGGTAGCCCGCCTTGGCGAAGGCCTCGGTCGCCTCTATGCAGGGGCGGTCCATGAACTCGATGGCGACGGGCAACACGCCCGCCTTGATGATGTCCGAGACGACCTGACCCGCCACCTCGTTGCTGTCGTAGCCCATCAGCACGGGCCGCGCCCCCTCGGGCTTGCGCAGGATGCGCAGCGTGGCTTCCGTCACCACGCCCAGCTGCCCCTCGGAGCCGCAGATCACGCCGAGCAGATCATAACCGGCCGCATCCAGATGCGCGCCGCCGATCTCCAGCACCTCGCCCTCCATCGTGACCATGGTCACGCCCAGAAGGTTGTTGGTCGTCACCCCGTATTTCAGGCAATGCGCCCCGCCCGAGTTCATGGCGATATTGCCAGCGATGGCGCAGGCCAGCTGGCTGGACGGATCGGGGGCGTAGAAGAAATCCTCCTGCTCGACCGCGCCCGTGACGCTCAGGTTGGTGCGCCCCGACTGCACCCGGATGAAGCGGTTGTCGTAATCCGTTTCGAGCACCTTGTTCATCCGCGAGACACCAAGGATGACGCTGTCGGCCGTGGGCAGCGCGCCGCCCGCAAGCGAGGTGCCCGAGCCACGCGGCACCACCGGCACGCCCTCGGCGTGGCAGATGCGGAGCGCGGTTGCGACCTCGGCGGTCGTGGCCGGAAGCACCACCGCCAGCGGCGGGCATTTGTAGGCGGTCAGCGCGTCGCATTCATAGGCGCGCACCTCGGCCTCGTCGTGAATCACCGCGGCCTGGGGCAGTTCCGCGCGCAATCGCGCCACGATCCTGTCCTTGCGGGATAAAATCCCCGTATCCGGTGCCGGCATGTCCATGGCGCGCCCTCCTCGCTCGCGATGAATTGGTAAAGAAATATAACCAATATGACATGATGGCAATCAAAATCCGCCTGAGACATCAGCGCAGGTTGCGCTGCCCCCCGTTCAGGGCGCATCTGGCGGCATGGAATGGATCAAGGTTCTTCACCTTCTGGCCGTGCTCGGCTGGATGACCGGCATCTTCGCGGTGCCCCGCGCGATCATCTACTGGAAGCGCGAATACGCGCGGCTGGGCGAATTCGGGCCGACCGGCGACCTGACGATCCGCATCTACCGCTTCTCGCTCGGGCTGGGCGTCATCGCCATCGCAACGGGGCTGTGGCTCGGCTGGTTCTGGGGCTACCCGATCTGGGTCTGGTCCAAGCTCGGCATCGTGACGCTGCTGGCGGCGCATTACGGCTGGACCGGGCGGCTGGTGCTGCGCGCGCGCCGCGGCGTCTTCACCGAAAGCGACCTGTGGCTGCGCATCTTCAACGAGGTCAGCGTGCTGGGCGCCATCGCCGTGCTGATCATCGTGGTGTTCAAGCCGTTCTGACCCCTCCCCCGCTCACGGCAACAACGACGCCGTTTCCCGGCGCGGCGTAACGGTATACCCTCGGCCCAAGCCCCGGCCACCGAAGGATGACCGCATGAGCCCACGCGCCCTGATGCCCGATCACCTGCGGCTTGTCGCCCTGTTCGGCATCGTCGTGGTGAACGTGCAGTTCATGGCCTATCCGATCACCCTCGGGTTCGAGGCGGCCCCAAGCGCCACCACGCTCGACGATCTCGCCATCTGGGCGGTGAACGGTCTGGCCCTGTTCAAGAGTTACGGCCTGTTCTCCTTCATGTTCGGCGTCGGGCTCGCCTACCAGATCCGCTCGGCCGAGCGGCGCGGGCTTCCCTTCGGACGGCTCTATCGCAACCGCATGATCGGCCTGGCCCTGCTGGGCGTGATGCACGGGGTGCTGTTCTTCCCCGGCGACATCCTGCTGCTTTACGCGCTGGTCGGTGCGCTGCTCTATCGCTGGCGCGACTGGGCCGTGGGGCGGCTGGTGCGGACGGGTGCAATCCTTCTGGCCGTTCAGGTGCTTGTCGCCCTGCCCCTCGTGGTGCTGGCCCCGCCGATCGAGCCCGACCTTCTCGAACTCGAGCGCGCCATCATGACCGGCGGCACATGGGCCGAGGTGGCGACCTACCGCGCCGCATCTTTCGCCATCACCTTTCCGATCCTGCTGGTGATCCAGGGCATCGCGGCGCTGGGCTGGTTCTGCCTCGGGCTGGCGGCGGTGCGCGCCGGGCTGATCGACGACCCGCGCCATCCGCTCTGGGCCCGCGCCCGGCGGCTTTGCCTCGGGCCGGGCCTTCTGCTCGGGCTGACGGGCGCGGCGCTCTGGCAATGGGGCGACGGAGGGCTGGGCGAGGCGCTGACCGTTCTGTGCGCGCCCATCGCCACGCTGGGCTACCTCGGGCTGATCGCGGCATGGCCCGCCGGGTCGGGGCGGCTGATGCGCGGGCTGCGCAACATCGGCGCATCGAGCCTGAGCCTCTACCTCGGGCAATCGATCCTCCTGTCCACGCTCTTCGCGCCCTATGGCGCGGGGCTATGGGGGACCGTCGGGGCCGCCGAGGCCACGGGGATCGCGCTGGCGGCGACCCTCGTGCTGATGCTGGCAGTGACGCTCTGGCGGCGGGTCTTCGGCCTCGGGCCTTTCGAATGGGTGCTGCGCCGCATCACGCGGCACGGCGTGGCCCGTTCATGACCCTGCCCCTCAGCGACGCCCCTCGCGCAGCCAGCCCGCGACGGTCAAGGCCGCCGCCAACAGAAGGAAGACCCAGGCCGAAATGAGCGGCGTCACCGTCACGTCGGTGGTCAGGTAGGCATCGCGCGCGGTCAGACCGATCCAGCCCCGCCCGTTGGCCGTGCGCCCCTCGGAGACGCGGCGGATGTCGGGCATGCCGTCCTCCAGACGCATCACGGCCCCCGACAGCGGGTCGGCCACAGGCTCCAGCCGGGCCGCGCTGGCGATGGTCTCCTCGAACTCGCGCGGGGCGGCGGGGCCAAGCGCGATGACCCGCTCGCGCTCGCCCTCGCGCAGGCGATAGAGGCCCTGCTCACCGCCGTCGATCTCGGCCGTGAACCGGCCGGGCGCGGTCTGCTCGAGCGTGACCTCGGTCTCGCTGCCGTCGGGCGCGGTCACGACGAGCGCGCCGACCGTGTCGGCCAGCGTCCGGCGGGTCACGCGGATCGTCTGGCCATCGGCCTCGGCGACCAGCGCCTCCTCCTCGAGGTCCGGCTCGCCCATCATCCAATGCGCCAGCCGGCGCAACATCTCGAGCTGCGGGCCACCGCCCTCATAGCCGCGGTCCCAGAGCCAGGCGTGGTCCGAGGCAAGCAGCGCCACGCGCCCCTCGCCCACCCGGTCGAGCATCAGGAGCGGCGCACCGCCATTGCCGGTCATCACCGTCTGGCCCGCCTGTTCTGTCACCTCGATCTGGCGCATCCAGCGGCCCCAGGGCTGCGCGCTGTCGGAAAGCCCCTGATGCGCATCCTCCAGCCCCGCGGTCACCGGGTGCCGTTGGCCAAGCTCGGAAATCTCCGGCAGGAAGGGCGCCTCGATCACGCGGGCCGTGGGCCGCCCCGGCAGGATCTCGGACAGGGGCGTGCGGTAGAGCGAGGCCGCCGAGGCGTAGTCGGGTCCCGCGGCCAGCAAAAGCGCGCCGCCGTCTTCGACGTAGCGGCGGATGTTGTCGATGTAGAGCATCGGCAGGATGCCGCGGCGCTGGTAGCGGTCGAAGATGATCAGGTCGAAGTCATCGACCGACTCCATGAACAGCTCGCGCGTGGGAAAGGCGATCAGCGACAGTTCCGTCACCGGCACCCCGTCCTGCTTGTCCGGCGGGCGAAGGATGGTGAAATGGACGAGGTCGACCGAAGGGTCGGATTTCAGCAGGTTCCGCCACGTCCGCTGCCCCGGATGCGGCTCGCCCGACACCAGCAGCACCGACAGCCGATCGCGGATGCCGTTGATCTGGACGACGGCGGCGTTGTTGCGCTCGGTCAGCTCGCCCGGCGCTTCGGGGATGATGAACTGCACGACGTTCTGGCCCGCATGTTCCAGCGTCAGCGGCAGTTGCAGCGTCTCGTTCGTCGGAACCTGGAAGGTCCGCGACGGCCCGCCGTCGATGGCAATGGCGATCTCGGCCCGGCCCGAAAGGTCCGCGGGCACGGCCCCCTGGTCCTCGATCCTGAGCGTCATCATCAGCTCTTCGCCGATGATGCCGAAGGCCGGCGCGGTCTCGATCACCAGCCGCCGGTCCCAGTCGGTCTCGCGCCCCGTGATCAGCGCATGAAGCGGCGCGGGCAGATCGGGCACCAGCTGCGCGTCATGCAGCTGCCCGTCGGTGACAAGGATCGCCCCGGCGATGCGCGCGCGCGGCTCCTCGGCCAGCATGCGGTTGAGTTCCGCCATCAGCAACGTGCCCGCGTTGTCGGGCGCATCCGCGACGGTCGACAGCCGCATCTCCATCCCCAGCGCGGCGATCTCGGCCTCCAGCGCCTCGAGCGCGTCGGTTGTCTGGTCGGGCCGGTCGGCGATGCGCTGGCTGGCCGACTGGTCGGCCACGACAAGCACGATGTCCGACAGCGGCTCGCGCTCTTCCGATTGCAGCGAGGGGTTCAGCAGCGCCGCCAGCAGCGCCGCCCCCGCCAGCAGGCGGAAGGGCCAGCCGGACAGACCGCGCCAGACCGCAAGCGCCACGATCAGCAGCGTCGCAGCACCTAGCGCCCAGATCAACGCCATCGGCAGAAGCGGATCGAAGAGGATCGTCTGCGCCATGCCCTATTGCCCCAACCTGTCCAGCAGGGCCGGAACATGGACCTGGTCGGATTTGTAGTTCCCCGAGAGCACATGCATCACGAGGTTCACGCCGAAGCGCAACGCGATCTCGCGCTGCCGCTCGCCGGTCGCGCCCCGCCCCACCGGGTAGAGCGCGCGGCCCGTCTCGTCCTGCGCCCAGGCCGCGGCCCAGTCGTTTCCGCCGATCAGAACCGGCGTCACCCCGTCGTTGAGGTTGCGAAACGGCATCCCCTCGACCTGTTCGGCATCGGGGGCCGAGGCCTCGACCCAGACATCACGACTGAGGTGGCGGCCGGGGAAATCCTGCAGCAGGTAGAAGGTGCGCGTCAGAACATGATCCGGCGGGATCGGCTCGAGCGGCGGAATGTCGAGCGCGGCGGCCAGCGCGCGCAGGCGCCGCCCCTCGGGCGTGCCCGAGCCGAAGCTGCCGACATGGGCGTCGCGCGTGTCGAAGACGATCATGCCGCCCGAACGCAGGTAATCGTTGAGCCGCCGATAGGCCGCGGCGGAGGGCAAGGGCTGATCCGGCGTCACGGGCCAGTAGATCATCGGGAAGAACGCCAGCTCGTCACGTTCGAGGTCCACGCCCATGGGCGCGGCGGGCTCGACGGATGTGCGCTGCCACAGCGTGTTGGACAGGCCCTGAAGGCCTGCGCGGGCCATCTCGTCGATCTCCCGGTCGCCGGTCAACACATGCGCCAGCGTCACCTCGGAACTGGCGAGAAGCGCCAGTTGATCCTCGGGGCTGAGGCCGGTGCCGGTCTGCGCCTGCCCGCCCTGCGGCAGCGTCAGGACAAGCGCCAGAACGGCCGTGCCGCGGGCAAGCCCCGACAGCCGCCCCGCTAACCAGAGCGAGGCCAGCGCATCGACCAGCAGCAGGACCAGCGCGGCGGTCAGGAAAGCCGCCATCAGGTCGGTGGGCGCGATGACCTCCATCCCCTCGACCGGGATGGCGGCAGGCCAACGGGCCGCCGCAAGCACCGTGTCGGCGGTGATCACGTTGCGCGCGATGCGCCGGTCCTCGGCCGCGTAAAGGCCCGGCAGCAGTTCCGCCGACAGTGGCGCGGATGCCAGCATCGCCCCCTCCACCCCCGGCCGCGTGCCCGCGTCGCGCAGCGTGCCGAACCCGTCCAGCACTTCCTCGGGCGTCCAGACCGTGCCGTCGAGGTCGGCGGCATCCGGCGCGACAGGGCGCGTCGAAATGGCCAGCCGTTCCAGCATCTGCACGAACAGACCCGAAAGCGGCAGGGTCGACCATTCGGCATTCGCGGTGACGTGGTAAAGCACCACGGACCCCTGCCCATGTGCCGCCCGCGTCACCAGCGGCGTGCCGTCGGTCAGCGAGGCGATGGTGCGCGCGGCAAGCTCCGGGTCGGGCTGGGCCATGACCTGCGCGCTGACCTGCACGTCATCGGGGATCGACAGGCCGAAGAAGGGCGAGGTGTCGGGGAAGGGCCGCAGGCTCTTCGGCTCGCCCCAGCTCATCGCGCCACCCACGCTGCGCCCGCCCTCGCGCAGACGCACGGGCATCAGCGGCCCCGCGGCATCGCGCGCCACGTCCGAGGCGGCGAGCCGCGGACCGGCGAAGCGCACGAGCAGGCCGCCGGCCTCGAGCCAATCGGTCAACGCCGTCTCCTCGTCCGGCGAGAGCGTGGCGATATCGGCAAGGATGATCACATCGGGGCTGGCCAGCAGCATGTCGGCCAGCGCGCCCTCGATCAGGTCGGCGGTCGGCTCCAGCGCCTGCCGCAGGTAATGGAGCGGCGAAAGGAGCGCCTGTTGTTCGTCGTCAGCCCCGGCCGAGATCAGCGCGACCTGCCGGCGCTGGAGCGCATCATCGGCCAAGGCGACGGTGCCCGCGCCACGGATGCCCGCGACCTCGAAGCGGGTCACGCGGTTGCGCAGCTCGGGCGGCAGGTCGAACGCGACCTCGGCCTCGGTCGCGCCCGCTTCGAACGCGGCGGTCGCGCGCGCAAGATCACGCGGTATACCCGCGGGGTCGAGGCCATGGGCGATCACTTCGACACCCAGCGGCGTGCCCTGCCCGAGGCGGGTGACGGTCGCCCGCACGGCCCCATCCTCGAAGCGCGGCGGGGCAAGGGCCAGCACGTCGCGCGTGCCCAGGAAGACGGAAAGCGCGCCCAGATCGGTCAAGGCTGCGGTCAGATCGTCGCGGCCCGCGTGGTCGAGCCCGTCTGCGATCCAGTAGGTCTCGAGCGGCCCGTCGAGACCTGCGGCCCACTCGGCGGCGGCAACCATGTCGGGCGCGTAGGGCGCGGGCATCAGCGACGGCACCCGCGCCGCCCAGGCATTCGCCGACTGCAGCGGCAACGCGCCCGACGGCACGTCGGTCAACTGCACCAGCGCGACCGGACGGCCCGTGCGCTGCGCCTCGTCCAGCAGCAGGCCCGCCCGGTCGAGCCGGTCCGACCAGTCGCGCGCCGAGGCCCAGGAGCTGTCCATCAGGATCAGCAGCGGCCCCTCGCCCGTGCGCTCGGCTTGCGGGTTCAGCACCGGACCGGCGAAACCGACGATGGCGGCGGCCAGCGCCGCCATGCGCAGAAGCAGGAGCCACCAGGGCGTCTTGTCGGTCTGGCTTTCGTCGTCCTTGAGACCCAGAAGAAGCGCCACGCCGGGAAACCGCCGCCGGATCGGGGCGGGCGGGACCGCGCGCAGGATCCACCACAGGACCGGCAGCGCGATGAGCGCGGTCAGCAGGAGCGGCGTGGCGAAGGCAAGGCTTCCGATCATCGCGCGCCCCCCTCAGGGCCGGGCGACGGGTTTTGCAAAACCCGTGACACGCCCTTGCAAGGGCGTGATCCAGAGCCTTGCAAGGCTCTGGCAAATCTCTTGCAAGAGATTTGCGCCGCCCCGCTCATGCGCGCACCTTTTCGAGCGCCCGATAGAGCCACAGCAGCGTCGGCTCGGCCGCGTCGCCGGTGTGGTGCAGGTGGTAACGCCAACCGGTGCGGCGGCACATGTCCTGCAGCAGCGCCTTGCGCTCGGCGAGCCGGGCCAGATACGCCTCCCGCAGCGACCGAGCTTTCAGCGTCTCGAAGCGGATCGCGCCGGTCATCGACTCGAAGACGGTGCGCCCGTCATAGGGAAACGCCTCCTCGTCGGGGTCGAGCACCTGCACCAGCGCGCCGCGCACCTCGCGGTCGGCGGCACGGCCCAGCACCGCCTCAATCCCCGCAGGATCGCCCAGGAAATCCGAGAAGAACACAGCCCGGCTGCCCATCGGCATCACCTGCGGGCGCGGCGTGCCGTGATCGCCCGCCGCCTGCCCCTCCATCAGCGCCTGCGCCAGCCGCATCAGCTGCGCCGTGCCGCCGCGTGGCGGCTCGGCCATCTGCGTCAGGCCCACCCGTTCGCCGCCGCGCACGGCGAGGATCGCCAGCGCCATCGCCAGCGTCTGCGCACGGCGCAGCTTCGACGGGCGCGCCCTGTGCCCGGTGAAGGTCATCGAGGCGCCGTCATCGACGCCCAGCATCACCGATTGCGCGGCCTGCCACTCGGTCTGGCGGATGAAATGCCCGTCCGACCGGCCCGAGCGGCGCCAGTCGATCTGGCGATAGCCGTCGCCGGCCTGCGCCGGGCGGTATTGCCAGAACTCGTCGCCGGTGCCCGCGCGCTTGCGGCCATGGGTGCCCAGAAGCACCGTGGCGGCCAGATGCTGCGCATCGGCCATCAGCGCGGGCAGCGTCGCCGCCACCGCCTCCGAGCGCGAGCGCAGGGTCTCGGGCGTATGGAGCGCGGCGTCGCTCAAGCCGCGAGCCCGATGCGGGTGACGCGGGCGGTGACCTCGTCGATCACGTCTTCCAGCACCGCCCCCTCGGCCCGTGCGCCGAAGCTCAATGCCATGCGGTGACCGAGAACCGGCCGCGCCAGGTGCGCGACATCCTCGGGCGAGGGCGCAAGCCGCCCGTCCAGCAGCGCGCGGGCGCGCACCGTCAGCATCAGCGCCTGCGCCGCGCGGGGGCCGGGGCCCCAGGCGACGGTGCGCTTCACGATGTCGGGGGCTTCCTCGCCGTCGGGGCGACAGGCGCGGACAAGGTCGAGGATCAGCTCGACCACGCTCTCGCCCACCGGCATGCGACGCACGACACCTTGCGCGCGGATCAGCTCGTCGGGGGTAAAGACGGGCGTCGGCTGCGCCTCCGCCGTGCCGGTGGTGGCCAGCAGGATGCCCCGCTCGGTGTCGCGGTCGGGATAGGCCACGTCGATCTTCACGAGGAACCGGTCAAGCTGCGCCTCGGGCAGCGGATAGGTGCCTTCCTGCTCGATCGGGTTCTGGGTGGCGAGAACGTGGAACGGCGCGGGCAGGGGCTTGTGCTCGCCCGCGATGGTCACCTCGCGTTCCTGCATCGCCTGAAGAAGCGCCGACTGCGTCCGCGGCGAGGCGCGGTTGATCTCGTCGGCCATCAGCAGCTGACAGAAGATCGGCCCCTCGATGAAGCGAAAGGCGCGGCTGCCGTCCTGCGCCGTCTCCAGCACCTCGGACCCGAGGATGTCGGCCGGCATCAGGTCGGGCGTGAACTGGATGCGGTTCGCCGACAGGCCCATCACCGTCGACAGCGTGTCGACCAGCAGCGTCTTGCCCAGCCCCGGCAACCCCATCAGAAGCGCGTGACCGCCGGACAGCATCGCGGCGAGCGCAAGGTCGACCACCTCGTCCTGACCGATGATCCGCGTGGCGATGGAGGCCTTCGCCGCGCCAAGCCTGGCGCCCAGCGCCTCGATCTCGGCGACCAGCTCGGCGGCGGGGGCATCGGCGGCAACGACGGGGGTGGACATGGCAATGCTCCGCGGAATGATTATGTGGCTCACAGCTAACAGACCTATTCCGCCCATCACAAATGGCAAAGCGTGCAGGGGGACAAAAGAACGTGACGGACGCTGACAAACCGGGCACCGCGCAGTTGATGAAGACCGCGCAGGAGGCGGCGAAGACCGGCAAACTGCCGCCCGTCCACCTGTGGAACCCGCCTTTTTGCGGCGATATCGACATGGAGATCCGCCGCGACGGGACATGGTTTCACGAGGGCACGCCGATCGGCCGCGCCGCCCTGGTGCGGCTCTTCTCGACGATCCTGAAGAAGGAAGACGGCAAGTATTTCCTCGTCACCCCGGTCGAGAAGGTCGGCATCCGGGTCGAGGACGCGCCCTTTGTCGCGCAGGATTTCGAGGCCGAGGGCGAAGGCCCCGCGCAGGTCGTCACCTTCACCACCAATGTCGGCGACACCGTCGCCGCGGGCCCCGAGAACGCCATCCGCGTCGCGCGCGACGAAACCGGCGAGCCCTCGCCCTATGTCCATGTCCGCGCCGGGCTCGAGGCGCTGATCGACCGGAAAAGCTTTTACCGGCTGGTCGACCTCGGCGAGGCGCAGGAGGTGGCCGGCGAAGACTGGTTCGGCGTCTGGTCGGGCGGCGTCTTCTTCAGGATCATCCCGGTGCGCGAACTGGCGCTCTAACCGCCCGCCGCGATGCGCTCGGCGGCGCGCAGTGCAAGCGCGTGGATCGTCAGCGACGGCCCCTCGCCCCCACCCGACGTGGGGAACAGGCTGGCATCCGCGATCCACAGATTGCCGTGATCATGGCTGCGGCCATGGGCATCGGTGACCGAACTGGCGCTGTCCACGCCCATCCGGGCGGTCCCGAAGACATGGGTCGCCGCGAACCGGTCCCAGGACGACACCTGTTCCAGAAGCTCTCCGCCACCGGCCTCCTGCAGCAGGGCGCGGCCCCGCGCCGCCATGTGGCGCAGCAGGGTCAGGCTGTTGTCGGTCAGGACGGAGGACACCACCGGCAGGGGCACGCCATTGGCATCCCGCCGCTCGGCGTGCAGCGTGACGCGGCTGCGCGCGTCGGGCAGCACGGCACCGATGGCCCCGACGGTCACGGCCGAGCCGAAGACGGCCCGCAGCCGGGCCTGGAAGGCGGCCCCATGCCCCGGCACCAGCCGCGAGGCATAGGAGGCGGGGCCGCTCAGCCCGCTTTCCAGCACGGAGGACGTGTAGCGGCACCCGCCGATGGCCCCCGGCACACCGTCGGGCGCGTTCTCGGCCCAGCTGACGGCATCGGCCGGCAGCCCCTTGTGGCTGTCGGTCAGCCCCGGCACCAGCGCCGTGCCGAGCCAGCCGAGCGTTTCCATGAAGTTGCGCCCGACCTGCCCCGAGCCGTTGGCCACGCCCTCGGGCACGTCGGGCGCAGCACTCGCCAGCAACAGCCGCGGCGTCTGCACCGCCCCGGCGGCCAGCACCAGCACGGGCGTTTCCTGCCGCGCGGTCAAGCCGTCCCGCACGACATGCACCGCCGCGATGCGCCCGCCGGGCGCGGTCTCGATCCGCGTCACCTCGGCCCCGGTCAACACCGTCAGACGCCCCGTTGCCTCGGCCTGCCGCAGGAAGGTGACATCGGCGGAGCCCTTGTCGCCCAGCGGGCAGCCCCGGCTGCACTGGCCGCAATAGTTGCAGGACGGTCGGCCGTCCATCGGCTCGGACAGGACGGCGCGGCTGTTGGCCTCGAAGGGCAGGCCAAGCCGCGCGCCCGCCTCGACCAGACGCCGCGCGGCGGGGTTGAGCGGGTGGGCCGTCTGCGGGAAGGGCGCGGTCCGGGGGCGGCCCGTCTGCATCGCGGGACCGGCGACGCCGATCAGCCGCTCGGCCTGGTCGTAATAGGGCGCGAGATCGTCATAGGAGAGCGGCCAGTCGCCCCCCGCGCCGTGGTCGCGCCTCAGGTGGAAGCTGCCGGGGTGCAGGCGCTGCGCCTCGCCCACGTAATGCAGCGTGCTGCCGCCGACACCGCGGACATGGGAATAGCCGGTCGTGGCCAGCCGCACCCGCCCCGGCGCGCCGCGGGGCCGGACGGCGTTGTAGCTCTGCAACCCTGCATCCGCTGGGTCGAGCGCGCCCAGATCACCATAGAGGATATCGCCCCGGCTGCCGGGCGGGGCGGGAAACAGCCGCCGCTCCCAATCGGTCTGCGTCATCGGGTAGTCGCGCGCCGGATCGAAACGCGGCCCGGCCTCGAGCAGCAGGACACGCAGCCCGGCCTCGGTCAGGGCGAATGCCGCCGCCGCGCCACCAGCGCCCGAGCCGACGATCACGACGTCGGGCCGATCCGTCACGCCGCGCCCCATGGCGGCAGGTAGCCCGCGGGCTGCGGGGCGGGGTTCAGGGGAAATCCGACGCGCGCCTCGGGCCTGACATAGTAAAGCTCGCCCGCGAACAGCCGCAGGACATGGTAGAACCGTCCCGGTATCTCGTCATAGGGGGCGGCCGCCATCCACGCGACCACCTGCGCCTGCGCGTCGACCGGCATCGCGGCGAAACCGCCGGGCTGCCCCCCGGCTTGCACGTCGTCAAGCCAGGCCGTGCCAAGCGAGATGAGCCGCCGGAAATCCGTGCCCTCGGGGGCAAGCGCCTCGATCTCGGCGGCGATGCCCAGCGCCGAGGCAGGCGGCGCCCCCGCCTCGCCCGGCAACAGGATGTCGACATAAGCCTCGAGCGCCGAGCGGGAGACGGGTTGCGCCACGGCTGCAGGCATTGCAAGGCCCGCGACGGACAGGGCGGCAAGCTGCATCAGCGCCTGCCGCCGTGTCGGAGTCATGGGGCCACGGCCAGCGATCGGTTCAGACTGGTATCTGCTCAAAATCGGTGCCCTGCCCCTCGCAGCCGTGTCAAACCGGCGGCAGTTCCATCCGCGGCTCGAGGAACTGGTAGCTATGGATACCGAGGAACCCGCCCACGTCACCGTTGAAGCCGAAGGTCAGGCCACCCTGCGCGTAATTCGTCAGGAAGCCGCCCACGCCGAAGGCGCCGGAACCGTCGAAGTCGAAGCCAAGACCAAGCTGACCCGCGATGTCACCGTTGCCGGTGAAGCCGACCAGCCGGACATCGCCGGCGTCACCACCCTGCAGGCCGATGTTGAACGATAGGATTGCGCCCTTCACATCGCCCGCGGCATCGACCTCGGAGCGGATCACGCCCACCGCGGCGCTGGGCCCGTTCCCCTGCGCGCCGAAGGTCCAGTTCAGACCGGCAAAGAGCGCGGTTTCGTCGGTGCCGGAGGCAATTGCGACAGGGCCTTGAATTGACTTGCCCGCCTGCGCCGACAGCGGCAGGGCGGCAACGAGAAGGGCTGCGAGAGACAAGCTGCGCATGGTTCGATCCTCATGGTAAATAATATCTTTCGACAATATCCAACACTGCTCAACAAGACACAACCCGCCGTCGCGGTTCCTGTTGCACTGATGTCGAAATGCCATGGCCCACGCGCATGTCAGGCAAACCCGACCTGCCGGATATCGCCCGGCCCACTGCCGCGCAGGCTGTGGGAGGCGGGCTGGCGACACCCGTCACCTCGACCGCGGGCATCGACCGCGCCCCGAATCGGCTGTTGGGGTGCCCTCAGGCTGCGGAACTCGCACGGCGCGCCGCCGGGCGGGCCCTTGCGCGGCGGCGGCCCTGCAGGGCGGCCCCGATACGGGCCATCTCGGCCTCGGCCGCGGCCATGTCGGGAACCGGGACGACACGCGCGGGCAGGTCGGCCATGCGCTCGGGGGCATGCACGATCTGCCCCGACAACAGGATCTCGACCTCGGGCCGCGCCTTGGCCATCGCGGCCAGCAGACGCCGCAAGGCGGGATAGGAGTGATCGCCCGAACAGCTCAGCCCGATCACCGGCCGGTCGTCGCGCATCATGCGCTGCAACAGCTCGTCATGGCTCAGCCCGACCAGCAGGCTGACATCCCACCCGTTGCGGCGAAACAGGTCCGCGGCCATCATCACGCCCAGCGTATGCTGCTCGCCCGGCACCGCGCCGAAGATCGCGCCACGGGCATGGTGGAGGGAGGCCGCGCCGCGTTCGGCCGGCAGGCGGCGCAGGATCGCCTGGATCCGGGCACTGGCCAGCGCGACCTCGGTAAAGGGCAGGCGGTCGCGGTCCCACAGATCGCCCAGACGCCGCGCCGCGGGCGCGAGATGCTCGAGGCACAGATCCCCGACCCCCACGCCCGCCTCGAGCAGGTCATCGACCAGCAGCGACGCGGCCAGATCATCCTCGTCGCAGAGCGCATAGGCCATGGCGGCGGCGCAGGGATCGCCGAGGATCGCCAGCGCATCCCCCGTGCCCTCGCCGGGGCGCATGTCGGCGCACAGCCGGGCCAACGCGCTTTCGGCAAGGCCCGACAGGAGCGGGTGCATCGCGGCGCAGTCGCGGGTGGCGGCAGAGACGGGATCGGTCAGGGTCTTTTTCACGGTCGGTCATCCATCGTGTGCGGACCGGTATCGGGCGGAGCCGTCCAGACCTGCGCGCTGTTGGGTCTGTGTTCGACTGTATACCGACGATTGTGTCAATCAAGATTGACATTTCGAAAATCCGTCAGCGACTCGTTTTCCAGCGCACAACGCAATGAAAATGTTTGTGAAATTTTCTTGCGAAAACGCTCCCGCTCGAGATGTTTTCGTTAAACGGCCGCCGCCCGGCACTGCGCCTCGATTCTGTCAACCTGACTGGACAGGCTGCGCCGTCGGCGGTGATTGGCGCTGCCGCGCGTTGCCGAGGGCACCGGCGGCACCGGCGGCGGCAAGGACACGCCGCCGGTCGCTACGGGGCGGCCCGCGTCCAGGTCGCGGGCCAGCCTTCGGACCGGACGGCAAGCTGAACATGGCGCATGAAGGCACGCGCCGGTTGCGACATCGGCCGCACCGTCGAGACCGCGAAGGACGCGCGATAGACGAATTCCGGCGCGAAGGGGCGGATCGCCAGGTCCTCCTCCTGCTGCCGCAGCAGGGGGAAGGGGCAGATCACGGCCACGCCGACCCCGTGCCGTGCCAGCGTGATCGCGCTGACGCCGGTCGCCACCTCGGCCACGGTGCGGGGCCTGACGCCCGCCTGCGCAAAGACCCGGTCCAGCCGCGTGCGCACCATGTGCCGCCGCATCAGGGCGATATGCGGCTGGCCGTGGAGGATCTCGGGGGTGATCACGTCATGGCGGGCAAGCGGATGATCGCACGCCATGACCGCGACCGCACAGGTCCGGTGGAACGGGATCAGCTCCATCGCGGAATGGGTCAGCTCGGCCAGCGTGAAGCCGAGGTCGATGGTATCGTCCACCAGCCGGCTCACAAGACCGTTCGACGTGCAGGTCTCGAGCGAGATCATCTGGCCGGGGTTCTGCTTCATGAACCCAGCCATCGCGCGCGCAAGGAACCGATGCCCCAGCGTCGGGGGCGCGGCAAGCCTGAGCGGCTGGCTTGCCGGATCGGCGGGGTCGGTCCCGTCGAGATAGGACAGCGCGTCAAACAGCCGGTCGAGCCGGTCGTTCAGGCGCAGCGCTTCGGCGGTGGGGCGCAACCGTCCGCCACGACGCTCGAACAGGGTCACGCCGACATTTCCCTCGAGCTGCGCAAGAAGGCGGCTGACGGCGGGCTGCGAAATGCCCAGCCGATGCGCCGCCGCCGTGACGGTGCCCGAGGTCATGACCGCGCGCAGCACCTCGTATTCACGGATCGACGCGCGTGGCCGCATGGCCGCCCCCTCCCCCGCAAGCCCCCATCCCGAGGTTCATGCAAAAACCTTATGGGTGCATAACACGCAAACATGAAGTTTCCAATTCCCACGGCAAGCGCCTCGGGTAGCGTGCCCGCGTCACCAGTCGAACAGGTGCCGCGCAGCGAACACGGCCCGCCAACAGAGGAGACCACCCCACATGTCCAGCCCCGTCCTTCGCGGCCTGGCCGTTGCGGCGCTTGCCGCCGCCATCCCGGCCCTGCCGCTCGCGGCCCAGGAATTGCGCATCGGCCTTGCGTCCGAGCCGTCCTCGGCCGACCCGCATTTCCACAACCTCGGCCCCAACAACCAGCTGCGCCGCAACATCTTCGAATCGCTGGTCTTCACCGACGAGGCGCAGCAGCTGGCCCCGCTTCTGGCGGAAAGCTGGGAACCGGTCAGCGACACCAGCTGGCAGTTCAACCTGCGCCGGGACGTGACATTCTCCGATGGATCGCCCTTCGATGCCCATGACGTGATCTACACCGTCTGCCGCATTCCCGGCGTGCCGGATTCCCCCTCGCTCTTCACCACCTACACCGGCGGCATCACCGGCATGGAAGCGCCCGATCCGCATACGCTGATCGTCCACAGCGCCGAGCCGTACCCGCTGATGCCGACCGAATTCTCGACCTTCGGGATCATCTCGGCGCGGGCCAACGGCGTCGATGTCTCGACGCTGGAATTCAGCACCGAGGGCTGCGGCGACGATCTGCCGGTGCCCGCGACACAGGCCTTCAACGACGGCTCGGCAGCCATCGGCACCGGCCCCTTCCTGCTGGAAAGCTTCCGCCGCGGCGAGGGGATCGAGCTGGTCCGCAACCCCGGCTACTGGGGCGAGGCCGCCCCGTGGGAGCGGGTGACGATGCTGCCGCTTACCTCGGCCGGGCCGCGGGTGGCCGCGCTGATCGCGGGCGACGTGGATTTCATCGAGAACCCGCCGCTGCAGGACCTCGAGCGCCTGCGCTCCGACGATGACCTGCGCGTCGTGCAGGGCATCTCGAACCGCGTGATCTACATCCACCTCGACCATGCGCAGGTGCCCTCGCCGATGATCACCGGCACCGACGGCGCCAACCCGCTGCAGGACATCCGGGTGCGCGAGGCGCTGACCATCGCCATCAACCGCGATGCCATCGTCGAGCGCATCATGGGCGGCGTCGCCGTCTCGGCGGGCGAGCTTCTGCCGCCCGGCATGTTCGGCGCGCATGTGGACGGCGACCTGCCGCCGCGCGGCTTCGACGCCGAGCGCGCGCAGGCGCTTCTGGCCGAGGCGGGCTACCCGGACGGGTTCGGCATCACCATCGGCACGCCCAACGACCGCTACATCAACGACGCGCAGGTCGCTCAGGCCGTGGCGCAGATGTGGTCGCGCATCGGCGTGGCGACCGAGATCGACGCCTCGACCGCCTCGACCTTCTTCTCGCGGCGCAACGCGTTCGAGTTCTCGGCCTATCTTGCAGGCTGGGGTGCGGGCACGGGCGAGATGTCCTCGCCGCTGCGCGCGCTTCTGGCGACGCGCAACAGCGACCTGGGCCTGGGCGGCACCAACCGCGGGCAGTATTCCAACCCCGCGATGGACGAGATCCTGCTCGAGGCGCTGCGCACCGTCGACGACGCCGCCCGCGAAGACCTGCTGCGGCAAGCCTCGCGCATGGCGATGGACGATTACGCGATCATCCCGCTGCATTACGAAGTGACGCCCTGGGCGATGCGCGCCGCCGTCGATTACACGCCGCGCGCCGACCAGTACACGCTGCCCTTCCTGATCACGCCGGTCGAGTAAGGCACCGTCACCCAAGGGCCGCGCGGGCACCCGCCTGCGCGGCCTTTCCCGACACCCAAGCCCACGGGACGCATCCGCGATGCTCGTCTTCCTGCTCAGACGCCTTGCCCAGTCCGTCTTCGTGATGGCCGCGATGATGGTCGTGGTGTTCTTCGGCGTCTACATGATCGGCAACCCGGTCGACATCCTGATCTCGCCCGACGCCACCCCCGCCGAGATCGACGAGACGATGGCGCGCTTCGGCTTCGATCAACCGGTCTACGTGCAGTTCCTGAAATTCGTCGGCAACGCGCTGCAAGGCGACCTTGGCCGCAGCTTCGTTCATGGCGAACCGGCGGTGCAGCTGATCATCTCCTACATGCCCGCGACGCTGGAGCTTGCGGCGCTGGGGCTGATCTTTTCCGTCCTGATCGGCGTGCCGCTCGGCGTCTACGCGGGATACAAGGCCGACCGCTGGCAGGGCCGCGCGATCATGACCGGTTCGATCTTCGGCTTCTCGCTGCCGAATTTCTGGGTCGGGATGCTGCTGATCCTGATCTTCGCGGTCGAGCTGCAATGGCTCCCCTCCACGGGTCGCGGCGACACGGTCGAGGTGCTGGGCATGCGCCTGTCGATCTTCACCGCCGACGGGCTGCAACACATGCTTCTGCCCGCGCTGACCCTCGCGCTCTACAAGGCATCGCTCGTCACGCGGCTGGCCCGCGCCGGCACGCAGGAGGCGCTGGTGCAGGACTACGTGAAATTTGCCCGCGCCAAGGGCCTGTCCGAGACGCGCATCCTTTTCGTGCATGTGCTCAAGAACATCATGATCCCGATCATCACGGTTCTGGGCCTCGAGCTTGGCTCGATGATCGCCTTCGCGGTCGTCACCGAAACCGTCTTCGCCTGGCCCGGCATGGGCAAGCTGCTGATCGACAGCATCCTGACGCTCGACCGTCCGGTGATCGTCTCCTACCTGATGCTGACCGTCATCATATTCATCATCATCAACTTCGCGGTCGACGTGATCTACACGCTGCTCGACCCGCGCGTCCGCGTCAAAGGGGGCGCGGCATGAGCGCGCCCGAGACCGCCATGACCCTGCCGACCGGCGACCGCTGGCGCCGGATCAACATGGCCGCGGGCCTTGGCGTCGCGGCCTCGCTCGCGCTTCTGCTGACGGTCGAGGGCGCGGCACTTCTGCCCGCGCGGATCGTGCTGCTGGCGGGGTTGATCGTGCTGGCCGCGGGGCTGCTGCGCGGACGCGCGCGCAAGTTCTTCTCGGGCCCCTCGGCCTACGTCGCAACGGCAAGCCTTCTGGTGCTCGCGGTCCTCGCCATCTTCGCCACCGAGATCTCGCCGCAAAACCCCTATGACCTGCGCCAGCTCGACATCATGGACGGCCGCCAACCGCCCGGCTCGACCAATTTCGACGGCTCGATGACCTATCACCTCGGCACGGACGAGCAGGGGCGCGATATCCTGTCGGGCATCCTCTACGGGCTGCGCGTGTCGCTGTCGGTGTCGATCTTCGCCACGCTCGCGGCCATGGCCATCGGCGTCGTCGTGGGCATCTACGCGGCATGGGCGGGGGGGCGGACCGACGCGATCCTGATGCGGATCGTGGATTTCCAGCTCTCCTTCCCCTCGATCCTTGTCGCGCTGATGCTGATGGCGGCCTTCGGGCGTGGGCTCGACAAGATCGTGATCGCGCTGATCATCGTGCAATGGGCCTATTACGCCCGCACCGTGCGCGGCACCGCCCTGTCCGAGGCGCGCAAGGACTACATCGACGCCGCCCGCGGCCTCGGCCTTCCGGCGCGGCGGATCGTCTTCGGGCATCTCCTGCCCAACTGCATCCCGCCGCTGATCGTCATTTCCACCGTGCAGGTCGCCAACACCATCGTGCTGGAAAGCTCGCTGTCCTTCCTCGGCGTGGGCGTGCCGATCACCCAGCCCTCGCTCGGGCTGCTGATCTCCAACGGCTACGGCTACATGCTCTCGGGGCAATACTGGATGAGCATGTATCCCGGCGTGGCGCTTCTGGCGATCGTCGCCTCGATCAACATGGTCGGCGACCGGCTGCGCGACACCCTGAACCCGAGGCTCACGCGATGACCGTTCTGGATGTGCAGGACCTGCAGACGCATTTCTTCACCGACGCGGGCGTCGTGAAAGCCGTGGACGGCGTCAGCTTCTCGCTGGACGCGGGCGAGGTGCTGGGCCTTGTCGGCGAAAGCGGCTCGGGCAAGTCGGTGACCGGGTTTTCGATCCTGCGCCTTGTCGATCCGCCGGGGCGCGTGGTGGGCGGGCGGATCCTGTTCCGGGGGCAGGACTTGGCGCAACTCTCCAACCGGGAGATGCGGGGCCTGCGCGGCAATCGCATTGCCATGATCTTCCAGGACCCGATGATGACGCTGAACCCCGTCCTGCGGATCGAGACCCAGATGGTCGAGGCCGTGCGCGCCCATGAGCGTGTCAGCCCCGCCGCCGCCCGCGACCGCGCGGTGCAGGCGCTGGCCCGCGTCGGCATCCCTTCGCCCGCCGAGCGGCTGGAGGCCTACCCCCACCAGTTTTCCGGCGGCATGCGCCAGCGCGTCGCCATCGCCATCGCGCTGCTGAACGGCCCCGACCTGATCGTCGCGGACGAACCCACCACCGCGCTGGACGTGACCATTCAAAGCCAGATCCTCGCCGAGGTGCAGGAGCTTGCTCGCGAGACCGGCACGGCGCTGATCTGGATCACCCATGACCTTGCCGTGGTGGCCGGGCTCGCCGACAGGATTTCCGTCATGTACGCGGGCCGGATCGTGGAAAGCGGGCCGACCGATGCCGTGCTGACCGCCCCCGGCCATCCCTATACCGAGGGGCTTCTGGGCTCGATCCCCGGCCATGGCCGCCGCGGCGAGCGGCTGACGCAGATCCCCGGCATGGCACCCAACATGGCGAACCTGCCCGAAGGCTGCGCCTTTGCCCCGCGCTGCCCGCGCGCCTCCGACAGCTGCCGCGTGACCGCGCCCCAGATCACCGGGGCCGGGCCGGGGCGCAGCTTGCGCTGCCATCATCCGGGCGTCACGGCGGAGGGCGCGGCATGACCGCGATGCTGGAGCTTCACGCCGTCTCGCGCCGCTTCGAGAAGAAGCTCGACGGGGTCGAACGCCTTGCCCGCCGCCTTGGCGCGGACCTGCGCGAGACCTGCGTGAACGCGGTCGATGCGGCCAGCTTCTCCGTGGAGCGGGGCGAGGTCGTGGGGCTCGTGGGCGAAAGCGGCTGCGGCAAGTCCACGCTGGGGCGCATGGTGGCGGGGCTTCTGCCCGTCTCGGACGGCGAGATCCGGTTCGAGGGCACCGACATCACCGATGCCACCAGCGCCGAGGCCCGCGCCAAGCGGCTGCGCATCCAGATGATCTTCCAGGACCCGATGTCCTCGCTGAACCCGCGCCTCAAGGTCGCCGAGATCGTGGGCGAGGCCGCCGTCTACCACGGCCTGACCACGCGGGCCGCGATGTCGGGCTATGTCGCGGCGCTGCTGGAAAAGGTCGGCCTCGATCCGGGCTTCGCGCAGCGTTACCCGCACCAGATGTCCGGCGGCCAGCGCCAGCGCATCGGCATCGCCCGCGCATTGGCGGTGCAGCCCGAGTTCCTGATCTGCGACGAGAGCATCGCCGCGCTCGACGTGTCGATCCAGGCGCAGGTGATCAACCTGTTCCAGGACCTCAGGCGCGATCTGGACCTGACCTATCTCTTCATCAGCCATGACCTTGGCGTCGTGGAACATATCGCCGACCGGGTGGTCGTGATGTATCTGGGCCGGATCGTCGAGATCGCGCCCACGGGCGCGCTGTTCGACGGGCCGCGCCACCCCTACACGCAGGCGCTGCTCGACCAGGTGCCGCGGCTGGGCGCGGGGCGGCAGGCCTTCCGCACCGTGAAGGGCGAGATCCCCTCGCCCCTGAACCCGCCGCCCGGATGCCATTTCCACCCGCGCTGCCCCATGGCCGGCCCCCGCTGCCGCCGCGAGGTGCCGCGCGTGATCACCGAAGGCGGCCACAGCACCGCCTGCCACCTGCATGACGGGGGAACCGAATGACCCTTCACCTTCCCGGTGTCCTGACCGTCCGCGGGGCCGAGACGCAGGCCCTGCCCCTCGTCTTCGACAGCCCCCATTCCGGCACCGACTACCCGGCGGATTTCGACCATGCCGCCGATCCCCTGACGCTCCGCCATGCCGAGGACACACATGTCGCCGACCTGTGGGAGGGCGCCGTCGCGGCGGGCGCCGTCCTGCTCGAGGCGCATTTCCCCCGCTCCTACGTCGATGCCAACCGCGCCCCCGACGACATGGACCCCGCGCAGATCGACGGGGCCTATCCCGCGCCCCTGAACCCGACGGTGAAAAGCCAACTCGGCATCGGCCTGTGCTGGACGCGCGTGCCGCCCGCCGGTGGCCCGCTCTACACCCGCCGCCTGACCGCCGCAGAGGTCGCGGCCCGCGTCGCGCGCTACCACCACCCCTACCAGTCGCGGCTGCGCGCCCTGCTCGATGCCAGCCATGCGCGTTGGGGGTCCGTGTGGCACGTCAACTGCCATTCCATGCAGGAGGTCGCCTCGGCCATGTCGACGCAGGCACGCGGCACGCCCCGGCCCGATTTCGTGCTGGGCGACCGCGACGGCACCGCCTGCGAGGCCGGTTTCACCGAAACCGTGCGCGCCTTTCTCGAAGCGCGCGGCTACTCGGTCGCGGTCAACGACCCCTACAAGGGGATGGAGTTGATCCGCGCCAATGGCGATCCGGCGCAGGGCCGCCACTCGATGCAGATCGAGGTCAACCGCAAGCTCTACATGGACGAGGCGACGCGCGAGCCGAACGCGGGCTATGCGCCGCTGAAGGCGTGTTTCGGCGCTCTGGCGCTGCACCTCTCGGATTATGTCGCCGCCCGCCTCGAAAGGACGCCCGCAGAATGACCGCACCGAAGAAAGGATCGGCCACCGGCCTGCCCAACCCCTTCCCCGTCGAACTGACCCCGCCCGACATCACGCCCTATGCCGCGGGCACCCACGGCATCCCCTACGTCTGGACCTTCGACAGCGGCCAGCCCGGCCCGCATGTCGCGCTCACCGCCATCGTCCACGGCAACGAGCCCTGCGGCGCGCTGACGCTCGACTGGCTGATGCGGCAGGAAGTGCGGCCGGTGCGGGGCAAGCTGTCGCTCGCCTTCGTCAATGTCGCCGCACACGAAGCCTTCGACCCGGCGGTGCCCGACGCCTCGCGCTGGATCGACGAGGATTTCAACCGCCTCTGGTCGCCCGCCGTGCTCGACGACCCCGACCGCCCCCTGACCGAGGAGTTGCGCCGCGCGCGCGAAATCCGGCCCTGGCTCGACACGGTCGATCTGCTGCTCGACATCCATTCGATGCAGACCCCAAGCGCGC
Source organism: Roseicyclus amphidinii (assembly GCF_030163755.1). Lineage (GTDB taxonomy): Bacteria > Pseudomonadota > Alphaproteobacteria > Rhodobacterales > Rhodobacteraceae > Roseicyclus > Roseicyclus amphidinii. The sequence goes on from NZ_JASJOE010000022.1 coordinate 28,096, forward strand.
CTCTCACCATCGCGGGGCTCAGGCCCAAGGGGCGCGAGCTTGCACGCAGCGTGGGCTACCCCGACCTTGTCATCAACGACCACGGCCATGCCGAGGGGATGCGGATGCGCGATTACGGCGGGTTCTCCGACCCGGCCTCGCCCCGGAACGCCATGCTCGTCGAATGCGGCCAGCACTGGGAGGCGGCGGCCGAGGGCGCGGCGATGGAAACCGCGATCCGCTTCCTGCGGGCGACCGGGGCTACCGCACCCGATCTCGGCGCGGACTGGATGGCCAGCCGCCCCGCACCCGCGCCGATGCGGTTCTTCCAGGTCTCCCGCGCGGTGACGATCCAGACCGACGACTTCCGCTTCGCGCAGGACTGGAGCGGGCTGGACGTCTTGCCCGAGGGCACGCTGATCGGCCATGACGGGCCGACCGAGATCCGCGCGCCGCATCCGGTGACGGTGCTGATCATGCCGTCCCGCAGGCTCTGGCGCGGCAAGACCGCCGTGCGGCTGGCCGAACCGGTCGACGGCTGAGACATTGGGACCGACATGCAGAACACATCCGAAATCCCGACCCTCGTCGAGCGTCACAAGGACGACCTGACCGGTCTGGCCGACCGTGTCTGGGCCATGCCCGAAACGCTTTACGGCGAATACCGCTCCTGCGCCGAACACACCGCCATGCTGCGCGCCAAGGGCTTCCGCGTGACCGAGGCCGTGGCCGGCATCCCCACCGCCGTGATGGGCGAGGCGGGCGAAGGCGGCCCCGTCATCGCCATCCTCGGCGAATACGACGCGCTGCCGGGCCTCAGCCAGGTCGCGGGCCTCGACCACCCGCAGGAACTGGAGGAGGGCGCACCGGGTCACGGCTGTGGCCACAACCTGCTCGGCTCCGCGGCGATGCTGGCGGCCTGCGCGGTCAAGGACTGGCTCGAGGCGACCGGCACGCCGGGGCGCGTGCGCTACTACGGCTGCCCCGCCGAAGAGGGGGGCGCGGCCAAGACCTTCATGGTGCGCGACGGCGCCTTCGACGACGTGGACGCCGCCGTGACATGGCACCCCGGCGGCATGACCCGCGTGGACGATCCGCTGTCGCTGGCCAACACGCGGATGGATTTCCACTTCTCCGGCCGCTCCGCCCATGCCGCGGCGCAGCCGCATCTGGGGCGCTCGGCGCTGGACGCGGTGGAACTCATGTCGGTCGGCGTGAACTACCTGCGCGAGCACATGCCGAGCGATGCCCGCATCCATTACGCCTATCTCGACGCGGGCGGGAAAGCGCCCAACGTGGTGCAGTCGCGCGCCTCGGTGCGCTACTCGATCCGGGCGCTGAAGCTGCACGAGATGCTGGCGCTCGTGGAACGGGTGAAGAAGGTGGCCGAGGGTGCCGCCCTGATGACCGAGACCACCGTCGAGGCCAGGATGTTCGCCGCCGTCTCGAACCATTTCGAGAACCTGACGATGGACCGCATCATGCAGGAGGCGCTGGACGAGCTGGGCGGCGTGCCCTTCGACGACGCCGACCGCGCCTATGCCGCGCGCATCCGCGCGACGCTTTCGCCCGCCGATATCGCGGCGGAATGGTCGGTGGTGAACCAGCCGCCCAGCGACGCGGTGCTGTGTGACTGGGTGGTGCCGATGCGGCCCGGCGGCGAGGTGCTGATCGGCTCGACCGACGTGGGCGACGTGACGTGGAAGGTTCCGACGACCGAGGTCCTGGTCGCCACCGCGGCCATCGGCACGCCGCTGCACAGCTGGCAGATGACGGCGCAGGGCCTGTCGGGCGCGGCGCACAAGGGCATGGTCCATGCCGCCAAGGCGATGGGGCGGGTCGCGCAGATCCTCTGCAGCGATCCCGCCCGGCTGGCCGAGGCGCAGGCCGAGCACGCCGCGCGCCTTGCCATGACACCCTACACCTGCCCGATGCCCGCCGATCACCCCCCGCCGCTGGTGCCGCGCCCGACCGCGACCTGAGCGGCGGTCACCGGTCGGCGCTCTCCGGCCCTGCGCCCTCCTCCGGCGCGGGATCATCGCCCGGCGCATCCTCCTCCGACGCCTCCAGCGGCTCGGCCTCGTCCTCGCCCGCCGACAGGGCCGCGGTCTCGGGCGTGGCGGCGCGGGCGGGAACGCTGATCTGGAACGGTGTCTTCTGGTCTTCGGGCACGGCGGCCTTCACGGCCATGCGCCAGATCGTGAAGACGATCATCAGCACATGGGCCACGACGGTGGTCAGGAACAAGCCGCCCGGCCCCAGCTCGGTCATGGCGACACCCGCCACCAGCGGGCCGAGGATGGACCCCAGCCCGAACACCATCAACAGCCCGCCCGATACCTGGATCGAGGTGCCCGGCGGGGCGTGGTCGTTGGCATGGGCCACGATGATCGGATACATGGCGAAGATCGCCGCCCCGAAGGCCCCCACGAGAAGCAGGTTCAACAGCCGCCCCTCGGGCAGCAGCAGCACGAAGGCGAGATCGGCCGCCAGCGCCACCACCGCCGTGGCCAGCAGCACCTTGCGCCGATCCATGCGGTCGCTCGCCAGCCCGATGGGGATCTGCGCCAGCGCACCGGCCAGCACCGGGATACTCACGAACAGCGCGATCGCCGTCAGCGCAAGGCCCACACGGTCGGCATAGACCGCGGCCAGCGTGCCGAAGGCGGCATTGGAAATGCCGACAAGGAACACCGCCACGACGGCGACGGGCGAGTTGCGCCAGAGCGCGGGCAGGTCCAGCCGCACCGAGGTCAGCGGCGCCGGCGAGGCCGAGGTCGAAAGCGCCGTGGGCACCAGCGCAAGGCAATAGACGATCGCGGCCACGGCGAAGAAGACGAACCCCGAGGCATCCCCGAGCGAAATCGCCATCTGCCCCGCGGTCACCGCGACGAGGTTCACCATCGTGTAGATGCCGAAGATCGTGCCGCGCGTGCCGGGCTGCGCCCGGTCGTTCAGCCAGCTTTCCACGATCATCGCCGCCCCGGCGAAACAGAAGCCCGACACCGCGCGCACCGGGATCCAGGCCCAGGTCTCGACGATCAGCGCCTGAAGCAGGACCGCGGCCGCGGCCATGGCGCACATCACGCCGAAGGTGCGGATATGTCCGACCATGCCGACCAGCCGCGGCGCGATCAGGCAACCCGCGACATATCCGACGGCCCATCCCGTCCCCAGCAGGCCCAGCGCGCTGGCCGAAAACCCCTCGATGGACCCGCGCACCGGAAGGATCAGCCCATGCATCCCCCCCGCGAACAGCAGGAGGGCGGAGCCGAGAAGCAGCGCGAAGACGGGCACGATCTGACGAACCATGCCCGCAGCGTAACCGGCATCGGTGGCCTTTGGCCACCACCCTGCGGGACAACCGCCGCTGTCGGGCCGTCAGTCGCTGCCGAGCCGGGCCACCAGCGCGCGCAGCTGCGCGGCATTGTCCTCGGCCGGGGTCCCGTCCGGGCGGTGGATGTTGTTCTCGAACCCGATCCTGAGCTTGCCACCGCGGCGGTCGGCCTCGCGCAGACAGGCCGCCTCGTTGCGCCCGAAGGCGCAGACCGCCCAGTCGACCGCGGCCCCGAGCGGCGCAAGCACGCTCAGAAAGGGCAACAGATCGGCGGGCTGCGCCATGCGCGGCGGCGCATAGGCACCCAGCACGAAGATGCACTGCAGCGGCCCCGGCAGCGCGCCGCGCGTGACCAGCTCGACAAAGCGCCGCGCATCGGCCACGTCGAACAGGATGTGCTGGATCGGGATGCCCGCCTCGGCGGCCCAGTGGTAGAACCCCTGCGCTTCGGGGTCGGGCCCCGCACCCGGCCAAAGCTCGCGCAGCGCGGCCGAGGCCCCTTCGGGCAGAACCTCGCGCACCACCTGCCGCTGCAGCTCGGGGCCGAACAGGCCCGCGGCCTCGGTCGTGATCTGCACCGGCATGTCGGGCAGGGCGCGGCGCATCTCGGCGATCAATTCGCGGTAAAGCCCGGCGTCAAGGCTGTGCCGCCCCGCCTCGTCGCGGACATGGGCATGCAGCGCCTCGGCCCCTTCGGCATGGGCGGCGCGGGCGGCCTCCACCGTCTCGGCGATGCTCAGGGGCAGCGCGGGGTGGTCGCGCGTCAGCCGCCGCGCGCCGTTGGGGGCCAGCATGATCCGCGGCAGCACCGCCAGCCGCGAGGTCACGCAAGCGCCCTTTCGACGGCACGGCCCAGCTTGCCGACCAGTTCGTCGATCTGCGCATCCTCGATGATGAAGGGCGGCGCGATCAGCACATGGTCACCGTCGCGCCCGTTCACGGTGCCACCGGCGGGATAGATGATCAGCCCTTCCTCCATCGCCGCCGCCTTGACGCGGGCATGCAGCTTGCGCGCCGGGTCGAAGGGCCGCTTGGTCGCGCGATCCTCGACCAGTTCGATGGCCCGGAACAGCCCCCGGCCCCGGATGTCGCCGACATGGGCGTGCTGCCCGAACTGCGCCCGCAGGCCCGCCTCCAGCGTCGCGCCCTGCGCCCGCACCCGCGCGACCAGGTCGCGGTCGATCAGCGCGCGCAGCACGGCATGGCCCGCCGCTGCCGCAAGCGGGTGGCCGTGGTAGGTGTGGCCATGCTGGAAACTGCCCGAGCCCTGCGCGATGGCGTCATGGATCGCGGCCGTGCAGAGCATCGCGCCGATGGGCATGTAACCCGCGCCCAACCCCTTTGCGATGGTCAGGATATCGGGCGCGATCCCGTCCTGTTCGCAGGCGAACAGGCTGCCGGTGCGGCCCATGCCGCACATCACCTCGTCGAGGATGAGAAGCACGCCGTAGCGGTCGCAGATCTCGCGGATGCGCTTGAAATAGCCAGGCACCGGCGGCACCGCCCCGGCGGTCGCGCCGACGACGGGTTCGGCGATGAAGGCCAGCACGCTCTCGGGGCCAAGGCGCAGGATCTCGGCCTCCAGCTCATCGGCGGCGCGGTGGCCGTAGGCCTCGGGCGTCTCGTCCTCGCGGCGCTCGCGGTATTCGAAACAGGGCGCGATATGGTGGGTCTCGACCAGCAGCGGCGCGTATTTCTCGCGCCGCCAGGCGTTGCCGCCCGCCGCCAGCGCGCCCAGCGTGTTGCCGTGGTAGCTTTGTCGCCGCGCGATCAGGCGGTGGCGCTCGGGCTGCCCGGTCTCAAGCGCGTATTGCCGCGCGAGCTTGATCGCGGCCTCCACCGCCTCGGACCCGCCGGACAGCAGGTAGACCCTGTCGATCCCCTCGGGCGCATGTTCGACCAGCAGATCGGCCAGCGCCTCGGCGGGGTCCGAGGTGAAGAACCCGGTATGCGCAAAGGCGACACGGTCGAGCTGCGCATGGATCGCCGCGCGCACATCGGCGTCCGAATGCCCGAGGCAAGAGACCGCCGCGCCGCCCGAGCCGTCAAGCCAGGCGCGCCCCTCGGCATCGAACAGGTAACACCCCTCGCCGCGCACCGCGGTGGGAAGCGCGGCCGCGCCGCGTCCGAACACATGACCCATGGCCGTCACTCCCCCCGCACCACGAAGACCGATTGCCGTGCATGGCGCACCACGCGCGCCGCGTTCGGCCCCAGCAGGTAATCCGAAAGCTCGGGCGTATGCGAGGCCATGACGATGGCATCGACATCCAGCCGGTCGGCCGCCGTGATGATCTGGTCATAGACCCGCCCGTGCATGACATGCGGATGCACCTCGACCGCGTCGGGCACATGCGCGTCCACCCATGCGGTCATCGCCTCGCCGACCTTGTGCAGCGCCTTTTCCTCGAAACCGCTTTCGAAGAAGCTGCCCACCACGGACATGCCGAAATCGGGCACGACCGTCAGCACGTGCAGCACGCCCCCCTCGGCATCGCAGAGGCGCAGCGCCGCGGGCAGGGCGCGCGACCAGCTCGGCGGCGCCGAGAGGTCGATGGGCAGGAGAACCGTCTTGAACATGGGATCGTCCCTTTGCGGTGGTCTCAGAAGGCGGGTTTGGTCTGGCGCCGGCGCTGCAGCACGACGACAAGCCCCAGCAGCAGCAGCGCGGGGATGTAGAACACCTGCGCCGGCATCCGGTCCTGCGCGACCTGGATCGAGGCCAGCGTCACGGGCGCGTCGGCGTAGAAGTCGAAGTCGATCAGCGCCTCGGCGGTCTCGGTCCCGAACATCGGCTCATCAAGGCGCATCACCTCGCCCTCGGGCAGCAGCAACAGGCCGGTGTTGGCCAGCCGCTCGGCCCCGGTCGCGCCGGTCGCATCGACCACCAGCGTCGTCTCGGCGGTCTCGCCGGTGTTGAAATCCGGCCCCCGGATCAACAGGCGCAGGCGCTCGCCCTCCGGCACCTCGGCCAGCACGGTCTCGAACCGGCTTCCGTCCAGCGTGCGGAACGGGTCTTGGACCATGTTGAGCCAGACATTCGGCACGAAGAGCGTGAAGGCCACCAGCAGCAGCGCGGCGCTTTCGTGGATACGCGACCGGGCGAGGAAATAGCCCTGCGTCGCGGCGGCGAAAAGCAGCATGGCGAAGGTCGCCACCACGAAGACGAAGACCGCCTGCAGGATGCCCTCCCATGTCCCGAGGTCGACACCATAGAGGATCAGCGTCGGGTTGAAGATGAAGAGAAACGGCAGGGCGACGGTGCGAAGCGAGTAGAAGAAGGCGGTGAAGCCCGTCTTGATCGGATCGCCCCCCGAGACCGCGGCGGCGGCGAAACTCGCCAGCCCCACAGGGGGCGTCACATCCGCCATGATCCCGAAATAGAACACGAAGAGATGCGCGGCGATCAGCGGAACGATCAGCCCCTCCTGCGCGCCGAGGCTGACCACGACCGAGGCCATGAGCGACGAGACGACGATGTAATTGGCCGTGGTCGGCAGCCCCATCCCGAGGATGAGCGAGAAAAGGCCGACCAGAACCAGCATGATGAACAGGACCCCGCCCGACAGCTGCTCGACCAGCCCGGCCAGCTCGGTGCCGATGGGCGTGCGCGTGACGGTCGCCACGATGATCCCCGCCGCCGCCGTGGCGACGCCGATGCCGATCATGTTGCGTGCCCCCGCGATCAGCCCCTCGCGCAGGTCGATCAGCCCGGCCTTGAACTCGGCCGCCATCTGCGCGCCCTGCCCCCGGAACAGCGCCTTGAGCGGGCGCTGCGTGGCGATGATGCCGATCATCAGAGCCGTGGCGAAAAAGGCCGAGCGCGCGGGCGACTGGCGTTCCACCATCAGGAACCAGACCAGCACCACGATGGGCAGGATGTAATGCAGGCCGGTGGCGTAGATGTCCTTGACCTGCGGCAGCTCGATCTTCTCGGCATTGGGGTCATCGACCTCAAGATCCGGCTTGCGGGCGGCGATGGCCACCAGCGAGACGTAGACCGCCGCCAGAAGCGTCATCATGATCGGCCCGGTCAGGTCCGGCACCGCGCCGCGCAGCGCGCCCACACCGTAGATCAGCGCGGTGAAGCCTGCGCCGGCCACGGCGAAGCCGATGAAGAACTTGACCAGCATCCCGACGAAGGACTTGGCCTCGCCCAGCGCGGGCATGTCCTTTTTCAGCGCCTCCAGATGCACGATGTAGATCAGCGCGATGTAGGAGATCACCGCCGGGATGAAGGCGTGCTTGATCACCTCGACATAGGAAATCCCGATGAACTCCACCATCAGGAAGGCCGCGGCCCCCATCACCGGCGGCATGATCTGGCCGTTGACGGAAGAGGCGACCTCGACCGACCCGGCCTGTTCGCTGGTGAAGCCCACGCGCTTCATGAGCGGGATCGTGAAGGTGCCTGTCGTCACCACGTTGGCAATGGAAGAGCCCGAGATCAGCCCGGTCATGGCCGAGCCGACGACGGCGGCCTTGGCCGGGCCGCCCCGCAAATGTCCAAGCCCCGCGAAGGCGAGCTTGATGAAGTAATTGCCCGCGCCCGCTTTATCGAGCAGCGAGCCGAACAGCACGAAGAGGAAGACAAAGGCGGTCGAGACCCCCAGCGGAATGCCGAAGACACCGCCCGTGTCCAGCCATTGCGCGTTGATCAGCGCGGTGAAGCTCAACCCCTCATGCTCGATCAGGTCGGGGATCAACCAGCCCTGCCCCATGTAGGCATAAAGCAGGAAGAGCGCGCCGACGATGGTCAGCGCGGGGCCGAGCGCGCGGCGCGACGCCTCGAGCAGGATCACGATGCCGATGGCCCCGATGATCACCTGTGCCTGCGTCGGCAGGCCCGAGCGTGCGGTCATCGCCAGCGTGTCGGAGAACCAGAAGACGTAGAAGGTGCAGAACCCGCCCACGGCCATCAGCACCCAGTCGGTCAGCGGCACCCGGTCGCGTGGCGAGGATTTCAGCGCCGGATAGGCGAGAAACGCCAGCACGATGGCGAAGAACAGGTGGATCGGCCGCGTCTCGGTCGAGTTCATCACCGGCAGGTATTGCGCGAACCACAGCTGCGGCTGCGCGATCCAGAGCTGGAACAGCGACCACATCAGCGCAAGCCCGGCGATCAGAAGCGCCACGGTGCGGTTGCGCGGGTTGCGCGCGCCGCTGTCGGTCGAGGCGACGAGATCCTGCAGGTCCTCGTCGCTGAATTGGCGCCCCGTGCGCGGCTCCTGCTCACTCATGATCCTGTCCCCGACCATCGCCCCTTGCGAAAAGGGCCCCGGGCGATCCGATACCGCCCGGGGCCGTGTTGCCCTCCGTCAAGGCAGGCCGATCATTCGATCAGGCCGGCCTCGCGGAAGTAGCGCTCGGCGCCCGGATGCAGCGGCGCGGACAGGCCGTCGCTCGCCATCTGCGCCGGGTCGAGATTGGCAAAGGCCGGGTGCAGGCTGCGGAACTGGTCGATGTTCTCGAAAACCGCCGAGACGACGGTGTAGACCACCTCTTCCGGCACGTCGGCCGAGGTCACGAAGGTCGCGCCGACGCCGAAGGTCATGACGTCCTCGTCATTGCCGCGATACATGCCGCCGGGAATGGTCGCCGTGCGGTAGAACGGGTTTTCCGCGACCAGCATGTCGACCGCATCGTTCGCCACCGTGACCAGCACGCTGTCACAGGCGGTCGTCGCCTCCTGGATCGAGCCCGAGGGGTGGCCGACCGTGTAGACCATCGCGTCGATGTTGTTGTCGCACAGCGCCTGGCTCTGCTCGGCGGCCTGCAGCTCGGAGGCGACGGCGAAATCGTCCATCGTCCAGCCCATCGCCTCCATCAGCACTTCCATCGTGCCGCGCTGGCCCGAGCCGGGGTTGCCCACGTTCACGCGCTTGCCCTGCAGGTCTTCGAAAGTCTCGATGCCCGCATCCGCGCGGGCGACGACGGTGAAGGGCTCGGGGTGAACCGAGAAGACCGCGCGCAGCTCTTCGAACGCGCCCTGCTCCTCGAAGCGCGAGGTGCCGTTGTAGGCGTGATACTGCCAGTCGGACTGCGCCACGCCGAATTCCAGCTCGCCGCCGCGGATCGCGTTGATGTTGAAGACCGAGCCGCCGGTCGACTCGACACCGCACCGAATGCCGTGCTCGGCCCGGTCCCGGTTCACGAGGCGGCAGATCGCGCCACCCGTGGGATAATAGACGCCGGTCACGCCGCCGGTTCCGATCGCGATGAAGGTCTGGTCCTGCGCCGAGGCCGCGCCCCCGCCCATGACGGCCGCCGCCGCAACCACGCCGGCAAGGATATGCTTTGCCATGATCCGCTCCCTGTTGTTTCTGGTCACTGATGTCTGCGCACAATGAAACAAATCGTTGAATTGGGTCAAGAGATGGAATCAAGTGTTTCACCATGACGATCAGCACCGCCCCCGACCGGTCGCTTGACGACCTCAAGCGCGCCCTCGCCCAGCTTGCGCGCGACGGCTCGCCCGCCATCGCGCGGCTTGCGCAATGGTCGCTGGAGCATCCGCAGGAAATCGCCTTCCACTCGGTGCGCGGCCTGGCCGAGCTGTCGGGCGCGAACGTGAACACGGCCTACCGGCTGGCCGTGGGCCTGGGATTTTCCGGCTACGAGGAATGCCGGCGCGCCTTTCAGGACGCGCTCAGGACCGGGGGCGGCATGTATGGCCCGCGCGCCGCGCGCCTCAGCGCGCATCCGGAGGGCTCGCTGATCGAGGATCTGCGTCTTGCCGCGCATGGCAACCTCGACGAGGCCTTCTCGGGCGACAACGCCGCCCGGATCGCGGCGGCGGCGGCGCGGCTCGTGGCGGCGCGGCGGGTCTATTGCATCGGCGTGCGCAGCTGTTTCTCGCTCGCGCATTACCTCGCCTATACCGGCGGCATGGCCTTCGGGAACTTCGACCGTCCGCTGGCCGAGCCGGGCAGCATCGCCGACACGCTCGCCCATGCCGGGCCGGGCGATGTGGCCGTGCTGATCACCTTCTCGCTCTACTCCGCCGAGGTGGTCCGCGCCCATCAGGCCGCCCTGCGCCGCGGCGTCGGCGTCATCGCCATAACCGACGGCTATGCATCGCCCATCGCCCAGGGGGCCGAGATCGTCTTCTGCCTGTCCATGGCCGGGCCGCAGCCCCTGCCCTCGCACGGGGCGGGCTTCGCGCTGGTCGAAGGGATCGTGGCCGAGATGATCGCGGCCAGCCCCGAGGCCCCCGACCGCATCGCCGAGTTCGAACGCCGCATGATCGAGATGGGCAATTACGTCGGGACCGGCCGCGACTGACCGCCGCCGCTCAGGCCGCCGCCCCCTCGGCCACCGCCTCGCGCAGGTCCGTGGCGGCATCCGCCAGCCGCTCGGGGCAGGGCTGCGCCCCGATCTCGAGCCAGCGTTTGCCGGTCATGTAGGCGCGCGGATCCGACAGCGCATCGACGGCCACGAAGCTGTGCCCGCGGAAATACCACACCGAGCCGGTTCCGGGCTGGCGTCCGGGCCGGTAGACGGTGCGGTCCGCCCCGATGTTCACCCCCGCGATCTGAAGCTTGCGGTCATACTGGTCCGACCAGAACCACGGCACCGGCGCATAGGGCGCAGGCTGGCCCAGCAGGGTCGCCGCAGCCGCGCGCGCCTGGTCGCAGGCGTTCTGCACGCTTTCCAGCCGCATCAAACCCTGCCCCAGATCGAAGAGCGCGACATCGCCGATGGCAAGGATACGCGGATCGGATGTGTGACACCGGGCATCGACGATGACACCGCCCGCCCCCGCGCCGCACGCCAGCCCCGCCTTGCGCGCCAGCGCGTCATTGGCAAGGCCGCCGATCCCCACGATCACGAGATCGGCCGCCACCTCGGTCCCGTCCGACAGGCGCGCGCCCGCGACGCCGCCCCCCGCGCCTTCGGTCAGCGCGGCAACGCCCACCCCTTCGCGCAGGTCAACGCCATGCCCCGCGTGCAGCGCGCGCACCATCTCGGCGCTGCGGTCGCAGGCCACGCGCGCCAGGATGCGCGGCCCCGCCTCGATCAGCGTGACCGCCTTGCCGAGGCCACGGACGACCGCGGCGGCCTCGAGCCCGATGTAACCGCCGCCGATCACGAGAATGCGCGCAGCCTGCGCCAGCGCGGCCTGCAGGCGGTCGATGTCGTCGATCCCGCGGATCAGGTGGACGCCGGGCAGCGCGCCGCCCGCCTCGGCGGGAAAGGGCCGCGGGCGGCTGCCCGTGGCCAGCACCAGATGCCCATAGGCCCGCACGCCGCCATCCGACAGCGTGACCTGCGCCCGCGCGCGGTCAATGGCCGTGACCGCCGTGCCGGTCACGAGGTCGACCCCCTGCGCCGCATACCAATCGGCAGGCTTGAGCCACAGCCGTTCGCGCGGCATCTCGCCCGAGAGATAGGCCTTCGACAGCGGCGGGCGCTGGTAGGGCGGATGCGCCTCGTCGCCGATCAGGGTTATCGCCCGCGTCTCTCCCCCGCGCCGGAGCGTCTCGGCCAGCGTCAGGGCCGCCTGCCCAGCGCCCACCACCACGATGCCGCTGTCTCTGTCTGCCATGGGTTCCGTCCGTCTTCACGACACGGGGCCGGTCCCGCCCAGAACGGCGGCACCGGGCCCGGTCCGGTCTCACCAGGTGTTGTATTTCAGGAACTTGCCCGACATCTCGACCTTCACGCGGTCGCCCTTGGGGTTCTCGACGCGGGAAATGCTCATGTCGAAGTCGATGGCCGACATGATGCCATCGCCGAATTCCTCCTGGATCAGCGCCTTCATCGTCGGTCCGTAGACGGCGACGATTTCATAGAGGCGGTAGATGCACGGGTCGGTCGGCACGGCCTGCTCCCAGACCTTCGTCGGGTAGTCCATCAGGACCGACACGGCCTCCTCCGGCAGCTCCAGCGCGGCGACAAGGTTCTTCGCGCCCTCCTCGGGCATGGAGTTCATGCCCATCGCGGCGGAATGGGTGAAGACGGGCGACAGCCCGGTCTTCTCGGCGATCTCGGCCCAGCTCAGGCCAAGCCGCTTCTTGGCGGCCAGCACCATGGCCGCGACATCGTCCTTGTCCATCATCGGATCGGCGAAAACGGAGTCTTTCATCGGGGTGTCCTTCCGGGTGTGGGTCTTTGGGAATTACTCGGCGGCGACGGGATAGCCGCTGTCGATCGGCAGCTCGGGGTCGCGCGACCACTCGTTCCAGCTGCCGAAATAGATGCGCACGTCCTTCACCCCTGCGAGCTTCAGCGCGAGATAGCTGTTCGAGGCGCGGGCGCCCTTGAAACAGTAGAGGTAGACGGTGTCGTCCGTGGTGATCCCGACGCTGGCCAGCTCCGCCAGCACCTCGGACGGCGACTTGAGCCGCGGTCCCTCGGCGGTCGGCTTCATGAAGCGATACCACTCGATCCAGCGCGCGCCGGGGATGCGGCCCTTGCGGGGGCAGAAGTCCTTGCCATAGGGCGAAGAGCTTTCGCCGATCCACTCGTCCACGTCCCGCACGTCCAGCAGCACCGCGCCGGGGGTCTCGAGCGCCGACAGGATGTCGTCCTTGGTCAGCAGCACGGTCGCCCCCGCGGGGTCGAGCGGGAAGTCGGCGGGCGTGGGCACCGAGGCCTCGGTCGTCACGTCCATGCCGGCCGCGACCCAGGCGTCATAGCCGCCGTCCAGCACGGCCTTTTTCGGATAGCCCAGGAAATCCAGCAGGAAATACCCCCGGCAGGACTGCCCGAAGCCGGTGTTCATCGAGCCCTCGTAGATCACGGCGGTCTCGGCCCCCGACAGGCCCGCCGCCCCGAAGGCCGCGGCGAAGGTTGTGGTCATCTCGGCGATGCCCTCGGCGTCCGAGGTGGCGAGAAAGGTGAAGATCTCGTGCAGGTTCACCGCGCCGGGAATGTGCCCCGCGGCAAAGGCCTCGGGCGCGCGGGTGTCGATGATCACCACGTTCTCCATGGCGGCGAGGTCCTTGGGCGTAATCAGCGTGTTCGTCATGGCAGCAGTCCTTTCGGGTGGGAGGAAGGGAAACGGTCTGCAAAAGGGGGCCGCGGTCAGGCCTCGGCCCCCATGTCGGCAAGCATCTTGCGCAACTGCTTGGTGGCGGGCGTCACGATGGCGACGAAGTAGCTTTCGCGCAGCTTGCGCTGTGCCGCGCCGTGGGTGACGTAGCCGCGCGCGCCCTGGTGGAGCATCGCGTTATGGGCGGCCGCGACCGACAGGTCCCCGGCGGCCAGACGCGCCCGCACCACGCGGATGAAATACTCCTGCGAGGTGTCGTATGGCGTCTTGGTCAGCTCGGCGACCTCGGCCTTCATCGCCTCCAGCTTCTCGCGGAAATGCTCGGGCTGGTCGGGCAGATGCCTGTTCACATGGCCAAGCTGGCCGCGGACCTGCTCCATCAGCGCGATGCAGCCCTCGATCATGCCGAAGGCCATGCCGGACTGCAGCAGGATGAAGCCCGCGCGGATCTTCGGGATATAGGCGTTGATCGGGTCGGCCAGCACCTGTGCGTCGGGGACAAAGGCATCGCGGCATTGCACGCCATAGGTCCGCGTGCCCTCCAGCGCCACGAAATGATCGTTGGCGACCAGCTTCACGCCCTCGCCCGAGCCGTGGATCACCATCATCACCCGCTCGCCCGCGCGCGGGCCCTCGGGGATCTCGCTGACCACGGCGAACCAGGCGTCGGGGTTGATGTTGCTGACCCAGGGCAGCGTGCCGCGGAGCGTATAGCCGCCCTCGACCCGCGTCGCCTTGAGCTTCATCGTCTCGATCCCGAAGAGCGTCTTCATCGGGTTCGACAGACCGGTGCCGCCAAGGATCTCGCCGGTGGCGACCTTCGCGCCCAGATCGGCCTGCAACGCGGTGTTGTCTGAGTTGTAGATGTACCAGCCCAGCGCCGATTGGCACCACATGCAGAACGCCGTCGACAGGCATTCCTGCCCCGCGCGCGCCATGGCCGCGATGGTGGTATCAAGGTCCAGCGCGCCGCCCGGCGCGGGCAGGTGGCGCTGGAACGCGCCCGCCGCGCCGAAACTGCGCATCACCTCTTCGGGGTAAAGCCCGTCCACGTCGATGGCGCGCACCAACGGCACGAGATCGGCGGCGGCGATGCGGTCGGCGGCGTCAAGGACGCTGGCAGGCTCGGGCAGGCCAAGGGCGTGGGTAGGGTCTGCAATGGCAAGGTCGAGGGACATTGGGCTGCTCCTGTCTTGGGCGATCCGGGGCGCCGCAACGGGGCACGGACGGGATGGAATCGAAGGGGGCGGCCACGGCCCACCGCAGGGGCCGCAGCCGGATCGGAGAGGGTCAGGCGGCGCCGATCTCCATGTTCACCGGGCGCGCGAAGGTGTTGAACACCGGCGACCACTTGGCGACATGCTGGATCAGCTCGTCGATGACCTCCTGCGGGGCGTCGGCCTCCATGATCACCTTCATGCGGACATCGGTGAAACCGACCGGCTTTTCCGACTGGTCGCCCGTGCCCCAGACGGCGGTGATGTTCAGATCCGCCTCCATCTCGATCTCGAGCTTGTTCACCGTGATCCCGCGATGGACGGCATTGGCGTGCAGCCCCACGCAGACGCAGGAGCCAAGGGCTGCCAGCGACGCCTCGGACGGGTTCGGCGCGGTGTCGTCGCCCAAGAGCCCCGGCGGCTCGTCCACGATGTAGGGCGGCAGGTCGCGGATGTAGTTGGCGTGGCGGAAGCGGCCCTCGGCGACGGTCTTGCACGACAGCGTCTTGATCGCCTTGGGGTCGGCCTTGCCCTTTTCGATCAGCCCTTCCAGGCCGGTCTTGTCGATCGGGGCCAGGCAGCCTGTCAGGACGGTTGCGGGTTCACCCATGGTTGGTTCCTCCTTCTGGGATTTGGTTGTCAGGTGTCGCTGCGCAGCCAGCTGAAGCGCTTGATCGCCAGCATGCAGAGCGTGTCGAGGGCGTAGCCGATGACACCGATCACAAGGACGGTGGCACCGAGACGGGCGTAGTCGAGACTGTCGCGCGCATCGTTGATCGCGTAGCCAAGGCCGGAGGAGACGCCGAGGTATTCGGCGGGCACCAGCACGACCCAAGCGATGCCGAGCGCAAGCCGGATGCCGGTCAGGATGTCCTGCGCGATGGCGGGCAGGATCACGTAGACCAGAAGATGCACCGGCTTGGCGCCCAGGTTGCGCGAGACCTTGAGCCAGGCCGGGTCGATCCGGCGCACCCCCGCGGCGGTGGCGAACAGGATCGGCCAGACCGCGGCCACCGCGATCAGGAAGATGATCGCGCCGTCCCAGGTGGAGAACGCCATGACAGCGATGGGCATCCACGAAAGCGGCGAAATCATCCGCAGCAGCTGGAACGGCGCATTGCACAGGTCGCGCAGCCAGCCGATCCGCCCGATCAGGATGCCCATGGGCACCCCCGCCGCGATGGCGATAGCCAGCCCCCAGCCGACGCGCTCGAGGCTGGGCGCGGACATCGGCCAGATCTCGCCCCGCTGGATCATGTCCCACAGCCGCTCGAGCGTGGGGCCCGGCGCAAGCTGGCCAAAGGCGCGCATCCCGTCGCTTTGGGTGATCAGCCAGCCGCCGAAGGCCCAGAGCGCCCCGAGGATGCCGAGACCCAGCATCGAGATACCCAGGTTCCGCGCCATGCCCCTAAGGGCATCGGCGCGGGCCGTGTCGGCCTCGGTCACGACGGTGTCGTCAGGGGTGTAGGCCGCATCGGTCACAGCGCCAGCACCTCTTCACGCTCGAACGGGTTGCCGGGGTTGACCGAGGGATCATCCAGCCATTCGGGGAAGCTTTCGACCGCGTTCCGCACGAAGCTGCGGTCGACCAGGTCCTCCGACACGAAGGCCGGGTCGAGATCGGCCAGGAAGGCCGCGTCGCCCGAGACCACCGTCTCGCGCAGGTAGGTGACGGTCAGCGCGTCCGCGCTGGGATAGGGCCAAGGCTGGAAGTCGATCCGCCCGTTGCCCCAGTCGCCATGGGTCAGCGCGCCGGTCTCGCCGTATTCGACGCCATCGTAATGCGTCATCGCGCGTTCCACGACCTCGGCGGGCGCGGGCAGGTAGCCGCGGCCATCCCGGCTGATCATCCGGGCGACCTCGGCCTTGTTCTGCGAGGCATAGATCGCGCCGCGCACCACCGCGTTGGTCACCGCCTGCACCCACTCGGGCCGCGCGGTGATCGCCTCTTCATGGGTGGCGACCACGCAACAGGGGTGGTTCTTCCAGATGTCGCCGGTAAAGCGCAGCATCCGCGCCCCGGCCATCACCTCGCCCAGCGCGTTGAAGGGCTCGGCCACGATATAGGCGTCGATCGAGCGGGCCGCGAGCGCCGGCGGCATCTCGGGCGGCGGCATGACCATCAGGTTGCACTCGTTCGGCGCCAGCGGCGCGGACTGGTCCTGGATCACCGGCGTGATGCCCGACTGGCGCAGCGCGTATTGCAGCACGATGTTGTGCATCGAGTACCAGAAGGGCACCGCGACCTGCTTGCCGCCCAGCCCCGCGAAATCGGTGATGTCGGTGTGCTCGCCCACGACAACGCCCGAGCCGTTGGTGTGCGCCCAGGCCAGCACTTTCACGGGGAAGTTGTTGTTGTAGCGCATCCAGATCGGGATCGGGTTCAGGAAATGGACAAGGTTGAACCGGTTCGCCACGAAGCTTTCGATCAGCGGCGCCCAGCCCCGGATCAGCGTGGGGTCCTCGGCCTCCAGCCCCTCGTCGGCGAAATAGCCGTTGGCGTGCGCCACCAGCAGCGCGGTGGCATCGGTGATCGGCAGGTAGCCGATGCGCACGACCTCGTCCTCCTGCGCGTAGGACATCTGCGGCAGGCTCGACAGAAGACCCGAAAGCCCGGCAAGCATGCCGCCCTTGCCCAGAAGGCCAAGCGCCCCCCGGCGGGAATAATCATGGGCATAGGCGGCACGGGCCCAGTCCAGTTCGGCGCGGCGCAGATCGTCATCGGTCATGGTGGCAACTCCTATGCGGGGGGTGTCAGGCGGTTGTTTCGAAGAGATGGGCAAGCCGCGCGCGCTCGGCCTCGAAGGCCGGGCTGTCGCGGTGGCGCTCGGGGCCGGGGTCGAGCATCGTGTCGGTCACGATCCGCCCCGGATCGGGGGCCATGATCAGCGCGCGGTCGGCCATGATCGCGGCCTCGGTGATGTCATGGGTCACAAGGACGACCGTCAGGCCCAACTCCTTGGCGATGCGGCGCACGTCCTGCTGCAGCGCGCGGCGGGTGAAGGCGTCGAGCGCCGAGAACGGCTCGTCGAGCAACAGAAGGTCCGGCTGCGTCGCCAGCGACCGCGCCAGCGCGACACGCTGCTGCTGTCCGCCGGACAGGTCCTGCACGTTGCGGTCGGCATAGGCCGACAGGCCCACCATTTCGAGCAGCGCGGGCACGCGCTCGGGGATCTCGGCGGTCCGCCGCGCGAAGCGCAGCCCAAGCGCCGCGTTCTGCGCCACCGTCATCCACGGAAAGAGCGAGGGCGCCTGGAACATCACGACCCAGCGCGGCGACGCGCCCTGCACCCGGTTGCCGTCGATGAATACGCCGCCCTCGGCGGGCTGCATCAGCCCCGAGATCAGGTGCAGCAGCGTGGACTTGCCGCACCCCGAGCGCCCCACCAGCGCCAGAACCTGCCCCGCGGGCACGGTGATGGAGATGTCGTCGAGGCAATTCGCGGCCATCCCCCGGTAGCGGTGCGACAGGCCGTCGATCTGCACATGGGCACCGGTGGCCATCGGGGTTGCGCCTTTCGTGGTGGGGGGCACGGGCACGACCGCGGCCTCGGCTGCGCCCTGCACCTTGGCGGTGGCGAATTGCGCGTGGTGGGTCATGGATGCCTCCCGGCCGGATCTGGACTGTTCTGTATCGACGGTCAGGAAACCGATCTGTTTTGTCCAAGCTTCTCTGCGCCGCAGCACCCGATAACCCGGCACAGCCACGAAAAGGCGGCAAAACAGGCCGATTCTAACGGCATTTGCCTCAATTATGAGCGAAGATCGCCTTCGGCCGGCCGAATCCCGCCCGACCCAAAGGCAAGAATCGGATACCGATCTGTATTCTTTTTCTACAAGAAACCGCGGTCTTTCCTCTGGCGCGATGCACTCCAACCTGAGATAATGAAACCGGACGGTATCCAGTATCCCGATGCAGGCGAGCCAAGACGATGAACATCAGGCCGACACCCACGGACGCGGCGACCGACGCCGCAACCCCGGCCACGGCCGAGGCGCCGATGCCGCTCGATGACCTCTGCGCAGGCGCGGGCACCGTCTGTTCGGCGCGCTACCGCGCCACCACGCCCGACCGGGTGCTCGCCGCCGCCTCGTGGCTCTTTTGTCACCACGGCTTCCAGGCGACGGGCGTCGATGCCATCGCGCGCCGCGCGGGCACGGCAAAAACCTCGCTCTACAAGCATTTCGGCAACAAGGAGCAGCTGATCGAAGCCGTCCTCGAACGCGAGGGTGCGGCCTGGCGCAGCTGGTTCTTCTCGGAAATGGCCAAGGTCGAGGGCACCGCCGAAGACCGGCTTCTCGCCGTCTTCGACATCCTCGGGACATGGTTCGCCGACCCGCATTTCTTCGGCTGCCCCTTCATCAACGCGCTGGGCGAGTTCGACGTGAACAACGCCCGGCTGCGCAAGATCCTCGCGGCGCACAAATCCCACCTCAACGGCTGGATCGCCGCGCAGGCCGAGATGGTCGGCACCCCCGACCCGGCCGATACCGTCGCGCAGTTCACCATCCTGATCGACGGGGCCATCGTGGCAGCCCAGGCCAGCGGCAACCCCGGCTACGCCCGCCAGGCGCGCGGCCTTGCCATGCTGCTGCTGCGCAGCCACGCCCCGGCAAGCGCCCGCAAGTAGCGCAATGGCGCTGGCATCGGGGGCACGGCCGCACCCGCGCACCGGCCAAACCCCAGGCGCAACTTGACTATTGGGCCCGAGTTCGGTCCAACGAAAGCGTAGCCAGTCAACCGCGTGCGTATCGATGACCATCCCGGAAATCGTCGAAACCGTGATCCTCGCCGATGGCGAGCTTCTGGTTCACGCCGCCGAGGATGCGCTCGAGGCCGGCTTGCGCCTGCGCTGCGCCGAGGGGGCCGTGGCGCTGGAGCCGGTCGACGACCCCGGCTTTTCCCCGCCGCATGTGCCCCTGCGCAGATCCTTCTCCTTCCTGCCCGGCAGCGTGCCGCTGACCGAACGGCTGGCCGACGGGCGCAAGACCAGCTTCGGCGGCGAGGCGCAGGTCAACGGGCTGGTCGACTGGGCGCTCGAGGATGGCCGGACGGTGCAGATCCGCGTCGACGGCTTCGACCGCCCGCACGTGATCGAGATCGCCCAGACCCTGACGGTGCAGGCCGCCGATGCGGCGCTGGTGTTCGAGGCGTGGATCGCCTCGCACCGCTGCAAGGCCGAGCTTCTCGTCACCTTCGACCACGCCGACGGGCGACACCCGACCACGGTGACCCTGCCGCTGGACCCCCGCTTTCGCGGCGGCCGGTCGATCGAGGGGTATCAGCATGTCCTCGTGCCGCTGCCGTTCCGGCGCACGGGCTGCAGCGTGAAGATGCAGGTCAATTACCTGCAATACCGCCCCGACGAGGAAGAGAATTACCCCTATGTCTTCATCGCCGATGCGCAGATCCGCGAGCAGGCCGAGCGCGCGGCGACGATCCGGCCCCGCGAGCGGGCCATCGGCCCCGGTGCGGGCCGGGCTTGGTTCCGGGCGCGGGTGCCCGCCTTCCGCGCCCCCGCCGACGCCCCCGTCACCCTGCATCTCGGCGACGAGACGCTCGAGGTCTTCGCCCCCGAGGACAACGCCGTCACCCTGTGCGACGATTACGGGCATTCGCTGGTCCTGCGCGCAGCGCGGGCGCAGGCCATGTCGCTCTGGATCGACGGCGCGCGCGTCGGCGCGGCGCAGATCGGCCCCGAGGAAACCACCCTTCGCCTGCCCGACAGCTGCCTGAAGGGCGAGATCGTCGAGGTCTCGATCCGTGACCCGTCGGGCAGCCAGGTGTTCCTGTCGCTGCCGGTGCTGGCCCCGCGCATCCTGACCCCGCATGACGTCCTGTCGCGCGAGACGCGCGCGCCCTTTCCGACCGACCTGACGGTCCGGGCCAACCACCGCTACCGGGCCCTGCGCGCCCATCTTGCCCAGCCGGTCGAGGGGCTGGACCCCTCCGCGCTGGTGACCGCGCTCGACACGCTCGACCGCACCCATGACACGCTCGCGCTGCGTCCCATCGCCTTTCCCGAGGTCGCCGAGCCGGTCGTCTCGGTGATCGTCCCGGCCCACAACCAGGTGCGCGTCACCTATTACGCGCTCTGCGCGCTTCTGGTGGCCCACAACCGGACCAGCTTCGAGGTGATCGTCGTCGATGACGCCTCCGGCGACGAGACCGCCGAGATCGAGACGCTGGTGTCGGGCATCACCGTGATCCGCAACACCGAGCCGCAACGCTTCATCCGCGCCTGCAACGCGGGCGTCGCCGCCGCGCGCGGCACCTATGTCGCGCTGCTCAACAACGACACCGAGGTGACGGTCGGCTGGCTCGACGCGCTGGTCGACGCGTTCGACCGGTTCGAGGATGTCGGCCTTGCGGGCGCAAAGCTGATCTACCCCGACGGCCGGCTGCAGGACGCGGGCGGCATCGTCTGGAACTCGGGCAACCCCTGGAACTACGGCAACGGCGGCAACCCCTGGGACCCGCGCTATTGCTACGCCCGGCAGGCCGATTACCTGTCCGGGGCAGCGCTGATGACCACGCGCAAGGCATGGGACAAGGTCGGCGGCCTGTCCTCCTATCTCGAGCCGATGTATTTCGAGGACACCGACCTTGCCTTCAAGCTGCGCGAGGCCGGGCTGAAGACATGGTTCGTCCCCGCCTCGGTCGTCTATCACTTCGAGGGGGTGACCAGCGGCACCGACCCCGCGACCGGCTTCAAGCGATACCAGGAAATCAACCGCCCCCGCTTCAAGCGGCGCTGGACCAACGCCTATGCCGGCTTCGGGCGCGAGGGGCATCAGCCCGACCTCGAGAAGGACCGCGGCATCGTCGGGCGCGTGCTCTTCATCGACTACACCACCCCGCGCGAGGACCGCGACGCAGGCTCCCATGCCGCGCGGCGCGAGATCGAGCTGGTGCAATCGCTCGGCTACAAGGTGACCTTCCTGCCGCAGAACCTCGCGCATCTGGGCAGCTACACCGACGAGATGCAGAACAGCGGCGTCGAGATGGTCTATGCCCCCTTCCATCTCTCGGTGCAGGAATTCCTCGAGAAACGCGCCGCCGAATTCGATGCGGTCTACATCACCCGCTATTACGTCGCGCAGGAAACAATCCACCTGATCCGCAGGCTGAACCCGCGCGCGCGGATCATCCTCAACAACGCCGACCTGCATTTCCTGCGCGAGCTGCGCACGGCCCTCGCCGCGGGCGATCCCGACCGGCTGGCGGCGGTGCGCGCGGTGCGCGAGCAGGAACTCGAGATGATGACCGCCGCCGATCTCGTGCTCAGTTACAACGAGGTCGAACACGCCGTCATCGCCTCCCACACCGAGGGGCGCGCCCGCGTCATGACCTGCCCCTGGGTCGTGCATGTCCCCGAGACGGTGCCGCCGCTGAAGAGGCGGCGCGGCCTGTCCTTCCTCGGCAGCTTCAACCACCACCCCAACACCGAGGGCGTCAAATGGTTCTGCGCCGAGGTGATGCCCCAGCTCGAGGGGCCGCGCACCCGGCTCACGATCTACGGCTCCGGCATGGGGCCCGACATCGCCGCGCTGGCCTCGGACCGGATCGACCCCGCGGGCTTCGTCGAAGAGCTGTCGGATGCCTATGACCGGCACCGCATCTTCGTGGCGCCGCTGCTGTCGGGCGCAGGCATCAAGGGCAAGGTTCTCAGCGCCATGGCCCACGGCATCCCCACCGTGCTCACCCCCATCGCCGCCGAGGGGATCGGCCTGCGCTCCGGCCATGACTGCCTGATCGCCGAGACGCCGCGCGCCTGGGCCGATGCCATCCTCGCCCTGTCCGAGGACGACGCGATGTGGCGGTCCATCTCGACGGCCGGGCGCGACTACGTCGCCGCGCGCTTCTCCTTCGCGGCGGGCCGCGACAAGATGAAGGCCGCCTTCGAGGCGATCGACCTCTTCGGGGCGGTCTGAGGCATGATCATCAACCGATCGGTCGGCTTCGCCTTCATCCACATCCCGAAATCCGCCGGAACCAGCGTGACCCGCTACCTCGCGCCGTTGAACGGCCCCTTCGACCTCGAGATCGGGGGAACCGAGTTCGGCGAAGAGATCCAGCGCGCCTACGCGCGGCGTCACGGCCTGCGCAAGCACTCCACGCTGGCCGAGGCGCAGGCCGCCATCGACATGGCCCGCCCGGCGGCGGGCGACATGTTCACCTTCAGCTTCGTGCGCAACCCCTATGCCCGGCTCGCCTCGATCTTCGCCTTCCTGCGGCGATGGGAGGGCTACAACCCCGAACTGCGCCGGATGATGATCTCCTTCGCGGATTTCCCCGACTTCGTGGCCTCCGGCCTCTTCACGCGCCTGCCGGGGCCCGACGGCATGTTCCGCCCGCAATGCGACTGGCTGAAGCTCGGCGGGCACCTCGCCGAAGGCCTGCACTGGTTCAGGATCGAAGAGGTCGAAACCGCGACCGCGACCATCCGGCAGGAACTGGCCCGCCGCGGTGCCGACACAACCGCCCTGCCCGACCGTTTCCCCCACGCCAACCGCTCCGACAGCCCCGATCCGGCGCGGCTCGGGCTGGACCCCGACCTCCTCGCCCGGATCAACGCGCATTACGCCGAGGATTTCCGAACCTTCGGCTACCCCGTCACCGGCGCGGGGCCCTGACCGATCCGGCGAGGCTCGGGCTTGACCCCGACCACCCCACCCGGATCAGCGCCCATGACGCCGAGGATTTCTGCACCTTCGGCTATCCCGTCAGCGGCGCGGCCCCCTGCCACGGACGGAGCCCCCCGGAACCGCCCGCCGAACTCTGGCCCTCCTCCCGTCGCATCGCCCGCCGCCCCCCGACGCGGCGAAGATACCGAGCACCGGCACGACCAATTCCCCCAAGCGCCCCGTGCCGACACTCCCGATCCGGCAAGGCTGGACCCCGACCACCCTGCCCGGATCAATCCCAGTAACATCGAGGGCTCCCGCCCCCCGTCCACACCGCCCCCGGCATCCCATGCCCCCGCCAGCCCGGTCACCTCACGACGAGCCGCGCCCGACCCATGGCTCCCCGTGACAGCCTGAAACCGCCAGCAGCGCCCGCCGAACCCCAACCTCTCGCCAACGATAGCCGCCCCCCGACGCGGCGAAGATACCGAACACCTGCGCGGCCACCTCTCCCAAGCGCCCCGTGCCGACACTCCCGATCCGGCAAGGCTGGACCCGACCATCCCGCCCGGATCACACCCCATCGCACCGAGGCCTCCCGTCCACACCGCCCCCGGCATCCCATGCCCCCGGCATCCGCCCGGATCACCTCACAGCCAGCCGCGCCCGGCCCGTCGCCGCCTGCGGCGGATGAACCGACAGCTCCAGAACCGCCCGCCGGGCGCGGGCCATCCCCTCCGTGGCCGCGATCATCCCTCGATCCCCGGCCTCGACCGTCTCCCGCGCAAGCCCGTGGTCGAGATGCAGCCGCATGGTCGAAGCCCCCCCGTCGAGGCTCTCGAGCCGCAGACCACGCCCCGCCGCGACCTCCCGCGTGACATCGAGGAAACAGGGCCGCCCCGCGAACAGCACCAGCTCCCGGTCCAGATGCGCCCGCGTCTTCTCGGCCTGGCTGGCGAGCATGTCGGCATGGATCGCGCGGATCTGCGCCGGCATCCCCTCGCCCGGCAGCTCGAAAACCCGCAGCGCCTGCCGCGGTCCGACCTCGGGGAAACAGGCGGCGATCCGGTGCAGCCTGAAGGCCAGGTCGACCGCCCCCGGATCGAGGTCCGACAGGATCTCGAGCATCTCCCCGTCCCCCGCGAAGGGCCGGTTGAGGCCCAGACCCACCTTGCCCGCGATCCGCATCGAGACGAGGCAATAGAACCGCGCACGCCGGTAGGCGGCCCCGGCGGGGCGAAAGGCGGTCAGGTGGTAGCACATGCCCAGCGCCTGCGGATGCACCCTCGCGGCCCCTGCCCGGCCCGTCGCCTCGTGTCGGGGCCGGACCAGCCACATCCCCGCGAGGATATCGTCGATCCCCGCCCGCGCGAGGTTCATGAAGATCGGCGCGCGCGGCACGGGGGCATCGCCGCCCCCCGTCAGGATCGCGTCGGGATGCACCAGGAGCGGCACCTGCAGCGCCCCAAGCGCATGGGGCGAATGCCAGAACGCCTCCAGCCGCGCGGGGTCCACCGCGTAGATCTCGTCGGCGTCGATGCGCATGACGCGGGCGCTGTCGCAGGCCTCGAGCGAGGCGCGGCGCTTGTGGGTCTCGTTGCGCCAGGTGCCGCAGATACGGGTATACGGGATGCCCGAGTCCGCGAGCACCTCGAGCAGCCCGTCGGTCGACCGCTCGGGGTCTTCGCCGGCCAGGCGGCAGACCGGCGCGACCCAGTCATAGGCCCCGTCCACCACGACAAGCCGGTCGATGAGAGGGCGGACCGAGGCGAGCACATGGCCCAGCAACGCGCTGTCATTGTGGATGATCAGAACACCCGTGACACCCATACCGCCTACCTCGGGCCGCATACCGGCCCCGTTACTGGCCCCCTTGCTGGCCCCCTTGCTGGCCGCGCCCCGCCGGGCGGTGCCTCACCCGCGTCCGTAGCCATCCTCGTGGCGGATGATGTCATCCTCGCCCAGGTAGGCGCCGGTCTGCACCTCGATCAGCACCATGGGCAGCTTGCCGGGGTTCTCCAGCCGGTGAACCGCGCCCAACGGGATGTAGACCGACTGGTTCTCGGACAACAGCGTCACGCGGTCCTCGACCGTCACCTTCGCCGTGCCCTGCACGACGATCCAGTGCTCCGAGCGGTGGTGGTGGCTCTGCAGGCTCAGCGCCGCGCCCGGATGCACGAGGATGCGCTTGACCTGGAACCGCTCGCCCAGCGCAAGGCTTTCGAACCAGCCCCAGGGCCTGTGATCCTTGGGAAACTCCGTCGCCTGCCGCGCCCCCGCCACCTTCAGCGCCGAGACCGCCTGCCGCAGGTCCTGCGCGCGGTCCATCGGCGCGACCAGCACCGCGTCGGGCATCGCCACGGCGATCATGTCCTCCAGCCCGAGTCCCACCAGAACCTGCCCCTCGGTCTCGGACCGAAGCAGCGTGTTGCGGCACTCCAGCGCCTGCACCGGCCCGCGGCTGGCGACACCGGCCGCGTCGCGCGGCATCTCGCGCCAGACGGCCTCCCACCCCCCGAGGTCCGACCAGCCGCCCGCGAAGGGCACGACGCTCAATCCCTCGGCCCGCTCCATCACGGCGTAGTCGATCGAGATATCCTCGGCCTCGGCCCAGGCCGCCGGGTCGAGCCGCAGGAACCCCAGGTCGGGCTGCGCGCCCGCAAGCGACCGCGTCACCGCCTCCAGCACGGCAGGCGCATGGGCCGTGAAGGCGGCGATCAGCACATCGGCCCGCGCAAGGAACAGCCCCGCGTTCCACAGGTAGCGCCCATCCTCCAGCATCGCCTGCGCCGTGGCCGCGTCCGGCTTTTCGACGAAGCGCCGCAGCGGCTGCGGCCCGTCGCCTGTGCCCTCCAGCTCGAGATAGCCATAGCCCGTCTCGGGCCGGTCCGGGCGAATGCCGAAGGTCACGATCCGCCCCGCCTGCGCCACCTCGGCCCCGGCGGCGACGGCGGCGCGGAAGCCGTCGACATCGGCCACCACGTGATCCGAGGGCGTGACCAGCACCAGCGCGCCGGGGTCGGAGGCCACGATATGCAGCACCGCCGCAAGGATCGCGGGCGCGGTGTTGCGCGGCGCGGGCTCGAGCAGGACCGCGGCGGGATCGACACCCGCCTCGGTCATCTGCTGGGTGACGATGAAACGGAAATCCGACGCGGTCACGACGACGGGCCGCGCGAACCCCGCGCCCGCGACGCGCCCGACCGAGGCCTGGAACAGCGTCCCCTCGCCCACGAGGTCCGAGAACTGCTTGGGATAGCTCTTGCGCGACAGGGGCCAAAGCCGCGTGCCGCTTCCGCCGCACAGGATGATCGGCGTGATCGTCTGGGTCATGGTCACCTCTGCCGCCCCGTTACTCGCCGGTAACAGATCATGGATTGCCGCGGGGATACACCCCGAAGCCGGCACCGATGTCCAGTCCCTCGCAGCCGTGGCAGCGCCGCGTCACGCCGCGTCACGGCACGGGCCGGGCGGGCCCGGCAGGGCCG